>CAJTGF010000003.1:0-16776 GCA_910575585.1 Clostridiaceae bacterium
TCGTAAGGAAGGCACGGAAGATCCTGCTTGTTACGAAAGTCTGCCTGGAACTGAACCGTTTCGCGTTCATGGAACTGGAGGCTGGCGGGAAGCTGGCACCGTGGCAGTACCAGCATGGCTCGCTGTACGGCTATTCCGGCATCCGCCATGCGCTGGAAGACCAGCAGGGCGGGAAATGCCTGCTCTGCGGGAAGCGCCTGATCGAGCATGACCATCACCTGATACCGCAGAGCAAAAACGGCAGTGATACCCTGGCGAACATGGCTGGTTTATGCAGCCAATGTCATGACTTGGTACATAAGGACGCAGGGGCCGCAGAAAAACTCGCGAAACGCAAGGCTGGCATCAATAAGAAATACCATGCATTATCGGTACTCAACCAGATCATCCCGTACCTTGCCCAGAAACTGGAGCAGATGTTTGGCGCACAGGGGTTCTTTGTGACCATGGGCTGGAACACGAGGCAGTTCCGGGATAACCATAATATCGATAAGGATCATGATATCGATGCCTACTGCATTGCCTGCAGCGCTATGGAAACCGTCAGGGTACTGGATGTGCCAAAGGAAAGCTATGAGATCCGGCAGTTCAGGCGGCACAGCCGGGCGAAGATCCACCACCAGACGGAACGGGCATATGGACTGGACGGCGTTACGGTAGCCAAAAACCGCAGAAAGCGCGAGGAGCAGAAAACGGATGCCCTGGAAGACTGGTTCCAGGCAATGGAAAACATCCATGGACGCCAGGAAGCGGAGCGGATGCGCTCCAGATTGTCAGTGAAGAAAAGCACGAGGTATTACAACGATATGGATAGGGACAGGCCCGGGGCAGTATTTGTTTTCCAGGGAAAACCCTATGTGCTGACTGGCCAGCTGACGGGCGGGCAATATTACCGCGCATATGGCCAGGAAAACAGGAATTTCCCGGTTAAGAAATGTGGAGTTGTCCAGAAAAATGCGGGGCTGGTATACGTATGACAGGATACGTTCTGTTGTAGGTTCCGTCATATGGCGATTCATCAGCGCGTCTAAAGCCACGCTGTTTTCTTGCCAGATTCTTATAAAAAGCGCCGCCCGGATCAAAACAAAAAGCTGTCTTTCGCAGGCAGCTTTTTTTGTGGCGAAACGGGCCGACCCGTTTCCATACTATACAAAGAAAACGAAAATGATGTTTAATTATAGAAAGGAGACTGTTATGAACGGAGATGAAAAGCAGAAGGGAGCCGAGAGCCGGGAAGAACAAAGAGCCAGGCGACGGGAACGAACCAGCCAGGTCATGCAGATGTTACAGGAGCAGGAGGAGGCTAGGAAAGCGGCAGTCGAAAACCAGGCGGCCGTGAAAGGCGGGAAGGAGAAACCCGCAGACCCCACCAGGGAGTCGGATGAAACAAAAAAGCTATCTGGCAGCGCCAGCGGGCGTATGGAGGAGCCGACAGAGGCTGACAGGGATGCTGAGGCCATAGAAACAGGCAGGCCGCAGGAACAGGCCGATCCTGTCATGGATACAGAGGGACCCGCCCAGAGCATGGAATATGCCGCAGGCCGTATGGAGGAAGCTGCAGGGCCTGCTATGGAGGACATGGAGACCGCACCAGAGGATGCCGGAGGTAAAGATATCGAGCCTGCTGACAGTATCATGGGCCCAGATGTGGGAGGCCGGGAACCTGACGGGCGGGAGGCAGAAAACGATGCTAGGGATAAGGCAGAAACGGGGATGGCTCAGGAAGAAGCCCAAGAGCTCCAAGAGCACGAAGCAGTCCAGGAGACGGATGTTCCCACAGGAGCGGATGCCGAAGCTATAGATAAAGAAGATGAGCAGGAAGAAGCCTCCCGCACCGACAGCATAGGGCAGGAGGCCCAGGCCCAGGAAGAACCCACGCAGGAACCGCAGGGAAAGGCGAAGGAAAACGCTCCCCAGCAGCCGGGGCAGGGCCAGCTAGGAGCAGGGGACAAGGACCCCAGGCAGAAGCAAGGCCGGGACGGACAGCCTTTCCATAAAGATGCCCCACACAAAGGCAAGGATGAACAGTCGAAGGGCCTGTTTTCCTGGATGCGGCGCCTGGCGCTGCGGATCTTCCACCGGATCAAGCATATGGTGGAACGCGTGATTGGGCGGGGGCATATCCCGACGCTGCCCAGAGTTAACAAGTCTGATTTATCAAGGTCTGCCATGGATTTATCCGGCAAGGACAAACCATCTGTAGATAGAGAGACGAAAGATAAAGAACAGGAGCAACAACAGGGAAGGAACTGGAGGGACCTGATCTTCCACGGGTTCGCAAGGCGGGTACTTGGACGGGACGCCTATATGTACGCAGTCCAGCAGACAGAAAAGCAGGAAGCCGCCAGGCAAGGCAGGGACACACAAGGACAGGAACACCCAGGCCAGGCACCAAAAGAAGCCGCCAGGCAGTCAGAGGAGAAACGCGCGGACAAGACGGAACATCCTGGAAGCCAGGAGAAGCCGGCTTCGGAGAGATCCGGGGATGCGTACACCCAAAGTCAGGGGAAAGCCGAAAAGGGCACGGAACAACAGAAAGAACCAGAAGAAATGAGGGGGAAGATCAATTCCCTTCATAAGATCATCACCAATGACCTGGAGGACAGATACACCAATGCCAGGGAAGCCAAGGAAACTTACTTAGCCAATTACGCAGCGCAGCTCCAGGAGAAGCTGACGGAGATCAACCACGAGGATCCCGTACAGATATCGGTCTCCAGGGAAGACGGGAAACTTAAAATCTGTATCAACCACGAACAGGAACAGTTCGGGGGATACCCTATGTTCATGGGATGTGCCAGGATACAGATCGAGATCGATGGACACTTAAACATCACTTCCGCAGAAGCGCTCATACCGACCAAGCAGTCGGAAGACGGCAAGATCAGCGGCAGGAAGATAGACGTATCTGAAACGCTCGGGGCCTATATCATTTCCGATCTGGCGAATAATTTCCGTGAAGACTATAACCGGGGATCGGAATCCTATAACCTCGCAAGCAGGAACGAGTTTGAAAAGACAATACGCGACGCTGCGGCGCAGGGCCGCGGAGGCTTTAAGATCGACAATATCCCTTATTCGATATCGGTAAACCAAGACCAGACAATCCAGATCAGCCCGGTTGCGGGAGAGGGGAGGGCGTTCACCATCGCCATGGAGGCCGCACCCCAGCAGACAGAAGCAGCCAGGGAAGTATATGAGTCAAAGGCACAGGAGTTACAGGACACAGAATGCGCACTGGGATCCGCCAGGCGCACATACGACGAAAAGAAAGCGGAAAGACAACAGCTGCAGGAAAAATACAACCAAGCGTCTGACCAAGCGGATGCAGCAACAAAGAAATACAAAGATATCCAGAAGGAGTGCTACCAGATAGACAAACGGATGTCCGGCACATACCTGGGCGCTGAAGAGATGGCAGCGCAGGAGCATAGAAGGACAGAACTGGAAGCGGAGAAGAAGGCTGCTTTTAAAAAACAGCAGCAGGCTAACAAAGACCGGAATATGGCCCATGCGGCAGTGGATACCGCAGACCGGGTTTTACAGGGGCAGAAGCTGAAGTCTGATGCCCTGGAGCAGAAGGCAGAAGCATTAAGGGAAGCCTGTAAGGAAGCGAAGGAACAGTATGATACCGTATCCTTGAAGCAAAAAGAGACCGTCATGGAAGCATACCAGGCACACGTAAGCAGCGTTGCGGAGAAACGCGAATCGTCCATCCGGGTCTTCGAGGAGATCCTGCCGGGATGTAAGAATGACATCGGTGGGGACTTTAAGTTGGAGGATCTAAACAGGGCCATGGAGGAAACCGGCAGAACATCCATGGAGGAAGCGTTATCCGCCCAGGAGATGGGCGACGGCCGGGCAGAGCCTTCCCGCGGGGAAGAACATGAATCCAGCACGGAAAGCCAGGAACTGGGCGTTGAGATCGAGTAAGCGGCCCGCAACACAGGAAAATTCCCGCAATCAGCCGGAAAGCGACGAAAAAGCAAGCAGGATCAGACATACTTCTAACAAACAGGAAAGGAGAATGATTAAAATGGAAATTATGGATATCATCCGTGCCCTTTGGGACAAGGACGAGCACGGCGACAACCTCACCATGGTCCAGATATCCCTGGAGGACATGGATGAAGCAACCGGAGAAACGGTCAAGCAGATCAGCGAACTGACGACCAGGGACCCGTTAGTGTCCCTTGCCGATATCGGTGGATACACCACGATCCGTATCACTTACAAATATAACACGTCCAGCGCCTTTAACCGTATGCGGATGATCGTAGAAGATTATTCGCAGCATATGACGGAATTTATCCATTCCGGACAGGAAAGCGCCGGGATACCATGCCTCAGGGTGACCATCAGGCCCATGAGCATCGCAGGAGCGATGATCGCGGCGGTCAACCCGATCTTCCACAACATTCAGCCGCACGACCCCATGTACACGGAGTGCAATGAGCTGCAGCTTCTGTTCCCGCCGGACAGCGTCTGGTTCTTCGAGGATCCGGAGTTTGATGAAAAAGCCGTATCCGACCAGGTACGCGCCGAAATGACGGCAAAACAGGCAGCGGAGCAGAATGCGAAGAAGAAGCGTGAAGAAAAGGAAGCCTACCAGCAGGAGCGTGAGAAGGAAATGCAGAAAACGCTCTCTGAAGGGTACGACATGCATGGCGGGCATGTGATCCAGAACGCCTACCATGGATTCGGCAAGGACAGGGATAAATGATAGCAGCCGGTGGCAGGATACGCCGGCACCGGGAAGGTTCCTCAATGGAGCCTTCCTTTTTTGTACAAAAAAGGTATGCCAGCTGTGGGCGGCAGCCTGGATGCGGCTGTTTTCTTCTGGAAAACGGCGAAATCCTCCATACTACTAATAGTACCGGACTACAAGGCTGAATGCCGGATGTATGCCGGAATATCCAGGAAAGGAGGGAGTAACCATATAGCAGGCGGAAGCCTGCGGTGTTAGGAGATAATGGATGATATAAAATACCAGGATTTTGAGAGGATCATCAAATACGCGATGATCTACGGGCTTGCGAACGAAAGAAGCGATGTCCTGCAGCAGTGCGGTGTATTCCACAGAAAAAACGAGAAACGGACACCGGATGACAGGGTCCCCCTGGACGGGGATGACCGGGAGGCTTTTGGCAGCCTGTGTCTGTACGCAGTGGCGAGTGCCGGTTCTGCGGATGACGCGGTGTCCAGCCGGATATGCCGCATCACCTGCGAGCATTCCGGCCTGCTCACACAGGACAACCGTGCGTCAGTCATGGCGGTCGCGGACATGCTGAGGGATAAGCGGAAAGGGAAGGAATGCCCGTTTTACCTATTACTTGAATATCTTAAAAAGGAGGAAGCGGGCGTCCAGGCCTGCGAAGCAGAATAATGAAGAAACGAACAGTAAGGATGGCCGTGCTCACCTGCACGCTCGCCATATCACTTGCCCCAGTCAGTGCATCGGCAGCGCCTGGAGGGCAGACCCAGGCATCAGAAAGCAGTATGGAGGCGGCTGGAAATACGGAGGCCGCAGAACCCCTGGGGATGGACGGGGACAGCAATGCCGGCGGTACCCTGGAAGGCCAGGAGGAAACGGGAGAGATCCAAGGAACCACAGAGGAACCAGACGGGGATGGAAGCGATAACCCGGATACGGAAGAGGAAGGGCAGGAAACAGAAAACAGGGACGGGAGCGGCGCAGATGAGACCCCGAAATCCGACCAGAAGGAGCATATTTCCGCAGAACGCCTGATGACGGAAAGAGGCGGTAACATAGCGCCAACGGCAAGCCAGGAAGAGGACGGGGAAGGAGAAGATATCGGAGGAAACATCATGGACCAAGGGATGGAAGAGGAGGAAAAGCCATCTTACACTGCGCCGGAAGACAGCCGGCATGCGAACGTGAGCTTTGCCATTACGGAGGCCGTTTCCTCCGCCTTCTTTACGGAACTCACATACCCTGTATCCATCGGACTTAAAGAGGTGGATACGGGGGACAGGGTCATGCTGACCGTCCGGTCTGCCGGACAGATTCTGGAAGTGGAAAAAGGGGATTACGCTGTCGTTTCCGTAAAGGACAGCGGGAAGGTGCCGTTATCCGTGCCGGGTGATACGCTCCATATCTATGAGAATACGGAATACACGGTCAGGTTTGCAGCGAACAACGTCCTGAAAATGTTCACGGATTTTCTTGCAGATAACATTTTTCTGGCATGTTTCTTCGCCTTTGCCGCCATTTTTTACAAAAAGGTCTTCATCCCAAGGTTTGCCAGCGATGCCCGGAGGCGGTAAGAAAATGCTTGTCTGCGTAAAATAGAAAAAAATATGGACGAAAAAACACTTATCCGCAGAAACCAGGCCAGGGCAATATGAGCCATACTTCGAAATGATACATTTAAAAAAATCATTTGTGAGGTGACTGCTGCATTGAGATACTTATTTATCGCTGAGAAAGCAGATGTGATGAAAAAGGTAGAAGCCGTCTATAAGAAGTACCGGGCACAGATCGCAAATTCCATCGGAGAGATCGATTTCGTCGCCCTGACCGGCCATGTATGTCGGTATCTGGAGCCCAGGGAATACCCGGACTGGCAAGGCCAAAAATGGCATGAGATGAACCTGCCCCTGATGCCGTCTGCCTTTGAAGTAACGGAGATCAATAATGATTTCAAGAAAAAGAAAATAGGTGGGGTGAAAGCCGCATTAAAGGACAAACAGTATGACGGCATCATCGTCGGCACGGATGCCGACACGGAAGGCAATGGCATCTACTACCTGCTGTGCCAGAAACTGAAACTGAAAAAGTATAGGACACTCCGGTTTTACGAGGAGTCCCTGACCGAAAAGGAGATCCTGAAATCCCTGTCGTCCATGACGGACTTTTACAAAGAACCCCGCGACCTGCATATGACAGACGCCTTCCTTTTAAGGAGCCGCTTCGATTGGTTGCTGGGCATGAACGGAACGATCGCCGTGACCAGGAAAGCCGGGAATCTGTTCAAAGTCGGGCGTGTCAAGGCGGAAGTCATGAACATCGTGTGTGAGAACAGTAACGCCTGCGACCTTTTTGTCCCGCACTCCGATTATCTAGTCCATGCTGTTTACCAGGACGGGTTCCCGGGCGTCATGATGGAAGGAGGAAAACCGGTATCTTTTGAGAAACAGACGGACGCGGAACAGTATATCGCGGACAACTTAGCCGGGAAGACCCAGGTAAAGGTGACATCTCTTGAGAGGAAGAAAGTGAAGACAGCGCCTCCGCAGCTTTACAAACTTTCCACCCTGCAGGTGGACGCAGGAAGCAAGTTCAACCTGTCCCCACAGGAAGTCCTGGACCTGGTGCAGGCCCTTTATGAGAAAGGGTATGTGTCCTATCCCCGTACCGATGGCGAATATATCTCCACGCAGAAAGCAAAGGAACTACCTGCACTCGTAAAAGCAGTGGAGAAGGTGCCTGAACTGGTACCGTTCATCCAGGGATTCCAGAAAGTGGACCTGGAACGGGCGTTAAACAACAAGCGCTTCGTCAACGACGAGGAAGTGAAGAAGGCGTCCCATGACGCACTCCTGCCAACTGCCGTAATGTTTGATTTGGGCAGCCTCCCGCCCATGGAAAAGGAGATCTATTCCCTGATCTGCAGGAGGCTGGTTGTACAGTTCTTTAAGGAACTGGAGGAGGAAAAGACCACGCTGGACGCCGAAGCGGATGGCATCTCGTTCCACTCCACAGGGAGCACCGTGACGGAACCCGGATGGACGACGCTGATCCCCAAGAAAAACACAGCGGAGAAGACGATCCCTCAGGGGATCAGAAAGGGTGACATCCTGACAGTGACATCATTCACTGCCCATGAGAAGAAGGCTTCTCCGCCCAAGCGGCTTACGCTGGCAACCCTGGTTTCCGCCATGGAAGGGATCTCCAAGTTCATTTCGAACAAAACCTTAAAAAAGGTGTTCGTCCAGGCCAAGGGTATCGGTACACCCGCTACCAGGGGTGCGATCATCAACGACCTGATCACGTCCGGGTATATCGAGTCCAGGGGGAAGAACAACCTCCTGTATATCACGGACAGCGGCAGGGATTACATTAAGGCCCTGTCCAACTTAAGCATCATACGCCCGGAGCAGGCGGCGGAGTGGGAGAGTTACTTCCAGGCCGTGAAGACCGGGGTCATGACACTCACGGAAGGGGAAAAACTCTGCTTCGGGTATGTGTATGACATGATCGCCGAAGTGGATAAGATGCCTGACCTGTCAAGGAAGGCAGCACCGGGGAAGATTATGGCCGGCCGCCAATGCCCATACTGCGGAAAGCCTATCCTGGACAGCAAGTGGAGTTATCACTGCGAAGGATATAAGACGGACTGTAATTTCAACGTCAATAAGGCTGACGGGAAGTTTACGGAGAAGCACCTGGACGCGCTTCTGAAAAAGGGAAGAACCTGCGTGATCAAAAACATCGTCCATTCCCAAAAGACCGGGAAGGACTATGACGCGTCTATCGTGCTGGAGCCGAAAGGGTCCCAGTATGCAACAAAGATAAAATTCCCAAAGACAGACCAGGAAAATCCCGGAAGGCCCAACAGTGCCAGCGGATCCGGGAACTCCGGGAGCAGGTCTGGTACCAGAGGCGGGGCAAGAAGGAGCGCTGGTGCATGACACATAGGCTGTCAAGCCGTTCGTTTTCCCGGCAGAGCCCGGGAGACATTAAAAATAGAAACAGCAAAAAAGCAGAAAAGGAGGATTTTTTATGAAAAGGAGTTATCTTTTCCTCGCAGCCGCCGTTGCCACAGTAGCCGTTGCGGCTTCCGGCTGCAAAAAGAAGGAGCCGGAGCCTGCAGGCCCTGTAGAGCAGTCACTGACTGCCGTAACAGTCAATGACCTGAAATCCGGATGTTATTATGTGAAAAACGGCGGGGATTTTTATGAGCTGCCGGTGGAAGGGATGAATTTTGACCCATCCAGGCCAGCGGAAACGACTACGATGGCTCCAAGCGGGGTCATCAAAAAGGATGCGAACCGCATCGTGGATTATGTCTACAAGGATAATGCGATCCCGACCCTCTACAAAAACGACCAGCTGGTGTTCAAGGCGTCCGGCAACGTGCCGTCCTTTACCTGGGAGAGGTTCAATGACCAGGGGTATTCCATTGGCCTTTACGGGTTAAGTCCGTCCTCTGCGGGGAAGATCCAGTTCGAAAGCGGGAAATCCGGGAATGACAGTACATCAAGCATCACGGCGGCGCTCTCCGGGGCGCTCTCGGAAGGAATGACCCTGGATAACGGCTTCGTGCTGGATAAGATCAATGGGGCGTCCCTGACCGGGGACAACCTGCGGACCGGCGGCATCGTAGCCGGACTGACCAAGGATGCCGTTGCCAACTGTGACCTTTATGTGGGAACGACGCTGATTTCCGCTTCCGCAACTGCGGATATGCGGGCATTTACATCCTTTGAGCTGTATACCACGGACTTATACAGCAACTCCCCGGACGGCTATGCGATCATCGACATCCCAGATTACTTAAAGTCAGGTTATTACTACATCAATAATGCCGGCCTGGTCAAGTATTACAACGTGGAGCGCGGGACCGACACGAACGACATCAAGATGGATGACCCCTATTACTACGAGGATAGCAATGGGAACGTGATGACGTACTACGAGTACCTGGAGAAGACCGGGGCCATCAACCAGAACACTGAGATCCAGGGTGGTGTATCTTCCCTTGATGATACACCGGATGTCATGGATTTCAACACGGATGTCACCCAGTCCGGCATCACGTTCAACATCGCTTATAAGTTCCAGAGCAAGGAAGCGGAGACTGCCGCAAAGCAGACTGGGACTTTCCCGCGTGTTATCTTAGTTTCGCCGACAGGCACAGCTACGGAACTGGCTACGGGCAGAAACAGCGATGACGAGGAATGGACGCATATGACAAGCACAGTGGAAGGTGCGGTTGCGGGTACCTGGCAGCTGCGGTTCTATAATTTCGAGAACCTATACCGCATGGTCAGCACGGATATCGCCAGCGGCAACGCCAAGTCCTTCATCCAGTCTGGCAGCAGCGGGCAGATCACGATCCATTATGACGAGTCCCACGTGGCGAACGACATTACGATCACTTGGCAGAACACAGACCATGCAGCAAACGTCGTCATCCGGACACCGGACGGCACAGAATATTCCAGGGAAAAGACGCCTGGCAACCTGATGCTGGACGAATACGGCAAGATCGTGTTCAAGCTGCCAAGTCTGATAAACGGCGATTACCAGTTCCAGATCCAGGGCACGGATCTTGGAAGGGTATGGGTGGACAGCGAAGAGTCCGTGTCACTGGACAGTGGCGTAACTCCCGAGACAGAGGAAAGTTCCAAAGAGCCTGAAGCAGAAGGCGAAACAGAACCAGAGGCCGACACCGGGGAAACGGCGGCATAGGACTAACGTAAGGGAGGCATTGAGGACTTTGGATGACAGACTCTTTTTGCTGAGCGCAGGCGGGGCAGCGGTGATCCTACTGCTTGTTTTCAGCATACGCTTGATCGTGTCGCTCATGGTCTCCGTGCTGGTCTCGCTGAAATGAATCCGCACGATATAGGTGGTGCGGCCTATCTTTTCACCAGTGCAGGCGGATTCTTTTCAGGAGAGTGAAGGAAAAGCCGGAAAGCCCATAGTTTGGGGCTTCCCGGCTTTTGTTTACACGTTAAACAACGAAATCATGCACAAAATAGCAAATGGCTGATTCCGGCTTGTCTGCGCTAAGTGGATCAATAGGAATCTTCCATATCCATGTCAATGGTTTCTGATCCCGATGCAGTCTTAACAGTTCCGGAAAATGTGATCTTATAAGTGCCAGGTCCTTTTGTGGGAATCGTGCCGGTTACTCTCAGCTCACTTTTGCTAGTTGAAAGATTTCTCGTGTAAATTGAGGTGCCATCTTTATATATGGTCATTTTACCGGATATAGAGGTGACTTCATCGATTCCTGAAACACGGACACTGTAATCGACACCACTGCTGCCGGGATTAACGAGGATAGCTCCATCCATGATATAAGCAAATCGCGGAGAAACCAAGGATACCGAGTTATCCATAGTGGGGGCTTCGTATTCATGTGCCCAGGTCGTGCATGTCGGTGTCGCAAGCAGCATAGTGGCAAGGCCTAAAGAGATAATTTTTTTGAGTTTCATAAGAAAGCTCCTTTCTATTTTTTTATGCATCCTTATTAACACCAATATAAAGACTTTTTCTACAGGTTATTTTATATTTTCTGCAGTTTTTATCATTTCTTCCATTTCCAATGCTGATTTAAGTTGAAAATAGTCATTTTCTGCACTCCATATGAGGATATTTAGAAAACGATCATCCAGTGATTCAAAAAATGTACCTTTATCATTACCAATGTTTACCTCATAAACGAGATAATGCTCATTATCAATGAAAAATGCATTCTTTGTTGTTTTGTAGTTCAATTTAATATAATCACCATAAGAATTCTGATAACTAACATAATTATCTATCCCATTGAACGAAGACTCCGCAATAAAATATCCTTCTGGAACATATCCAAGACTAATAGGAGCGTCTTCCAGGGAGAGGTCAGAGGTATAGGAATAGCGGATATATCGATCATATATTTCTATAATGACAGCCTCGCAAGCCGCACGCACTTCGTCAAATGACAGCAACAGGGTAAAGCTGATCCCCATGATCAGAAGGATGACAGAGGCTATCTTCTTCCCATACCGTAAAGACAGCTTTGCATATTTACGATAACGGTAACGCCTTAGAATCCTGCGCATTCTCGACTCATAATGTTCAGGAAGAACGATACGGTTTATTTCTTGTTCTGACGGATAATCCTTTATCTCATTCTGGCTATTTTCAATAACAGCAGCTTTTAACAGAGATTCCCACAATTCATCTTCAAGGTCTTTATACATTTCCTTACTCCTTTAATTTTTTCCGCAGGAGTTGATTAGCACGATAAAGCCGCATTTCCACGGTCTTTTTCTTGATTTTTAAAAATGATGCGATTTCATCATTTGAAAATCCAGTGATGTATTTCAGCTCCAATACGGATTTGTAAATGTCCTCCAGTTTATTGATTTCCTCTGCTAAATGGTGTATCTGTTCTTTGACAATGAGAGAATCCAATATCTCATCTAAATTTGTCTGTGTTTCTGGAATTTCATCCAGAAGATCTTCCGGATGTCTCATTTTACTACGCAAATAATTTGAACAGTAGTTGCGGGCAATCGTAATGATATAGTTCATTGTTCTTGTGTGGTCATTTAAGTCAATTTTATCCAAATGTTTAGCAAGGATTATGTAGATATCCTGTGATAGATCCTCTTTTGTGTATTCATCCAAGTTGTAACGACATAATGTGTAATAAATTGTATTTCTGTATGTTTCATATATGGTAACGAACTTATCCCTATCTTCTGATGTATCAAAGACCAGAATCAACATTTATCTATCACCCCTTTTTGTTGTGATAATTTAGTTCAACAACGATTACAGAATCTATGATATCCAATACCTTCTGCCGCTCCAAAGACGGAAGTTTATTTAGCTGGCCTTCCATGATTTTCAATTTTTCTGAGGTGTAGTTTTTTAGTTCTTTACCCAAAAGAATGTCTACCGAGATGTCAAGAGTATTTGCCAGATTAATCAGCGTGTCCAGGCTGGGAGATTTTTTACCACACTCAATATTGGAAATGAAAATGCTGCTGCACCCGATTTTTTCCGCCAGTGCCTCCTGACTGTAACCGGCTTGTTCGCGGTATCGTTGTAATTGTTTGCCAAATGCTTTTCTATCCATCACGCTGCTCCAAATTAGTTTAATATATAATACTTTTAGTTATATACCCTTAAAGTATACAGATATTACCGAATAAAATGAAATAACCATAAGTTATATAGCTTAAACTAACAGTTTGATTTTTGGAGATTTTTTCAGATGTCCCAATTTAGACTGTTTCCCAAAACCCTTAATGCTAAGAAGTAAGGTGGTGGTAAAAGCCTTAGAAATGGGCAAGCACCGCCTGATGGCTGGCAATGCCGTTAAAAACTGAGGGAAGAGCCCTATGGATTTAGCTGCGGAAGTATGTCGATTTATGCGATTGGGAAAAATGAAGAGCTGGGTAGAAAAATAGAAAGGGCAGGTGTTTATATAAAAAAACAAAGGAATATTTGAAACAGGCTGTTGTTTGATTAACTGTCCCCAATAAAAAGTACTTTTGATAAAAATGGAACTTACATATGGAATGGTTAAAAGACCGGATATCAGAGAAAGGCTGAACCAGAATAAATCTCACATCTTAAAAAGTGTATGCGATAGCGTTGGGAAAGAAGACAGGTTTCCTAACGTTTTTTTATGTGACAAATTTCGACAAAAACCTACACAAGTACATTGCCGTGGGCCACCCCGGTTCTCTCTTTATTCGCGGATTCGAAAATAAAGAGGGAGGGAAAATAGTGGCATATCCATATAAGATTCCGGATTTTAAAAAAATTTATCCGAACACAAACAAAGAAGTGCTTGATGTACTGAAAGTAACAGAGAGAAAAATGCGGTATCAGGAATATGACCTGAAGACAGAGAAGTTCATTGTCGATTCAGAGAACAATAAGGTGACTGTGATACCAAGCCGGGAAGATTCGTATGAACGGCTGTTGGATATCGGGGTACAGTTTGAAGAAAAAGCACCCGGTGTGGAAGAACAGATGCTTGGGCGCATGGAAGCGGAACAATTACATAAAGTGTTGTCCTTTCTTTCCGCTGATGAGCAGTATCTGATTCAGGAGATCTATTTCCATGAGCGCACGGAACGTGATTTGGCAAAGGAACTGGGATATTCACAAAACGCAATCAATAAGCGGAAAAAGCGAATTTTGGACAAACTGCGCAGGTTAATGGAAAATTTATAAAAATTTTATGTTTTTCAGGTTGTCATAGCCCTCTGGCAACGTGGAAATAAGTGCCGGGACAGGCTTTTCCCTCTTTTTTGAAAAGCGCTGCTCCCAGGTGGTTTGTCCAGCAGGCACAGTACGCCAAACGTGCGGTAAGGGAACACAAAGCGGAGGCAGGTAACCTGCTGGAACCACCTGGGGATTGTCAGCAAACCAGCCACCTGGGTAACGTAAAAATGAGACGGGAAATGTCTGGCCTGGAAATCCCACAGATAGGGATCTATAACGGGCAGCAAAAACTGGCTGCAAAACTTAAATGTGGCAGGAGCTGCCCCCATGAGGAGGATGAGATGATGCAAAGAGCAGGGGATGAACGCAGTTGGAACTATGAGGAAAAAAGGACGGGGCAGAAGCAGAAGGACAAGATGTTTTTCTTGAACGAGGCCGGCATGCTTTTGGAACATCAGGATTCCCGGCAGATCCGTGAAAAATTCAGAAAGTATGTAGCGGATGCTAACAGTAATAACGACATGACGAAAAAAGCAGCCCAGGAGGGCGCATGCAGGGATCTGGAATTTTTCGTGATTAACATGATCAACCGGAAATTTGGTACTTATACCGCAAAGGATCAAATCTTTTTTGAAGATCTGATGCAGGCTGGAAGGCTGGGAATCATACAGTCCCTACCCAAATATGACCCGGAAAAATCCATGCCGACTACCTACTTTTTTACTGCCATTCTACATGAGATGACTGCCGTAGTGAACAGCATGAAGCACGATACCAAATCCTATATCGCAGCACTTAAGAGAAAAATCAGGGAGGTGGACAGGGAGTTCGCGAAATATGACAGGACGCCCTCCCTGCATGATTACGTATACAGTATTGGAGATCCGTTTAACCGTGTCATGAATGTGCTTGCGCAGGTGAAGGCAGGGAACATCATGACAAGCATCGATGATCCGGATAACGCATGGCTCTGGGATAAACTGGCCAGTACCTGCAGGCCGGAGGAGATAGCTGCCAGTGAGATATGTTTTAACCAGATCCTTCAGCTTGCCCGGGAGATTGAGCCGGACGAGGACATTGTCCAGTGTTTTGTTGAAACCAGCATGGGCATGGCAAATACCGCCCAGCTGGCAGAGAAATACCACCGCAGCCCAGCGGAGATCACGGAGAAAATCCTTAATCTGAAAAATCTCCTCAAAAACCATGAGGATATCAGAGAGCTGTATCCGGAACGCTTTCGGACGAAAGAGAACAGCCGTTCAGGCCGGCTTTGTGTTTAGGTTAAAGAGGCTGTACGGCAATTAGCATTAAAAAGTCAGAAGGAGGAAGCAGGAGCATGTACGGCCGGACTCTTAGGGAGCCAGCCGGGAAACGGTCGAAATGTCAGGCGAATCCCTTACCGACTGGCTCCAAAGGGTCCACCGGGATACCCCTGCAGGATTTTATGGACAAGGGAGACTTGTGTTATCTGTACGATACCGTATACATCGGCAAAAGCAGTTCAATCCTGCACGAAGTCAGCAGGAGCAGGCTGTCTAACAGTGATATCGGCTTTCTGTGCCGATATGCGTGCGAGTATTATCTGCGCTGGGGGCCGGAAGAAACGATACAAAGACTCTCCAGGGCAGTCCTGCGGATCATGAAATTGGACAACCTTGTGGAAGACATGGCAGTTCCGCCAGAGATCTCGCCGCCGGAAAAGAAGATTTATCTCTATTTCCTGATGTATCAAGAATATTTTAAAAAGTACCCGAAAGAACTATTTGTGACGGCCATCTACCAGTCCGTGCTTAAGGGGCACAGGAAGGAAGTCCCACGCTGCTTCTTTTCAGGGGGATATGGCGCAGAACAGAACGCGCGGATCTGCCTGATGTATGCCCTCCAGACCATCGGCGGCTGCCATACAGCCAGGGACTGCGCCCGGCTTATGTCATCCCGGCAGACCGTCCCATTCTTAAAGAAGGCAAAGCTGTACCATGTCATGGAGCGGAGATATAAGTCGCCGGAGCTATATCTCAGGGATGCGCTGGTGATGGTCGGCATGCTTGATCTGGGGGAGCTTATACAGATTCCCGAAAAAATACATAGCGGTAAAGGAGTAGAAAATGAGCGATATTTATAATATGAAAGAACAGATGAAGGAAATCTTTAAAACGAACGGCGGGAAGTCATTCTTCTGTGAGCTGAATGCAGCCCGCATCCCCTTCTTTTTCGTTGCGGCCATAGAAAACACGGAAGATAAAACAGAATATTTCTGTGAAGCCATCACGCCGGGAACAATGGGCATCCATCTTTCCGAAGATAAATTTACCGATTATCTGAACATCCAGAACCATGGCTTTATTGCGGTTCTGGACCCAAATTTGATTTCTTCTGGGATACAGGGGCAGAAGCCTGGTGGGGAAACGGGAATAAAGAGCAGTGGCAGCGTTTTCCCCGCGGATAAAGATCCGGAGGCAGACAAAAGCGGAGGTGTGACAGCTTCCGGTTTACTTGGCCTTATGATAAAATCGGCAATTTAGCAAGCCCCGCCTCGTTTATGGGCCAAAGTAATTGACGCCTGCCTGGTAACCAGCCTTAAGAATTTTGGTACATGTATTGTTTTTTCGGCCTATTTTCGGTATAATATTAAGGTAGGGAAAGCAGAAGCAAACCTTTCATCCAATTTAAGATAGTTCAGGGGTTTTCCTTTTTCGGATAAGAAAATTGTTGGGAAATCTCGAACAAACAAAAGATTTTATCATGTGGATAAAAATTTTAAAAATTGGCATGTTTCCATACTTCTTTTGATGATACAAAGGAAGGGAGGCTGTTGTGTCAGACAAATAAAATATCAAAAACAGGAGGAA
>CAJTGF010000003.1:17026-197570 GCA_910575585.1 Clostridiaceae bacterium
ACCACTCCGGACGGCTACACTGTGAATGCGGATGGCGCGTGGACGGAGAATGGCGTGGTGCAGACTGTGGGTACCAACAGCGACCTGCATGATGTGGGCGCAGTGAATGTGGCAGACGCTGCCTCCACCAATGGGGCGGTGACGGACGGCAATAGCTGGGCGAAGATGACCTTTGACGGGGATCTGATCAGGGCGATGCGGGAAGTGAACAGTTTGAATTACCTGTTCCTTGATCGGGTGCAGGCTGCGCCTGGTTACCCAGGCCAGGATATGTATGGCCCCGCTTGCGCCATCCAGCGGAATGGAAAAACGATTACTTTTGGCACTGTTACATCAAAAAATTTAGTTGCTGGCTACAAAGGCCCGGTTAGCGCATTTTTCGGCAACTTCCCGGAGCAAGGGATGGAGCTGAATGCGTTCTACGATAATACGGGATATGTCAGCCTGGCTGCAGGGAGGCAGCCCATGGGTTCTACCGGCGATTCTGACATCGCTTTCGGCTTGCCGCAAGGGAGCTACCGGATGGGATGGGGAGAGGTTGAAATTAATAACATGAGCGCCCGCTTTGAAATCCTTTTAACCAAAGGAGAGGATGGGAAATACTACATTTACCCAGACAGCCCGATGCTTGTTAATTAGCTGATCAATAAAAATAAAGCCATAAGGATAAAAGAGGAGACTTTCAGGAGCCTCCTCTTTTCGTATGTAAAAATATTTATCCGCAGAATACTAAATAATGATCGAAAATCCGCAGGCATCCTTCATACTTAAAGCAAAATGAGAAAGGAGGATGAAAAATCCTATGAAGTTCAAGACTTCAACAAAGTGTGCGGCGGCACTGGCAATTTAGCAAGCCCCGCCTCGTTTATGGGCCAAAGTAATTGACGCCTGCCTGGTAAACCAGCCTTAAGAATTTTGGTACATGTATTGTTTTTTCGGCCTATTTTCGGTATAATATTAAGGTAGGGAAAGCAGAAGCAAACCTTTCATCCAATTTAAGATAGTTCAGGGGTTTTCCTTTTTCGGATAAGAAAATTGTTGGGAAATCTCGAACAAACAAAAGATTTTATCATGTGGATAAAAATTGGCATGTTCCAGGCACATCCCGTTTCCATACTTCTTTTGATGATACAAAGGAAGGGAGGCCGTTGTGTCAGACAAATAAAATATCAAAAACAGGAGGAAAGATCTATGAGAAAACAGGGTTTTTTGAAAAGGGCTACCATGCTTGTGTTAGCGGGGGCGATGATGATCGGCGGCACATTGACTGCGCATGCGGCATCTGGCCAGTGGAAACAGAACGCTACCGGATGGTGGTGGGAGAGAGGCGGCGGGACTTACCCGGCCAACACATGGATGTGGATCGACGGCGACAATGACGGCAAGGCGGAGTGCTACTACTTCGACAGCAGGGGCTACATGCTGGCAAACACCACCACTCCGGACGGCTACACTGTGAATGCGGATGGCGCGTGGACGGAGAATGGCGTGGTGCAGACTGTGGGTACCAACAGCGACCTGCATGATGTGGGCGCAGTGAATGTGGCAGACGCTGCCTCCACCAATGGGGCGGTGACGGACGGCAATAGCTGGGCGAAGATGACCTTTGACGGGGATCTGATCAGGGCGATGCGGGAAGTGAACAGTTTGAATTACTTGTTCCCTGATCGGGTGCAGGCTGCGCCTGGTTACCCAGGACAGGAAATGAATGGCCCCACTTACGCCATCCAGCGGAATGGAAAAACGATTACTTTTGGCACTTTTACATCAACAAACTCGGTTGCTGACTACAAAGGACCGGTTAACGCATTTTTTGGCAACTTCCCGGAACAAGGGATGGAACTGAATGCGTTCTATGATAATACGGGATATGTAAGTTTATCGGCAGGAAGGCAGCCTATGGGGTCTACTGGCAACTTGGATAATGTTTTTGGTTTGCCGCAGGGGAGTTATCGGATGGGATGGGGATATGTTAAGATTAATGATATAAGTGCTAGCTTCCATATCCTTTTAACTGAAGGAGAGGATGGGAAATACTACATTTACCCAGACAGCCCGATGCATGTCAATTAGTTGATCAGCAAAAATAGAGCCATAAAGATAAAAGAGGAGACTTTCAGGAGTCTCCTCTTTTAGTATGTAAAAATATTTATCCGAAGACCTCCTAAATAATGATCGAAAATCCGCAGACATCTTTCATACTTAAAGCAAAATGAGAAAGGAGGATGAAAAAATCCTATGAAGTTCAATACTTCGACAAAGCGTGCGGTTGCATTGGCAACCGTAGCGGTGCTGACAGCGATGGCAGTCCTGCCGCACATCCTGCTGTCGCCCTATGCGAGAACATGCGCCAACGGGAAAGAAGCCACGCATGAGTGGACCGGCCTGAAGCTCCACTGGACGGATATCCCGACAACTGAGTCAGGGGATATCCTGAGATGGCCCAGGAAGACCTATTTTGACGGGGGAAACGGCGAGTATGCGGGTATGGACAATTCCTACTGCTTTTGCGTCGCCAACCATACTGGGCAGGCCAACGAAGGGGACGAAGCATTCCTGCTGGAGGGCGCCGGCGCCCTGCTGGTCCAGGATTATGAAAAGTTTAAGGGCAATGAAGGCGTGAATTATGGTGCAAATAAAGACATCATGAGAAAATTCACGTTCTGCCTTGCTGCGGCAGCGGCCAACTATCCGGGCCAGCGTTCCGACCAGGAATTAAAGAGCGGCATCGAAGGCACTTACATGTATGCCATGGTGACTTCGGTATTCCTCGCCATTGAGGGCCGTCTCCAGACAAACCCGCTGGACGCAAGCACCAAAATTGTGATCTTAACACCAGACAAGGAGGCGGCCAGAGCCGCCTACCACCAGGCCATGGAGCAGGAGTTTTTCCTGTATCCCCACCAGAACCAGAACCACAACAACGATGTCCAGGAGATCAACCCGACCATCAAGCAGCAGCTTTTGGCAAACCGGGATGCGTTCTTCGATACGATATGGGATGCTGCCTGGATCATGTGTGATGCCATCAAGACGAACGGGACCGATGTGGCCGCAAACCGGCTTAACTGCGTCCAGGATTCGAGCAACCCAATGAATTACATCGTGACCATTGACTGTCATGGGCAGGAGAGCTTGTGGACCAAGTATTATTCCAAGCTCAAGGCGATAAGTCCCAGCGGCTGTACGCAGGTATCTTCGCAGTTCGACCCTGCAAGCAGCATGGGCACGATTATTTTTCAGGTGCCGGGAGGCAATACGGAAGGACCCAAGTTCCAGTTTGAGGATTCGGCGTACTTAACCGACCTCTCCCAGCCGGTGCTGTATCAGTTCAATTTCTGCAGTCCGGATGAGAAGCTGGACGGAAACTTCCAGACCCTGTTCTGCGCCATGCATAAGGTCCCCATCTTTGAGGCGGACCCGTCAGATCCGCCGCCACCGCCGCCATCCGAGGGGAGGATCGAACTTGAGATCCACCGGTACCGTCACACGGAGACATGGCAGACCACTTACAACGTGGATCTGATCAAATTCGATTCCGAGACCGGCAAGCCCCTGGAAGGCTCCCAGTGGGACGTGCTGGAGTATGACACCCTGGGCCAGTGGGATGACGCAGGCACCCAGCTCGGGAAGACATACCTGGACCACCCGTTGTCCGAGGCGGAAAATATCGGGACGAAGTACAACTGGGCCAACGACAACGGCACCCAGTTTACCCGGTGGGAAGGCGAGGATGCCTGCGAACGGGACTTAAATGTCACGGGGGAGGACGGCTACCTTTATGAAGCCAACAGCCTCGGGCACATCGCAGGCACCAAGGCCCATGCGGATGAGTACAATTACACATACACAAAAGGCTACTGCACAGGCCACCCCAAGCCAGTCATCCAATATTATGAATGCGAACATGATGAGGAGGATGACTGCGACTGCGAGGAGAAGAATGCGGAGCTTGACCGAATTGCCGAAGAGGCATGGAAAGAGCAGGTGGAATACTGCGATCAGCTGGCGAAGGAAGGCGGTTTCTTCCATACTGCCGAGGAAGCCATCAGCGAAACGGCAAAGAAAGAGCTGGAAGCAGACCGCGACCAGTTTTATAAGGATTATATTTCCTTAACCTATGATTACAGCGCCAGGGAAATTGCCGCCAGGGAAGGCTATATCCGCCACGGCCTGCATACCGACGACATCCCAGTGGAGCGCGTTGTGATCCACAGCAGCGAGTTCCTGGATGAGATTGCAGGCGGAGGGTCTTTCGGTTCCGGTTCAGGAAGCGGGGATATTGATCCGGATGATGAAGAGCTTACAGACCCAGATGAGGAGGAGGGCCTGGATCCTGAAACCGGCCAGCCAGCAGGGGACACCTTGGAAACCGCAGAAGACGAAGAACTGGCCATACCAGCAGAGGATACGCTGAAGCGGTCTGCCCTGGAAAAGAACCTTGTGCGCTCCGCCCTTCATGGGGAACCCGCAAAATCTGAAGGAACCGTAGATGGCACAGAGAGCGGGGCGGACCAGGCAGGCACCCAGGAAGCCGTCAAGGAAGGCGCTCCTGCGGCCGGCATAGGAGATAAGGAAGATAGAGAAAGTGCCATGACAGAAGCCGATAGCCAGGCAGATGGACAGGAGGCAGAAAGTGAAAGCAGTCAGGAGGGGCAGGGAGATCCGTCCCAGGAGGCAGAAAGCCAGGAAAAGAAAACGGGAGCCGGCACAGGCAAGGAAGAAGGGGAAACCCAGGGGACAGAGGTCCCAAAAAGGCCAGCAGTTCTGTTGCGGAGCCCCTTTCCCCGGAAGACGACCCATTACAGAACATCGAGATAGACTTTGTGCTGCTTGATGGAACGGAAGCGACTGTATCTGACGCAGGGCGCAGGGAGAAGAAACCTGCGTTCAATACGCTCTGGGAAGAAGCGGCATCCCTGAAACCGAAAAGGATGGGACGGGCCGCTGACAGCGGGGGAGGCGGGAGCCATGCCCGGAACGATGCCGCACCACCCAAGCACGGGGCACCGGTTACCTATATTGGTGCGGTCAATTTCGAAGCATCGCAGGTATCGCCGCATGTAGAGGGCAGACATGATATCGAGTGCTGGACCTTCACCGTGTTCGACCACCGGACGGAAGGCGAGATCCACTTCAACAAGCGGGACTTGAACCTGGAAGCCAATTCAGGCACCCTGTTTGACGCCTATATGAGGGGGAATGCTGACGGAAGGCTAGAAGGCGCTGTGTACGGCCTGTTCGCCCTGACAGACATCATCCATCCGGATTCCAAGCAGAAAGAGGAGAATGAGCTGGATACCGGCCTTGTCTACCAGGCGGGCGACCTGGTCGCTGTGGCATCCACGGACAGGAACGGGGACGCCTCCTTCATGGTGTTTACCGAAGCGCCGGGAATGACCTATGATTATGCAGCCGGATCCATCGTGAAGCGCACGGACAAGGCGTGGGACGGACCATCCAATCTCCACACAGCGGAAGAGGAAGCAGACACCGCTGTGGAAGATAATGAGAAATTCTATGGTTGGGACGCTGAAGGGATGAATGAAGTAGCCCTTACGGACTCCGAGCCGGGTGATGCCACATTCTATTGGAAGCATTCATCGAACCAGGGCCTGAACAAAGGCGAGGGCCAGGATGACGGGACCATGTACCCCATCCTGGACAACGGGCAGAATAATGGGAACTACTGGATTGGCCGGCCTATCATCGTGTCTGGCAAAGAGCAGGCTAACTACTATATCAAAGAACTTTCCCGTTCCGAAGGGTATGAACTCTCGGTGTATGGAAAGGATATGGACATCACCAACCGCGGCGCTGAAGATCCCGGGGACATGGCCGTGGAAGGCACTGTTACCATCGGGCAGATGATAGCGGAACACAAGGAGGCTGTGGAAGGCGGTTCTTCCAGTGTAAACACCATCACCGTTACCGGGACGGACACGGCGGGCGGTTTCGAAGTCACCTTTAAGGGGCTGGCAGAAGCCGGGAACAGGGCATCCTTTTACCTGGTAGAAGATAAGCTGGTGGAGAAGGAAGAACCTGTGACCGAGCTTGTAAAGAAACAGTACCCCGTGATGGCGGATGCCGGGCAGCCAGTCCTGATAAATGGGAGCCGTGTGGAAGCGTCTGTAGGCGACACGATAAGCCTGCCAAACGGCACAACAGCAAAGGTCACAAACACCATCACCTACAGCGGGGACCGATACTATTCCCCGGTGAACAAAATCTCCCTGTACCTGCCGAGTGCGGAGAGATACAATGCGGCGGCAGGCGCAAACTTCATCGCAAAATACAATGATGCGCTGATCTCCAAGCACTTCGGCGTACCTCTGAGCAATTCGCCATGGCTCCTGGTGCCCAAGGGGGCCAGTGACGCGGAGAGTTTTACGAACATGACGGAAGCCCTTGAGGATTACACCGGGTTCAACCAGCTGCGCATCGTTGCAGACCTGGGGAACGCCTATGCTGTGCAGTATAACCACTCCGGCGGTGCGGACAGCGTCTACGACATGAACAGCCAGATCCTATGGGTAAAGAAGGAGGTCACAATTGACGGCATGACCGGATGCCTGTACGCCAGGTATGATGCGAATGCCCTGGAGCATGACGGCTGGGGGTTCTTCCTGAACAATCAGAAGCCGGACCGGGATTCCTTCACAAAGTATGAGGACTTATCTGGCGTGACCTTCCATGACGCGGACGGCGGCACCTTCTGGGCATATGCCGAGGGCGACCAGATGCTCGATGCCGACGGCAACCCGTCTTTCTATGAGAGGCTGGAGGAAGCGCCTGCCGGAAGTGTTATGGTGAGTGTGCTGGAAGAGGCCCTGACACCTGTGGACGAGGGGAACGTCTCCTATGATGCGGCATCGGACACCTATACGCTGCATTTTGACGGTCCGGGGACATACAAGCTGCGCATCACCTATGAGGATGAACTGAGCGGCAACATCGCAGCAGGTGAGTATGCAAGGCGTTATGCGGCCATCGGCAGCTATATTGAAGCAAAGACAGCCGGGACCTATATCGAAAGCAGATGGCTTGCGTACCCAGGCGACCAGACAGTTTTGCAGGATGCTGGTACCATCGCAAAACCGGTACAGGTATTTGAGCGCCCCATCCGCCAGAAGGTGCGGATCGAGAAGGATATCCAGACCCTGCCGGAGACCAAGCAGGTATGGTACTGCTTAAACTGCGGATACGAGAACCGGGACGGCGTGACCGCCTGCGGCTTCTGCGACAGGGCCAGGTCCACGGAAGAGACCAAATTCATCGACTACGCCCATGACACCTACGCCGCAGTCCACTCGGATAACATCTCCGCGGAGCGGGACGGCGGCTGGTATGAGACGGCAAAGGACTGGTTAGGCAGCCTCTTAAAGGGCAATTCGCCGGAGGAAGAGCCGGAGAGCATTGGCAACTTCCGCTTCAAGGCGTACTTAAAGTCCAACTTAGAGCGCCTGTACCGGGACGAGGACGGCCATATCGTCTGGATGGACAGGAACGGCAACACCATGAAGCCCCAGTATGAGGACACCAACGGGGACGGCAACTATGACACCTTTACCTGGAAGTACGATGGCGGCAAGACCGTGGACTTCCCGGAGAAGGACAAAGTATCCGAAGACGGGGTGCTTTCCTCCTCCAACGTCCAGAAGATCTATACGGACGTGATGCACCGGACGGGTTCCATGACCACGTCGGCCCGTGCCAATAACCTGTGGGACACCTATGCGGACCCGCAGGACGGAGCCAGGGAGAATGCCGGGCAGATCGAAGGCTACACTACATCCGAGAGGGAGAACCGTTCCGAGGGGGATGCGGTAATAACCAATGCCTCCCTGTACAGCTATGACGGGATCCTAAGGGACCGGAACCGCAGCGACTACCTGCAGGACGAACAGAACCACGGCTATACCAGGCTTTTGGAGACGCGGAGGATCCAGATTGAGGACGGCACGGGGCTCATCAGCCATGAAGCCTACAACTACGAGAAGTTTTTTGACGCCATCCAGGCGGCCAACACGGACATTTGGGATGATGACATGCACTCCACTTTTACAGGGAGTTCCATGGCCAACTATCCGGGGCAGCACTGGTTCGAGACCTTTTACGAGAAATACCAGCCTGACGACGCGGACAGGGATCACACCCTGGCCAACACCGACGGGCAGGATAAGGACGGCACGGCCGGCGGCGACCGGGATACCTCCTTCAAGCCGTTCCGGTGGATCCGGGAGCATGTGTTTGGCGACCGCTCCGGTTATATCCAGTACCCTGCGGTGAACAACGGGGAGAACACGGAGGTCGTGGCGAACACCTCCGACCAGGCAAGGGCTAACGCCAACGCCTCCGATGCGGTGCGGCAGTTCGCCGTGAAGTGGTACTTAGAGGACGAGGCGGCCAAGCTCATGGTGGACAACGGCCTGGGCGAGAACATCGCCAAGCCGGACGGCAAAATCGGCTATGACGAGGCGGTGTACGACCTGGCGCTCTTTGAGGCCATCGCCAAGTCATACAATTACTTAAGGCCTTTCTACTACTACGACCTGGACACCATCTACAGCGTGGAATGGGACAGCGCCCAGGGAGGCGGCGCGGATAAGGATTACACGACCCTTTCTGTAGATGAGAGGCTGGATGAGCGGTACTATAACATCTCCAGCTACCTGCCCTATGGCGTGTATGTCATCGTGGAGCAGCCTCCCATGAGAAGGGATAAAGAGGTCAACGACTGGAAGAACCGGAGCTTTGATATCGAGAAGCCGAAAGAGGTCATTGTGCCTTCTGCCTATGACGGGCCGGAGAGCAACAACACAACAGACAAC
This sequence comes from Clostridiaceae bacterium, assembly GCA_910575585.1. GTDB lineage: Bacteria > Bacillota > Clostridia > Lachnospirales > Lachnospiraceae > UBA3402. Next base: position 25,858 of record CAJTGF010000003.1, read on the forward strand.
TATGACACGCATTACAATTTTGATGCGGCCATGGCCCTGACGGAGCAGGCGAAGGAAGCCAACTATCTGATCCGGTTCGGGGAGGAGAACAGCGTGAATACCCCTGCCCAGGACGACCGGGAATTTGTTATCCGGGCCCACGGGTACCACGGCGATTTCGAAGTATACAAGTATGGCCTGGATATCGACCGCCTGAAGGCGTCCATCAAGGCGCCGAACGGGGATTATGCCTATGGCGGATGGGAGATCACCCAGGAAGAACATGATCCGTTGAAGGATTATTATGAGATGGACCACCGGGGCGAGGAAGGCGTTGACCAGATCCAGAAGGAAAACGGTGGCAATGACGCCAGCCAATACCATGGCTTTGATACGGATGTGACTGTCAACGGCAATAGGGCCGCGACTGCCAACGGCAGCGCCTATGACGGAGAGTCCTTACGAAAACGGTTCTTCTATGCCTCCATATCCGAGGATGACGGTACCGCCGACCAGGTACTCTTTAAGGACGGGGCCGTGGATGAGAATAACGTATCGGGCATGGCGTGGCACAACGGGGTGAAGTCAACGACCGGGGACCTGACCGCTTATGACGGGAAGTACTCGGCGGCGCTGGTACCATGGACCATGACGGCGCCGGCAGACAGCCATGTGTATGACGCAGCCGCGTTTTCTGGGTATGCGGACGTGAATGAGCGGAATACTTTCTATACCACAATGCTGAGGGTCAACAAGACGGATTCGGAAACCGGGGAGTATATCCTCCATGACGACGCCATCTTCGGGCTGTACGCCGCCTCCCGGTATAACTCCTTTTTGGAGATCGAGGAGGACTCTAAACTTATTGAGGATCCGGACGAGAGGGCGAAATTCCTCTTCCAGTTCAAGCCCGGGGACGCGAAGTTCTATCTGCAGGATACCATGATCACCGGCACAAAGGAATTCCTGGAAGCCATGAAGGCTAAGGAGCTGACACCGTACAAGAGACGGACGGCGCTCAACGAATCCATGGCGGCTCCTGGAGAGCTGTACAGCGGCATCGTGCCGAAGGGAACGCCGGTCTGTATCGAGTCCGAAAGGATCAGCTTGTATGACGGTTTTGGCGACCGGACCGGGCAGATGACTGTGTGGACCACGCGGGCGGACAGCAAGATGGACGATCCAGAGACGCAGAGCAGGCTGGAATACGGCGGGCAGAATGTTGGCTACTTCAAAACAAGCCAGCCCATCGGGGCAGGCGTGTATGTCCTGGCGGAGTTAAAACCACCGGATGGATATGTGAGGAGCAAGCCGGTCGCCATTGAGGTGTATTCGGACAAGACCACCTATTACGCGGATGGGGACATGTATGCGCCCGTAGATGCGGTAAGGTATGAATCAAATCTGTTGGACGAGTATCCATATAAGTGATAAGGGCGGAAAAGACGGGTGGCATGGCCATCCGTCTTTTTCGCGGATAGGGCAGGCAGCAATAAAACTTGAAAGAAGGGAGTCCCGTATTGTACGAATACGGCTTTGCGGGGAGCATCCTGTTCCCATACTTAAGATGAAACAAAAAAGGCATTGGAAGACAGGGAGGGATGGATATGGATTAAAAACGCTGCTGACAGCAGGGCTAAGAAAGGAATGCCCGGACCATGGGCTGAATGCGGAAAAAAGAAGAAAAAGAAAACAGCCCATGTGCTAAAAAATAAGGATTGCGGGAAAACCTGGCTTATTATATAATAAAAATAGGCAGATTCCTGCGCATAGGAGGAAAATATGACAGACAAAGAGAAGTTTCTTGCAGGGCAATTTAAACCAGTCACGATCCAGGATGACATGATGTTCGGAACCGTGATGGCGGAACCCGAATATTGCAAGCCATTTTTGGAAACGATCCTGGGGGTAAAGATCCAAAAAATCGAGTATCCGGAGAGGTAGAAGGCCATCGACCTTACGGTAAGCGCAAAATCGATCCGTATGGATGTCTACGTTGAGGATGGGGAGCACACGGTCTATGACGTGGAGATGCAGAACGGCAGGAACCGGAACCTTCCGAAAAGATCCCGGTATTATTCCGGGCTCATAGACTTAAACATCCTGGCCAAAGGAGAAGATTACAACCAGTTAAAGAAGAGCCTGGTGATTTTTATCTGCACGTTCGACCCGTTCGGCCATGACGAGTACATTTATCGCTGTGGGGAGTATTACCAGTTGAGCGATGGCTCTTATCATCCGTTAGGGGATGACGCCTGGAAGATCTTTGTGAATGCCAAAGGCCATAAAGGGGACGTGAGTGACGGATTCAGGTCCCTGATGCGCTACATCATGGACGGGGAAGCACAGGACCCTTACACCCAGGCGCTGGAAAAGAAAGTGGCACTTGTAAATAATGATGAGGAATGGAAGGTGGGCTATATGACATGGGCGATTAAACTGGCAGATGAACGGCGGGAAGCACGCGAGGAAGGCCGCGAGGAAGGCCGCGAGGAAGGCCGTGAGGAAGGCCGTGAGGAAGGCCGCAAGGAAGGCCGCAAGGAAGGCAATATTTCAACACTGTATGGGCTGTATAGTGATGGCGACATTACTTTGGAGAAGGCTGCTGTCAAAGCCGGAATGTCTGAACAAGCCTTTCTTGAAGTGGCAAAGAAAATCGTGGGGATATAATCCTCCTATGAAGCGCCGGAGCTTGCGGGGCTTTTGCGTCATTCAGACAAAACCTAAGATTAAAAGAAAGTAAAAAATGTTAATGGAAAGGGAACGTTCAATTATGCAAGTTATGCGTGATCCTGCATAACAAACAAAAAGAAAATGGTTTCCTCCCAAGCCCTGGATTCTGGTCCGGGGCTTTTTGCATGTCAAAAAACGTACAATAGCTGACACGGCGCCTGCGGTATTTTTCTGCCCCTGCCCTTTGGCACTTAAACTGCTTTCTCTGTTTTTTATAGCTTTTAGGCGTTGTAATATTTCCATAATTCCCATGTAAACACACAAGTCACAGCAGAGAAGGAAGGAGAAAGATTCGTGAAGAATGCAGACAGAAAAAAGCATCCACTGTGGGGAGATGAATGTGGTATAGCAACTAAAAAATATCAAAAAGGGTGAAAGAAAAACATTCATTCATATCTGTTTGTACCCAAAGGGGATGATATGTTGTAAAACATGCACAGAATGGAGAAACATCGCTTTTCGGACTGGCTGTCTTCTGGCAGCGCTGGTTCCCATTGCACCCAAGGAAATGGATGTAATTATATCCTGATCCGAGTAGAGAAAAATGCAGATTTTGAATATCTGTACTGCCAGAAACGGTACGACGAAGGGGATACCATAATTGAATGCGGATTTTCAATTTGCCGGGATTTACTGCTGGAAGGATGGTCTTCTCTATGATGCGGGGTATGACCTTACAAGCATAGCGGAAGAACCAGAATCCCTGAAAGTAAGATCAGCTTAGGCATTCGGAAAGAGGCTAGAAGCAGCTGTCCGGGCAAAAGTGGAGGCGGCGATCGGTAATGACCGGAATAACCTGCAGGTCACGGAGCTTACAAGCCCGTCCTTAATAAAAAACTGGAATACGCTTACAAATATAGCGCAGCAGAGGATGCACGCAGGTACTGCCTGGATGTAGTGGATTATGAACATCGAGCATTTTCCTACAATTACGTCCAGAATCAATGGAATGAGTTACATTTCTTTCTTATATTGCGGATCCGGAGGGATATGCACAAAAGCGGGCGGAGAACCATATTGCAGAAAATCAGGAAAATATGTTGTATGCTTGCCTGTATCATGACGCGGTTTGGAAAGAGTACCAGGCTATTTTGTCGGATACAAGAAAACACGGTACCCCTCATCAAGAAGATATCTGCAGCCATAACAGCTACCTCTGCAAAAACGTTCAAAATGGAGGCTTCTGACCTGAGCAGAGACTGTGGCGCCTATTATAGTACACAGAGCATCGTAGCTGCAGACCACCGAAAAATTGTTTACCTGCTATGCTTCCCCGTCCGTGCCCATACTTTTATTGCAACAAAATAAAAATAAGGAATCGGGAAAGAGGAAAACATGGAAAACACAAAAGCAACCGTAACAGAAACCAAGACAGCAATAACAGTAGCCAACGAGGCGGAAAATATGCTCTGCGTAGAAACGAAACTTGGAACGCTTGTTGCGTACCCATCCAAGGATCCGGCGCACCCGGGCATCTACATCGATCTGAAACGAGAGGGAATTCCATATTCCGCACTCATCGCCCTGATTGAGTATACCGATGACGATGGTGATCCTGAAACCGGAGAAGATCTCCCGGCGGAGATCGTCAGCCGGACATGGGGCAACGCTATGGCGGATGAGTACACGGATAAGGTATCTGTGAAAAACATTGAGGCATTCTTTACCACGGAGGATTAAGCAATGATTGATCTATACACAGCATTACGACTTGCGGGAATCTCTGATGAAGACTGCGTTTATCTGACAAATAAGATATTACCGGATGGGCATGAGATAATGAACGGACGCAGGATCAAAGAAAAATACGATCTCCGGAAAGTGAAAGTCACCCACATCCATCCATGGTTTATCTGTGAGGATTATGAGGGCTGGAAATTTGAGATCGTGTTCCCAAAACAGCCAGATCACAACAAAAAACACTAAAAGAATAAAAGGAGATCAAGACATGGATAGTGCAATAGCCCCGGACGCCGTATCTCTGCAAAGACGAACGAAGGATGGAAAAAGAAGATGGCGAACCGATTAAAGAAGTGGATAAGACATGAATTTTCAACCGTCTGCTGTGCCGGAGAAGATTATCTTGCGTTCCAGAAGGATGCGAGGGCGGACCTCAGAAAACAGGCCTCAACAGCTGGCTATAAGCTGCATAAGTTCAACAAGAACCATTATTGCTTTTCTGCGGTATTGCTGGACGAAGAAACGAGAAACTACATTTATATATCCGTAGGCGACGTGCGGTGTGGCAGGAGGTGGTATGAAGAGGTTTTGTACCGTACAATGGCGCATGAAAAGGACTGGACGGGAGGCCCAAACCAGTTCTGTGCTTGGGATGGCATATCAGCAGCACTGTCTGGAATGAAGATAGGGAAAGCTTATAGCCGATAAAGAATGGCAATGCGAGATTTCTGAGAAAGATACTGCAAAAAAATATTTCAAAATTCAGATGCTAAAAAATAATAGGAGGATTAGTTATGAAGATCAGAAAAATCAATCAGGAAGACAATTCCATGCAGGCAACGCTTACAAGGCAGCTGGCGGACGCATCGGACCGCTATTACAACGGGAAGCCGTCCAACATACAGGACGCAGAGTTTGACCGACTGTACGATCAGCTGGCGGAAGCGGAGCGTATCAGCGGATTCGCTTATGACATCAGCCCCACCGTCCGGGTCGGCACGTCCGTGCTCACGGAACTTAAGAAGGCCCGTCATGAGACGCCTGCCTTATCCCTGGACAAGGTGAAGTACCAGAACCGTGAGAAGATGAAAGCGTGGCTCGGCATGAAGGAAGGTGTCATCAGTTGGAAGCTGGACGGCTTGACCATCGTTGCGACCTATGACAACAGCAGGCTCACTCAGGCGGTCACCAGGGGCGATGGCGAGGAAGGCAGCATCGTCACGCATAATGCAATATCCTTCCACGGCCTCCCGGCCACGATCCCCTATAAGGGGCATATGGTCATCCGCGGGGAAGCGCTGATGACCTACCAGGAGTTTTTAAAGATCAACGAGGAGACCGACGGGCTTTATGAGAATCCGAGGAACCTGGCTACAGCCACCGTCCAGATGTATGACGGAAACGAGTCGGCTAAACGGCGCATTGATTTTTATGCGTTCAAACTGGTATCGCCAGAGCCTGGGAGCGGGGAAGAGCCAGGGCTTGGCACGGAAACGGGCAGGTTCGACTTCATGGAAGCCTGCGGCATCCGTGTCGTCCCGCATGAAACGGTGAACATGGACAATGTCCGGGATAAAATTGACGAATGGAAGAAAAAACTGCCGGAAAATGAGTTCCCAACCGATGGCCTGGTATTCTCTTATGATGACCAGGTTTACGCGGATTCCCTTGGGAATACCAACAAATACCCCAGGGGCTCCATCGCTTTGAAATGGCAGGATGAGAGCAAGGAGACCACCATCAGTGATGTACGATTCTCCGTAGGCCGTACCGGGAAGATCACGCCCGTGGCGGTCTTTGACCCGCCAGTGCGGCTTGGGGTCGGTAGCACGGTCAGCCGTGCGTCGCTCCATAACATCTCCATCATGAAGCATATACCTGAAACCGGGAACCCGGGGTATACGCTCCCGGTAAAGATTGGCAGTAGGGCGGAGGTCGCCCTGGCGCAGATGATCATCCCCACCGTGCTTTCCGTGAGTGGGGGAGAAAATGACGTGGATATCCCGTCCGTATGCCCGATCTGCGGGGAACCATCCATCCTGGAAAAAAACGGGGACGTGGAGGTCCTGTACTGTAAAAACCAGGGCTGTGCAGCCCGAACCAGGGGCGCGTTAGAGAGTGCGTTCAGCAAAAGCGGGCTGTACGTGAAAGGGATCGGCCCCTCCTCCATCGAGGATCTGCAGCAGGCAGGGCTCATCACCCGCTATACGGCAGGGCTTTTCACCATGGAAAAACGGTATGGCAGGACACTCCCGGATGTTTTAAGGAAACTGGAAGGCTGGGGAGAAAAAAGCTGGAACAACCTCCTGGACGCTGTCAATGACGCCAGGAAGACCACGCTCAGACGCCTCCTGTACAGCCTCGGTGTGCCGATGCTTGGGAATGACTTGTCAAAGAAGCTTTCCGACTACTGGAACGGTGATGTCGAAAAGTTCCTGGATTTTTACAAAAACCCGGACGAGTCCGAGCTGCAGGCACTGGACGGTGTAGGGAGCACTAAGGCGTATTTTCTTGCTGAGTGGTGCAGGAAGACGAAAAACAGCCCGGAGGACGAGATCATGCTTTATGCCTTGATCAATGAGCTGGAATTCGAATCTTCAGCAGAGGAAGCAGACGGAACAGAGACCCAAAACCTGGCTGGACTGACTTTTGTTATCACAGGTTCCGTGTACCAGTATAAAAACCGCGATGAATTTAAGGCTTCTGTGGAATCCAGAGGCGGGAAGGTTGCTGGATCTGTATCAAAAAAGACCTCATATCTGGTCAACAATGACAGCGAGAGCGCATCAAGCAAGAATAGAAAAGCCAAGGATCTCGGTATCCCAGTGATCACAGAGCAGGCGTTCATCGACCAGTTTGGACAGTAGATACTGGGATAGCAAAACCAAGATATTTCCGTTATATCAGGAGGATTTTTTCCTCCTGTTTTTTTTGCTTTATATCTCTTTCCCTATTTCCATAATTTCATTGGAACCATATCAAGGAAAAGAGAGGGAGAAAATGAGATGTTAGTGGAAAGAAAAGAAAACGGCGATTTCACGATCGCCAAAGAACCGGGCGAGAAATTGTGCCTGGAAGAAGAAAACCTGGCCATCTCCATCCTGTGGCACATCGAGGACATGGAGCTTCTTGGAGAATAGGGATGTGCTGGGAACTTCGACATGTACCAGTACTTCTATAACTGCTATATGGACAAGAAGTACATGATCCTATACAGACGTGACGGGGAGACATTCCGGAAGGGAGAGACCGTCACCCTTACCGCTATGGATCTGGACGAGGAAGACAGGGAAGAAATCATAAAAATGAAACAGGAGGGCATTTCGGCATGAAGGTACTGATCGTAGTCACAAAGAATTACCATGAGGATCCGCAGGACTATGAATGGCCGGACGTTTATACCGTTGAAACGGATGGCACGGAGGATATCAGGGAGCGGGCTGCCGCCATCATGGAACAGCTGCACCAGAACTACCTGGATACAGAGAAGGAAGAATCCTCCATCTCGGTCAATTGCGAACTCTCATACTGCAATAGGGAGACTGGGTACGGGCAGATCGTATGGGCGAACGGGGACATCCACCAGTATTTCCTAGTCGATGACACGCAGAAAGCAGAGCAGGTATTGAAGGAGTACTGCAAATACCAGGAAGGGGAAGAAGCAGGAAGGATCCCGCAGGACATAGGGAACGCAGAAAAAGTGCCCCAGGACGGGCTTGATGCCACGCCTTCGAACAGCCTGATCTTAAACCTTTCGACTGTGCATGTCCATCCGGACGCTATGGAGTTCTTATCCGAACCGATGACCGCTGACGCACTCCAGGTATTCCCGATCAGCGACCAGTGCGTCCTGCATATTGTAAATGCCAAGGCAGCAGGCGATTATGATATACCGCCAAGCGTCAAGGACTGTATCCGGCATGCGGGAAAATGTGGCTGTTCCTGGATCCACTTCTCTTATGAGGCGGATGAAAGCAGGCACCTGCCCACCTACCGTACGGCATGGGACAGAGTTATGTAAAAATACCAATACAAGGAGGAATGTCCATGGAAAGATTGAACGCATTCGTCGATGATGCAGGCTGCATCGGCAGGAATTTCACTGCATGGCTGGAAGATCCGGAGAACCCCGGGGAAGATGGCATACGGGACGTATACGGGGATGCCGGGCAGATCCTTTATATGCATGGGGAATCTGTCATGGTGACCGGGATTGACGAGCAGCAGAAGCTCGTTTCCATGCTTAACAGACAGAACACAGAGAGATATGAAGGTTTCATGATCCCGTTTTCCCAGTTTACAAGGAATTTTGGCATGTGGCCTCCTGCGGATATCTAAAAAACGCCACAAGAAAAGGAGAACAGCATGGCTAAGATTACTTTGGAAAATTTCGGGCCAGACAACCGGGAGCGACAGATCGGGAACAGCCTATACCGGGTATGCATCGACAGCCAGACGAAACAGTGGTACCTGTTAGAGAACTACAACGATGGATTCGGCTTCGCATACGCAAAGTCGTTTTATACTTATGATCTTGGGAAACTCCTGGAGACCCTGGACGGCTTTTCGGGGGAACAGGAAGTGATCCGGCAGTGTGCCGCACAGGCTGCGGAATGACCGCTAGGCAGCCAGAGGCCAAAGGCATGGGCTGGCAATGTACATTATCCAGAAAGAAGGAAAATCATGAAGAAGTTTTATATTTTTAAAAACGGGGTGCAGCAAGGCAGCACAGTTACAAGGGAAGATGCGATTGACCTTATCCGCCGGTACTAGGCACGGGAAACCCACCCGATCCTGAAGGCAGAGTTCAGCATCATCGCCGGGGAGGAAGAGTTGATCCCTTACCCTTTTAGGGAGAAAAAACACCGAAAAGAAAAATGAAAGCATAAGGAGAAAGAAGATTATGAGCGATACAGTAAAGACATCCATCAACGAAGCAGAAGGGCTGAAAGCACTTAAGGCCATGGTGGGATCCAGGTTCGTGGCACACAATATACTGTACGGGAGCAAGAATCAGATTATTTACATGACTGGTGACCTTGTGACCCTTACCGGCATCCATATGTGGCAGAAACGCGTATGTATGTGCAATGAGCAGGGGCTGACGGGAAAGGTGACTCTTGAAATCTCTTTCGGGCTGTTCAAGAGGGATTTCGGCATGGTTCCGGTCAAGGAAACGGAGCCAACGGCGGATACCCCGGAGCGCACAAAAGAGCCGCAGGCGGCAAAAGATCCCGGTACAGATGTCACCAGCAAACTGGGCAGACAGAAGCCCATGACGATATCGCAGGATGTGTTCAAGCAGCTGATCTTCGACACCGTGATAGAATCGCAGGACCAGATGTCTGAGGACGTAGTAAATGCGTTCCTGGATATCTTAAACCGCTATGACATCGGGAGCCCATGGCACGATATGGAGGATGGGAAGCCGGCCTCCGGGAAGTATTTCTTCATTAAAATGAAGAAGTCCGCCGGATACACAGACCCGTATTGGGACCAGCCGTTGTTCGCTGTCCGCATAAAGGGCGGGTTTCATGTTGCGGGTAATCCCTTTAAAGATGAGGAAGTGGAATCGTACAGCGAGATCTGCATCCCGAGACGGCAAAAAAACAACTGACATCCGATACCATCACGCCCCGGCTATGCCGGGGTATTTTTGCGTCCATAATCCTGCAATGGTTGCCATACTTTCACTGAAAAAAATAAAGATATCAGAGAAAGGAGACGGACAACATGATCGTCAAACGAGGGGATTTTTCTTCGGTGCCGGACCTTGTGCGCCATAACACGGGCATGACCGAAGAAGAACTGCTGGATGACCGGAAAACATACCGGATCGATGGGCTGTCTGAAGCGAAAGATATGCTGACGCAGGCCATGGCTGATCAGAAGATCATCTACGTATTCGGTGACTATGACGTGGACGGCGTATGCGCCAGTGCGATCATCAAGATCGGGATGGAAGCAGCCGGATACGGGGAAAAGACCATCGTGCGCCTTCCGAAGCGTTTTTCAGAGGGTTACGGGGTTTCAGAAAAAGCGGTGGACGAATTTGAGGACGGACAAGTCTTGGTCACCGTTGACAACGGGATAGCGGCTGCGGCCGCCATCAAAAAAGCAAAGCAGAAAGGGATGCAGGTGATCGTCATCGACCACCACCTGCCGCCACAGGATGAGGACGGGAACACTGTACTCCCGGAAGCGGATATCATCATCGATCCGAAAGCGATCCCAAGATCTGCGGATTTTGACGGATACTGTGGGGCGGGGCTTGCCTACCGCGTCATGTACCGGATCGCCCGTAACAAAAAGACCATATGGAAGATGCTCTGTCTGGCCGCTGTTGCGACCATTGCGGACGTCATGCCGCTGACCGGGGAAAACAGGAGGATTGTAAAATTCGGGCTCTCCAACATGACGGACATCAACCGAACAACAGCCGGGTTATATGCCCTGCTGATCGCATGCGGATGTACGGAGTATATCACGGAGGAAACGGTCTCCTATAAGATCGCACCGTGCCTGAATGCACCCGGCAGGCTGTTTGACTACGGCTCCTATGAGAGTTACCAGCTCCTTGCCTATGACGGGAATCTCCAGTCGGCAAAGAAAATGGTAGAAAAACAGATGGAATGGAACCAGACGCGCAAAACCCTCTCTGACGAATGGGCAGGCAGGGCGACCGAGCAGGCAGACGAGCATATCCTGACAGAAGGAAAGCCAGTCATCCTGCATATCGACGGGATACCGGAAGGGATTATCGGGATCGTGGCCGGAAGGATTGCGGAGTATGCAAAATGTCCTTGCGCCATCCTGACCAGGTCCAATGAAGGTCCCGGGCTCCTCAAGGGGTCAGCCAGATCCTATGGGGACGTCCACATGTTCAATATGCTCCAGGAAGGCGCGGAGTTCCTGACCCGCTTTGGCGGGCATAAGGAAGCAGCCGGGTTTTCCCTGGAAGAAACAAACCTTGAGGCTTTTCAGGAGTGCATGCGCAGCGTTTACCGTGGGTACAATGTGGAAACGCATGCGGATGACAATGTGTATTGCGATCTGGAGGTGGACGGGGCAGACAATGAGGCATTACGCAGGATTCTGGAGGATATCCAGCAATACGGCCCTTACGGGCAGGGGAACCCACAGCCGGTACTCTTTATCAAGGGGCTCCTGCTCACGCCCGTGGGCCCCGGTTGTTATTACCGTTACATGGGGGAGCGCACGGCTGTCCGGATGTCTTCCAGGGAACTGGACTGCATCTCGTTCCATGATATAGAGCAGTTTGAGCGCATCGGGGCGCCTGCCCTGATCGACGTCATCGGGACAGCGTCCGTCAACCACTACATGGGGAATTCCAGGCACCGCTTAGAATTTTCCTATATTAAAGGAAGCCAGAAGCCGGTGAAGCACCCAAGCACCCTGGCGTCCCTGATCGCCACGAAAGCGGCGGAACGGTACCAGGAAAAAGAACCAGAAAGGAACATAGAGTAAATGGCAGAGAATGAAAAGGCCCAGAGATATGCCGGGCAGCTGATCAGCATCCGGAGGAAGACCCAGGTACTTAGCGTAAACGACCGGCTGTCCCATGTGGACGAGTCTGTCGACGCAACCTACCTGGAACTCCTGCACCCGGCGGCAGTATACCGCATGTCCATCCTGGGCGATATCCAGAAAGGGTTGTCCTCAACGGCGAACATACGCCCGGAGGATGTCGAATCCATATGGCTGCGGCTGCAGTTTGCCGAACAAAAGCTGTTCGACCGGATGGCCATGCGGAATGCGGCCCCTACAGGGGATGCCGCTTCAGGCTCGGACGCCTTTGCAGTGACCTTTACGATGGGACGCTTAAAAGGAAAGACCCCCGGCGGCTTTCTAAGGGAATCCCAGGACAAGGCAGCAGCAGTAAAAGAACTGCAGAGCCAGTATGATTTCCTGACTAAGAATGTCGGGAGGTACAGCGGAAACCAGAAAGTGATGGACGCCATCAAGGACGCCATCGAATACTACGAGCTCCACAGCATGGACCAAGAAGGGGCAGGAAGCCCTCCTTCCGGGGATGGATATGCTTATGAGATTTATGATCCGCCAGAGAAAACATACCGCAAGAATACGGTCACGCTGAAAGACGGGAGGACGCTGACAAAGTGCTACAAGATCCAGATCCTGTTCATCCCGTCAAACGATTACCCTTACCAGGTTCAGATCAATAACCGGTATGCCCTGATCGACAAGGACCCCAGGAACGGGCTGGAGAAAATCCGATCCGTGGAGAAGGACGTCTACAGAGACAACGAGGATATCCGGCCGTTGCAGTATAAGATGTCACTGACATCGGGCGAGATGGTCTCGGTGGTGTGCTCCATGAAGGAGAACCTGCAGTATTATAAATCCTGCGTGTACGCCAGTATGCGGACGCTGGACCAAAAACTCCAGGCAGCGAATAGGAAAGCCTGGAAACCGAAGCCATAAACAATACAATACATAAACACATCCAGATTCCAATAATAGGGGGCAGATCAACGCCCCTTATTTTTTGTTAAAAAACCTTATCCGCAGAAAAGGGACGATATCCGGTAAAGCGGCACCCATATTTATTAAGGCGGGGCAATTTCCAGAATGCCATGCAAACAACAAGAAGGGGGATAATTCATTATGGAGATATATTATCTTTTTTTACTCAAAAAAAGTTATCCGCAGAAACCCACTGGCAAAAATAAGAGCCATATTTCTACTGGAAAGACTGAGAACACACAAAGGGCAAGATAAACCATACTTCCATCAGGAAGACTAAGTTTTGTTGGAAAGGGATTACGGTCAATACAACGCAGCACAGAGCTGCTGCGCTGCATGGAACCAACCTGATAATTTATGGAGGAGTGCAATGACCGAAGGACAGAAAACACTGATTATGAATTTAAGGAAAGAAGGCTACGGGTATGTGAGGATCGCCCAAAGACTTGAGATATCAGAGAACACGGTGAAGTCATTCTGCCGGAGGAACAAGGTGGCAGGAAAAGTGGATGTCACCCGTACCATACTGCCTCCCGTCAAGGGAGGGAAACACTTCTGTCTCTACTGTGGGGAAGAAGTGGAGCAGAACCCCGGAAGGAAAGAAAAGAAATTCTGTTCGGACAAATGCCGGAACAGATGGTGGAACAGTCACCTTGACCGTGTAGATCGCAGAGCGAACTATGAGTTTGTTTGTCTGCATTGCAAAAAGCATTTTACGGCATACGGCAATGCAAATAGGAAGTATTGCAGCCATGAATGCTATATTGCGAACAGATTTGGAGGTGGAACGGATGACTGAGAAGCAGTTCAGGAACGAAAAGCTGTACCTGGTGACAATGAAGATGGCGAAGGCGCTCCTGAAAAAAGGAACTATGTCAGCGGATGAATATAAGCAGATTGATATGATTTTCCTGGAGAAATACAAGCCATCCATGGGCGTTTTATTTTCTGATGTCAACCTGACGGTCCTGGAAAAAAGGGAGATATGTGATATGGAAGGAGTGAAAGAATGTCTAAAATCACAAAGTTAGAGTCCTTAGTGCCCCAGGCGGTAAAAAGGGCGAGGGTGGCGGCATACACAAGAGTGTCCGCTGACGGGCATATGCCATTACACTCCCTTTCTGCGCAAGTCAGCTATTACAGCACCCTCATCCAGAGAAACCCGGAGTGGGAGTATGTCGGGGTATATGCAGACCAGGGCATTTCCGGGAGAACAATAGAAAAACGGGACGGATTCCAGAAGCTGATCAGAGACTGTGATGCCGGAAAGATAGATATCATCCTCGTAAAATCTATCAGCAGGTTCGCACGGAACACAGTGGATCTGCTGGAGACCATCAGGCACCTTAGGGACATTGGCGTGGAAGTAAGGTTTGATAGAGAAAATATTTCCACTTCCTCTGCGGATGGTGAACTGCTCATCACGCTTTTGGCTTCCTTTGCGCAGGAAGAGAGCAGAAGCCTTTCAGAGAACATTAAATGGGCGATCCGAAAGCGCTTTGAGCAGGGGATACCGAATGGACATAAAGCACCTTACGGCTATGAGTGGGATGGGGAGATGTTCCGTATCATTCCAGAGCAGGGCAAGGTAGTAAAAGAAATTTACAGGCGCTACCTTTCCGGTGAGTCAGCCCATGCGGTGGCAAAGTCACTTGCAGCAGAGGGTGTGGTCGGACAGGCAGGTGCGCCGATCGAGGTAACAACCGTCAAGAACATCTTGTCCAGTTTTTCCTATACAGGGACGATGATCCTGCAGAAGAGTTATTTAACTGATGGGCACAAACGGAGGAAGAATAAAGGTGAATTGCCGCGCTATGCTGTAGAGGAGATGTTCGAACCCCTGGTCTCTACGGAGGATTTTGAAAAAGTTCAGGAAATCATGCGACGCAGGGCGGATTCCATGCCGAATAGGAACCCGACACTGACCGCATTTTCCGGAATCATGAAATGCGGTCAGTGCGGCAGTTCTGTTTGCCGAAGGACGGGGCCTAATGGGAAAAAGTGGGTATGCAACACGAGGGAACGCAAAGGAATGAATATTTGCGGATCGCGCCCGATAAGGGAAACGGAGTTGATGGATGCGGCAGTGCAGGCCTTGGGGACAGGCACCTATGATGAGGATGTAGTCAGGATGGAGGTGAAGCAAGTGACAATCTATGGCGACCGCATAGAATTCCATCTGAAGAATGGGCGGATAAAACAAATAGTCCGGAAATATGGCGGCTTTAAAATGCGGGGCGCATTTTCTGGGAAAATTCGATGTGGGATTTGCGGCTGTGTGTGTCAAAGTAATACATGGAGGTTTGGCCCGGCTGGGCAGAAAATGAAAACAAAGGTATGGATCTGCGCAGCACCAAGAAAATCCTGCAATCTGCGACGCATCATGGATGACGAGCTGCGAGAGGCTGCAGAATTCTACCTTGCAAGAGATTATGAGGCTAGGTTTGTGGAGGAGATCGGATCAGTGATTGCAGACAACAAAAAACTGGATTTTATTTTCAAGGATGGGACGGTGAAAACGTGGCAAAGAAAGTGACGATAATCCCTGCAACACTAAATAAGTACAGCAAAACACCAATTAATGAACAAAAGAAACGGCTGGTAGCCGGGTATGGACGTGTTTCAACGGATGCTCTTGAGCAGCAGTCAAGCTATGAAGCTCAAGTTGATTATTATACAGAGTACATAAACAGCCGAGAGGATTGGGAGTTTGTCGGGATGTATGCGGATGAAGGCATAACTGGGACAAGCACCAAAAAACGAAAAGGGTTCAATGACATGGTGCAGGATGCGCTTGATGGAAAGATCGACCTCATCATTACGAAATCAATTAGCCGCTTTGCACGGAACACGGTAGACTCCCTGGTAACAGTAAGGAAGCTGAAGGAAAAGGGAGTAGAGATTTATTTTGAAAAGGAGAACATCTGGACGCTGGACAGCAAGGGGGAACTCCTTATCACCATCATGTCCTCGCTGGCACAGGAGGAGAGCCGTAGCATTTCTGAGAACACGACATGGGGCAAAAGGAAGAGCTTTGCAGACGGTAAGGTGAGCGTGTCATACAGCACATTCCTTGGGTATGACCGGGGCGAAAATGGGGAATTCGTAATAAACGCCGAACAGGCAAAAGTGGTCGAGCTGATATACAAGCTCTTCATTGAGGGATATTCCACATACAAAATCGCACAGAGGCTGACCAGCATGGGGATTTCTACACCAATGAAAAAGAAAAAATGGTACCAGAGCACAGTCGCAAGCATACTCACTAACGAGAAATACAAAGGGGATGCGCTTCTCCAGAAATACTACACGGAGGATTTCCTGACAAAGAAGCGGAAAAAGAATAATGGCGAGATACCGCAATATTACGTGGAAGGCCACCATCCGGCAATCATATCGCCGGAGATATTTGAGCTGGTACAGGCAGAAATGCGGAGGCGCAAGAGAATGCAGGGGAAGTACAGCAGCGTGGGGATTTTTTCGTCAAAGATAAAATGTGGCGAGTGCGGTGCCTGGTACGGCCCCAAGACATGGCATTCCGCGGACAAGTATAGGAAGGTTGTCTACCTTTGTAATCACAAATATAGTGGTGGGAGGAAATGTACCACGCCACACCTTGCGGAAGAAGAAATCAAGAGTCTGTTTATCCGGGCCGTCAATAAGGTGTTCACGGAAAAAGACGAGATGGTGGGGAATGTCAAGCTGATGATGCGAACGCTCTGCGACACATTGATCCTTGAAAGGGAACTTGAGGAACTGGAATCCGAGATGGAAATGTTGGCGGGGATAATGGGGAATATCGTAGCAGAAAACGCAAGTGCAGCTATGGATCAGGAGGAATACCAGAAGCGGTATGATAGCCTGTATATCAAATATGATGAAACAAGATCGCATCATAGCGAGGTGGTTGGGAAGATTGCTGACAAACAGGCACAGGCAGCGCAATTCCAGGACTTCATTTCAACGATGGTAAAGATGGACGGTGTATACGATTCTTTTGATGTTGGGCTATGGAGTAGCCTGATAGATTACGTGACAGTTTACTCAAAAGAGGATATCCGATTCACTTTCAAGGGCGGGATGGAGGTAATTATATAAGAAGGCGACACAGGCCGGGCTTGTCTCGGCTTTTCTAAGTAGTGTAAAGTTATTTTCGGAAAATGGAAGATGGTGGAATCCGGAAATAGGAAAGGAACTGGCAGGTTGCAAATAAATCTGATGAATGTTATAATTATAACACCAGTTTACAACTTTTGAAATTTCCTAAAACCTGATAAAATGTAGTCTCATGCAAAATGTAAAACGTGGTTACAAAGACAGCGTTTTCTGTGATTTATTCTCGGACAAGGAAAATGCCTTGTCACTATACAACGCTCTCAATCACACAAGTTATACCAATGTAGAAGATCTGGAGATTGTGACCTTATCCGAAGTCATCTATATGCACCAGAAAAATGATGTTTCCATTCTGTTTCAGAATGAGATCACCCTCTGGGAGCATCAGAGTACTTTGAATTTTAATATGCCTTTGCGGGGACTCATTTATTTTGCCCACAATATTGACGGGCTCTTACAGTCCCGTGGGATCAATCTGTATGGAAAGAAGATGGTCAGGATCCCGGCACCCAGTTATTACGTGCTATACAATGGAAAAGAGGAAGGTCCGGAAATGCAGGACTTAAAACTGTCTGATTCTTTCCTGACCCCCAGAGAAGGCTACGAATGGACTGCCCACATGATTAATATCAATGTAGGCCATAATCCGAAAATACTGGAAAAATGTCCGCCACTAAAAGGATACGCTGCATTAGTAGCATATGTACGCGAATACCAGGAACAAAATCTAAGTCTTTCCGAGGCTGTGGACCAGGCTACACAGCGCTGCATCCAGGAAGGGTATCTGAAAGCATATCTGCTGAAAAAGAGATCGGAGGTGAAGCTGATGCTACTTACAGAATTCAACGAAGAGGCTTTTGTACAGACAATCAAAGAAGAAGGCCGCGAGGAAGGCCGCGAACAAGGCCGTGAACAAGGACGGTATCTGTCCCTGCAAAGCCTGGTAGAAAAGGCAGTTATGCCATTGGCTGAAGCCATGGATGTCCTTGGCTTCTCCAGCAGTGAGCGGGCCGGTTATGAGACATGGGTGAAGGCCAATAAAAACATCTGATCTGTTTTACATTAATCCGGGAATACTCCTTACTAAAAATCAGTGTAATAATATCCAAAAAGAAGGCTCTTCGGCGGGTTACCGAAGGGCTTTTTTGTGGGAGTGCAGGTACTTTGTGTCCAACTGTTCTATATTCTATGATTTCACATTTTCATCGCATAATTTCCCAATAATCTTCAAAATCACCTGATAATCTTTTCCCATAAGGCTGAAGCAGAAATCTTTTCCCGGCGGTCTGTTTACGTTTTTCCTCATAACATGCTGGGCAACAAATTCCCGTGAGGCGTCGACTGAAACGCCGGAAACAGCTGCTCAGAATGGATGTCTGAAGTATACAGGAAAGTAGCAAAAAAAGAATATGGCTGTGACAGAGAGTTTTCGCTTGATGATGCTGTTAATGAAGTGCTAAGCTTCGATCCAGCTGTGGGAAAATTTAAAGAAGCAGGCTACGGCTATTCCTATGAGTAACAAAAAGTTTTCATAATTTATTTTGCACACGGTGCATAATCGTTAAGATATGCACCGTGTCTATCGTTACGGGAATCCCGTGTTTATGGTTGAATTGTATCAATATCACAGTGTCGATGAACCCCTGCCCCTGCGGCCATTATCCGGACAGAAACCGATGCCGCTGTACCAGACAGCAGGTGCAGAATTATGTGGGGCGCATATCCAAGCCTATTTTGGACAGGATCGACATCTGCGCGGAGGCATCCCCGGTCAGCTTTGAGGAGCTTCGTGGCCAGGGCACCGGGGAGACCTCTTTCGATATCAGAAAGCGGGTGGAAAAAGCCAGAGCCGTCCAGAAAAAGCGGTTTGCAGGGACGGATATCCGTTATAACAGCCAGATGAGCGGCGGACACATCCGCAGCTTTTGCAGGCTGGAAAAAGAGGACGAACAGTTCTTTCAGAGGGTATACCGGAATATGAATTTAAGTGCAAGGGCATACACCAGGATCCTGAAAGTGGCCAGGACCATAGCGGATCTGGAAGGCTGGGAGATGATCGCCCATGAACATCTGTGCGAATCCATCAGCTACCGGAGTCTGGAGGAAAAATATTGGAACAATTGACATTTGAAGATCTGGCGCCAGGCTTTCGGCCAGAGCCATGGACGGCAGAGAGAGCTGCCTTGGTATCTGGGAAAGAGGACGCGGATTGCAGCAGGCAAACGGAGAGGACAGCGGGCTGGAAGGGGACAAAGAGAGAACGGCAGTACCTTTACTGGCTGTCACAGACGCCGGCCATAGGAGCCGTGACCATAAAGCGGCTCTGGGACAGATACGGGTCCTTTGAGACCATATATAATATGGAAGAAACAGCGCTGGCTGACCAGGGATTTTTAAAACAGGCCCAGGCGGCGGAGTATGGAAGATGGAAGAATTGTCTTGGCAGATGCATAGAAGCGTACGAAAGGCTGCAGGAAAAGGGCATCGATTTTGTCACGTTCCTGGATGACCAGTATCCAAAGCGGCTGGAGCCGCTGTATGGCAGCCCGGCAGTGCTTTACAAAAGGGGGCGGTTTCCTCATGAGGACAGACCTACGGCAGCCATCATAGGGGCCAGGGACTGCAGCTGTTACGGCAGGGAGACGGCGCGGCAGCTGGGAGAGATCCTGGCAGAGGCGGGGATCCAGGTGATCAGCGGCATGGCCCTGGGGATTGACGGGGCAGGACACAGCGGATGCCTTAAGGGCGGCGGAGACACTTACGCGGTGCTGGGATGCGGTGTGGACATCTGTTATCCCAGGAGTCATTTTTCCATGTACATGGAGATCCCGAAAAAAGGGGGCATACTTTCCGAGTTCGCTCCTGGCCAGGCCCCGAAAGCAGGCAATTTTCCGGCGCGCAACCGGATCATCAGCGGTTTGGCGGACGGGATCATTGTGGTGGAGGCAAGGGAGAAAAGCGGTTCTCTGATCACGGTGGACTGGGGGTTGGAGCAGGGAAAAGAGATCTTTGCGGTGCCGGGGCGCAGTTCGGACTGCTTAAGCAGAGGCTGCAACCGCCTGATTCAGCAGGGAGCGGGGATCGTCACCTGCCCCGAAGATATCCTGGATTTTTTTCACATCCCCGAAAGGAAAAGAGGGGGAGTTGATGAAAAAAAGAAGAACGGACTTGCCAAGAAGGAAAAAATGGTGTATAGTTGCTTAGATTTACAACCTAAATATATTGACAGGATTGTAGAAGACAGCGGCCTGTCCCTGGGAGAGTGTCTGACACTGCTCCTGGAACTGGAACTTGGGGGACATATTATTCAGACAACAGGTCACTATTACGCAAAAAAGCTGTAAAAAGGAGTCAATATGGCAAAGTATTTAGTAATTGTGGAGTCGCCGGCAAAAGTAAAGACCATCAAGAAATTTTTGGGAGCCAATTATGAGGTGGATGCCTCTAACGGCCATGTGAGAGATCTGCCCAAAAGTCAGTTGGGGATCGACACAGCTAATGACTATGAACCAAAGTATATCACCATCAGGGGGAAAGGTGATATCCTGGCCAAACTCCGCAAGGAAGTGAAAAAAGCCGACGTGGTCTATCTGGCCACGGACCCCGACCGCGAGGGGGAGGCCATTTCCTGGCATCTGATGAAAGCTTTGAAACTGGATGAGGAAAGTGAGAAAAAGGACAAGAAGGTTTACAGGATCAGTTTTAACGAGATAACGAAAAACGCGGTGAAAACGTCGTTAAAGACGCCGAGGAAGCTGGATATGGACCTGGTGGACGCCCAGCAGACCAGAAGGATCTTAGACCGCATGGTTGGATACAGCATCAGCCCTCTTCTGTGGGAAAAGGTAAAGAGAGGCTTAAGCGCGGGCCGGGTGCAGTCCGTGGCTCTGCGGATGATCTGCGACAGGGAGGAGGAGATCAACGCTTTTATTCCGGAGGAGTACTGGAATCTGGAGGCAGATCTCTTTCAGGAGGGGAGCAAAAAGCCTCTCACCGCAAAATTCCATGGTACAAAGAAGGGAAAAGTCGTCATCCATAAAAAGGAGGAGCTGGATGAGATCTTAAAGGATCTGGATCAGGCGTCCTATGTGGTCAGCGAGGTGAAGAACGGAGAGCGATTAAAAAAATCGCCGCTGCCCTTTACCACCAGCACTCTGCAGCAGGAGGCGTCCAAGGCGCTGAACTTTTCCACCCAGAAGACCATGCGCCTGGCCCAGCAGCTTTACGAGGGCGTGGAGGTAAAGGGCCATGGAACCGTGGGTCTTATTACGTATCTGCGTACCGACTCCACCAGGGTGGCGGAGGAGGCGGACGAGGCGGCCAGGACATACATTGAGGCCAACTACGGTCCTGCCTACGTGGCCAGCGAGGGAACATCGAAAAAAAGCGGCGGAAAGATCCAGGATGCCCATGAGGCCATCCGCCCCACGGATATCAGCCTTACGCCGGCAAAGGTAAAGGATTCCCTCCAGAGAGATTTGTTCCGTCTCTATCAGCTGATATGGAAGCGGTTTGCGGCCAGCCGGATGCAGCCGGCCAGATATGACACGGTCTCTGTTAAAGTGGAAGCCAGTAACCCTAACAGGCAGCAGACCGAGGACAATACTTACGAATTTACCCTGTCGGCCTCCAAGCTGGCTTTTGACGGGTTTATGTCCGTGTATATCCAGGACGAGGAGAAAGAGCAGTCCAACGCCCTTTTGGGCAAGCTGGAGAAGGGCATGGGCCTGAAAATGGGAGAACTGCGCAGCAGCCAGCACTTCACCCAGCCGCCTTCCCATTACACGGAGGCATCGCTGGTGAAAGCCCTGGAGGAGCAGGGGATCGGACGGCCCAGCACCTACGCGCCTACCATAACCACCATCATCGCCAGAAGATATGTGGCCAAGGAGAACAAAAATCTATACGTGACGGAGCTGGGGGAAGTGGTGAACCGGATCATGAAAGATAACTTTCCAAGCATCGTGGATCTGCAGTTTACGGCCAATATGGAATACCTTTTAGACCGGGTGGGAGAGGGCACGGTGGAGTGGAAGACCGTGGTGCGCAATTTCTATCCGGATCTGGACGAGGCGGTGAAGAAGGCCAAGAAGGAACTGGAGAGCGTTTCCATCGCCGATGAAGTTTCCGACGAGATCTGTGACCAGTGCGGAAGGAATATGGTGATCAAATACGGCCCTCACGGCAAGTTTCTGGCCTGCCCCGGATTTCCGGACTGTAAAAATACGAAGCCTTATTTTGAAAAAACAGGAGTACCCTGTCCAAAGTGCGGCAAAGAAGTGGTAGTCAAAAAGACCAAAAAGGGCAGGCGGTACTACGGATGCGAGGATAATCCCCAGTGTGATTTCATGTCCTGGCAGAAGCCGTCAAAGCAGTCCTGCCCTGAGTGCGGCAGCTACATGGTGGAAAAGGGGCAGAAACTTTTATGCAGTAATGAACAATGCGGCTACTCGGTCAAAATGAAAAAAGAAGAGGACCGGGGCGAAGCTTGAAAAAGTACCGGGAATTTACCGGGATTCAAGTCTGTCAAGATGGAATAATTTGAAAAATAATTCGAAAATTTCCGATAAGTGTTGTTATTTTCCAACATATATGATACAATTTTCCTATTACTAGGAGTTTTAAGCTCTTTTTTGCGAGCAAGAAGGAGGATTGTAAAAAATGAGTGTTCAGTTGCTGGATAAAACGAGAAAAATTGGAAAATTGCTGCACAACAACAACTCCAATAAAGTCGTGTTTAATGATATCTGTCAGGTATTGAGCGAGATCCTGGATTCCAACATCCTGGTCATCAGCAAAAAGGGAAAGGTTCTGGGGATCAGCGTCTGGCCCGGGGTGGACGAGATTGAGGAGCTGATCGACGACCAGCTGGGAGGTTTCGTGGACAAGATGCTCAACGAGCGCCTTTTGAGCATCTTGTCCACCAAGGAGAACGTGAACCTGGCCACCCTGGGATTTGCGGAGGAGAACGTGAAAAAGTATCAGGCCATCATCACGCCCATCGACATTGCGGGAGAGCGGCTGGGTACCTTATTCATCTACAAGATGGACAGCCAGTACGATATTGATGATATCATCTTAAGCGAGTACGGCACCACGGTGGTGGGGCTGGAGATGATGCGTTCGGTCAATGAGGAGAGCGCGGAAGAGAGCAGGAAGATCCAGATCGTAAAGTCGGCTATCAGCACCCTGTCCTTTTCGGAGCTGGAGGCCATCACCCATATTTTTGAGGAGCTGGAAGGCAATGAGGGGATCTTGGTGGCCAGCAAGATCGCGGACCGGGTAGGCATTACCCGCTCGGTGATCGTCAACGCCCTTAGGAAGTTTGAGAGCGCGGGAGTCATTGAGTCCCGGTCATCAGGCATGAAAGGGACCTACATCAAAGTGCTCAATGATGTTGTGTTTGACGAGCTGCGGCAGCTGAAAAATGCAAGCCACGGATAAAGGCGCCGTCAAAAACAGGAGGGCAGAGGACAGACAGGGAAGGGTTCGAAAGATCGGGCTCTTCTTTTTTGTTAGAGGGGACGGATGCCTTGTAAGGAAGAATCTTGCAGCCTTAACAAAGGATCAACAGGAAATTTGGATAAAATACCATCAATTTTTGGCGTATTTTTGTGATGTTTGGATTTTTGTAATTGTAGAGAACCGTAATTTATGGTATACTTGACAGGATGGCAATACAATCGTTTTGTCAAGGTTTTCGAAAATGTATAGAAAGAGGGTAGTGAGATGGGATTGGCTACATTTAAAGGCGGCATTCATCCATATGAGGGAAAAGAACTGTCCGAGAATCAGCCGATTGAAGTCCTGAAGCCGAAGGGGGATCTGGTGTATCCATTGTCCCAACATATCGGCGCGCCTGCGAAGCCTTTGGTGAAAAAAGGCGACCAGGTTCTGGTAGGACAGAAGATCGCGGAGGCCGGCGGCTTTGTATCGGCTCATGTCATCTGCTCCGTGTCCGGAACGGTGAAGGCCGTGGAACCCCGGCGCACGGCCAGCGGCAGCATGGTAAATTCCATTATCGTGGAAAATGACGGTGCGTACAAAACCGTCGAAGGAATGGGAAAGGACAGGGATTTTTCCAAGCTTTCCAAGGAAGAGATCCTTGGCATCGTGAAAGAGGCAGGCATCGTGGGACTTGGCGGAGCAGGGTTCCCCACCCATGTGAAGCTGGCGCCCAAGGACCCTGCAAAGATTGATCACGTTATTGTTAACGGCGCGGAGTGCGAGCCGTATCTGACCAGCGATTACCGGCTGATGCTTGAAGAGCCGGAAAAGATTATCGGCGGTCTGAAGGTGATCTTAAAGCTGTTTGACAACGCAAAAGGCGTAATCGGCATTGAGAACAACAAGCCGGAGGCCATCGCCAAGATGACGGAGCTGGTGAAGGACGAGCCCAGGATTGAGGTGTGTCCTCTTAAGACCAAGTACCCTCAGGGCGGTGAGCGGACCCTGATCTACGCGGTCACCGGCAGAAAGGTCAATTCCTCCATGCTCCCGGCTGATGTGGGCTGCATCGTGGACAATGTGGATACGGTGCTGTCGGTGTACATGGCAGTGTGCAAGTCCACCCCCCTTTTAAGAAAGATTATTACGGTCACAGGCGATGCCATTGCGAATCCTAAAAACTTCAGCGTCAGCCTGGGTACCTGTTATCAGGAGCTTGTGGACGCTGCAGGCGGATTTAAGACGGAACCGGAGAAGGTGATCTCCGGCGGCCCCATGATGGGCCAGGCTCTGTTCGATCTGACGATCCCGGTGTCCAAGACTTCATCCGCCCTCACCTGCCTTTCCAAGGATCAGGTGGCCGAGATGGAGCCTACGGCGTGCATTCGCTGCGGGCGCTGTGTGTCCGTATGTCCGGAGTTTTTGGTGCCGCAGAAGCTGATGCGGGCGGCGAAGCGCCATGACCTGGAAGCGTTCCAGAAGTTAAACGGCATGGAGTGCGTGGAGTGCGGAAGCTGTTCCTGGGGATGTCCTGCCAGACTGCAGCTGACCCAGGCATTTAAAGAGATGCGCGTGGCCGTGAGAGCCAGCGCGAAAAAAGCGTAGGAGGGGTGAAACATGAATAAATTATTAAACGTATCATCATCACCTCATGCAAGGAGCAGTGTGCTGACCGGGAATCTGATGTTCGACGTCGCCATTGCCATGGTTCCTGCGGCTGTGTATGGTGTGTATCAGTTTGGACTGAAAGCGCTGTGCGTTCTGCTGGTGACCATGGCAGGCAGCGTGCTCAGCGAGTATGTATATGAAAGCCTTATGGGAAAGCCCATTACGGTCATGGACGGCAGCGCCCTGGTGACGGGCATGATTCTGGGACTTAACATGCCTCCGGAGATCCCGCTGTGGATCCCGTTTTTGGGCAGCGTTTTCGCGATCATTGTGGTAAAGCAGATCTACGGCGGCCTGGGGCAGAATTTTATGAACCCTGCGCTGGCGGCCAGATGTTTTCTTCTGATCTCCTTTGCCAGTCAGATGTCGGCCTTTAAGCTGGACGGCGTGTCCGGCGCGACTCCCCTGTCCGTGTTGAAGAACGGCGGCAGAGTGGACGTGGCAGCCATGTTTGTAGGAAAGATCCCCGGTACCATCGGCGAGGTTTCCGTGGTGGCTCTGCTGATCGGAGCGGCTTACCTTCTGTATAAGAAAGTAATCTCCATCCGGATCCCGGCGGCGTATATCATTACCTTTGCGGTATTTGTGTTTATTTTCGGAGAGCAGGATCTGGGTTATGTTATGGCTCACATCTGCGGCGGCGGCCTGATTTTTGGCGCTTTCTTCATGGCGACGGATTATGTGACCAGCCCCATCACTCCCAACGGGCGGATCGTGTTCGGCGTTCTTTTGGGGATCCTTACGGGCCTGTTCCGTCTTTTCGGCGGTTCGGCGGAGGGCGTGTCCTATGCCATCATCATCGGCAACCTTTTGGTTCCGCTTATTGAGAAAGTGACCCTTCCGGCTGCATTTGGAAAGGAGGGCAAAAAAGCATGAGTAAAGGCGGTTTTATGAAAGACGCCCTGATTTTGTTTGCCATCACTCTGGCTGCGGGGGCGTGTCTGGGCGGCGCTTATGAGATAACGAGAGGGCCTATCCAGGCGGCGGAACTGGCGGCAAAAGAGGAGGCGTTTCGGACAGTCTTGGCGGACGCGGCTTCTTTCCAGCTGGACGATTATTCGGCGGCCCTGGAAAAGGCCAACACGGACGTAGGCGGCCTTGGCTTTGGCAACGTACAGGTAGACGAGTGCGCTACCGGCGTGGACGGTTCCGGAAGTCCCATGGGATATGTGGTGACCTCCACGTCCAAGGACGGGTACGGCGGCAACATCACCATTTCCGTGGGCATCACCGCAGATGGCCAGGTTAAGGGCGTGGAGTTTCTGACCATTACCGAGACGGCGGGCCTGGGCATGAATGCCACCACTCCGGAGTGGAAGGGCCAGTTTGCGGATAAGACGGTGGAATCTTTCAGCGTGACGAAATCCGGCGCGTCGGCGGACAATGAGATTGACGCCATCGGCGGCGCCACCATCACATCAAACGCAGTTGCAGGGGCGGTAAATGCGGCGCTCTATTTAGTAAACAGCTGCGTACAGCAGTAGGAGGTGGGAAGCATGAATAAATGTATGGAACGTTTATATAACGGCATTATCAAGGAAAACCCGACCTTCGTGCTGATGCTGGGCATGTGTCCGACCCTGGCCACCACGACCACGGCCGTCAACGGCATGGGAATGGGGCTTACGACCACAGCCGTGTTGGTTTTTTCTAACCTTATTATTTCCTGTTTGCGCAAGATCATACCAGACCGGGTGCGGATTCCGGCATATATTGTGATCGTTGCCTCGCTGGTGACCATTGTGCAGCTGCTTTTGCAGGCGTTCATTCCAAGCCTTAACGAGTCTCTGGGTATTTTCATCCCGCTGATCGTGGTGAACTGTATTATCCTGGGACGGGCCGAGGCTTACGCGGCCAAGAACGGCCCGGTGGAGTCCGCTTTTGACGGCATCGGCATGGGATTGGGCTTTACCCTGGGGCTGACCTGCATCGCTATTTTCCGCGAGCTTTTGGGCGCAGGCACCGTGTTCGGCGTAACCCTGATACCGGAAGCGTACAAGATCACCATCTTCGGTCTGGCTCCCGGCGCCTTTTTCGTATTGGCAGGGCTGACCGCGCTGCAGAACAAGTTTAAGATGCCGTCGGCTACCAACGGCGCAGGCGGGGAGTCTGTTCTGGCATGCGGCGGGAACTGCAGCCACTGCAGCGGTTCGGCCTGCATGGCAAATCACGCTACCTTGGAGACCAGGCGGCTTCAGGCAGAGGAGGACGCTTTGGCGGCAAAGAAAGCGGCTGTGGCACAAAAGCAGACAGAGCTTTCGGCAAAACTGGATAAGAAAGATAATTAAGGAGGGGCGTAGAGAATGAAAGAACTGATCTTAGTAATCGTAGGCGCTGCTCTGGTAAACAACATTATCCTGAGTCAGTTCCAGGGCCTGTGTCCATTCCTCGGTGTGTCCAAGAAAACCGATACAGCGGCAGGCATGGGCGGCGCGGTTATTTTCGTTATTACTTTGGCAAGCTTTGTTACCAGCATCATCTACAAGTTTGTGCTGGTGCCGTTAGACGTTACGTACCTGCAGACCATTGCCTTTATCCTGGTGATCGCGGCTCTGGTCCAGTTTGTGGAGATGTTTTTGAAGAAGAGCATGCCTTCCCTGTATCAGGCATTGGGTGTGTTCCTGCCTCTGATCACCACCAACTGCGCGGTTTTAGGCGCGGCGCTGACCAATGTGCAGAAAGAGTACAATATCCTGTTCAGCGTGTTTAACGGTCTGGGAACGGCCATCGGTTTTACCCTTGCCATCGTGCTTCTGGCAAGCATCCGCGAGAGCATTGAAGATAATGATATTCCTGTTAATTTTAAAGGCTCCCCAATCGTTCTGATCACATCAGGCTTGATGGCTATTGCGTTTATGGGATTTGCCGGGCTTATCTAAGGAAGAGGAGGCAGCATAATATGATGGGTTTGCTTTTGGCAGCCGGCGTCATCGGCTCTATCGGTATCATTATCGGTGTACTGCTGGGGGTTGCCAGTGAGAAGTTTAAAGTTGAGGTTGACGAGAGAGAGATCCTGGTCCGCGCGGAGCTTCCGGGCAATAACTGCGGCGGATGCGGATTCCCGGGCTGTGACGGCCTGGCCAACGCCATCGCCGCAGGGACTGCCCCTGTAAGCGGCTGCCCGGTGGGCGGTCCGGCAGTGGCGGACAAGATCGCGGCCATCATGGGCGTGGAAAGCGGCGGGGCCGTGAAAAAGGTTGCTTTTGTAAAATGCAAGGGGACCTGTGACAAGACCAGAGTGCAGTACAATTATTTTGGCATGGATGACTGCCGCAAGGTTTCCGTAGTACCGGGAGGCGGAGAAAAAGCCTGTGTTTACGGTTGTATGGGCTATGGTTCCTGCGTGAAAGCCTGCGAGTTTGACGCCATCCATGTGGTGGACGGCGTGGCTGTGGTGGATAAGGAAAAGTGCGTGGCCTGCGGAAAGTGCGTACAGGCATGTCCCAACCACCTGATTCAGCTGGTACCCTATGACGCGAAGCATCTGGTGCAGTGTTCTTCCCATGATAAGGGCAAGGATGTGAAAGCCAAATGTGACAACGGGTGTATCGGATGTACGCTGTGTACAAAGCAGTGTGAGTTTGATGCCATCCACATGGACAACAATGTGGCTGTGATCGACTATGAAAAGTGTACCAACTGCGGAAAATGCGCGCAGAAATGTCCGGTAAAAGTGATCATGTAAAGGGGATATCCCCATAAATATAAAAACAGCGGAAGCTTGTGAGAGTTTCCGCTGTTTTTATGCTTATGGTTCCTGTTCTTCCCCGACGATCTTGGCGATCATCAGGTTGGGGAGGCAGACAATCATCTCCCCGGAACGGTTGATCTTGCCCTGATGGATGCACACCTTGTCCGGGCATGTGGCGTCGGCTATCCAGGCTTCGCCGTTTTCGATAATCAGGGTGTTGCTGCCGTTGTCAAAACCCTGGATGACGTACTCCCCGTCTTTGCTCAAGTCGATCTCCTGGGCGATCACGCCGTCTACGGACACTTCCACCACAATGGCGGGGGCGCGGTTCATGATGCGGTTGCCGATGTAAAAACCGGCGGCTATGATAAGGATGGCGGCGGCCAGAATAAGGTCGCGGAGGGCTGATTTATCTTTCATCTGCGTTTGCTCCTTGTGTTGTTTTTCTTGTGTTAGAGCGTGTTTGAAAATTGCATCTGATGGGAATGAATTTTTAAATACGCTCTAATCATGCTCCACCTGGACATTATACCACAAGACCGGAAAAAGGGAAGAACAAAATGGGAAAACCGCGGCTTAAGGAAAATGTAAAACTAAGTAAGAAGTTTGCCCCTTGTATTTTGTGGCAAAAAAGGTATAATGAGTCAACATACTGCTAAAATATAAGACAGGATACTTCCCAAAAGGAGACGCCAGGAGCGGCTATGAGTGATTGGAGGTTGTAAGATGAGAATATTGGATATTGTGAAGAAGAACCTTGCGTGGTCAGGGGTGATGGCGGCAGCGGTCTTTTGTACGTCGGCCATGACCGGGAACACGGCTATTGGGGCGGTAAGGACGGTCCTGCAGGCGGATGTGGCAGCAGGGACTGTGGCGACGCCTACAGAGAGAGGGACCCTGACCTGCACCACGGATAAGACTAATGTGAATATTACGGGGACCGTGTCGGGAGCGGTGTCGGACCCGGCGGTGTATGATAATTACTGGTATTTGTTTGAGATGCAGCCCTATGAGGATGAAATCGGGGCCAGGACGGATTACGCGGCGTGGTGGACCAAGGGGGATGCCATTTCCTGTTCCATGCCTTTGGGATTCGGCACCAGCTCCGATAAGCTGTACTCCAAGTTTGTGCTGGCGGTTTTTGACGGAAGCCGGTATCACGCCATCAGCGAGCCCACCTACATCACCAATCCCGAGGTTCTGGCGAAGAACACGGCGGAGTACAAAAAGCCTTCCACCAAAAAAGGTCTGCTTTTGGACGGCGGCATGACGGCGGACGCCATGGAGCTGGGGGTGAAGCATACCACCATCAACATTGCCTTCCATCACCTTTTGGGAGAGGGGATCGACTACCAGTATGACGGTAAGACCTACCACTTTAACAAAGGCGTGGTGGCAGAGTACGACCGGGTGGTGGAGTATATGTCCAACAGGGACCTGATGGTGACGGCCATTATCTTAAACGGGTGGAATGACAACACGCCCCAGCTGTTTTTGCCGGGAGTGACCAAGAATTCCAAGGCATACTATTACAGCTTTAACGGCTCCACGGCTGAGGGGGTGGAGACCATCAAAGCGATCGCCTCTTTTCTGGCGGAGCGGTATTCGGGGACCCAGGGAAAAGGAAAGATCTCCAACTGGATCATCGGCAATGAGATCAACAACAACGAGATATGGAATTATGCGGGACAGAAGGATCTGAACACCTACGTCCGGGAGTATATGAAGGCGTTTCGGGTATTTTACACGGCCATAAAGAGTGTTAACAGCAACGACCGCTTGTATTTTTCCACGGATTTTAACTGGACGGATCCGGAGGCGTCTTCGGTAAAGTACGGGGCCAGAGACGTGATCGACGCTTTTGGGGCTGTGGTCCGGGCAGGGGGAGACATCAGCTGGAATTTATCGTACCATCCCTATCCCGATCCTTTGGTGGAGCCGGAGTTTTGGAATGACGGGGAGAACGGGAGAGCCATTGACAGCCCGGATACCCGCATCCTGAACTTTAACAATCTCCACGTTTTGACGGATTATCTCCAGCGTCAGGAGCTGCGGGCGCCGGACGGAAGCGTGAGACATGTGATCTTGTCCGAGCAGGGATTTACCTCAAAGAGCGCCACCAGAGGCGACGTGGAGAAGATCCAGGCCGCGGCCATGGCCTACGCCTACTATATTGCGGACAGTAACCCTTACATTGACGCTATCATCATGAACCGCCAGGTGGATAATATCGACGAGACCAACACCTCCGTGGCATTGGGCCTGTGGAGATGCGACATGTCCACGCCAGGGGTGGTGAAGGCCACCATGAGAAAACCGGTGTGGACCGTGTTCCGGGTCATTGACCGGAAGGATTCCCTGGAATATACGGAATTTGCCAAAGAGATCATCGGCATCCAGAAGTGGTCCGACGTGATCCCCAACTTTAAGTGGAAAAAATATGAGAACTGACGAAATGGATTGAAGTGTCTTAAGAAATATGTTAAAATATACTTCAGTGATAGGGCTGTCAGCTGTGAGTTTGACGGCCGCTGAGAGCGTCTTAAGAAATCCGGCTGCCGTTTCAGGGGCATCCGGGTCCGCAGGGAAGATCCCGGCAGCCGCTCAATAAAAACACAGGAGGAGTATAGTGATGACACAAAAACAAAAGGGGTACGTTGGCCTGGGAGTTATGCTGGCTTTGGGAGTCGGCACTGTTTTCGGTTCCGATTCTCTGTATAAGGCGATTGATGTGATGTCCAAGGAAAAGGTAGATTATACACCGGGAACCTATGTAGGCAGCGCACAGGGCTTTGGCGGCGAGGTGGTAGCCACAGTTACCGTAGGAGCGGCAGGGATCGAGAGCGTGGATCTGGCAGGAGCCGGGGAGACGCCAGGGATCGGCGTGACGGCTTTGGAGCAGCTTCCGGCAGCATTTGTGGAGAGCAATTCTTCCCTGGTAGATGCCGTGGCAGGCGCCACCATCAGCAGCCAGGCAGCCATGGACGCGGTACAGCAGGCCCTGGATCAGGCGTCAGGCAAGATTGAGGTCATCGCCAGAGAGGCAGCGCCGGAGACCGAGGCAGAAGCAGAAGAGAAAAAGGACGCGCCGGCAGGCGACGCCAAAGGAGACTATACACCAGGTACTTATGAGGGAAGCGCCAAAGGCTTTGGCGGGGACGTGAAGGCCACGGTGGTGATCGGCGCCGGCGGCGGGATCGAGTCTGTGGAACTGACAGGAGACGGCGAGACACCGGGACTTGGGGCAGATGCCCTTAAGAAACTGGAGCCGGCTTTTGTGGAGGCAGGTTCCGTTGACGTGGACGCGGTAGCGGGTTCTACCATCAGCAGCGAGGCGGCTGTGAAGGCAGTGCAGGCTGCTCTTGACCAGGCGTCAGGCCAAGGGGACGCAGATGACAAAAAGGCGGAAGACGCAGGAAAGAGCGCCGGCCCGGCCAGCTATGCGCCAGGCACCTATGAGGGAAGCGCCAAGGGCTTTGGCGGTGACGTAAAGGCCACGGTAGTGGTGGGCGACGCCGGGATTGAGTCGGTGGAACTGTCCGGTTCCGGAGAGACGCCGGAGCTTGGCGGGGAAGCGCTGAAACAATTAAGCCCGGTCTTTGTGGAAGCAGGATCTGCCGATGTGGACGGGGTAGCAGGATGCACGATCACCAGCGACGCGGCGAAAAAGGCAGTGGAAGCGGCTCTGAAAGAGGCAGAGGCCGGGGAGGCAGCCCCAGCAAGCGCCCAGAGCGCGGGTAATAGCTATGCGCCAGGCACCTATGAGGGAAGCGCCAAGGGCTTTGGCGGCGACGTAAAGGCCACGGTAGTGGTGGGCGATGCCGGGATCGAGTCGGTGGAACTGTCCGGTTCGGGAGAGACGCCGGAGCTTGGCGGGGAAGCGCTGAAAAAGTTAGGTCCGGCATTTGCTGAGGCAGGTTCTGTGGATGTAGACGGGGTAGCAGGATGCACGATCACCAGCGACGCGGCGAAAAAGGCAGTGGAAGCGGCTCTGAAAGAGGCAGAGGCCGGGGAGGCAGCCCCAGCAAGCGCCCAGGCTGCGGGGAATAGCTTTAAGGCAGGCACCTACGAGGGAAGCGCCAAGGGCTTTGGCGGCGACGTGAAGGCCACGGTAGTGGTGGGCGATGCCGGGATCGAGTCGGTGGAACTGTCCGGTTCCGGTGAGACACCGGAGCTTGGCGGGGAAGCGCTGAAGAAGTTAGGTCCGGCCTTTGTTGAGGCAGGTTCTGCTGACGTGGACGCGGTAGCGGGCTGCACGATCACCAGCGATGCCGCCAAGAAGGCGGTGCAGGCGGCTCTTGACCAGGCCAAATAAAATAAGAGCAAGGGGGAGCAGGCAGTTTACTGTCTGCTCTTTTCTTACAGAGAGGTGACGCATGAAAGGAAACAGGACAGGAAGACTGGTGGCTACTTATGGGATGCTCATCAGTCTTGCGTTTATTTTCAGCTATCTGGAGGCGGTCATTCCCATTCCCATCCCCGTTCCCGGCGTAAAGCTGGGGCTGGCCAACCTGGTTACCATTGTGGGATTGTATACAGTGGGGGTTAAGGGAACTGCGGCGGTCTCTCTCATCCGCATCGTGCTGGTGGGCTGCACCTTCGGCAATCTGTTCAGCATGGTGTACAGCCTGGCAGGCGGCGCGCTGAGCCTGCTGCTTATGATCGCGTTTCGCAGGACCAAGTGGTTCAGCCAGATCGGGGTCAGCATCATCGGAGGGATCGGGCATAATATCGGCCAGCTGACAGTGGCGGCGCTGGTTACGCAGACGGCGGGGATTTTTTATTACCTGCCCTTTCTCATGGCGGCGGGGGTTGTGGCCGGAGGGGTGATCGGACTCCTTGGCGGTCTGGTGACAGAGCGCATCCGGAAGTTTGTCAGCAAGATGCCCGGGTGAGGAAAGGGGATGTCCATAGTATGACGGATCGCTCCTCTGATGTTACGTTCACAGGTGCCCTGTGAACGGTAACCCTCTGATCCCAGGAGATAACAAAACTGATAAAATTCCTATGTTTTTTTCACGGGAAATATATTATAATGAAGTAGACAGTTGATTTACCCCGCAGGATATGTCTGCCGGGATCGTTTCCGGGGCGGCGCCTGTTTATGATTCCTGTGGGAGAACAGAAGGATTGGAGAGGGGATACGATGGTATACGAAGCGATTAGCAAACTGGTGCAGTACGGGTTGGACACAGGACTGATCACGGAGGTGGACAGGGTCTATGCCACCAATCAGATCCTGGACGTGCTGCATATGGATGAGTATGAGGAGACAGAGCCTGTAAGGGAGCCGGTGGATCTGGAGGCAGTGTTAAAGGAGCTGATGGATTATGCCCATGAGACGGGGGTGATGCCGGAGGACAATCTTACATACCGGGATCTTTTTGACACAAGGCTTATGAACTGTCTTATGCCCAGGCCGGTGGAGGTAGTCCACGTATTCTGGAAAAAATATCAGGATTCTCCCAAGGCGGCTACGGATTATTTTTATAAATTAAGCCAGGATTCCGATTACATCCGCAGATACCGGGTATGCAAGGATATGAAATGGGTGGCAAAGTCAAAGTACGGCGATCTGGACATTACCATCAACCTGTCCAAGCCGGAAAAAGATCCCAAGGCCATTGCCGCCGCCAAGCTTGCCAAACAGAGCGGATATCCCAAGTGCCTTCTGTGCATGGAGAATGTGGGTTACGCTGGGCGGCCCAACCATCCGGCCAGAAACAATCACCGGATCATTCCCATTACTATCAACGACAATGCCTGGGGGTTCCAGTATTCCCCCTATGTATACTATAATGAGCACTGCATCGTGTTTAACGGGGAGCATGTGCCCATGAAGATCGAGAGGGCTACCTTTATCAAGCTGTTTGATTTTGTGGAGCTGTTCCCCCATTATTTCCTGGGCTCCAATGCGGATCTGCCCATTGTAGGCGGTTCTATTTTGAGCCATGACCATTTCCAGGGCGGACATTATACGTTTGCCATGGCAAAGGCCCCTGTGGAGAGGAAGTTTCGCATGAAGGGGTTTGGGGATGTGGAGGCCGGCATCGTGTACTGGCCTATGTCTGTGGTCCGTCTGCGGTCCAAGGACAGCGACAGGCTGGTGGATCTGGGCGAGATCGTCCTGAAAGCCTGGAGAGGGTACACGGACGAGGAGGCAATGATCTTTGCCGAGACAGACGGGGAAGTCCACAATACCATCACGCCCATTGCCAGAAAGAACGGGGAATTTTTTGAACTGGATCTGGTGCTCCGCAATAACCTTACTACAGAGGAGTTTCCTCTGGGCGTGTACCATCCGCATCAGGAACTGCACCATATCAAGAAGGAGAATATCGGGCTGATCGAGGTTATGGGCCTGGCGGTCCTGCCTTCCAGGCTGCAGAAGGAACTGGCGCTTTTGGGTGAGTATATAGTGGAAGGAAAAGAGATCGGGGCCGATGAAACCATCGCAAAACATGAGCAGTGGGTGAAGGAGTTCCTGCCAAAGTATGACACGGTGACAAAGGAGAACGTGCAGGAGATTTTAAAGGCGGAAGTGGGCCTGGTATTTGAGCGGGTGCTGGAGGATTCCGGGGTTTATAAGTGTACGGATGAGGGACGGAGATTTTTTGAGCGGTTCTTAAAGAAGACCGGGTTTGAGAGGGCATAGAGAAACGGTATGATAAAAGCAGTGATATTTGATATGGACGGTCTGATGATCGACAGCGAGCGGGTCACTTATGAGGGGTATGTCATAGAGTGCAAAAAGCTGGGGCTTGTTATGGAGGAATCGTTCTATAAAGAGGTTTTGGGCCGTACGGTGCCGGAGGTACGCGAGAAATTCCGGCACAAGTACGGGGAGTCCTTTCCCATGGACCAGGTGGTGAAGAAGGTACACAAATATATGGATGATCGGTTTGTGGAAAAAGGGGTGCCGGTGAAGAGGGGACTGCCGGGGCTGCTCCAATACCTGAAAGGCCATGAGATCAGGACCGTGGTGGCTACGTCCAGCGGCCGGGAGAGGGTGGACAGGATCCTTGCCATGGCAGGGCTGGAGCCGTATTTTGACGATTCCATCTGCGGGGATGAGGTGAAAA
Organism: Clostridiaceae bacterium; assembly: GCA_910575585.1. Lineage (GTDB taxonomy): Bacteria > Bacillota > Clostridia > Lachnospirales > Lachnospiraceae > UBA3402. Next base: position 61,762 of record CAJTGF010000003.1, read on the forward strand.
ACGGGAAGCCGGACCCGGAGGTGTTTTTGAAAGCCTGCGACAAGGCGGGGGTGAGCCCCCAAGAGGCTCTTGTTTTGGAGGACTCGGAAGCGGGGATCAAGGCTGCCTACCGGGCGGGGATCCCGGTGATCTGCGTTCCGGATATGAAATACCCGGACAAGGAGTTTGCGGCTATGGCCAGCAGGATCGTGGGATCTTTGGAGGAAGTGCTGGAGATGTTTGAAAAGGAAGATCACCTGACATAAAGGAGAGATAAGCCATGGACTACTATGAAGAAGCGCTGAAACTGCATGAAAAATATCAGGGAAAGATTGAGGTTACCAGCAAGGTAAAGCTGGAGGATCGGGATGATTTAAGCATAGCCTACACGCCGGGCGTGGCGCAGCCGTGCAAGGAGATCTTTAAGGATAAGAAAAATGTATACCGCTACACGGCAAAGAGCAACCTGGTGGGGGTGGTGTCGGACGGCACGGCAGTTCTTGGGCTGGGCGATATCGGAGCGGAGGCCGCCATCCCTGTGATGGAGGGGAAGGCCATCCTGTTTAAACAGTTTGGAGGGGTGGACGCGTTTCCCATATGTCTGGACACCAAGGATACGGAGGAGATCATTAAGGCAGTAAAGCAGATCGCGCCGGTGTTTGGGGGGATCAATCTGGAGGATATCGCCTCCCCTAAATGTTTTGAGGTTGAGAGGCGGCTGGAGGAGGAGCTGGATATTCCGGTATTCCACGACGACCAGCACGGCACGGCCGTTGTGGTAACGGCGGCGCTCCTTAATGCCCTTAAGGTAGTGGGAAAGGAGATAGGGGATATCCGGGTAGTGCTTAACGGACCGGGGGCAGCGGGGACGGCCATCATAAAGATGATGATGACTGCCGGGGTGAAGCGTATTATTGCCTGTGATGAGAACGGCATCCTTTATAAGGACAGGGGAGTGGGCATTGTGGACCACAAGAAGATGCTGTGTGATATTACCAATCCGGAGAATATGCGGGGAGATCTGGCAGATGCCCTTAAGGGCGCGGACGTATTTGTAGGCGTTTCCGTGGCAGGCGCTTTGAAAGCGGAGATGATAGGGCTTATGGCTCGGGATCCCATTGTGTTTGCTATGGCCAATCCGGTGCCGGAGATCATGTATGACGAGGCAATGGCGGCCGGAGTGAAAGTCATGGGGACCGGACGGTCTGATTTTCCCAACCAGATCAACAATGTGCTGGCTTTTCCGGGGATCTTCCGGGGAGCTTTGGACGCGGGGGCCAGGGATATTAACTATGAGATGAAGCTGGCGGCGGCCAAAGCCATTGCGGAACTGGTGGAGCCGGAGAAGCTGTGTACCCAGTACATCATCCCGTCGGCGCTGGATCCCAGGGTGGCAAAGCATGTGGCCCTTAAGGTTGGGGAGGCGGCCAGGGCTTCCGGGGCAGTGCGAGGTTAGACGGGGCTGTTGATCTTGACAGATCCAGACATACACAAAGGAGTTGGTGCGCGGTCACGCGCAGCAGCTCCTTTTGAGAATGGGATCAAGGATAGCTATGAGGCAGGATTTTAAAAGGGGCAGTGGAGATGACCGCAAGACAGGGGCAAATCTGGGATTTGGTAATGGGGGAAGAGTATCTGACCGCAAAGGAGATCGGACGTCTCCTTAACATCAGCGACAGAACCGTCAGGAGCGATATCAGGGAGATTAACAGGGAGAAAGGCCGGGAGGTGATCCTGTCAAAAAGGGGGAAGGGATACTATATGGAAGGGCCGAGGCCGTTTGAGATTGACAAGGATTTATCAAAGTCGGAGCATGAGGATAATCCTGAGTGGGAGATCATAAGGCAGGCGCTTTTCGGCAGCCCTATCCCCTATGGTGAACTGGCGGAGGAGCTGTATATCAGCGATACCCTGCTGTCTAAGATCGTAAACCGGGTCAATCGGCGGATGGCGGGCAGATGCGCCGGGGGAGGCATCCGCAAGCGGGAAGGGTTTTTGGTGATGGAGATGAAGGAGGAGGAGAAGCGGAATTATTACGCCGTCTATATTTCCACGAAAAACTTAAACCGTTTTTTTGAGCCGGAAAGCTTTCAGCCCTATTTTGAGTGGGTGGATATTGTCTGGATCAAGGAACAGCTGCTGACTGCGCTTGGAAATGAGAGCCGCCGGTTTTTTGATGCCACCATTATGCGGCTGGTGGTGGAGATCGCGGTTATGGCGGAGAGGATGGCGGCTGGGTATTTTATTTCGGAGGACGGCGCAGGCGAAGATTTGGAGGCTTCTTTGAAGCCTGGGGAACAAGAGCCTGAGAGAATGGTGCCAGTGATGATGAAAGCCCTGGAAAGAAAACTGAATTTTAAGGCTCCGCCCCAGGAGTTCCAATATTTAAGCCAGGTATTCCGCAATGATTTCTATTACATCAAAGAGACGGAAAATCACCTGGCCAGAGGGATACTGGATGACATTTTGTCTGCGATTACCCTGGAATACGGATATGATTTTTCAGGGGATGAGGAGTTTTGTCAGGAGATGATGGCCCAGATCATGGGAACGCTGAAACGAAACCAGAACTGCCAGCGGAATATCAATCCCATACTCCAGAGGCTGAAATCCCAGTACCCGCTGGAGTATGATATTGCCGTTTTCTTCGGAAACCGGTTTGGGAAATTGACGGACTGCGGCGTGGGGGAGGACGAGGTGGGATTTTTTGCCCTCCACATCATCCGGGCCATGGAGACCAGGATGATGCAAAGCCCGAAAAAGGTGGCTCTTGTCAATCCCTTCGGCAAGCCGGTAAAGGAGCTGATGCGCAAGCGGCTTGAGGATATGGGGGAGTGCCGGATCGTTATTGGGGAAAGTTATTCCCTGTTTGATATGCCTTCCTATTTTCCAAGGGATATCCTGGCGGTGCTGACCACGGTGCCTTTAAACCAGGTAACGGATGATGTGCCGGTGATTTTGTGCCGCAATTTCCTGGATTACCATGAGAAGGAAAAATTGCTGACTGTGGTAAGGGAGGAGGAAGTACGCAGCGTGCGCAGTTATTTTAAAAGGCTGTTTCGGCCGTCTCTGTTTTTTGCGGATGCGGAATATGGCTCCCCTGGGGAGGTTCTTGGCTTTATGTGCGGGGAGCTTTGCCGTCAAGGGTATGTGACCGGGGAGTTTTTAGACAGCGTTATGGCGCGGGAGAATCTTGCGCCTACGGTATTTGCCATGGGATTCGCGGTGGCTCACGCCATGGAAAATACTGCTGTGAAGAGCGCGGCCAGCGTCTGCATTCTGAAAGCGCGGATCCCCTGGGGCGATATGAATGTGAAGATCGTGTTTCTTTTGGCTTTGGCGCCTAACTGGAATGAAAATATGATGCCGGTGTATGATATGATAATACAAAATCTCTTGAAAGCGGGAGTTGTGCATCAATTGTCCAAGATCAAGGATTGTAAGACGTTTGTGGAGCAGCTTTTATAGGCAGCGTTATGGTGCGACGCTGCAGTTTTGTGAAAACCTGTTTTTTCCGTTTCGCAGCGGAAAAAGCAGGTTTTTCTTTGTTTTGCCCCCCTGCTATAATGGCTTTAGAAAAGTTAAGGAGGACAAGGAACATGACAGAGTTTCTTTGGGGAGGGGCAACGGCCTCTTATCAGTGCGAAGGCGGATGGCAGGAAGGCGGACGGGCAGAGTCTATGTGGGACAAATACCTTCACGAAAACGGGCTGGAAAACGGGGACGTGGCCAGCGATCATTTTCATCGGTTTCGGGAGGATATCCGGATGATGAAGGAAGGGGGACACAACAGCTACCGATTTTCGGTTGCCTGGCCCAGGATCATCAAAAACCGGGAAGGGGACATTAATCCAGAGGGGATCGCGTTTTACAATCAGGTGATCGATGCGTGCCTGGAGTATGGCATCACCCCCTTTGTGACCATTTTCCACTGGGATCTGCCCCAGTATCTGGAGGCAGAGGGCGGATGGCTGAACCGGGAGACCTGCAGGGCTTACACCCATTTTGCCAAGGTGTGTTTTGACGCTTTTGGGGACAGGGTCAGCTACTGGACCACCTTTAATGAGCCCAGGTACTACACCTTCAGCGGATATCTTATCGGCAACTACCCGCCGGGGCATCAGAACCTTCAGGAGACGGTGACTTCGGCTTACTACATGATGCTGGCTTCGGCTATGGCGGTGCGGGAGTTTAAGACGGGAAAGTACCGGGGGCAGATCGGCATTGTCCACAGTTTTTCTCCGGTGTACGGGGTGGATAACACGGTAAAGACGAAGATCGCCATGCGGTACGCGGATAATTTCTTTAATAACTGGATATTGGATACGGCGGCTGTGGGGGAGATCCCGGGGGACCTTTTAGGGGAGCTTTCCAAAGTGTGCGATCTGTCCATGATGCTGCCGGAGGATCTGGAGATTATCCGAAGGTTTACGGTGGATTTTCTGGGGCTGAATTATTATGCCCGGGTTATGATAAAGCCTTATGAGACAGGGGAGACTACCTTGATCGTCAACAATGCGGGAAGCAAGGCCAAGGGGACTTCCCAGACCATTATCAAGGGCTGGTTTGAGCAGGTGCGGCCGGAGAGCAGCAGGTATACGGAGTGGGATACGGAGATCTTCCCGGAGGGGCTTTATGAGGGGATCCGCAGCGTGTGGAACAAGTACCATCTGCCTGTGTTTGTGACGGAAAACGGCATCGGTTTGTATGAGGACGGCTCGGCGGATGAGATTGACGATAAAGAGCGGATCGAATTTATGGACATGCACATCAACGCGGTTCTCAACGCAAAGGATGAGGGGTGCGATGTGAGAGGATATTATGCCTGGTCGCCCTTTGATCTGTATTCCTGGAAGAACGGGACGGAGAAGCGCTACGGGCTGGTGGCTGTGGATTATGAGGGCGGCCTGGAAAGGAAGCCGAAGAAGAGTTATTACTGGTTCCGGGATGTGATCCGATCACAGGGGAAACTGATCAACAGGCAGAAGTACAAAGAAGAGGGAAGATAGGGCACAGGCAGGAGGAAACGATACGATGAATATTGATAAAATGAGCGCCACAATGGAACGGTATGTGATGCCCGTGGCGGAGAAATTTGGAAACGAAAGGCATTTGCAGGCCATCAGGGACGCGTTTATGTCCTTGCTGCCCATAACCTTTACGGGAGGCATTGCGGCGGTGTTAAATTCGGCTCCGTCGGTGGAGACGGCAGGCAGCGGCATCACCATGGCGTGGGCGAAGTTCGCGGCGGATAACGCGGCTATATTTTCCTGGGTCAACGCGCTGACGCTGGGGGCTATGTCTTTGTATATCTGCATAGGCATCATCCATTTTCTGTGCAGGAACGAGAAGATGGAGTCCTTTCTCCCTATTTTGCTGGGGGTGTGCGGGTTCTGGATGCTGGTGGTGGAGCCTCAGTCTCTGGGCTGGGACGGAAAGGTGGTGGAGATGTCCTATATGGACGGCAAGGGGCTGATCCCGGCCATGCTCATCTCCATTGCCACGGCGGATCTGTACTGTTTTATGAGGAAACGGGAGTTTGGAAAGATCTCCCTGCCTGACACGGTGCCGCCGTCTTTGTCCGACGTGTTTGCGTCTATCGTGCCGGGGGCTGTGCTGATGATTCTTTATATTGCGGTGTATACGGTAATGAACAAGATGGGGACAACGTTCCCCAAGCTGATTTACGGGATCCTTTCTCCGTCGTTGGCTGCCATGGATAATCTTGGGTTTACTATGGTCATCACGCTTTTGGTTCATGTGTTCTGGTTTTTCGGGATCCACGACGCGGCTTTGTCGGGGGTGTTAGGGCCTATCAGGGACGGGAATCTGTCTCTTAACGCGGTGGCTCACGCGGCTGGGGAGGCGCTTCCCACCATCTTTACGACGCCGTTTTGGGTGTACTTTGTGGTCATCGGCGGGTGCGGTTCCGTGCTGGCGCTGACTGTCCTTTTGTCCACGTCCAAGTCCAAGCAGCTTAAGGCCATCGGACGTCTGGGCGCGGTGCCTGCGTTTTTCGGGATCTCGGAGCCGGTTATCTTCGGGCTGCCGCTGATGTTAAATCCGGTGTTCTTTGTGCCGTTTATGGTGACTTCAGTGCTTAACGGGACCATTGCCTATCTGGCTATGAGCCTGGGGATCGTGGGGAAGACCTATGCTATGCTGTCGTGGCAGATGCCGTCCATTATCGGCGCGTTTTTCTCCACCATGGACTGGAAGGCGCCTGTGCTGATCGTGATATTGATCGTGATGGATGGGGCTATCTATTTTCCGTTCTTTAAGATGTATGAGAAGATGCAGGTGAAGATGGAAAATGGGGAGGAAAGCGACGGGGAGTAGAGATGTGACGGGATTGACTGGGGATGCCTGGAAAGAGTTTGAGAGGGACTCTTTTCGGGCATCCTTTTTTGGGTTTGCATTGACGGATGTTTCTAGTTACTGTTCACCCCCGGCTAATCACCATGCTGATTAGCCGGGAGGATGCACGTAATGGCAGCGAACCAGGCCGCCCATCGCCGGAGGCGATTTGGAATGGCGGACTGGGTTACTGTTTGCTGGGTACCAGTGAACAGTAACGTTTCTATTGATTTACTTGATAATGTGACAGGAATATATGGCAGTTTTTTACAATTGGGGATATAATATATTTGGTATTTCATAAAAGGTTACATGGAATGGAAGAACCAGGTGACTGGGAAGGATAATTTTCAGTGGGAGAAAGGGGGAAGATAAAAGGGATATGGGCAGTGATCCGTATAAAAAAGTAAGCAAATTTATCAGTCTGGCGCTGCGCCATGATCCAGGGGCCGCAGGGCTTAAGCTGGACGAACACGGATGGGCGGATGTAAAAGAGCTTATCCGGGGAGTCAATAACACGGGAAGGGACCTGGATCTGGCCATGTTAAAGGAGATCGTGAGGACCAATGACAAGAAGCGGTTTGCCTTTAACGAGGACGGCACAAAGATCAGAGCGAACCAGGGACACAGTATCCGGGTGGATGTGGAGTTAAAGCCCGCGGCGCCTCCGGATGTGCTTTACCACGGCACAGCTACGCGGTTTCTGGGGAGCATCCTGGGAGCCGGGCAGGGGCTTAGGCCGGGCAGCAGACTGTACGTCCATCTGTCCGGGGATTATGATATGGCGGTGAAGGTGGGACAGCGGCACGGGGTACCGGCGGTTCTTAAGGTTGATGCCGGAAGGATGGCAAACGACGGCCATGTGTTCTATCTTTCGGAAAACGGGGTGTGGCTGGTGGAGAAGGTTTCGCCGGAGTATTTGGAAATGGCGGTGAGGAAACAGGCGTAAGATTTGGCTGACGGGAATAAAACGGGCATAAAGAAAAGATATCCTGGCTGTGGTCTGGAAAGGCGGGAAAAACAAGAGAACATAAAAAGAAAGGGGAAGGAAAATGACAAGGGAAGAGCAGTCGGACATGTGGAAAGCGGAGATTGAGAAGGGGCTTAAAAAGGTTCAAACGCTGCGGGAAGAATTGAGACCGGTGGAATTTGCCTCCGGATTGTGGGAGCAGCTGAAAGGGGCTTACGGCGATGTCAGGGAGGACGTGGCATTTTTGTTCTGTCCCCGGGAAATGATACCGGAGACAAAGAAGATCCGCAGGCTGGATTTTGAGGATAAGGACAGCTACGAGATCATTTTTGATAATCTCAGTGAGAACTTGACCCATCAGTTAAGCCTGTACGGCGGGACTTACCTGGCCATGCCGTATCTGGCGCTTTTGCTGGAATTAAAGAGGCTGGAGGGGGATTTTGACTGGCAGATGAAGATCATTGCCCTGGCGGGGGATCTGATGGCCACGGATATCCCTTACTGCGGCGGAGGGAGCGAGAACCAGGAGACGCTGCCAAGGGAGGTTTTGGACAGCTACCGCTTAAGCGTGGCTAAGATACAGGAGATGACGAAAGCGTTTCTTGACAGAAATATGGACAGGCTAAGGCAGGTGGAACCGCAGTGGATGCGTCAATATTTCTGTACCGATGCGCTGGCGATCCTGGGCGATCCGGAGGCGGCGTATCAGATGCTTATGGGGCAGTGGGAACAGTGTCCTTTAAGCTGTCCGGACTGCGGGTATTATGATGAGGATATGGAAGCCGACGGGTTTAGCGATGAGGAACAGCTGGCAAAAATAGAGCCGGCTCCGTCTGTCATCGGGCAGTGGGACAAGGAAAGCTATGAGGACACTTATGTGTGGTTCAGCAATCTTGTACATCTGTTAGAGGTGGAAGACGCATGGAAGGCGGCGTACTATTTCGGGACCTACACCTGCCCTGTGTGCGGCAGCAAAGGGACTCTTATCGAATGGATGAAGGAGAATCAAGAGTAAAGATGGACAACAGTAAGGTTTTTGCCATGAAATTTTCCAAGGTCTATCCTCTGCTGGTGCAGAAGGCAGAGAGAAAGAACAGGACGAAAGAGCAAGTGGATGAGATTATCTGCTGGCTTACGGGGTATGATACAGAGGGAATGGAAAGGCAGCTGGAAAGGGATGTGGATTATGGGACGTTTTTTGCCCAGGCGCCGGCCATGAATCGTAACTGCGGTTTGATAAAAGGGGTGGTATGCGGCGTTCGGGTGGAGGATATTGAAGACCCGCTGATGCAGAAGATCCGGTATCTGGACAAGCTGGTGGATGAGCTGGCCAGAGGGAAGGCCATGGAGAAGATCCTGCGGGGGTGACGGAAAATAGAAACGGCAGCGTCTTGGCCTTGTGTTTGGGGAGGTGGGGAACGCTGTCGTTTTTATGTAGATTTGGGCATGGATTTTTAAACAGGTTGCAGTGGTGGCCTGGGGAAATTTTTAGTTGTAATCAGAACGTGCGTTTGGTATAATAGACCCAAAGGACAGGAGGGGGATATGGCAGAGAAGGAGCGTACGTATATCGCGATCGACTTGAAATCATTCTATGCCTCGGTAGAGTGCGTGGAGCGGGGGCTGAATCCTCTGACCACCCATCTGGTGGTGGCGGATAAGAGGAGGACGGAAAAGACTATCTGCCTTGCCGTAAGCCCTTCTTTGAAGGAGTACGGGATCCCGGGGCGGCCCAGGCTGTTCCAGGTGGTGCAGAAGGTGGAGGAGGCTAACCGCCTGCGGGCCCGATACGCGCCAGGGCATACATTTTCGGGGGCATCCGCAGATGCTTTGGAGCTGAAGGCCAACCCGGCTTTGGCTATTGACTATGTGGTGGCGATTCCTCGCATGGCCCACTATATGGAGTGGAGTACCAGGATCTATGAGATTTATCTGGGGTTTGTGGCGCCGGAGGATATCCATGTGTATTCCATTGACGAGGTTTTTGTGGATGTGACGGATTATCTGGGTACTTACGGGCTTACGCCGAGGGAACTTGGGGCGAAGATGATCCGGGCGGTCTTGGAGGATACCGGCATCACGGCTGCTGCGGGAATCGGGACCAATCTGTACCTTGCCAAGGTTGCCATGGACATTGTGGCCAAACACATTGCGCCGGATGAGAACGGGGCGCGGATCGCCTGTTTGGATGAGAGGGAATATCGGCGTCAGCTGTGGGATTATGAACCCCTGACGGATTTTTGGCGCGTGGGGCGGGGATACCGGGATAAGCTTCATGAGCACGGGCTGTTCACCATGGGGGATATTGCCAGATGTTCCCTGGGAAAGGCAAGGGATTATCATAATGAAGAGCTTCTGTACCGTCTGTTTGGCGTTAACGCGGAGCTTCTTATTGACCATGCCTGGGGATGGGAGCCGTGCCGGATGGAGGATATCAAAGCTTACAAGCCCCAGTCCAACAGCATCGGCTCCGGGCAGGTTCTTCCTTGTCCGTACTCATTTGAAAGGGCCAGGCTGGTGGTCCGGGAGATGGCGGATCTTGTGGCGCTGGAACTGGTGGATAAAGGGCTGGTGACGGACCAGATGGTCCTGACCGTGGGCTATGACAGGGAAAATTTGGCGGATGGCCATGGCAGCGGGAGATACCAAGGGGCTGTGACTACGGACCGCTACGGCAGGAAGGTGCCAAAGCACGGCCACGGGACGGCTAATCTGGAGAGGCCGGTATCTTCCGCCAGGCTGATCACGGAGGCGGTTATGGAGCTGTTTGACCGGATCGTATCGCCGGAACTGATGATCCGGCGGATCTACCTTACGGCCTGCCGGGTGACGGATGAGGCTTTGGCCGGTTCCCGTAAGATGGCGGAGCAGCTTGATATGTTTACGGACTACGAGGCGCTGGAGCGGCAGCGCAGGGAGGAAGAAGAACAGCTGGAGCGGGAGAAAAGGATGCAAAAAGCTGTGGTGGATATTAAGAAAAAATTTGGCAGAAACGCTATTTTAAAAGGCATGAACCTGGTGGAGGGCGCGACAGCCAAAGAGAGGAACGGCCAGATCGGAGGACACAAGGCGTAGCTGCCCGGGGATAAGAGGCAGCGGAGAGGAGGGGGATCTTGATCCAGCATAAGGGAAAAAGGGATGTTATGGGCAAATACGGCGATATCATTGATCTGCCCCACCATGTTTCCAACGTCCATCCGCAGATGCCGCTGGAGGAACGGGCGGCCCAGTTTTCGCCCTTTGCCGCATTGGCGGGTCATGGGGACGCTATACGGGAGACGGCGCGGTTTACGGATGCGCTTGTCGAACTGGATGAGGACAGACGGGAGAGCCTGGATGAAAAGCTGTGTATTTTGCAGGAACACATCAGGGAACAGCCTCAGGTGACCATTACATTTTTCAGGCCGGACGCCAGGAAAGCCGGAGGGGCTTATGAGACGGTGTCAGGGAGGCTTAAGAAGGTGGATACGTATGAGAGGAAGCTGGTGATGGCGGACGGGATAACTGTTTCCATGGGATATATTATACAGATGGAGTGCGGATTGTTTTGGGAAGAGGAGTGAGATATTCGGCGTGTCCTTTGGGTATAAATTTATGAGGCGTATGGAGAATGTATGGTGGTTTAATTTAGGCGTAGCTGTTGGAAGGTGAGCGAATCAGCGAATCCCCCCAATTTGCCATAAAGGCAGGCGCAGGGGAGAGTTTGAGAGTATGTGAGAGAGGGGAAGGAGGAGAGCGATGGACCGAAGAAGGATAAAGAAGCGCGCGGCAGCTATGGCAGCGGTTATGGTCCTGGTTTGGAGCGGGGGATGCATAGCCTCTGTGCAGGAAGGGGACCGAAGGGACGTGACGGCAGAGGAGGGAAATGGGGGAGTATCTGCGGCGGAGACGGATGTTCTTGTTGGGGAGAGTGGGGCATCATTGGGGAAGGGGACGCAGGATATCCTGATATTTGAAGATCCCGGGATGGTAAGGGAGGAAGTCTTGGCCCAGTGTCAGGCGTATGGGGCTTTGGTGGAAAGCTATGTGGGATCCGATTCTTTTGGGCCGGCAAATAATGAGCGGGTGAGGGAACTGACGGGATTTTTGTCGGGCCACTATGAGGTGGCAGGGCGCAAAGACCGGGAGGGAAGAGAGTACTATGTGGCGGCGCGGCGGACAGATGCCCCGGAGTATGAGGATCTTCAGTCTTTGTCCGCAGGGTATTTCAGCAGTCCGGATCTGCCCCAGGAGGTTTGCCAGATCGGTTATGTCAGCGCGGGTGGGGATGAGAAAGTCTTGTATCAGTTTCCCGGATATACGTGGGAGCTTGTGGAAGGTGTTAAGGCGTTTGGAGCGCTTGACCAGTTTTGTTTTATCCCCCTTGACACAGCGGGAGGAAAGGCTTTTTTGTCTGCCTTTTGCGAACGTGGCAGAATGGAACTGGATTTTTTGAAGAAACACCCGGGGCTTTCGTTTGTCAGTGAGGATCAGTCTTATATTTCCTGTTATTATCAGGATGAAGATACCATTGAGTTTTACTCGGAGCCTTATGTGTGCAATATACTCCTTGATGAGGGGCATATGCAGGAGCTTGAAGGGCTTTTGGAGGCGAAAGCGCAGGAGGGCAATGGATTTTCCAATGACAGGGAGGCTATGGAGTGGCTTCGGCAGAAAGAACCGTCGGTCCGCACTACGGGGGCGGTCCTAAAGCTGGGAGATGACCGTTATGCGCTTTTGGGGAGCAGGGAATGTAATGGTTATATGCTGTCTTACGGGCCGGAGTCTGTCCAAGCGGAGTATTGCCAGCCGGTTTATTCTTATGTGATCGACAGGATAAGGGAGGTTATGGGACGGGATTACGGAGATTTTACGGACAGCTGGTTTGACGGTACGCTTACAAAGGCTTCTTTGGAGTTTCCCAGGTTGGCGGAGGGGGATGACGGCGCATGGGAGGTTACGGTTGTGTCCCAGACGGTGACGGATCCCCAAAAGCTTAAGGAACTGGGCATGCTGCTGGGCGGCGCGGTCAAAGGCCGCGAGGTTCTTTCGGGGTGCCCTTACAAGGGGGTGCTGAATCTGGTGAGGGAGGATGGAGAGACTTTGCAGATGTTTGTGGCTGCGGATTCCTGTGATTCCGTTACTTATGAGGGGCGGATCGGGTTTATGTATGGAGGGCAGGAGAAGCTGGCGGAGATCTTTGATGAGGCTATGATGTCTTTAGAGGAGTAAACAGGCTGATGAAAGGCGGGACGATGCCGCTGCCGGCCAATGAAGATAACAGGAGAAAGAGGAGAAGATCATGACAACACTGTACGATAACGGAAAATTGTTTACCGCTGACCCGGCCCGTCCCTGGGCGTCGGCCATGGCTGTGGAGAATGGGGATATTGTCTGGGTGGGGGATGATCCTTTTGGGGATTGGGCCTTTCCGGGAAACGAGACGGCGGAGAGGATTGATCTTGGGGGAAAATTTGTTACTCCCGGTTTTATTGATTCCCACATGCATCTGGTGGGGTATGGCAGGCTTTTGGGGGAGGTTTCTCTGACAGAGCATACAGGTTCCCTTTCTAAAATGTGTGACGCGGTGAGAGCGTTTATTGAGAAGAATCAGATTCCGGAGGGTGCCTGGGTGTGCGGAAGAGGGTGGAACCAGGATCATTTTCAGGATGAGAAGCGGTATCCGGACTGCCATGACCTGGATGGGATCTCGGATAAGCATCCGATCTTTCTCACCAGGGCATGCGGCCATCTGGCAGTGGCTAATACGATGGCCATGAGGCTGGCCGGTATGGGAGCGGATACGCCGCAGCCAAAGGACGGGAGATTTTTGGTTGACAGCCAGGGGGCGCCCTTGGGGATCTTTGAGGAGAATGCCATCACGATGATCAAGAACGCCATTTGCGGCCCTTCTCTTTTGGAGGTGAAGTCGTATATTAGGGCAGCCTGCAAAAAGCTTAACAGTTTTGGCATCACCTCGGTTCACAGCGATGATTTTCTCTCCCTTCCCCAGACAGGGTATGAGACGGTGCTGCAGGCTTACCGGGAACTGGAGCAGGAAGGAGAACTGACTGTAAAGATCTATGAGCAGTCCCAGTTTGAGGATTTGAAACAGCTTCAGGAGTTTGTGGAAAAAGGGTATGTGACGGGGACAGGCACGGAGTATGTAAAGATCGGACCTTTAAAGATTGTGGGGGACGGCTCTCTGGGGGCCAGGACAGCGCTCCTTAGCAGTCCCTATGCGGATGAGCCGACTACCTGCGGGATCGGGATCCTTTCCCAGGAGCAGCTGGACCAGATGATCCTTTACGGCCACAGCCACGGCATGCAGATAGCGGTCCACGCCATTGGGGACGGCATGATGGAGATGGTGATGCAGGCATATGAGAAAGCGCTTAAGGCATATCCCAGAAAGGACCACAGGCATGGGATCGTCCATTGCCAGATCACCACAAGAAAGCTTTTGGAGCGGTTTCGGGAATTGTCTCTTAATGGGTATATCCAGACTATTTTTCTGGATTATGACAGTCGGATCGTGGAGAGCCGGGTGGGGAAAGAGCGGGCAAAGGATACTTACCAGTTTAAGACGCTTCTGGATATGGGCTGCGCCATCTCCAACGGCTCGGATTGTCCGGTGGAGACGCCGGATGTGATGAAAGGAATCCAGTGCGCGGTGACCAGGACTTCTCTGGACGGCGCCAGAACTTTTCTGCCTGAGCAGGCCCTTGATCTGGAGACGGCCATAAGCAGCTACACCGCCATGGCAGCGCAGGCGGCTTTTGAGGAGGGGAGAAAGGGGATGCTGCGACAGGGCATGGCGGCGGATTTTGTGGTGCTCCGATCAGACCCTACCCAGGTTTTGGCAAAGGATCTGGGCAAAGTGCAGGTGGCGGCTACGTTTGTGGACGGCGCGCAGGTTTATGGGGACGGAGCTTCCGAGAGTGCATTTTAGTGATTGGAGCAAAATACCACGATCCGATGGGGCGTGGTCTGGGCCGGGATGCTGCGGGTGGTGACGGTGTAGAGGACAAGGAGATACTGGCCCCCGAGGACACCCAGGTAATACTGGCCGTTGGGCAGCTGCATGGCAGTGGTTCCGGAAAGGTTTAAGACCAGGGTGTTGTCGCTGTTTCTTAGGTTTCTGTCAAAGTAGTCGAACATGGCGTATTCGCCCTGCTCCGGGAATACTACGGCCACAGCTTGGTACTGGGGCGGGTAGATAAGGGGCATGGGGGCTGTGGTGTCATAGAACGCGATGATGGTGTCGCCTTGGCGGATGGGTTTCTGGCCCAGGATGTAAGTAGATGAACTGATAAGAACCTGGTAGTCCTCCTGGTACCTGGTTCGGATGTAGACTAAGAGCGTGCAGTAGGAGGAAGCGTTTCCGCTTTGGAGTGGGGTTACGGAGGTGACAAGTCCTTCAATGGGAGAAAAACGACTCATAAAAGGCTCCTGATAGATGGATTTCTATATATGATATGCGTGGATGGGGGGAATGGGAACAGGGGGAGGGGTTTAAAAGGGGGATTTTGCGTACAAAAAATTTGGTATACTGTTTATCATAGAAAGCACCTTTCTTTGTGTGACTAGCTAAAGGTCTATTTTAACACAAAGAAGGGCTTTCTTTATCTTCCTATCTCTGGATTCCACGATCTGACATTTCCCGAAATTAACTTTACGCTACTTCTTTTTCACAAAACAAAAATTTATCCTTATCTGGTATCATTCAAGTTTGAAAAATCAAAAATACGGATACGGTTGGCATTGAGGTAGCTGGTCATACCTTCCGCATGGCATCATCCGGGGATATATCCCTGAATTATCATGCGGTCATAACAAGTGATCGTACCATAAATTCTATCAGCGTATTTATCCGTGGGTAACATGAACACATCCTCCGACGTTTTTCTTTATTGTACTTGAAATTTGGAGGAAATGCAAAAAATTTTCCGGTTTATCCGGGTTAGGGAAGTGTGATTGTTTGTGGAAATTAAAAGCCGCGCTCTCACTGTAGGAGGTGGAAAGCCTATCATAATGACATTGGTGGGATATTTTTACTTCCAGATATACAAGAACCTGGACGAAGGAAAAAGATATTCAGAGAAATCCTCGCCAGCTGTAGTAAAAAACTACAAGGAGACCAGGCCTAAATCTATTATCTATATGTTGGGCAGTATTTTGGTATCTTTCCCTTCTTTGAATTCCTACAGTTCTATGCAGAATGCACGTTAGAAGTACGACGACTTATTGATCAAATTCTGGCTAAAGTATAACAGGCTTTTGGGATTATTTCTAAAAGCCTAATTGAAGCGTTAATTGAAGGATGAGTAAATTTTGCTTTACGTAGGAGCGCCTCCATGATATGATAGGAACGCAGGCCCGATTTGTCATACAGATTCATATAGAACCGAGATGGACCTTTAAGGAGCTATGGATTTGGTATGTGGATTGAAAGAAATAGTTGTTTTTATGTACAAAATGCCTTCGATTTTCGTTATGCGGAAATCAAGAGGGCATTTTTTATTTGTGAAATTGTTTTGTATCGCGAAGCAGAATAAAAATTTGAGAAAATATTGGGAAAATATGGAATTTTCTACTGCATTTATCCCAAAAGCGTGTTAATATTTATAAAAACAAATATTTGAATAAAAATATGGAGAGCCACATATGAAATACGCTCACTTTCGAATAGAAGCTGACGGGACAATTACATATCAGAGTGTTAAAGTACATCTGGAGGGGACGGCTGTTTTATCGGAGCAGTTTGCATCTAAGATCGGGATGCCTAAGACAGGCAGGTTGTTAGGACTTCTTCATGACAGCGGAAAACTGGGACCATATCAGGATTACCTGAAAGCGTGTGAACAATATGAGTTGGGGATGATTCCTGCACCGCCCAGGAAAGGAAGCGTGGATCATGGCGTTTTTGGGGCTGCCTATGTTATGAAAGAACTGGGAGACGAGAAGGATATACTTTCCCGGCTGACGGCAGAGACTCTGGCTATGGTGCTTGCCAGCCATCACGGAGGGCTGAGGGATTACCTGGGGCCGGATGTATCTACGCCTCTCTGGAGCCGGATTGAAAATTATTGTAAAGATAAAAAGCAGGAGTATGAGGATATAAAGAAAGAATTTGAAACGGATTTTTCTGCTGATGATGTGAAGAAATTATTTTCAGAGTCTGTTTCGGAACTGAAAAGTTTAAGGGAGCGTATTGCCAAGTTCACAAAGTTCCAGATGCATCTTGCGATAAAGTTTCTTTACAGCTGTCTTATTGACGGCGACAGGGAGGATACACGGCTGTTTATGGAAGGAAAGGAGCCGGTAAGAGAATATGGGGACTGGGTGGAGTATGGCAGAAGACTGGAACAGTTTCTTGGAGAGCTGCGTGAGAAAAAGCCGAAGACGGCATCAGAGGGCAGGATTAAAATGCTGAGGGGGGAGATATCCGATGCATGCTATAAGGCAGGGGAATGGCCGGCAGGCGTGTATAAACTGACGGTACCTACAGGAGGAGGGAAGACACTTGCAAGCCTTAGGATGGCTCTGAGGCATATGGAAAGAAAGGATGCGGCTGGTTCGGGACATATTGTTCAGATATTGCCGTTCACAAGTATTATTGAACAGAATGCTGCCGTGGTGAGAGATGTGCTGCAATGCGGAGGAGAACTTCTGGAACACCATTCCAATGTAATTCTGGAAGCTGAGGGGGAGGAGGAGCATAATTTTTCCGAAGAACACTACAGACTTTTGACGGAGCGATGGATATCGCCGTTTATCTTTACGACTACTGTGCAGCTTTTAAACACAGTTTATGGTGCCGGGACTCAGAACATAAGGAGATTGCACAATCTTGCCAATTCCGTGATCATCATGGATGAAGTACAGGCGCTTCCCTTGAAAACACTGAAACTGTTTGGGGAATTTATAAATTTTCTTCACCTTGCAGGCAATTCCACAATTCTTTTATGTACAGCGACCCAGCCTAATCTGGAGAAGCTGTCTGTCGGGATTCAGGCAGAAGTGAAGGAAATCATACCAGATGTTATGAGGAAATTTAAAGAGTTTCAGCGGATGGAGGTGAAGGACAGGACTCTGAAAGGGGGATATGAGACAGAAGCGGCGGCAGATTTTATTGAAGAAGTTAAGTGCGGTGTTAACAGTCTCCTGGTGGTGATGAATACGAAGAGAATCACCAGAGAGATATACGATATTTTAAGAAAAAGGGCAGACGGAGAGACGGAGGTTCTGTATATAACTACAGAGCTTTGCCCGGCACACCGCAGCGATGTGATCAAGCACTTAAAGGAGCTGCTGGAACAGAAAAAGTCTGTCATCTGTGTCAGTACAAGCGTTTTGGAAGCGGGGGTGGATGTGAGCTTTGAGGGCGTGATAAGGAATCTGGCTGGGCTGGACTCCATTGCCCAGTCCAGCGGGCGGGGGAATCGTCACGGGGAAAACGAAGAAAACGGTATTACTTATATTATCAATGTGAAGGATGAGAAGCTGGGAAGTATGACTGAGATTGCTGTGGGGCAGGAGAAGACCAGGGCGGTTTTAGATACATTCAGGCGAAGGCCGGAAGCTTATGGGAACAGCCTGCTGTCTCCTCTGGCTTTGTCGGATTATTATGAGAAATACTTTAAAGCGGATGACATTGAATCTCAGATGAAATATCCGCTGAAGGATGATTCTGAATTGAGTGATTTATATTCCTATTTTACAAGTGTCGGAGAGAAGGTTCTTCTGGGACGTTATCGCGGCAGAGTGGGAGAATATAAATGGAAGCTGACATTTCCTTTTGAGACAGCCGGCAGAAAGTTTCGGGTTATTGACCAGGATACGGTATCCATTTTGGTGCCATACAAAAAAGGGAGGGATTTGATAAGCCAGCTTACGGCAAAGAGAGAAAAGGTGCAACTTGGTGAATTGAGGAAGTTAGTAAAAGCTGCACGCCCGTATTTTGTAAGTTTGTATATCAGTAACATACATGTTTTTCAGCAGGCGGTAGCAGGGTCGCCGGTGCCGGGACTTCTGATTTTGAAAGACGGGTATTATGACGAGATTGTAGGGCTTAAAGAGGAACAGAGATTGGAGTTTTTATCATTTTAGTAGGAGGTGAGTTATGAAGAATGAGATAACTTATCGGGTATGGGGCAGAAATGCCCTGTTCACAGATCCGGTCACAAAAATCGGAGGTGAGAAAAGCAGTCTGCAGATTCCTACGCCTCAGAGTATTAAGGGCATAACGGAAAGTATTTACTGGAAGCCTTCTATTATCTGGATTGTGGATGAAATCCGTATTATGAATCCGATTCAGATGGAGGGGAAAGGAGTTCGTCCGGTGGGGTATGTGGGGAATGATCTGGCCCGCTATACATATTTAAGAGATGTGGAATACCAGGTAAGGGTGCATTTTGTGTTTAATAAAAATCGACCGGAACTTAAAGAGGACTGGAATGAGAATAAGCACTACTTTATTGCGCTGCGCAGTCTGAAAGCAGGAGGGAGAAGAGATATTTTTCTGGGAACAAGAGAGTGCCAGGCCTATGTGGAACCTGTGGAATTTGGAAACGGGTCAGGGGCTTATGATGAGACGGACATGGATTTTGGGCTGCAGTATCACTCCATTGGGTATCCGGACGAGACGGGAGAAGACGGGATGGTGGTCCGCTTTTGGTATCCCCAGATGCGAAAAGGCAGAATTAAATGCTTAGGGCCTGATGAATGTCCTAAAGAGCAGTTTATCCGAAAGGCTGCAAGAAAGACATTTTCTCCCCAGGTTAATTTTTCATTTGCGCAGGAGGAGGGATAGATTATGGGTATGATGGATCTGCTTTACCGCACATATGAGTATGCTTATGAGGCGGAAGATGCACAACTGATGGAAAATTATCTGATGTCCCAGACCACTGCCACAGCTCCCATCCTTTTGTGGCTTAATGAGCGGGGGGAGTTTGCGGATGCCGGATATATCCCCGATAAGGAGAAACAGAAGATCAGCATCCCCTGTACGGAGAAATCAGCAGGGCGTTCCGGGAAGAATCCGGTTCCCCATCCGCTGTTCGATAAACTGCTTTATCTGGCGGGGGATGGGAAGGAATATGGGATTGACAATGAGAAAGCCCACAGCACATATATGGAAAATATGGAAGCATGGTGCCGGTCAGAGTGGGGGAACGGTTATGTAAAGATTATTTTTTCCTATCTGAATAAAAACACTCTGCTTCAGGACCTGGAAGGCAAGGGAGTTCTTGATTTTTCGCAGCCCAAGGACTTGGAAAAAAGGTTAAATGAATGTGTGCGGATAGGGATACGGGGGGAGATGCAGTCGGATGTGGAGCTGTGGAAAGAAAAGAGTATACGGGAGGATTTCGGCCATTATCTCAACAGTCAGCAGGAGGAGACAGGACTGTGTTATATCAGCGGAGAAAAGGGGGCTCTTTCCAAAAACCATCCCAAGGCTATCTGGAATCTGAATGCCAATGCGAAACTGATATCAGCCAATGAGAAGGACAACAGAGGATTTGTCTTTTCAGGAAGATTTGAGACATCTGACCAGGCCGTGCAGGTTAGCTATGAAACTTCCCAAAAGGTTCACAATGCGTTAAAATGGCTGATTCAAAAGCAGGGAAAGATAATTGGGGATAAGATGCTGGTTGCATGGGGGACCGGAGGTTCTGATTTAAAAGGTGTGCTTAATGATACGGATGACTTTTTTAGTGAGGAGGATGAGGGGGACAAGAACCGGATCGCAGATACGCAGAGGGAATTTTCTCAACGTCTGGAGGCGGCTGTTCTGCGTCAGGAACAGGATTTACGTCACAATGAAAAAATCGGGTTTTTAGTGCTGGAGGCGGCTACTCCGGGCCGGCTTTCCGTTTCCTATTATCAGGAATTTGCTCCTGTCCAGTATTCTCAGCTGATTGGGAATGTGAGAAGGTGGCATGAGACTCACGGGTGGGATTACGGCAGGTTTGATGCAGATAAAAAGGTCTGGATAAGGAACATTAAATCACCGTCCATTTTCTCTGTTGCACGATTTGCGGAAGGGGTAGAGAGAGGCGGGAAGATAGATGCGGATAAAAAGGTTGAGGGCAATACAATCGTCCGTCTCATTCCCTGTGTGGTGGAGGGAAAGGCACTGCCAGGAGATATAGTCAGAAAGCTGTTGTTGAAGGCATATTATCCCCTGCATTACAGTGAAGCCAACTGGAGCAGACTTTTGAAGATAACATGTTCAATGATAAGGACAAATTTTAAGGAGGTGGGAACTATGGATGTGAACAGAGACTCTATAGATATTCCTTATAATTATGGGCGCTGGCTGGCATGTGCTCATGAGATTGAGCGTCGGGCGCTGTGGAATGCCGGAGAGAAGCGGGAGACCAGTGCTATGAGACTGTTTACCAAATATGCAGAGCATCCAGCCAAGTATATGAGCATTATCCAGCACAAGATTCAGATATATGAGATGCGGCTGGGGGACAGGGCGTTTTGGCTCCAGAGAGAGAGAGATAAGATTTCGGCAAAGCTGAATGAGAATTCGCTGGAGGAGGTTGTGGGTGCAAGACATCTGGACGGAAGGATGATTTTGGGATTCCAGTCACAGATGGAGGCTTTTAGAAATAAAGAGAATAATAAAAAGGATGCAGGAGGAGAAGAGAATGAGTACATTGATGAATAAGATTGATTTTCTGGCACTGGTTAGCGTTAAGAATGCGAATCCCAATGGAGACCCTTTAAGCGGCAATATGCCAAGAGTAACGTATGATGGATTGGGGGAGATTTCCGATGTGTGTCTGAAGCGGAAGATTCGAAATCGTTTTATGGATATGGGGGAGGATATTTTTATTCAGTCTGATGATAAAAAGATGGATGAGTTTAAAAGCCTTCGTGACCGGTTAAGCGCACAAAAGGATTTGGTAAAGGTACAAAAAGAGGGCAATAAGGAGCAGTTTGCCAGAATGGCCTGTGAGAAGTGGCTGGATGTGCGCAGTTTTGGGCAGGTGTTTGCATTTACCTCTAAAAAGAAAGAGGGAGAGAAAGATACAGGAGGTATTTCTGTGGGTGTGAGGGGGCCGGTTTCTATTCAGCCTGCTTTCAGCGTGGATGCGGTCACACCTACCAGCATTCAGATTACAAAGAGCGTAAACAGTGAGACGGATGAAAAAAATCCGGATAAGAAGAGCTCAGATACGATGGGCATGAAGCACAGAGTAGATTTTGGACTCTATGTGGTGAAAGGAAGCATCAATGTACAGCTGGCTGAGAGGACAGGATTCAGTCAAGAGGATGCCGGGAAGTTAAAGGAGGCGCTTCGGACTTTATTTGTAAATGACAGTTCTTCAGCAAGGCCTGACGGAAGTATGCAGGTACATACGTTATACTGGTGGAAACACAACTGCGCCATAGGTCAGTATTCTGCAGCTAAGGTTCATGGAAGCATTGAAATAAGGAAGAAGGACGGTATTGAGGAGCCTGTGGTTTTTGAGGATTATGAGATTGTGAGAAAGGAACTGCCGGGACTGGAAGTGGAGATTATTGATGGAATATAGGGAAGAAGATTATTTGATGCTTTCCGGTATTCAGCACTTTTCGTTTTGCAGACGCCAGTGGGCATTGATTCATATTGAACAGCAGTGGGATGAAAATCTGAGAACTGTGGAGGGAAATCTTTTTCACCAAAAAGCGCATGATGGTTATTCTTCAGAGAAGCGAAAGGATGTTATTATTTCCAGGGGGATGCCTGTGTTTTCCAGAAAGATGGGAGTGAGCGGTGTCTGCGATATTGTAGAGTTTCACCGGGATGATGAGAAGGGAATCTCTATTTATGGCAGGGAAGGGAAATATTTGGTTTATCCGGTCGAATATAAAAAGGGACAGCCGAAGGAGGAGGAATCGGATCTTCTCCAGATGGCTGCCCAGGCCATGTGCCTGGAGGAGATGCTGGCATGCGATATCACGAAAGGCTATCTGTTTTATGGGGAAATCAGACGGAGGATTGAGGTGGTATTGGATGAGGGGCTTCGACAACGGGTGAGTGATTCTTTTGCTGAGATGCATCAATATTTTCAGCGCAGATTTACGCCAAAGGTAAAGCGGACGAAAGCTTGCAATGCCTGTTCCCTCAAGAATCTGTGTCTTCCTCAGTTGATGAAGGACAGGTCAGTAAAGGAATATATTTCCAGGAGGATTGGGGAGGAGGAAGAAAATTGAAAAGGCTGCTGAATACGTTGTATATAACTTCTTCTGACCGGTATTTATCGCTGGACGGAGAAAATGTAGTGGTCCTGTGTGGTAAAGAGGAGGTGGGAAGGATTCCGCTTCATAATTTGGAGGCAATTGTGACATGTGGGTTTACTGGAGCCAGTCCGGCTTTGATGGGTGCCTGTGCAAAGCGAAATATCGGGCTTAGTTTTTTGACCGGTTCCGGCCGTTTTTTGGCCAGGGTTTCTGGAGGAGAGCGGGGGAATGTTCTTCTGAGAAAAAAACAGTATTTTTTGTCTGAGCATGATAGGGAAAGTCTGGATATTGCAAAGGGGTTCATTACAGGGAAGATATTTAATGGAAGATGGGTGTTGGAACGGGCCACGCGGGATCATGGAATGAGAGTGGACGGAGAGAGGATAAAAAGGGTCTCCGGCCAGTTGAAAAATTCACTCAAGCGCGTGCAGGAGTGTGGTTCTATGGAGACTCTGCGGGGGATTGAGGGGGAAGCGGCAAGCTTGTATTTCTCTGTGTTTGATGAATTGATTCTACAGCAGAAGGATGGTTTTTCGTTTAACGGGAGAAATCGGCGGCCGCCTTTGGATGCGGTTAATGCGCTGCTCTCCTTTGTATATACGCTGTTGAATCAGATGAATGTGTCGGCTTTGGAAACCGTGGGCTTAGACCCTTATGTGGGGGTTATGCATGGGGATCGCCCTGGAAGGGCTTCTTTGAGTCTGGATCTAATGGAAGAATTAAGGCCGGTGCTGGCGGATAGATTTGTGGTTTCTCTAATTAATAAGCGAATTGTGTCGCCTTCTGGTTTTTTACAGAAGGAGGATGGTGCAGTTATTATGGATGATGATACAAGGAAATCGGTTTTGTCAGCATGGCAGATGCGGAAGCAGGAGATGATTAAACATCCATTTTTGGATGAGAAGGTGGAGTGGGGGATGGTGCCATACGCACAAGCTTTGCTTTTAGCGCGATATATCCGCGGTGATTTGGACGGGTATCCTCCTTTTATGTGGAAGTAGGTGAGAGAAATACTTGTACTGATTACTTATGATGTGAATACAGAGACAGAGGCTGGGAAAAGGCGTTTGCGGAAAGTGGCAAAGCAGTGTGTCAATTATGGAAGAAGGGTGCAGAACTCTGTTTTTGAGTGTGAGATGGATGCCGCAAAGTGCAGAGAAGTGAAGGCTATTTTGGAAAAGATTATTGATGTTAATAAAGATAGCCTGCGTTTTTACTATCTGGGGAACAACTATAAAAATAAAGTGGAACATATAGGGGTGAAGGAGAGTGTAGATATGAAGGGGGTTTTGATCATGTAGTGCGAATGTGTAGTGAACGCGGGGAAGCGGGGGATTCGCACCAGGAATGAAGGGAGATTGTGGGAAGATGGAAAGGGGGACGTAGGAAAATAATGCGTATTATTGAGAAATATCGAAAAATAGCATAGAAAAGTTCGATTTTATAGAATAATTTTTGGCTATTTTTGCTGTCGTTCCCCTTGTGGGAACGTGGATTGAAATCATTCCAGACTCTCCTATGACAGCGGGGGTGTAATGTCGTTCCCCTTGTGGGAACGTGGATTGAAATGAGGCCATTGGCGCATCAATATATAGCTATTCTTGGTCGTTCCCCTTGTGGGAACGTGGATTGAAATCTTTGAGTGGTGCTTTGATGGAGAGCCTGTGGGCGTCGTTCCCCTTGTGGGAACGTGGATTGAAATTGAGCTTTGCCGGTACACATGCGCAGAACTGGACGTCGTTCCCCTTGTGGGAACGTGGATTGAAATTACATAGGGTATAAATACCCATCCTCCCTTATTTGTCGTTCCCCTTGTGGGAACGTGGATTGAAATTTTCGTATCCAAAACATCCGTTCCATGAGATTTATGTCGTTCCCCTTGTGGGAACGTGGATTGAAATTTAAAATCATGGACAGAGTAGCGCACCGCCAGAAGTCGTTCCCCTTGTGGGAACGTGGATTGAAATATCTGCTGTCACGGCTAGATATTGCGTTGTTGAGTGTCGTTCCCCTTGTGGGAACGTGGATTGAAATCACGACTGGATGAAATAATAATTGACGAAAAAAGTCGTTCCCCTTGTGGGAACGTGGATTGAAATATTAAAATTTGTTTTAAGAGTATCTAAAGACGAGTCGTTCCCCTTGTGGGAACGTGGATTGAAATACATGAAAACAGAAGATTTGAAGGAAAAGGGTCGTCGTTCCCCTTGTGGGAACGTGGATTGAAATTCTTTTGCCTGCGCCTTTTGCACGGTCGGCGGTGGTCGTTCCCCTTGTGGGAACGTGGATTGAAATTTCCTACGAGGATAATGCGGTGCTCATGCAGCCAGTCGTTCCCCTTGTGGGAACGTGGATTGAAATTTTAACGGAAACTGTTAAGTCATGAATCTGACGAGTCGTTCCCCTTGTGGGAACGTGGATTGAAATAAACTGTTTTAGGATGCTTTCTCCCTTTACCCAGTCGTTCCCCTTGTGGGAACGTGGATTGAAATCGGAAACGGTTGATCCACTCTTTTTTGAGATAAAGTCGTTCCCCTTGTGGGAACGTGGATTGAAATATCATACGGTACTCTCTTTGTCTGATCGTGCATGGTCGTTCCCCTTGTGGGAACGTGGATTGAAATTCATTGAGCGGCTGTCTTTTTTGGTTGTCAGATTGTCGTTCCCCTTGTGGGAATGTGGATTGAAATATGTTGTACCCCTCCGGCGGAAGCGGATCGCAATGGTCGTTCCCCTTGTGGGAACGTGGATTGAAATAACCAGACGAATCAGCGATCGTACTTTAATAGCTTAGTAATAGAGAAGGAGTATTTCATTGAGATTGATCCGAATGAAATTGATCCTGATAATTTCCAGTCGATATCGAGCATGTTTGCAATGATTGAGAAGGTGATTAAGTGAAAGAGAAAAATATGGAGATTTTTATTCAAAATTGGCTGATCCTTAGAATATATTTAAGGTGAAATAGAGAGAACATGAAGAGTGAAATTAAAATGAGAAATTCGACTATAGATATAGTCAAAGGACTTTTAGCAATAATTATTGTGATGACCCATTATAATATTCCAGAGAAACTTCGCTTTCTGCCCATATTTCCATTCATGATAGATCTGGTGGTCCCCGTATTTATGATTATATCAGGTTATATTTTTTCATTAATGCATAAGCGGAAGAATGTAACTGATTTCAATGCTGCTTATTCATTAAAAATATGGAGGTCTAGTGCTGTAAGATATAAGATACCATATCTTGTAATTGCCATAATCGAGATTGTTTCACCGAGAGTCAGCATATCAGGAGATATAATCTTGGATGGAGTGAAATGGTTGGTTAATGGGACAGTAGGATATGGAAGCTACTACTATCCAATAATGATATAGTTTTTAATTACCTTTCCATTGATCTATTTTCTTGTGCGAAATAGGAGATCGGGGGGATTACTTTGGCTTAGATTGGTTCTCTAACCAGAAAGGGGCATACAGTCAGGAAACGGAAGAGTATATGGTTGTTGATTCCAATACAAAGGTACTTAGCACGGGATACTTTGCCGGACTAGGCAATGTTCATTTTTCATATGAAGAACATATAAGGCGTTGTTAATAAATGCGGTATTTTCAATCGCAGAACTCTGCGAGAAAACTGAAATATGGAGAGAACCATGCTATAAAAAAACGCATGGTGTAATTTTGTGGCACAGAAGTAGTGGAATGATAGAACTTTGATTTCTTGAATAAGAAATATTTGTTGCATCAGATTTAGATAAAGGATTCAGAAGGAGTATATATGAACGAAACCTATTTTGATCTTATTTCTCTGTTAAAAAATCCCATTGTAAGATATAACAGGATATTTCCGGTTCAGTTCTACTGCGGGCTGAAATTATAATAACAAAGAAGAATCCCAATAATCAGGGCGGTGTGATAGGTCTTCTCGATCATCCGAACCACATGGGAGGAATCAGAGATACCTACGCCCTTCCCATATTGCGGCCTTGAAAGCGGACAGTAAAAGGGATACATGTCCAGATGTGGATGTTATATGCCAGAGTGCTACGCCCATCAAACATATGCCCATGTATATATTCGGTATTTGCGGAAATTTGGGATTTCTGAAAGAGTTTTTCACACTGGCAATTCGCTATCTTTCTTTTGATATAGAACCTTTCTTTTTGTCGGATTTCGTTATATAATGGAAAAAGAAGGGGGTATAATTATGAAACATATTTATAGTTTTTTAAATGATTCTTTGGTAAGGGAATGGATCGCTCCAATTTTTACAGCAGTAGTCGGAGCGATGATTACTAAATTTCTTTTTGAACGCAAGAAGGAGCCAGCTGCCATAGCAGAGGAGGACGATGTAGAAAAGCCAGAAAAACTAAAATCATTTACATACCAGTTCAAAAAAATGGCTTGGAATAAATATTTCCGGATTGTTATGGTAGCTTTGGTTGTATTTTTGGCGGCGCGTTTCTTCTTTAGAGAACCAGGGTCAAAATTTTCGGATAATGCTAGTGTCGTGCCAGAACCCACTACTCCTACAGAAAGCGAATCCGAATCCGAAACAGAACCTGAGATAAAAACATGGAAAGATGACAATGGAACCACGTTCATAGGAGAACAGCAAAATGGAAAGATCGTAGGATACGGAGAAGCCCAATATGCTAATAAAGAATCTTATGAGGGTGAATTCAAGTCAGGGCTATGCGATGGATATGGAATTAAACATTTTGCAAATGGAGACTGGTTTGAAGGGGATTTTATAGCGGGACAAATAGATGGTGACGGTATTTATCACTGGAAAAACGGTGATCAATATGATGGGAAATGGGCTGATGGAGTCAGAACAGGAAGAGGGATTTTTACACGCAAAGATGGAACCAAGGAAGCGCAAATTTGGATGGAAGATGTATTTGTCACAAATACTATAGGAGACACCAGGCCCTGGGTTGATACAGACGGCACTATTTATGCAGGGGAGCAGATGGATGGAAAAATTAATGGGTATGGATATGTTGCCTATACCAATGGCGGGGTTTACCTGGGAGAATTAAAAGACGGGAAAAAACATGGAAAAGGGATTTTTTATTTCAAAAGTGGAGACTGGTATCGCGGGGAGTGGGTGGAGGATAATCGGGAAGGAAACGGAATTTACTATTTTAGCAGTAACGGAGGCTGGTATCAGGGAGAGTTTTTAGGCGCGGACAGACATGGAAAAGGCACCTATTACGCTTCTAATGGTTTTCGCTATGAAGGAGAATGGAAAGACAACATGTATTTTGGCGAAGGGATATGCTGGTATTCTCCAGAGGATGAGCAGGGACGCTGGTTCTTTGAGGGCGAATGGGATGAGGACTCTCAAAATGGAGTGATGTACTACCGGGACGGGACATGTAAAATGGGGCGTTTTCAAGATGGAGAGTTGCTTCAGGCTACCGGACAAATGAATGGTATTGCGGATCAGCCGGATGTTATTACCTGGGAGGATGAAAATGGAAACAGATATACAGGTCAACAGGAAAACGGAGTGTTAGTTGGAGAAGGGATCTGTGTCCGTCATGGAAATGAACTTTATATTGGCGAAGTTAAGGATGGTAAACCAGACGGAATGGGAACAGAATACTATAACGATGGGGATTACTATGTCGGAGAGTTTGTAAAAGGAAAAAGAAATGGAAATGGAGTTTATTACTATAGCGATGGTGGAACGGTAAAAAATTGGTTCCAAGGTGAATGGGCTGACGGAAATCGCAATGGCAATTGTTCAGGACACTTTCATGAAAATGGCAGTTTTAATATAGGCGAATTTAAAGAAGGCTTTATGAGTGGAAAGGGAACCTGTTATTATAAAAATGGCTTTTATTACGGGGACTGGAAGAAGGGAAACAGAACGGGAATAGGCTTTTTCCAGAAAAATAATGGCAGCTGCTATGTAGGCGGGTATCTGGAAGGCAAGATGACCGGAGATGGCGTCATGTATTATTTAAATGGTTCCCGTTATGAGGGGGAATGGAAGGATGATAAATATCATGGTGTCGGTATTCTCTATGACGAGGAAGGGAATGAGCAATATGGCCGATGGATCGATGGCGCGTATCAGAAATAGCCTATCTTTTTATCCATAATATGCTATGCTTTATAACAGAGAGCGTTTCGTAACGGAAAAGCACATCCGGAGGTACTGCCATGGCAAGGACAGTGGGAATGGGAATTCAAAATTTTGCGAAATTAATAGAAAACCGCTATTTTTATGTCGATAAAACGGATTTTATCAGAGAGTGGTGGGAAAGCGGGGATGATGTGACATTGCTCACCCGTCCCCGCCGTTTTGGAAAAACTCTGAATATGAATATGCTGGAGCGTTTTTTTTCCATCGAATACGCAGGGCGGGGAGAAGTATTTGAGGAGCTGTCCATATGGGAAAAGGAGGCATATCGTAGACTTCAGGGTACTTATCCGGTGATCATGCTAAGCTTTGCCAGCGTAAAGGAGACAACCTTTGAAAATGCCAGAAAAAAGCTGTGTCACATTATCACAGAGTTGTACAATCGGTATGATCATCTGCTGGATAGGAAACTTCTGAATGAGAAGGAAATGAAATTTTACCAGAATGTTTCCGCTGATATGGAAGACTATACAGCTACGGAATCTCTGAAGGTCATGTCGGGATTTTTGGAGAGGTATTATGGAAAAAGGGTGATCATCCTTCTGGATGAATATGATACACCTATGCAGGAAGCGTATGTTTATGGGTACTGGGAGCAGCTGGCGGCGTTTACCAGAAGTCTATTTAACGCCACATTTAAAACGAATCCATACCTGGAGCGGGCGGTTATGACAGGTATCACCAGGGTGAGCCGGGAGTCCATGTTCTCGGACCTGAACAATCTGGATGTGGTAACGGTTACTTCCGAAAAATACGCGGAATGTTTTGGCTTTGGGGAGGCCGAGGTGTGGGAGGCGCTGAAAGAGTATGGGCTGTATCATACAAGACAGAAGGTAAAAGACTGGTATGACGGCTTTACTTTTGGGACTTTTAGGGATATTTACAATCCGTGGTCTATTCTGAATTATATAAGAACAGGAAAGCTTTCTGCCTACTGGGCAAATACCAGCAGCAACAGTCTGGCAAATAAGTTGATCCGTGAAGGCAGTTCGGAGATAAAGATATCCATGGAACAGCTTTTAAAGGGAGGAACTATATACAGAGAGATTGATGAACAGGTTGTGTTCGATCAGCTGGAGACCGATGAAAATGCTGTCTGGAGCCTGTTTTTGGCCAGCGGATATTTGAAAACGAAAAGCTATGTGATGAATGAGGAGACAGGGGAAGACCTGTACGAGTTGGCACTTACCAACAAGGAAGTACAGATCATGTTCAGGAAGATGATCAAAAAATGGTTTTCTGGTACAGGGGCAGTTTATAACGGCTTTATTAAGGCGTTGCTTCGGAATGATGTAAAGTCCATGAACGCCTACATGAACCGAGTGGCTTTGGAAGATATGATGTGATGATGGAGCCAAAGAATGGGACAGATAACGCTGTGATTATGGAGTTTAAGGTGAGGGATCCAGGGGAAGAAAATTCTTTGGAGGATACAGCGGATGCGGCTTTAAAGCAGATAGAGGAGAAGCGATACGAAGCAGCTCTGGAAAGCAGAGGGATTGGGTCTGGGCGGATCCAGAAATATGGTTTTGCTTTTGAGGGCAAAAAAGTTATGATAAAAAGATAGTTGATTTCTAAAAAATTTGTGGTAAACTAAATAAAGACAGAAATTTTTCCAGACAAAGCTCCTGGACAGACTGTCTAATAAGGGGAAAGATGAACCAGGGAGACCAGCCAGCGCAAATACGTTTGCAGAAGCGGGAAAGATCCCACGTTATCGCAACCCGGAATATCAGGAAACGAGAAAAGAAGGTAGTAAGATCGAAAAGAAAAAGCATACAGGAAGGAGTGAAACAGGATGGAAGGCCGAAGTTGTAAGAGAGAAGCAGGATCAGCTTATCATGAACGCGCACCAGTGAGGGCGAGGCGGCCAAAAGCCTGCCGTCTTGTTGGCGCTGCCTTTTTTGCGGGAACCATAGACGGTTTTACCAAGATTAGACTGACGGATCATCTCTAAGAAGACTTGGGGGATTTTGATCCGCCGGGGGCTTATGGAGTTGCCGTTTTGCGTCTGCGTTTGTGATAGCCATTTTCCGACCAGGATCGGAGATGGCTTTTTTGCGTTATGTGATCCTGTCTTTTACTGGCCGCAAAGGGATAAGACAGGCGCCCTTTAGCCGGATATGATCTGGCCAAAAGACGCCGTGATGCTTAGCAGCGTACTGGTAACATGGAAGGAGGACTACATGAGAGAGAAGCAGATGAGGGAGATGATGGGGTTAGCAGATGCCAAAGACTTTCGCAGGTTAAAGGAGGCTTTGGGGCAGATGCAGGAGGCGGATATTGCGGCTTTTATGGAGGAACTTGACGGGGAGCATATTATTGTGGTGTTTCGGATGCTCCCTAAGGAGACGGCGACGGAGGTGTTTGCCTTTCTGCCGGTGGAGACTCAGCAGCATATTATCGGGAGCATCACGGACGCGGAGCTTGAGCGGGTTATTGAGGAGCTGTTTGTGGATGACGCCGTGGACATGCTGGAGGAACTGCCGGCCAATGTGGTGAAAAGAGTCCTTGAAAATGCCCATCCGGATACCAGGAAACTAATCAATCAATTTTTGCAGTACCCGGACAACAGCGCCGGGAGCATTATGACGGCAGAGTACGTGGGGCTTAGAAAATCCATGACCGTGGAGGAGGCATTTGCCTATATCCGGACTTACGGGGTGGATAAGGAGACCATTTATACTTGCTACGTTATGGACCATAAGCGGACCCTGGAGGGTGTGGTGACGGTGAAAGATCTGCTGATGAACCCTTACGGGGCCAGGGTGGAAGAGATCATGGACCCTCATGTGATAAAGGCTGTGACTACGGAGGATCAGGAGACGGTGGCGGAGACCTTTCACAGGTACGACCTTTTAAGCCTTCCGGTGGTGGATCAGGAGGAGCGGCTGGTGGGGATTGTGACGGTTGACGATATCGTGGATGTTATGGAGCAGGAGGCTACGGAGGATTTTGAGAAAATGGCGGCCATGACTCCCAGCGAAAAGCCCTATCTGAAGACCAGTGTGTTTTCCCTTGCCAGAAACCGGATCCTGTGGCTTATGATCCTTATGGTCAGCAGCATGATCACAGGGGGAATCCTTGGAAAATATGAAAACGCGTTTGCAATGATCCCTCTTTTGGTGACATTTATCCCCATGCTGACAGACACGGGCGGCAATGCGGGGAGCCAGAGCAGCACGCTTGTTATCCGGGGCATGGCGGTGGGAGAGATCCAGCCCGGGGATATTTTCCGGGTGTTTTGGAAGGAGCTTCGGGTGGGGATGCTGGTGGGCGTGATCCTGGGGGCTGTGAATTATGTCCAGCTGATGATCCGGTTTCCGGGCAATGAGACGGTGTGCCTTACGGTGGTAGTCAGCCTGGTCCTTACGGTGATCCTGGCTAAGACTGTGGGAAGCATCCTGCCTATGGCCGCAAGGTTTTTGAAGCTTGACCCGGCGATCATGGCGGCGCCGCTGATTACCACGATCGTGGACGGGTTCAGCCTGGTGATCTATTTTCAGATAGCATGCAGGATGCTGAAATTAGGATGACCCCAAAAGGGAGAAATATCATAAAAATGTATGAGGAGGAAGCATATGGAATTTAATGTTGAGTTGCTGCGGTGGACAAGGAGACCGAAAACGTATCAGATCGAAAACAATAAGATCGAGATCGTGACGATGCCCCACACCGATCTTTGGCAGAGGACCTACTATCATTTTAGGAATGACAACGCCCCTGTGCTGCAGATGGAGACGGAGGAAAAGTTCTTTTCCTTTGTTGTAAAGTCGGATTTTACCGAAAGCCGGCGGCGTTTTGACCAGTGCGGGATCGTCATGTACCTTGACAGTGAAAACTGGCTGAAAGCGTCGGTGGAGTATGAAAATGAATCGTTCCAGCACCTTGGCAGCGTGGTCACCAATCATGGGTATTCCGATTGGGCCACAACAGCCATTGACACAAAGGAGAAGATCATGTGGTATCGGTTCAGCCGCCGGGAGGACGATTACTGTATCGAATGTTCCAGGGACGGAGCCGAATTTCGGCAGATGCGGATCTGCCATATGCTGGAAGGAGCCGGGAAAATAAGCTTTGGGATCTATGCCTGCAGCCCGGAAGACTCGTCGTTTAAAGCCGTGTTTTCTCATTTGGAACTGACAGAATGCAGATGGCAGGCCCATGACGGGCAGGCGCCTGATGAGGTGTGACGGCGGCGTTTAATGTTTATCGTAAATGGGGATAGTGGCGGTATGGAGATGCAGGGAGTTCGTCCAATGGAATGGATGGACTCCTTATTTGCGAATTGAAGAAAAAAGGGTATTGTGGTATGATAATAGCTAAGAAAAACAAAGGCTAAGCAACTGCGGAGGTCGATATGGCAGCGGGAACGACTACGATTGGATTTGAAGAGAAGTTATGGCAGGCGGCAGATAAACTCCGCTCTAACATGGATGCGGCAGAATATAAGCATGTAGTGTTAGGACTCATATTTTTGAAATATGTATCCGATTCTTTTGAGGAAAAGTATCAAAGTTTGCTGGAGGAAGGATATGGTGATGAAGAGGACAGAGATGAATATTTGGCGGATAATATTTTCTGGGTTCCCAGAGAATCAAGATGGTCAGAGATTCAAAAATATGCTGCCAATGCGGACATAGGCAGTGTGATCGATCACGCGATGGAAACAATAGAAAATGAAAACACTTCATTGAAAGGCGTTTTAACAAAGAATTATTCAAGAGCAGAGCTTGATAAAACACGCTTGGGTGAATTGATAACGTTGTTTACCAATATAGAAGTAGGTTCAACGGCAGCACAGGAGAGAGATGTCTTAGGGCGTGTATATGAATATTTTTTGAGTAAGTTTGCAAGTGCGGAAGGTAAGCTGGGGGGAGAGTTTTATACCCCGTCTTGTATTGTAAGAACGTTGGTGGAGATGATCGAGCCTTTTGAAGGACAGATTTACGATCCGGCGTGTGGGAGCGGCGGTATGTTTTGCCAGTCAGCCCGATTTGTAAGGGAGCACCAGGGCAATGTCAGGGATATCTCCATTTTTGGTCAGGAAAGCAACCCAACAACATGGAAATTGGCAAAGATGAATTTGGCAATCCGTCAGTTAGAGGCCAATCTAGGAACACATAATGCGGATTCGTTTCACGACGACCAGCACAAGACTCTAAAAGCAAATTATATTTTGGCAAATCCGCCATTTAATGTATCAGATTGGGGAGGCGAACGGCTGCAAAATGATATTCGATGGAAATATGGGATCCCGCCAGTGGGCAATGCTAATTTTGCATGGCTGCAGCATATGATCCACCATTTAAGTCCGGCAGAAGGAGTATGCGGCACGGTACTAGCTAATGGTTCCTTAAGTTCCAATACATCCAATGAGGGAAACATCAGAAAAAATATGATAATAGGCGATGTTGTTGAATGCATTGTGGCAATGCCAAGCCAGCTGTTTTATTCTACCGGGATTCCGGTATCACTTTGGGTCATGAGGAAAGGAAAGACCGAGCAAACCAGAAATAAAGTGCTTTTCATAGATGCAAGGAAATTGGGGCATATGATAGATCGAAAGGTTCGGGAACTATCGGAGGGGGATATTAGAAAGATTGCGGATACATACCAAAATTGGAGACAGGGAAAAGAGTATGAAGATGTCCGGGGATTTTGTAAAGAAGCAACGTTAGAGGAAATAGGCGGACAAGATTACATTTTAACTCCTGGCAGGTATGTAGGAATAGAAGAACAGGTAGATGAGGGAGAACCCTTCGAGGAAAAAATGCAAAAGTTAACGTCGGAGTTGTCAAAAATGTTTGTTAAATCTCGGGAACTGGAAGAAGAGATACGAAGAAAATTGGGGGCGATTGGGTATGAAATTTAGATATATCTGATGTTCTTGGGCAACTACTGTAGTCAATGCCAATAGAGCAAGTACAGCAGCTCTTGGTGCATCAAAGAATCGGCACCACCATGCACGATGCCATGGTGAAACAGCAGAATATGGTTTTGGTATATTAAAAAATATCGATAGGATGATGATAAAATGGCATTGCTGAAAGAATTAACGATAGATGGAAAGGGTTCCTATGGTATTGGAGCGTCTGCTGTTGAAAAAAGAGATGACCTATATACCTATGATCAAATTGAATAATCATATAAGCGATAATTTGGCATCCCTTTTCATGCGATTCGTATAGACAATCTTATACATAGATTACTCCCCCAGCATGGAGGCAGCGGCATCTTGCGCATTATCAAATGGACCATTGAGATTTCTTCGGAAGCGGGTATCATAAACAGCCTCCTGGAGTTGATAGGGGATTGCTGTTGATGTATCTAGCCCCAAACTGGAAAATAAAGTATCGGCCTGTTTTTTAATTGTATCATCAATACGTATTTGTAATGTAGTCATAATGCACCTCTAGTATATTTGTATTGTAATTGTATCATAGTAGTAGTATAAAGACAATGATAATTTTACGTTTTAAAATTCGACAAGATGACAGACAAATGATTTCCTTTCAGGCAGGATAAAATCGCATTCGGTATCCTACATATCAGATTAGTTTTCATATATTATCGGCACTTAATTGCTTAACTTTTAACAGGAGTGAAATTGTATATGACAGAAAAGCAAAAAAATGATTTTTTTTATGTTTGTTCTTTAATTGAATATATTGCACGTCAAACACAGAATAAGCGCGGTACTATTGTTAAATTAATCGGTAGGGAAGGGATTGATAAGCAACTATATGATGCAGAAGTAAATCATTGCTTATCATTTGAACAAGTAAGTGATGAATTGATTGAGCAGTATAAAATTTCAAAAGGCGATTTTGATACAATTACCGAATGCAAATATACGATTCCCAGCTTTTTGGATATCGGAAAGTTGTATTGTATTATGATTGAAGATTGTGCAGAAGAGGGAAAAGAGGTTGACGAATTGATTAATATTTTTTCTTCCTTTATCAGTGATAAAATATCTGATTTTCAGACGGATATTTATTATCAGAATCCAAGTTATCTGGAATGTTCTTATCGGGCAGGTTGTTTATTGGACTAAGAAATTATATATATATGGTGCCTAGAAGCATTTTCTCCTATCAACGGCAGGAGGATATTTAAGAGCAGCCGTTTCATAGTTGTTCTTCAGAGAAGGAGAACGACTATGGAACAAAAGCTAATTAGCAATATTATGCAAGGAATGCTTAGATTTTTGAATAATTCGCAGCTTATTCAACTCCAGATAGTATTAGAGAACGAAATGACTTGGGTGGATTTTTCGGGGGAGCAGAAACCAGTAGAAATGGTTGAAGATAATAATGAAAAATTGACTGAAGCTTTTCTTTTCTATAAACGGGTAGAGGGATGTTCAGAAAAATCATTGAAGTATTATAGAGCGACGATTGAGGCAATGTTAAGAACTATACAGAAAAGAGTACAGGAAATTAATACAGATGATCTTCGTGACTATTTGACGAAATACCAGAACGAGAAAAATGCAAGCCGTGTTACTATAGACAATATTCGAAGAATTTTATCCAGTTATTTTTCATGGCTTGAGGATGAGGATTATATTTTGAAAATCCCTGTTCGCAGGATACATAAAGTCAAGTCAGCAAATACTGTTAAAGAAACATACACTGATGAAGCACTGGAAAAAATGCGTGATAATTGTGAAAATCTCCGTGATTTAGCCTTGATTAACATATTGGCATCAACAGGGATGTGAGTTGGGGAGTTAGTGCTTCTTAATCGGGAAGATATCAATTTTAATGAGAGGGAATGCATTATTTTTGGTAAATATTGGTTAGGGATGGTGAATGAAAAAGATGTGGGTTAATAGAAAACTGGCGGATATTGTGGAGTTTAATCCACGGGAGGCTATGGTTAAAGGAAAAATAGCAAAGAAAATTTCAATGGATAAGTTACGGCCATTTTGCAGAGATATTGCTGAGTTTGATTTAGAAGTTTATTCTGGAGGAACTAAATTTAGGAATGGCGACACTATTATGGCAAGAATCACACCATGCTTAGAAAATGGAAAAACTGCTAAGGTGGATATTTTAGAAAAAGATGAAGTGGGATTCGGTTCTACAGAGTATATTGTTTTTAGAAAAAAGGAAGGAATTGACGAGGATTTTTTATATTATTTACCTGAATCCGTGAAATTGGTTGTTTTATGAAGCCAATCCTAAATCTGATTGGCTTACTCTTGATAAATTGTCCTTCAAAGACAGTATTTTAATGAATGATGATTGATTTTGGCTCTAAATGACAGTTAGGAATACTGGAAAACCTTAAAAAATGGCATACTTTCCCCTTGGTTTTTCATATGGTTACCTGGTAGGACGATTTTACAATTGGAAATCTGCGAAAGCTGTATATACCTCCGCAAAAGCATGCCGCCATATATTACTTCGGCCAAGACCTATCAACAACTGACGGGCATGCTCTGTAACGTGGCTTGCCATCATGATCATGTTTCCGATTACCGTGCGCAGCCTCCTGCGTCTGACTTTATGTTTTGTCTTGGTTCCCCTCCTGCCGATGCTTTCCTGTCCGATCATTCGCAGGATGTTATAGGCCAGGATTGTCAGTTCCAGTACCAGTTCGTTGGTCTCAAATTTGCCGGATGGCAGCCGCTCCATATCCATATCCGTCTTGATCTCGCTGTGGAACTGTTCACATTCGCCGTGGGCATGATACAGGCCTATGACTTCGCGGTCCGTCATCCCAAGGTTTGTCCACCAGGTATTGACCTCTGTGTCGCCTTCCAAAAGGAATTGCCCATATTTATCAATGGTACGGTTTATGATCTCATAACCGGTACGCAGGGTGATGTTTTTTTCCTCACCATCCTCTGATTTATACGAAACTGGTTTCCAGTCGCTTCCAATATAAACGGTCTTTCCATCCCGGGGAGTTTCCACATCCTTACTGTGTTCCCGAGCCATCTTCAGCCAGTCCTCTTTGCTTTCCTTGCGGAGGTTGCGCTTTATGATGAAATGACAGCCCGCTTCCACCAGGATGCCGATATTCTCTGCGGCATCGTTTCCTGAATCCAGGCGGACCAGAAGCGGCTCATCCGTAATCTCCCTGCACATACGGATGGTTTCCCGTAAAAATTCAGGGGTATGCTTCTGGCAGTGCTGTTTTCCTTCCCGGAGCTCACAGTTGACCAGATAACCTTCCGTTCCAATATATGCCATGATCGGCGCGTAGCCGTCATATCCTTTATAAGTTCTGGAGACACCCTGCTTTTTCGTCTTGGAATTATCAAAGGGCGTAACATCAATATCCACTGGCACATAACCATTTGGAAGTTTTCCCGGTACAATGCCATTTTCCCTTAGCATCCGGATGTTTTCTGCAAGGATATAAGAACGCATGGAGGAGCCAATGTCATCCATCCGCTGGCGCAGGGTTTCCTCAGAAGGGATGCTTCTGACAATTCCAAGTGCGTATTTGTAAAAATCCGGGTCGTCATCAAACTCATGGACGGACTCATAAGCAGGTTTTCCCATCGTGATGAGCCCGATATAAGTGAGCAGGATATCGCCGTTCTTGATTTGGTGCTGTGAACGGTTAGGGGTTACATCCATACGGTTGCAGCGCTTTACAAAGTCACATTTGCCGAGAATAGCACCGACAACTGCAAGGCCACTGGCTGGGATGATCCGCTCATTGGTAAACTCAATTTTTATCTTTTTCATGATGACTGCCTCCATAGTTTTCTTATGGAGTATTGTATCAGAAAACATCACCAAATGGGTGATATTATTTCATCTTAAAAAAATATCGGAAGGCCGCATAAACAGAGCGATTATAGCATGGAATAATAATTAAGCTTCACGGATTAAGGATTTAGTTTGTAGTCCCATTGTCAGAGAAGCGGCTATTAAATCAATGGTTGGTTCATCAGGGCGCCAAAGAGTACAGATGGATGTTGTGCAGAATTTGGTAGTTAAGGTTCCGGTTTTAGAAGAACAACAGAAAATTGCGGGGATTTTGAAGGTTTGCGATGATAAGATTGCTCTAAATAATAAGGAAAATGATAATTTACAACAGCAAGCACAATTGCTGTATGAAAATTTTATAACAACTATTGATGAAACGCCTATTGCTATCTCTAAAGTAATAGATGTTCGTGACGGAACGCATGATTCGCCTAAACCGTTTGAAGCAGGATATCCATTAGTAACATCAAAGCACTTGCTTCCTTTTGGTGTAGATGTCATTTCTCCAAACAAAATTAGCGAGTTTGACTATAATAAAATTAATAAACGCAGTAAAGTTGATACAAACGATATCCTTCTTAGTATGATAGGAACTGTTGGTTTGGTTTCGCTAATTATTGAAGATGAAATAAATTTTGCAATAAAAAATGTGGGTTTATTTAAAACATCAAAATGTCCGCAATATGCATATTACTTGCTTTGCTATTTAAAAAGTAAAGAAACGGCTCAACATATTGAAAAATGCTTAGCGGGCAGTACACAAAAATATATTAGTTTAACCGAACTCAGAAAGATGCCAATAATTATTCCAGATGTTGTAGATATCAATAAATTCAATAATTTGGTCACACCTTTGTTTAGACTAATAATTGAAAACGTTAAAGCAAACAAAGTCTTAACTGCTATTAGGGACAGGTTGCTACCCAAATTCATGTCCGGCAAACTGGATGTGTCCGGCCTCGACCTCTAAGGCGCTAAATTATCATTTAGACTCTCCCCCCCAGAGTTGTATTTGACAAAATTTAAAAGATATCAGATTGTAAATGCAAGTAGAATACTACAATATATCACTACAAAGATTTAAAACGACAGAATGAAAGGATACAGCAACTATGCTGTAACGATACTGTTTGGCCAAAAGGAGCAGAAAGGATACGATAATATGACCATATGTGAGAATACTCTGGAACAAGTGATTATTTCGGAGCTTCAGAAAAAGGGATATAAAAGACTATACGGCCCGGATATTAACAGAGATTATCATGAAGTCATTTTAAAAGATTGCTTTGAGGAAGCTATTTACGGTATTAATCCGGGTGTCAATGAAAAGATCATTTTAGAGACTTACAGAGTCATAAGAGACTTTGGGCTACTAAAATTAGAAGACATGAATGTGGCTTTTCATAAGTATCTGGTTGAAGGTGTGCCAGTCAATTATCGTATCAATGGAGAACTACATACGTATACAGTAAAATTGATTGATTTCGCAAATCCGGAAAGAAATCAATTTTATGTTGTTGATCAATATACAGTGATCGAATATAAAAATAAGAGACCTGACATTCTGGTATTTGTGAATGGGATCCCGTTAGTACTGTTTGAACTGAAAAATATCACTAATGAAGATACCACCATCGAACATGCATATAAACAGGTTAAAAATTATCAACTGGATATTCCGTCTTTGTTTTACTACAATGCTTTTAATGTGATCAGCGACGGCCTTGATACCCGTATGGGAACTATCACATCTGATTTTACCCGGTATATGGTGTGGAAATCCGAAAATGGAGAAAAGCCGGAAGAGGGAGCGCTTAATTATTTTTCGGTTCTTTTAAATGGGGTATTTCCCAAAGCAAGGCTTTTAGATCTGATACGAAATTTTATTGTTTTTCAGACCAGCAAAGGAAAGACGATAAAAATTATTGCCGGATACCACCAGTATTTTGCGGTTCGAAAAGCGGTGGAGCGTACAAGATATGCTTTGGAAGGACACAGCAGAAAAGTTGGGGTAGTATGGCATACTCAGGGCAGCGGGAAGAGTCTGTCCATGGTGTTCTATACGGGTTGTATTGTCAGCGATCCGGAATTTAACAATCCTACCATGGTAGTGTTGACAGACAGAAATGATCTGGATAACCAGCTTTTTGGTTCGTTTGCATCCTGCTCCAGGTTGTTGCTGCGGCAGACGCCAAGGCAGGCCAAAAGCCGGGAACATTTGAAAGAACTGCTAAAGGTAAAGGCCGGCGGTATTATTTTTACTACCATTCAGAAATTTGAGGAAAGCAGTGAAAGATTGAGTGAGCGGAGTAATATTATAGTTATGGCAGATGAAGCGCACCGGTCTCAATATGGTCTGGAAGGAAAACTGGACAGAAATACCGGTCAGTGGAAATATGGTATGGCAAAGTACATGAGGGATTCGCTGCCCAACGCTGCGTTTATCGGATTTACCGGAACACCCATTGATCTTGATGACCGATCAACGGTAGAGGTTTTTGGAGAATATATTGATATTTATGATATGACCCAGGCGGTGGCGGATAAGGCAACTGTACCGATCTACTATGAAAACCGGACTGCGAAAATAAAATTGAATGAAAAACTACTGAAAGAGATTGATGGGGAATATGATAAATTGGCAGGAAAAGCATCAGAGATTGCGATTGAAAGATCAAAGTCAGATTTGTCTACCATTGAAGCAATTATCGGTTCCAGGGAAAGGCTGACGCTTTTGGCAGATGATATGATCGCCCATTATGAGGATCGGCAGTATGTACTTACTGGAAAGGCAATGATCGTATGTATGAGTCGGCGCATCGCGGTTAACCTTTATCAAATTATTTTGGAAAAGCGGCCGGATTGGAAACAGAAAGTGAAAGTGGTTTTGACATCCAACAATCAGGATGATGAAAGTTGGCATAATCTGATGCAGGCGATCACCCGTGTCAACCGCGTGTATAAAGATAAAGAAGCGGGACTGATCGTTGACTACATCGGTATGGCGGCAGAGTTAAAGAGCGCGTTAAGTCAGTATACTAAGCGAGACCAAGATAAAATCCCGGATTTGGGACAGGCATTATGTATCGTATTAGAGAAGCTAGAAATTATGCGGGATATGTTCTATGGATTTGATTATTCTGACTTTTTTGGACAGAGTGATTTTGAGCGTCTTGCTGTGATAGGAAATGGTGTTGATTTTGCTCTCGGCATGGAAGAGGATGAACAAAAAAGCTTTATCCGGGAAGCCACGGCTCTTAGCCAGGCGGAAACATTGTGCCGAAGTATGCTTGATACCAGAATAAAGCAGGAGATTGCTTTTTTTAAGGCTGTAAAAGCCGGGATCTGTAAGACTGCCGGGCGGATGGGGATTACAACAAATGAAATAAATGCAAAAATTCTGAAAATGCTGGAACAGGCGATCCAGCAGGATGGCGTTTACAATATCTTTGCGGAGGCAGGGAAAAAGAATCCAGAGATTTCAATCTTATCGGAGGATTACATGGAAAAGATCCGCAGGATGAAGCACAAAAATATTGCTGCCCAGATGCTGCGGAAACTTTTGGAGGATAATATTCGAGTATTTGCAAGGACTGGGGTTGTGAAGTCACAGCTTTTTTCGGAGAAGATGCAGAGCGTATTAAAGATGTACAATAACCGATTGATCACCAGCGCGGAGGTGATTGAGGAATTATTGGATCTGTCAAAAGAAATGACGGAGGCTTATAAGGCCGGGGATGAAAAAGGGCTGTCTACAGAAGAATTGGCTTTTTATGATGCGCTGGCGGCAGATCCCCAAGTCCTTAGAAAGATGAAGGATAAAGTTTTGGTAGAAATGGCACAGGAACTGACGGAATTGATCCGCAGAAACAGGACGGTTGACTGGGATAAAAAGGAGTCTGCCCGCGCGTATATGAGAACACAGGTTAAGTATTTATTAAGAAAGTATAAGTACCCGCCGGAGAAAGCCAGAGGCGCAGTTGATATTGTGATCAAACAGGCAGAACTTATGAGCGGCAACATAGAGCCAAGAGCCACAGTTTATGAGCTTATGCCGAAAACGGGACTTTTTAAGGTGGCGGAGAGATCCGTACCATATGGCGGGAAAACTAAATGATGAAAATAGTGGTATGGCAAAACAGCCGGAAACTGTGCAGCGGGAATAGAGGTACAATCGTGTCAGCAGTTCCATTTTAGAAAAGGAGATTATTTTTATGAGTCTGACCTATCAAACAGCATCCATAGAGGATCTGGAACTTTTGACTGCCACCAGGATACAGGTGCTGAGGGCAGCCAACGGATTGGGGGAGAAGGAGGATCTGTCTTTTGTAGAGCATAAGTCCAAGGAATACTACGAGCACGCATTGGCTGACAAAAGCCACAAAGCATATTTGGTGTTTGACGGCGCAGTGTTTGCAGGGGCAGGAGGGATCAGCTACTACAGGGTCATGCCGACAGTCCACAACCCGACAGGTTGGAAGGCTTACATCATGAATATGTACACGGCTCCGGAATATCGGAGGCAGGGGATCGCCACAAGGATCCTGGATCTGTTGGTTGAGGACGCAAAAGCCAGAGGAATCCATCATATTTCCCTGGAGGCCACGGAGATGGGAAGATTTCTCTATGAACATTATGGGTTTGTGCGCATGGAGTCGGAGATGGAACTTCCGGTCAATGTGTGATGGAGTGCTTAAAATTATTTTGGGAATCTGTTTCCAAAGAGGGAATAAAGAAGTCAAAGGAGACAAAAGATGAGAATGATCGAGAATACAGACACATCCTTGTTTGCCCCCCGCGGCATCAATGGTCCGGCATGCTGCCAATCCGGCAGCTCCAAAAAGAAGTGTCCAGGCGAAACCAGTAACAAAATGGGTACGGATCTGAAACAGATCCCGGGCGTAGGGGCCAATATGGCACAGCATCTGAACAATATCGGTATCCTGTGGGTGGAGGATCTGGTGGGAAAGGACCCGGAAGAGCTGTATCAGAAAAATTGTCTGAAAAAGGGGTATCAGGATGACAAATGCGTCCTGTACGTGTTCCGCTGTGCCGTGTATTTCGCGGAGCATAAAGAGCGTGAGGCGGAAAAATTAAAGTGGTGGTATTGGAAAGATAAGGAATATCCGGAGAAGAAGGAGGGGGAAGACACAGAATGGTAAAAGTAGCTGTTTTAACGCTTAAACTGTATGCGCCTTGGGTCCATTCTCTGAAAGAGAAGCGGATGGAGGTAAAAAGTCTTGTGGCAAAGATACAAAATAAGTTTCATGTGTCTGTTGCGGAGGCAGGGGACCAGGATGTGCATCAATCCATTGTCATTGGTGTGGCTACCATAGTGGCTCACAGCGCCCAGGGGGACAGCGTTATGGATGAGATCACCAGGTTTGTGGAACTTAGTACAGAGGCGGAGATCGTGGATGAGGAGCGGGAGATCCGTTAAAAGCGGCGGATGGGACGGGGGAACTATGGGAACTCGTTAAGGAGAGAGGAGGGGATGTTTTATGGATTACACGATTGTCCGGCTGACAGACAGGCCGGATATGGCAGAGACGGCGGCAAGGTGGTTTCATGAGAAGTGGGGGATCCCCCTGAAAGCGTACAGAGACAGCATGGAGGAGTGCCTGACAGGAAAGGGGCCTGTGCCTCAATGGTATATGGCTTTGGATGGCCAGCGTGTGATCGGCGGCATGGGAGTGATCGAGAACGATTTTCATGACAGGAAGGATCTTGCCCCAAATGTCTGTGCCGTTTACACGGAGAAGGAGTGGCGGCGCAGGGGAGTGGCTGGAGCTCTTTTGGATCATGTGTGCAAGGATATGGCGGCTCAGGGGATTGGGACGCTGTATCTGGTAACGGACCATACGTCATTTTATGAGCGGTATGGGTGGGAATTTCTCTGTATGGTCCAGGGGGACGGGGAAGAGGAGATGGCCAGGATGTATGTTCATCGCCAGTAGGATGGAAGCGCAAAGGATGGCAATGAAGAATTTCTTGAATTTATATTCCGCCAGATATATAATAAATTACGCAACCTGTTGACTGCTCCATGGGAAAACACCAAAGAACAGGGCAGCCAACACCACAAA
Organism: Clostridiaceae bacterium; assembly: GCA_910575585.1. GTDB lineage: Bacteria > Bacillota > Clostridia > Lachnospirales > Lachnospiraceae > UBA3402. The sequence continues at coordinate 106,278 of CAJTGF010000003.1, forward strand.
TGACAGCAGGCATTAGGCAAAGGAGGAAGCTGTGAGAAGAAAAGACAGAGAGATCACGGATTTTAATGAGATGATCGAGATCATCAAAAAATGTGACGTGTGCAGGATCGCGCTGAACGATGAAGCGTTTCCCTACATAGTCCCCCTTAATTTCGGGCTGGACGTACAGGGGGAGCAGGTTTTTCTTTATTTCCACGCAGCCATGGAGGGAAAGAAACTGGACCTGATCGCAAAAGATAACCGGGCCGCATTTGAGATGGACTGTGACCACAAGCTTATTTTCCGTCAGGAGCGGATGGACTGCACCATGGGATATGCCAGCGTGATGGGACGAGGGACCATAGAGACGGTGAGGGATGAAGATAAGTATGAAGCCTTAAAGATTCTGATGAGACAATATCACGGCGAAGAATTTAATTTTAATACGGACATGATAAAGGTTACCAAGGTTCTGAAGATGACGGTTACCGATATGACGGGGAAGCGGAGAGACAATACGTGATAGAGCGTGTTTGAAACATTTGTCGGGAGGCATTACAATGCTGTTTCAGATAACCGGGATCGCCGCTTTGCTTATTTTCTATGGATGTTACTTTATGAAAATGTTTCTCCAGCGCCGAAAGGGAATAGTGACGGATCAGATGGGCAAGGGAAAAGACGGACGTGCCAAATATATTGAGATAACGATGAAGATAATTGCCTGTCTGGTCCCTGTTGCGGAAATTGTGTCCATTTTCCTAAACAGCGATCCATTTCCGGTACGGGTCAGGATCGGAGGCGCCCTAACGACCCTAGCCGGCGTTGTGGTGTTTGCGGTCTCCGTGGCCGAGATGGGGGATAACTGGAGAGCGGGAGTGGCAGGCAGGGATAAAACAGAGCTTGTGATAACAGGTATCTACGCCGTCAGCCGCAACCCTGCGTTTTTAGGCTTTGATCTGGTGTATATGGGGATTGTGCTGATGTTTTTTAACTGGCCGCTGTTTATGCTCTCCTGTTTTGCAATGCTCATGTTCCATCTGCAGATCATCTATGTGGAGGAGAGATTTCTTATGGAAACGTTTGGCGACGAATATAGGCATTACCGCAAAAGGGTCTGCCGGTATTTGGGAAGGACACAGAGAAGGAGGATGAGATGGAGATAAAAAGGATCAGCGGTGATTTTGCCGTCTGTCAGGTATCCGACTATTCCCAGGTGGATCTTGAGGCGGAATATTGCTTTATCGGAAAAACGGACGAGGAAAAATCCTTAGTCTGTCTCACAAAGGACGTGCCGGGCAATGCGGTCAAATGCGACAGTCCCTGGAAGGCGTTCAGGATCCAGGGCGTGCTGGATTTTTCCCTTGTAGGAGTATTGTCCAAGATCTCGGCATTGTTGGCGGACAATGGGATCGGGATCTTCGCGGTCTCCACTTACAATACAGACTATATTTTGACAAAAAAGGAAAACTATGAGAGGGCGCTGGAGACGCTGGCGCAGGCAGGATATGGAGTCGGGTGATATAAAGATTAGGCCACCAGAAGATTGGCAGAAACTGTTGGAGAAGCCGTGCTGGATCATGGATATCCTTCCCGAAAAAGTAGGGCGAGACGCAGAGGGACAATTTTTTGATGTGGAGTGTTTTTTTCTGAACAACGGCAGGCGATTTGGACGGAAAGAACGTTTGGAAGGCGTGATTCTGAAATTAATGTGCTATTATCAGACATCCATTCTGTGGGACGGCTGGATTTGCAGGCCGTCGCCGGAAGTCATTGATGAGGCTATAGGTAAGATTGTGGACGATGGATCCGGTGTTTTGCATGTGCTGTTTCCCAAAGAGCAGACGCTTCTTGTTTTAGACGGAGACAGTTTAAATCTGGCGGTTTACAATCCTTCCAAGGAATTTAAAGCCCTTGGGGAGAAGATCGCGTGGTCTGAGGGGCTGTTTTGGAGAAGAGCGGGAATGTGAATCTTTAAGACCAATGCAGCGTGATAAAATGGAAAGGAAGTGGGAAGATGAGGCTGGAGCCTGTAAAGGTCAGGGATAAACAGGGACGGGAAATGATCCTTAAAAGCGCGGAGGCGGCCGATGGGGAAGCCCTGATTCGATTCATGAAGATTACGGCCGGGGAGACTCCTTTTCTCATAAGAGAACCAGGTGAGTTTCATCTGACGTTAGAGGAAGAGCAGGACTTTGTCAGATCCTGCGAGGATAACCCAAGGGCTTTGCTGCTCCTTGGGATCATAGACGGGCAGCATGTTGGCAGCTGTTCTGTCATGGGCCTTGGGCCTTTCAGGAGATATGGTCATCGCTGTCAGGTGGCCATCGCCCTGTATCGAAAGTATTGGGGAGCCGGGATCGGGGAGCTGATGATGGAAAAAGTTCTCTCAGCGGCCAGGGACATGGGATATGAGCAGGCGGAGCTGGAAGTGATCAGCAGCAATACAGGAGCTTTGGCCCTATACCGTAAATTGGGGTTCAAAGAATACGGAACGTTTCCCCGCAACATGAAATACGGGGACGGGCAGTATGGGGATGCCTGCTGGATGATGAAACAGCTTTCATGATCGAGTGAAAGCAGAAAGGGGCTTACAATGGCGGACAAAAAACTTGCGGCCTATGTCATGGAGCAGCTGTCAGGTCTGGGAGAAGTCCGGTCCATATCCATGATGGGGGGATATCTCTTCTATTATAAAGAGCGTATCTTCGGCGGGATATATGAAAACGGATTTCTGGTAAAGGATACAAAAGCAGCGAGAAACTATATGCCGGACAGCACACCGGAGCCGCCCTATGAGGGGGCTAAAAAGATGCTTCCGGTGACCATTTTGGAGGATGGGGAGAAACTTCGCGGCATGGTGTCGGAGATGTACGGGGAACTGCCGGAACGAAAAGGGAAAACCGGCGGCAAAGGAGCCACCTAAGGGAAAACACACGGCATCCGGTTGTGAAGGCATAGTATAGGAAAGAGAGAGAAGATTATGAGAGTGCTGCTTTTGATGAGAGGGTGCGCCGGCTGCGGGAAGACCACTTGGATCGCCCAACATGGCTTAAAGCCGTATACGCTGTGCGCGGACGATATCCGGCTCTTGTGCCAGAGCCCCGTTCTCAAGGCGGACGGGACGGAGTGTATCAGCCAGGCCAACGATCAGGTAGTGTGGAAAATGCTGTTTAAGCTGCTTGAAGTGCGGATGGAAAAAGGCGAGTTTACGGTTATCGATGCCACCAATTCCAGAAGCTCGGAGATCAACAAGTATAAAAATCTGTGCAAAACGTACCGTTACCGCATTTTCTGTGTGGATTTTACGGACATTCCCGTTGAGGAAGTAAAGAAGAGAAATGCCGGGAGGGAGCCTTTAAGGCGGGTCCCTGACAGTGCCATTGACAAGATGTATTCCAGATTCAGGACCCAGAAGATCCCCTCCGGCGTCACGGTCATCAGGCCCGATGAACTGGACCAGGTCTGGCTTAAGCTTAGGGATCTGTCGGAGTACAAAAAGATCCACCACATCGGGGATATCCACGGGTGCCATACGGTTTTGCAGGAGTATTTAAAGGAACATGGAGGCATAAAGGACGACGAATTTTACATCTTTTTGGGGGATTACATAGACAGAGGGATCGAAAACGCGGAGGTGGTAACTTTTCTCATTTCCATAAAAGACAAAAAGAACGTGCTGCTGCTGGAGGGAAATCACGACCGCTGGCTGTGGTTTTACGGCAATGACCAGGCCGGCCGTTCCAGGGAATTTGAGCTGGTCACAAAACCCGCCCTGGACCAGGGGAAGGTGAGCAAAAAGGATATCAGGCAGCTGTATCGGAAGATGGGACAGTGCGCCTATTACCGGTATGGGGATCAGATCTTTCTTGTGACCCACGGGGGCTTAAGCCGGATACCGGATAATCTGACTTTGACAGCCACGGATCAGATGATCCACGGCAGCGGGGATTACAACGAGTTTGAGAAGGCGGCCCGCACATTTTCCAGTGTTATGCCGGATCATGTTTACCAGATCCACGGCCACAGGAACACAAAGCAGGTCCCGGCAGATGCTGGTGGCCGGGTGTTCAACCTGGAGGGACAGGTGGAGTACGGAGGCACTTTGCGGTGCGTCCAGGTGGACAGGGATGGCATCCATGTGGAAGAGATCCAAAACCAGGTGTTTAAAAGGCTGCAGGCCCCAAAAGGGCAGGGAGTGGGACTTTGCGTGGAGGAGGCCGTCAAGGCTCTGCGGCAGAACCGGTATGTGCAGGAGAAGCGGTTTAACAATATCTCCTCGTTTAATTTTACAAAGGACGCGTTTTATGAGAAGGTATGGGACGGGCAGACCATGAGGGCCAGAGGTTTGTACCTGGATACGGTGAAGAATACGGTGACGGCCAGAGCTTATGAGAAGTTTTTTAATATCAATGAGCGGCCGGAGACCAGATTTGAGATGCTCAAATATCAGCTTCAATTCCCGGTGACGGCATTTGTGAAGGAGAACGGATTTCTGGGGATCGTAAGTTATGACGAGTATGAGGACGATCTGTTTATCGCCACCAAGTCCACCACAGGAGGGCCTTTTGCCCAGTGGCTGGAAGAGATGATGAAGGATACCATCTCCCGTGAAAATCTGGGGAAGATGAAGGAATTTGTCAGGGACCAGAAAGTTACTTTTGTGTTCGAGTGCGTTGACATGGAACACGACCCCCATATCATCGAGTATCCAAAGAGCCGTCTTATTCTGCTGGATATTGTGTACAATCAGCTGGAATTTGCCAAGTATGAGTATGAGGACATGGTCCGTGTGGCCCACAGCCTGGGGCTTGAACACAAGGAAAGGGCCTGTGAGATCGGATGCTGGCAGGATTTCTTTGACTGGTATCAGGAGGTGACCCAGGAAGATTATGAGTATGAGGGCCGCAGGATCGAGGGGTTCGTCATTGAGGATAAGGACGGGTATATGACCAAGTTAAAGCTGGCGTATTATAATTTCTGGAAGTTTATGCGCGGCGTGGCCGGGGAAGTGATTCAAAAGGGGTATATAAGGAAGACAGGGGCCCTTACTACGCCGGAGGCCAATGAATTTTATGGGTGGCTGAAAACGCTTCGCGATCGGGAGGATGGCGGGACGTTTCCTAAGGATATCTGTTCTTTGAGGCGGATGTTTTATGAGAGTGGGCGGTGATTGAGGAGAGGACGGCAGCGTATTTTCCGATATGCTGGAACTGAATAAGGAGTAAGTGAATAATAGTTTGGGGCTACCTAACTGCGCAGCCTGCTGTCAACGGAACGTTTTAAGACAAAACGCGGCAGAAGAAGAAGGAAGCCATACCGGCTTGGCAAGATATGAAAATATTACTACCAGGAGGAAGCAGCAATGATCATGATGAATGATATCTGCAAATCGTACCATGTTGCAAAGAGAAACGCAGGTTTTAAGGAAGCCTGCCGCGCCCTGTTTTGCAGGGAATATGAGACCATCAAGGCTCTGGACCGGGTAAGTTTTACCATAGCGGACGGAGAGATGGTGGGATATATCGGTCCCAACGGAGCGGGCAAAAGCTCTACGATCAAAATTCTAAGCGGGATTCTTACTCCTGATGGCGGAGCGTGCCTTGTAAACGGCAGGACTCCCTGGAAGGAAAGAGTGGACCATGTAAGGGATATCGGGGTTGTGTTCGGGCAGAGGACACAGCTGTGGTGGGATGTCCCGGTCATTGATTCTTATGATCTGTTAAAAGACATCTATTCGATTTCAAAAGAAACTTACAAGCACAATTTAGAGGAGCTGACAGAGCTTTTGGATCTGAAGGAACTGTTAAAGACTCCTGCCAGACAGCTTTCCCTGGGGCAGCGGATGCGGTGCGAGATCGGGGCATCCCTGCTGCACGGGCCGAAGCTTCTGTTTTTGGACGAGCCTACCATCGGCTTGGACGCGGTGTCAAAGCTGGCAGTCCGGGAATTTATCTTAAGGCAGAATGAAGAACACGGCACCACGGTGATCTTGACGACCCATGACATGCAGGATATTGAGGCGCTGACCAGACGGATCATTTTGATCGGAAAGGGCAGGGTGCTGATGGACGGGAGCCTGGAGGATATCCGCCGCGGCGGGGGGAACATTGACCAGACGGTAGCGCGGTTGTACCGGGATTACGACATATAGGAGGCGGAAAGATGAAAAAATATACTTCTTTTTTCCGGCTTCGGTTTGCCATGGGGCTTTCTTACCGGGCGGCTGCCTGGGCGGCGGTAAGCACGCAGTTTGCGTGGGGAGTCATGGAGATCGCCATGTTTCAAGCTTTTTATCAGGCGGAGCCGGAACGGTTTCCCATGACTTTGGAGGCGGCTGTCAGCTATGTGTGGCTGCAGCAGGCGTTTTTGGCTCTTTTTGCGGCGTGGATGCTGGAGGCAGAGGTTTTTGAATCCATTAAGGACGGAAATATCGCTTATGAGATGTGCCGTCCCATGAAGATCTATCCCATGCTCTTTGTCAGGGCTTTGGCCATGCGCGTGTCCAGGGCAGCTTTGCGGTTCGGGCCGGTGCTTTTGGTGGCATCCCTGCTGCCGGGGGCTTACGGGCTTAGGGCTCCCCAGGGGATAGACAGGTTCTGCTTATTTCTCGGGGCCATGATCCTTGGGGTGTTAGTGACGGTGGCTTTTGGCACGTTGGTTTACGGGATCACTTTTTTTACCATTTCCCCTGAGGGGCTGCGGCTGCTGGTGACCTCGGCCATGGATTTTTTTAACGGGGCCATCATACCGCTGCCGTTTTTTCCCGATGAGATGAGAAAGGTTATGGAGGTCCTGCCTTTTGCGGCCATGCAGAATGTGCCTCTTCGCGTCTACAGCGGGGACCTGGCAGGCGCCGCGGCTGCGCGGGCTGTGATCTTGCAGCTTGTGTGGCTGGCAGTATTGGTGGCTGCTGGGAGGATCGTCATGGCCAGGGCGGAGAGAAAGCTTACGGTGCAGGGCGGATGAGGGAGGAGGCAGGATGAGAGACGGGATTTTTCTGTACGGCCATTACGTGTCTGTGCAGATAAAGAGCATGATGCAGTACAAGAAGTCGTTTATGCTGGCAGTTATGGGACAGTTTCTTACATCTTTTAATACATTTCTGGGAATGTTTTTTATGTTTCAGCGGTTTTCGGCAGTGGGAGGATTTACCTACAGCCAGGTGGTGCTGTGTTTTGGCATCTTTCTCATGGCATTTACTTTGGCGGAGTGCGTTGCCAGAGGGTTTGACACGTTTTCGTCCATAGTAAGAAAAGGAGAATTTGACCGGGTTATGGTAAGGCCCCGGGGGCTTGTGCTCCAGGTGCTGGGCAGCAGGTTTGAGCTAAGCCGCATCGGCAGGATGCTGCAGGCCGTGGTGATGTTTATCTATGGAATGAGGACCAGCGGGATCTGCTGGGATATGCCCAGGGTGATGACGGTGGTGTTTATGGTGGCAGGCGGCGCGGTTCTGTTTTTCGGGATTTTTCTGGCAGGGGCGGCTCTGTGCTTTTTTACCCTGGAAAGCCTGGAGATCGTGAATATCTTCACCTACGGGGCCAGGGAGTTCGGCACGTACCCGGTGGGGGTGTACGGGAAACATATCTTGCGGTTTTGCACCTTTGTTGTGCCTTACGGGCTGGTGCAGTATTATCCCCTTTTGTTTTTGCTTGGAAAGCGGGAGGAGGTCTGGCGGATGTTCGCCCCGCTGTTGGCGGCGGTGTTTGTGGTCCCCTGCTATGGACTGTGGCGGGTCGGGGTCAGAAGGTATCAGTCGGCCGGGTCGTGAATGATCCCTTTCCCGTAACCGTTCAGATAACCCTTGAACGGTTACTCTTTAACAGAAGTACCGCCGGGGATGTGATAAAAAGTGCATGACAAACCCTGCTGATGTGATTATAATAGAAGCATTGCAACGGATGATGGAAACGCATTTTTTAAACTGGAAAGAAGGATCACGGATATGGATCATCAAAACTGGAATCAAAGTCAAGATCAGGGCAGACCAGGGCCCGGCAGTTGGGGGCCTGCATATGAAAAGCAGGTGATGAAGGAGACAAGGCGGTGTTTTTCCCGGACAGGGTTTGTGTTTTTGGCGTTTTTGGCCGTATCCTATGTGTCGCAGACGGCGGTTATGACGGTCATGGCCGCAACAGGGCTGTCAGACCGGCTGGGCTATGATCTATCCATGCTCATGACCATATTCAGCATGTATCCTGTGGCCGTGCCCTTGACGGCTCTGCTCATGCGATGGGTGCCCGGCAGAGGGGAAGTGGGCCGGGAACGATGGGGATTTGGAAAGCTGTGCGGATTTTTTGTGGTGTGTATGGGGGTTTTGTATGTGGGAAACCTGATCGGCACCATTCTCATGGTAGTAGTAGGCGGGATAAAGGGAGAGTTTATTGTCAATGACATGCAGGAGCTTATTATGTCCATGAAGCCCTGGACCACCATGGTGTCGGCGGTAATTGTGGCGCCCATTATGGAGGAGCTTGTTTTCCGCAAATTCCTTCTGGACAGGATCGCGGGCTTTGGCCACTGGACGGCCATGGCGGTGTCCGGGCTGGTGTTTGGCATTGTCCACGGGAACTTTTATCAGTTTTTCTACGCCTTCGGGCTGGGGATGATCTTTGCCTACATTTACCTTCACACAGGAAAGATCACCTACACCATCGGCTTTCACATGCTGATCAATTTCTGGGGCAGCATGCTGCCGCTGGGACTTTTAAAGATCATGGAGACCCATCTTGTCCTGGGCAGTGTGCTGACCATAGGCAATATGATGGTCATGATCGGCTTTGTGATCTGCGGGGTGGTCTTGCTGATCGTCTGCTGGAAGGATCTGTATTTTCTCCCGGCAAGGGATGAATTGTCCGCAGGAAAACGGGCGGCGGCAGTCTGGTGCAATGTGGGGATGATCCTGTTTATGATCTGCGGGATGATTCTGTTTGCCGGTTCGCTTTGAACCGTTTCTTTGGGAGGTCTGCAAAAGGATGGAAAATGAACATAAACAGGACATGGAGGACATTGCGGGCCGTTTTCATAGCGTGTTCTCCGAGATGATGGAGTCTCTGGAGCTGGACAGGCTCAATGAGACCGTGAAAAATACCATAGGCTCGGCTCTGGACGAGGCCAGGGAGCAGATGGAGCGGCAGCGGGAACGGATAGAGAACGCAAAATGGAGGAGGCAGACCGGTTTTCGCGCAGAGAACGGGGAGGCGGCAGTGAGAAAGCCGCTGGAGATCCGGGTCAACTGGAAGGGAAAGGTGTCAGGCATCCTTTTTACCGTGTTCGGCAGTATCGGAGTAGGGATCTTTGGGCTTACGGCCCTGGTGCCTCTGGCTGTGGTGGCTACTTCCCCGGAGAATCTTATGGGCTGGTGGACCCTGGGATTCTGCGGCGTTATTACCGCCGGTTTTGGAGGGATGCTGGCCAAAGGCATCAGCCAGAACAGACGGATAAGCCGTTTGAAGCAGTACGTTAAGGAACTAAAGAGAAGGGACCGGCCTTACTGTGAGATTGAGGAACTGGGCAGACTTTGCGCCAAGCGGCCGGGATTCATAAAAAAGGATCTGCGCCGGATACTGCGTCTGGGGATGATGCCGGATGCCAGGATGGACGACAAGGGGCAGTGGCTGATGCTGGATCAGGAGACATACCGCCAGTACCAGCTGTCCCAAAAGGCTCTGGAGCAGCAAAAAGGCGAGACGGTCCGGGAAAGCAAACAGAAAACCGATGGCAGCCGGAAAGCGGCAACTCCTGTGGAAGAAGCCATCCGCCAGGGGAAGGAGTACATGGCCGCTTTGGACCGGATGCGGGACTCCTTAGGGGAGGAGGACGTAAGAGAGAAGCTGGCGCGGCTGGACGCCGTGCTGGAAAGTCTGTTTGAGACCTTACAAAAGCATCCGGAACAGCTTTCGGAGCTGGAGCGGTTTATGGATTACTATCTGCCCACCACCATGAAGCTGGTGACCACTTATCACGAGTTTACTCTGGTGGAATTTCCGGGGGAGAACATCAGGGAAGCCAAGAAGGAGATCCGGCAGACTCTGGATACCATCAACGGGGCATTTGAAAAGCTTTTGGATGATATGTACCAGGATACGGCGTTTGACGTGATGACCGACGCGTCTGTGCTCCAGAGCATGCTGGCCCGCGAGGGGATGACGGACGGCGATTTTCAATGAGGAAAGGGCAAAGGCGTATTTGATATCTGAACAATTCAGGGAAAGGAACGATTATGGCAATGGATTTTGACGCGGTCTTGGAGGAGGGGCCTAAGCTGACGCTGGACCCGTTTGCTGACGGCGGCGAGACGGCAAAAGAGGAGACAAAAGAGGAGACAAAGCCTGCAAAAGGGGAGGAGCCGGAACCGGTGCAGGTGGTTCTGACTCCCCAGGAGGAGAAGATGGTGGAGGAGTTTGCCGCCAGGATTGATCTTAGCAATGCGGGCATGGTTCTGCAGTACGGTGCGGGGGCTCAGAAAAAGATAGCGGATTTCTCGGATTCGGCCCTGGAACATATGAAGACCAAGGATTTAGGCGAGATCGGCCAGATGCTGGCGGATGTGGTGGGGGAGTTAAAGGAGCTGGACAAGGAGGAGGAAAAGGGGATCTTTTCCATTTTCAAAAAAGGCGGAAACCGTCTGTCCAATATGAAGGCCCGGTACGAGAAGGCCCAGGCCAATGTGGACCGGATCTGCAAGGTGCTGGAGGGGCATCAGGTCCGGCTTTTGAAGGATATCGCCACCATGGACCGGATGTATGACATCAATCTTTCCTATTTAAAGGAACTGTCCATGTATATCCTGGCAGGGAAAAGAAAGTTACAGGCCGTCATGGATAAGGATCTGCCGGCAGCGGTGGAGAAAGCCAGAAAGACCAATCTTCCGGAGGATACCCAGGAGGCCAATGACCTGGCAGGCCGCTGCAGCCGATTTGAGAAAAAACTCCATGACCTGGAGCTGACCCGCATGGTGTCTCTGCAGATGGCGCCCCAGATCCGGCTGGTCCAGAACAATGATTCCATGATGTCGGAAAAGATACAGTCCACCCTGGTCAATACCATCCCGCTGTGGAAGACCCAGATGGTACTGACCGTAGGGTTAAATCACTCGGCGGAGGCAGCCAGAGCCCAGAGGCAGGTGACAGACGCTACCAATGAGCTGCTTAAGAAAAATGCCCAGATGCTGAAGATGGCTACCGTGGAGACGGCCAAAGAATCGGAGCGGGGGATCGTGGATATGGAGACGCTTAAGGCCACAAACCAGAGCCTGATCACTACCCTGGACGAGGTAATGAAGATCCAGGAGGAAGGCAGGACAAAGCGGTTGGAGGCTCAGGCGGAGCTGGGGCGGATGGAAGAGGAGCTAAGGCTTAAGCTGCTGGAGATCAGCGGAAAGAGGGCGTGACCTATGCTGATGTTTCGCGCTGACGGCAACAGTCAGGTTGGGGCTGGTCATATTATGCGGTGTCTGTCTATTGCGGATGCAGGCCGGCGATACGCAGGGGAAGACAGTCTTTTTGTTCTGGCATCCGACGATTTTAAGGGGATCATCGAAGGCCGAGGATACCGGTGTGCCGTCCTGGGTACGGATTATCGGCACATGGAATCGGAGACAGGCAGGATGGAGGAGCTGATCTATTGCCACAAGCCCCGGGCGCTGGTGGCGGATTCCTACTACGTGACTGTAGAGTATCTGGACAGCCTTAAAGATATGGCGGGCCGTGTTGGCGGCAGGCTGGTTTATCTGGATGATGTCATGGCATTTGCGTACCCATGCCACATTCTGATCAATTACAATATCTACGGCCCGGACCAGCGGGAGTTTTATGAGGACTTGTACAAACAGGCAGGTTATGGATTGCCGAAATTTTTGCTTGGAACCGACTATGTGCCTCTTAGGGAGGAATTTCAAAATCTGGCAGCGCGGGAGACAAGAAAGGAAGCCAAGGATATCCTGATTTCCACAGGAGGGGCGGACATGGAACATATCGCCCTTGGCCTTGCGCAGTATCTGGTCCGGACAAGGGATTGGCAGGAGGGGCGAAAGTTTGACGGTTTCCGGTTCCATTTTATTGTGGGAGCTATGAACGGAGATCTGGAAAAGATACAGGCAGCCACCGGGGACGATGAGAGGATCGTGTTGCATGTCCAGGTGACGGACATGCAGCGGCTGATGAGCCAATGCGACACGGCCCTGTCCGCGGCAGGTTCCACACTGTATGAGCTGTGCGCGGCCCAGACGCCGGCGGTGACCTATATCCTTGCGGATAATCAGGAGCCGGGGGCGAAGGGCTTTGAGCGGTACGGCGTCCTTGCATGCGCGGGAGACGCGCGGACCATGGAAAGGACGCAGATCCCCGGCCGGCTCCTTGGGGCAGCCGTGGATCTGGCGCGCAGTTATGAGAGACGTAAGGATGTCATCGGCCGGCAGAGAGCGCTGGTAGACGGAGACGGGGCAAAAAGGATTGTGGATTCTATGTTAGCGTGTGTTTGAAAAAATTAAAATAGGGAATTGACAGGACTTGAAAAATAAGGCCCATGAGCATCAGCTCAGGGCCTTTCCTGTTACTTTTCGGAGGCTGGAGGCATAACCTTCGCCGTAAACCAGCGGATACAGGGCGTAAGCCATGACCATGGCCCCAAAACCATCCACGACCGAGTGCTGTTTTAACACAACCGTGGAGACACAGATGGACGCCGCGATCACAAAGGACAGCCCCGCAACCCATGGCCGGTCCTTAAAGCAGCTGCTTTTAACCACTGCGATGTGGACAACAATGGAGTTGAATACATGGACGCTGGGAAAGATATTGGTGGAGGTGTCAGCCTTATGGAGAAGCGCCACCATCCAGGTAAACACGTTCTTTTGAGGGTCAACCACAGGCCGAAGGTCCGTGCCGTTGTGGTAGAACGTGCAGATCAGCAGGCTTAAGGTCATGCCTGTAAACAAAAAAGTACACATCCGGTAATACTCCTGGGGATTCTTAAAGAAGAAGTACAAAATAGCGCCTCCCACATAGAAGAACCACAGATAATACGGGATGATAAAATACTCGTTAAAAGGAATCAGATCATCAAGCCAGGTGTGTATAATGTGGTAATTCCTCGTAACCGTCTTTTCCAGATACAAAAACCATGGTAAATAGATAAAACCGTAAGACAAGATCCACGCATGCTTATAGCGTGATAAAAAACTTTTCATACATCCACCTTTCTCCTCTAATAAATAGAACCTATTCCCTCTTTTGAAGGCAGCTGGCTTTCCGGTCACATATAATATAAAATATTACCAACTTCCGTGGATTATAACACAAGTGAAAAAGAAGAGCAATAGTGTTCAGAAAATGTTAAGAAAGCCTCTCCCGCCTCCCTCCGGTTTATTTAAAGAAAGAACATTGACCTGCGTTTTTTTTATGGTATAATGTCCAGGTAGGCAATGAGCAGTGCGGAAAAAGACAAACAAAAAGCTGCGTTGTGCTGGCACATAAGCAGCTTTTTGTTTGGCTTTTTCCATAGGGCGAAGCCCGTGAGCGAGCTGGAGCGCAGCGGAAGTGAGCGGGCGCTGCGGCTGTAAAGAAGAGAAAGCCACAAGGAAATCAAGCTTTTAGCCCGTAAGCGACAGCAGCGCAGCGGAAGCAAGCGGGCGCTGCGGCTGTAAAGAAGAGAAAGCCACAAGGAAACTTAAGGAGAACATTCCATGAAAAAGAGATATTCCATAGCATCGGCCTGTCTGGCCATGACCATAGCGGCTGCTTTAGCGGCATCCCTGATCGGATGCGGGCCAAAAGAGAAAGCCCCCCAGCTAAAGCGGTATGATGCCCAATTTTTGGATCTGTTTGATACCGTGACCAGTATTGTAGGATACGCAAAAGATGAAGACACATTCAGGGCCTATGCCCAAGAGCTTTACGACCAGCTGACCATCTATCACCAGCTATACGATATCTACCATGAATACGAAGGAATGGCCAACCTAAAGACGATCAATGACCAGGCCGGCATCGCTCCGGTCCAGGTGGACGAAAAGATCATCTCCATGCTCAAGGAGGCTGTAGCCATGAACGAAAAAACCGGCGGCTACATGAATGTGGCCATGGGCAGTGTGCTGTCCATATGGCACCAGTACCGCACAGAGGGGATCCAGGACCCGGAACATGCCGCGCTGCCTCCCATGGAGGAGCTTGAAGCGGCGGCGGCGTACACGGATATCAGCCGAATGATCATTGACGAAGAGGCGTCCACGGTTTTTCTGCCGGATAAGGAAATGAGCCTTGACGTGGGATCCATTGCCAAAGGCTACGCCACGGAAATGGCCTGCCGCAGCCTTGAGGAGAACGGCCTTGCCTACGGCTTAGTAAGCGTAGGAGGCAATGTGCGGGCCATCGGCACAAGGGACGACGGCAGCCTGTGGAAGGTGGGGATCCAGAATCCGGACCTGTCAAGCGAGACCAAATATCTGCATACCGTAGAGCTTAAAGACATGTCTCTGGTGACCAGCGGCTCCTATCAGCGGTATTACACGGTAGACGGCAAGACCTACCACCATATTATCCACCCGCAGCTTTTGATGCCGTGGGATGAATATGTATCAGTGTCCATCCTGTGTCAGGACTCGGGGCTGGCGGACTGCCTTTCCACAGCCGTGTTCAACATGGGATTTGAAGAGGGGAAGAAACTGATCGAGAGCATGGACAAGGTGGAAGCCATGTGGATGTTTGAAGACGGAAGAGAAGAGTACAGTTCCGGATTTCGGGATTACATGGGAGATCAATAACATCCGGACAGACAGGAGAATACAAACGATGGACAGGACGAAGATGGGCAGCAATCTGCTGCTGGCAGTGGCGGCATTTATCTGGGGCGTAGCCTTTGTGGCCCAGAGCGTAGGCATGGAATACGTGGAGCCCTTTACGTTTAACGGATGCCGGTTCCTTATGGGAGGAGCGGTGCTGCTGCCTCTTATCTGGGCCATGGGCCAAAAAGGGAGAAAGGGGCAGGAAGAAGGCGTCAAAGACCAGGCAGGAGGCCGGACACGGGCGGATCAGGCGGCAAAAGGAAAGAAAGAACGGCAGCGGATGGGGCTCCTGGGAGGGATCTTATGCGGATTTGTGTTGTTTGTGGCCAGTTCCTTCCAGCAGTTTGGCGTTGCCAGGACAACGGTGGGAAAGGCAGGCTTCATAACGGCGCTGTATATCGTCATTGTCCCCTTGTTAGGCATTTTTTTAAAGAAAAAGATCCCCTGGAGCGTGTGGATCAGCGTCGCGCTGGCCACAGCAGGGATGTATCTGCTGTGCATGACAGAAGGGTTAAAGATCAGCCGGGGAGATGGGTATGTGTTTCTCTGCGCCATCTGCTTTTCCTTTCATATCCTGGTCATAGATTACGTTTCCCCGAAAGCCGACGGGGTGGTGATCTCCTGCGCGCAGTTTTTTACTGCAGGCATCCTTTCCGTCATGGCGGCCATGGTGTTTGAGACGCCTAAGATGTCTTCCATCCTGGCAGCCTGGGCGCCGATTGTCTATGCCGGAGTCATGTCCTGCGGTGTTGGCTATACCCTGCAGGTGGTGGCCCAGAAAAATACGGACCCGGTGCTGGCTTCCCTGATCCTAAGTCTGGAGTCGGCGTTTTCCCTTCTGGCGGGGTGGGTGATCCTGGGACAGAAATTATCGCCAAAAGAGCTTAGCGGATGCGTTCTGGTGTTTGCGGCCATCATCCTGGCTCAGATCCCCGTGGGAAAAAAGGACGCATGAGCCAGAACCCAATTTTCAAACATGCTCCAGCAGCGCCACAAAGAGCATAGCCGTCACAAAGCACGCCAGCCCCACAGCCATGGCCGCCGGGGTGAAGCAGCCGTAAGGAAGGTCTGCCAGGATCCCGATGGGGGAGGAGAACACCAGCCCCAAAACGGCGCAGTAGGTGATGCGGGCAAATCTGGCAAACAAGGTTTCCATTAACCTGGCAAAGAGATAGAATCCAGCCCCCAGCCCCAGGGCAAAGGGAAAAAGGATGATCCCCTGGGAGAACATAACAGGGAAATCGGCCATGATCAAAGACAAAAGCGTCCGGTTGATGGCAGTTAAAAGAGGCTGGTAATATCCGATCATCATAAGGACCATGGTGCCGCTGATGCCGGGGATGATCATGGTCCCCGCGGACATGACCCCGATGAGAAAAAGCAGCGTTGACGGAAAGATACCAAGAGTCAGGGTCACCTGGGGCCCATGCTTGGCATGGATCAGCGACAGCGCGGTGGTTATAACAAGAGTGAGGAAGAAAGCGGCCGCCAGGGAGGTAAGATCCTTGGGGGACGCGTCTTTTGGCCGGGGCTGGCGGATCTGGGCAAAGATAGCAGGCAGCCCGCCGAAGATCAGCCCCATAAAAGCCATATTGGTCTGTAAGGGCCAGGTGTCAAACAGATATTCCATGGTAAAAGAAAGCCCCACGATCCCTCCCAGGATCCCCAGGATATAGGGAAAAAGGGTGGACAGGCTTTTTTTTGTTTCTTTGTGAAGATGGGTCAGGGCATGGAGGATCTGCTCATAAACTCCCATGGAGATGGCCAGGGTCCCGCCGCTGATGCCGGGCAGGATGTTGGCTGTGCCGATAAGGGCGCCTTTGATGATCTGGGACAGGTGATCCATAAAAACTCCTGGTAAGGACTCGTTTATTCAATATATGGCAGGGAACCGTGGATTCATACATGAAGTGGAGGAAAAAATATGATCCGAAAAATATGTCCGGTTTGCGAACAGACCATGGGTCGGTTCAACTATTGTAAAAACTGCAGGCAGTTTGTGAAAACGCCCTATGTAAGGGATGTCACCTATTATCTGAACGAAAGCCACTCCAAGGAGGAAACAAGCTGCGATTATCACGGCATCCCCAGAGCGCGGACAAGGGCAGAGACAGGCAATGGAGCAGCGCCGTTGCCCAGGGATCAGACGGTCTCCCCCATGGGCGCGGCAGGCGGCCATAGCCGGGAAAAGAGAGGCAGAAAGATTTTGTATGTGGTTTTTGGAATCTTTCTTTTGGCGCAGATCGTGGTACCTGCCTGGATATGGATCATGATGTTTTTCATCCCGAAGGAATCCCACGAAGCAGATGAATATAAGCTGCTGTCAGACGAGGAGGTCCAAAGGGAAGGGACTGCCTGCAGTTCCAACGGCCATTACGGTGTCAGCGGCGCAAAGATGGAGGAGGAGATGGGGCGGATCTTGGCGGAAACGGGTTACCATATCGGCTCTGTGGAGTCCTCCTCCTGGAATTACATAGACAACGAAGATCATGATCCGTGGACGGATTATGAGACCAGTGCGGATTATTTCATATACCTGAAAGACAGCGAGGGGGAGGCATTGGAATCAGCAATGGATTCGGTGACGGTGAGGTATGATACAGCCACAGGGCAGCTCCACGGAGTCAGTTTTTACCTGACCCAGATAGAAAACGGCGCTTTTATGGCAGGCAGGGTTGTGGAGTTTTTGCAAAAGCAGGGTGAGATTCCTGAAGATGAGGCGTACGGGGAGTTGGTGAAAGACTATATCCTGCAATGCTCGGACCGGGGGGAGGATGAAGAGGGGACGGGATACTGGCAGGAGATCCCTAAGGAGGGAGAAGACCGGACCGAGGTGTATTTTCATGAGTCCCAGGGGATGGTCTATATAAGGATATGGAAAGTGGCAGAATGATATTGGTAAAAATACTTATAGATAGTCCAGTGCGAAAAAAGTGTCGCTTAACAACAAGTTAAGCGACACTTTTGCAGATACAAATGTTAGTACCAAAGTTGTAAAAATCATTCAGTCATATGTGGGAGTAGTGAACAAATTTGTGTGGAGAGTATGAATAGCAGTGACAGATAAAAAGAGAGGAGTCCCAGAGTGCTTTAACTTGGAGCCACATACTCTGGGACTAAGGTTTTTAATCATATTTATTATATCACAATATCCGCGCTTTTTCAATATAGAAAGAGATTTTTTTTATTTATTTTTTTCAAAAACCATATGGCAGGTTCTTACAGTTCAAACCCAAAATACTTAACCGCGTTTTTATAAGAGATCCCCTCAATAATCCCCTTCAACGCCTTCTTATCCGCCGGATACTCCCCGTTCTCAACCCATCCGCCGATCAATTCGCACAGGATTCTGCGGAAATACTCATGGCGCGTGTAGGACAAAAAGCTTCTGGAGTCCGTCAGCATTCCGATAAAGTTCCCAAGGCATCCAAGATTTGCCAGAGAAGTCATCTGCTCGGTCATCCCCACCTTATGGTCATTGAACCACCAGGCAGAACCCTGCTGGATCCGTCCCGCCGTGCCTGCGCTCTGGAAACATCCCAGGATGGTGCCGATGGAGGCGTTGTCGTTGGGATTCAGAGAGTAGATAATGGTCTTGGGGATCTCGTTGGTGGCGCTTAAGGCGTTTAAGAAATCTGCCATCTGGGCCGACGGAGCGTGGTTGTTGATGCAGTCAAAGCCGGTATCGGCGCCCAGCTGCTGATACATGTAGGCGTTATTGTCCCTCTTGCAGCCGTAGTGGAGCTGCATCACCCAGTTCCTGCGGTTGTACTCTTTTGCCGCAAACAGCATGAAAGCGGTCTTGTACTTTAACTCCTCTTCCCTGGAGATCGCCTTGCCGGCCAGGCTCTTTGCCAGAATGGCGTCGATCTCCTTGTCGTCGGCGGGAACATACATCACATACTCCAGGGCATGGTCGGACACCGAACACTTGTGATCCGAAAAATAATCCATCCGCGCCTTTAAAGCTTCCTTTAACGAAGCCAGATCCGTGATCTTAATGCCGCTGGCGTCGGAAAGTTTAGCCATATAGGCCGCAAAATCCGGTTTTTCCACGTTCATGGCCTTGTCCGGTCTCCACGCAGGCAGGACCTGAACCTGAAAACTGTCGTCGGCAGCGATCTTCTCATGCCACTCCAAGGTATCCACCGGGTCATCGGTGGTGCAAATCAGGGTCACATTGGACTGGCGGATGATGTTGCGCACGGACATGGAGTCCTGGCGCAGTTTTTCGTTGCACAGATTCCACACCTCCTCGGCGGTGTCGCCGCTTAAATGGCCGGTGTAGCCGAAATATCTTTGGAGTTCCAGATGGCTCCAGTGATATAAGGGGTTGCCGATAAGCTTTTCTAAGGTCTCGGCCCATTTCTGGAATTTCTCGCGGTCCGTGGCGTCGCCGGTGATGTAGGCTTCCTCCACGCCGTTGGAGCGCATCTGGCGCCACTTGTAGTGGTCGCCGCCCAGCCATACCTGGGTGATGTTGTCAAATCTGCGGTCTTCGGCGATCTCCTGGGGATTGATGTGGCAGTGGTAGTCCAGGACAGGCACCTTGGCCGCGTAGTCGTGGTACAGCTCTTTTGCCATGTCTGTGGAGAGCAGGAAATCGTTGTCCATAAATGGTTTCATTGGAAGCATCCTCCTTAAATTGAAAAGTTTGTGGTTTGTTTTTGTATAAATTCGGCGGAAATGACGGTCTTAGCCGTGACACTGCCGCCGTCGAACACGCGCATAAGGGTGTCTACGGTGGTGGTGCAGAGCTGCTCCACCTTGGTGTCAATGGAAGAGATCTCCGGGTTGGTGCAGTAGGACAGGATGGAATTATTATACCCGATGACGGCCAGCTGCTGGGGCAGGCGGATATTTTTTTTGTGGGCGTATTTGACGGCTCCTACTGCCAGGGAATCGTCCGATGTCATCACCGCGTCAAATTTCAGCCCTAAGCCGTCCAGCTTTTCCAAAAGCTTTCTCGATTCCGTAAGGTCTTTGGGACACTGGTGGATGTATTCCCTGCGGACCGGCAGGTTGTGATCGGTCAGCGCGTTTTTGTAGCCCTCCACCTTATTGAGGCCGCTGTAGGAATGGCTGGTGTAAAGGTACAGGATGTTCCTTCTGCCGGATCCGATAAGCAGGGAGGCAGCGCCGTACATGGCCTGGTAGTCATTGCATACGGTGCTGTAGATGCCGGGAGCGTCCAGAAAGCCGTTGACCAGCATGATGGGGATCTCCTTTGCGGCTTCTATGAGATAATCGTTGTTTTTGTCGATCAGTTCCACAAATTTGGAGCCGGCCAGGATGACGGCGTCCACCCGTTTAGACAGCAGCAGTTCAAAATAGATCCGCTTGTTCTCCAGGGAAGGGCCGGTGCAGCACAAAAGGGAATCGTACCCGTGGCTGCGCAGCTGCCGCTCCAGATGGTAGATGGCGTTGGCCAGGTAGGGGTCGGAGGAGTCGGAACACATGATGCCGATGGTCTTCATCGTACCCAGTCCCAGTCCCCGGGCAAACACGTTGGGCGTATAGCCAAGTTCATCCATGACAGTAAGAACTTTAGTTCGGGTCTTTTCGCTGACATTGGGATTGCCGTTTAGGACGCGGGATACGGTGGCGATGGAGACGCCCGCCCGCCTGGAAACATCGTAAATATTCAAGGGATCATTCCTCCATGGTTCTGTAAGCGCTTACATTCTCATACTATTATAGCGATATTGTGAGAAAAATGCAAGAGCTAATCCTGAAAAATGTAAGAAAATTGCAAGAACTCGTCTATTGCTTTTTCAAAACATCTATCTTAAACTTAAAGAAGTCGTAAATTGTCAATATATATATTTTTTAAGGAGGTTGAGTATGATTGATTATTTGATACCATGGATCGTGCCAAGTATCGGCGTGGCCGCAGTGCTTTTGATCATTGTCTGTGGCTATGTGAAAGCTCCGCCGGACCAGGCGTACATTATTTCGGGACTGAAAAAGGAGAGCAAGGTCTTAATAGGCCGGGCCGGGATCCGCATCCCGTTTTTGGAGCGGATGGATAAGCTGTATCTGGGGCAGATGACCGTGGACATTAAGACGGAGCAGTCGGTGCCCACCAACGATTTTATCAATGTAAACGTGGACGCAGTGGCCAAGGTGCGGATCTCTTTGACCAGCGAGGGGATCAAGCTGGCTTCCAAGAACTTCTTAAACAAACAGCCGGCAGACATCACCAGGGATCTGCAGGATTCCCTTCAGGGCAATATGCGTGAGATCATCGGCACCCTGTCTCTGAAAGAGATCAATACGGACCGGGATTCCTTCTCGGACCAGGTGATGTCCAAAGCTTCCAAGGACATGGATAAGCTGGGGATCGAGATCCTTTCCTGCAATATTCAGAACGTGACGGACGAGAACGGGCTCATTAAGGATCTGGGCGCGGACAATACCTCTAAGATCAAGAAGGACGCGGCCATTGCCAAGGCCCAGGCCGACAGGGATATCGCCATCGCCCAGGCAGAGGCTGACAAGGCGTCCAACGACGCCCGGGTCCTGGCCCAGACAGAGATCGCCCAGAAGAATAACGAGCTGGCCATCCGCAAGGCGGAGCTGCAGAAAGAGTCGGATACCAAGAAGGCGGAGGCGGACGCCGCCTACGAGATCCAGCGCCAGGAGCAGGAGAAGACCATCCAGACCGCCACGGTAAACGCCCAGATCGCCAAGGCAGAGAGGGAGGCGGAGCTGCGCAAGCAGGAAGTTGCCATACAGCAGCAGGCCCTGGAGGCGGAGATCAACAAGAAAGCCGACGCGGACCGTTACGCCGTGGAGCAGAAGGCGGCGGCTGAGCTGGCCAAGAGGCAGAGAGAAGCGGAAGCCAGGAAGTACGAGATGGAGATGGAGGCAGAAGCCTTAAAAGCCCAGGCGGAGAAGGAAGCGGAGGCCCTGAAGGCCAAGGCAGCGGCTTCCCGGTACGCGGCGGAGCAGGAGGCGGCAGGAGTCCGGGCCAGAAGCGAGGCGGAGGCAGCGGGCATCCAGGCGAAAGGAAGGGCAGAGGCCGCCACGATCCAGGCGAAGCTTTTGGCGGAAGCGGAAGGTATGGAGAAAAAGGCAGAAGCCTACGCCAAGTACAACAATGCGGCAGTTATTGAGATGATGGTGGACATCATGCCCCAGATGGCGGCGGAGATCGCCAAGCCTCTGTCCTCCATTGATAAGGTGAACATCTACGGCGGCGGGGAAGGCTCCGGAGGCATCAGCCAGGTGTCCGGCAGCGGCGCCACCGTGATGCAGCAGGTGTTTGACACCATGTCCGAGGCCACAGGCGTGGACTTTCGGGAGATCCTAAAAGCCCAGACCTTTGACGCCAAGGTCACCAGGAACATTAATGTCACAGGAATCGGCCAGAACGGTCAGAACAGCCAGGATGGGACCGGTGAGGACGGCAGCGGCTCTGGTCTGTGATCCTAACCCGGATAAACCGGAACTTTAAATTCGTTATGTTGCTGTTTAGTTGAGTGAGCAAAGGCAGGGATTGTCGTGAGGCCAGTCAGAGGAGAGCTGTCCCGTCCGGGTTCAGATATGCCGAACATTCCGATGAGCCCAAAGCGGAAATCAGTCGGGTATCAGCCCTCCTGATTTCCTGGTCTCATCTCCATGGCATATATTCACCCGGACGGGACAGCTCTCCTCTGCCTGGCAAAACCAGAATTCGCTGGCTAAGGTTTGCTCACTTAAGGTGGTTTCGGTAGGGGACGCTGCCTCAACTTTGCAGCGAAAAACAGCTTCTTTTTATGGCCTCAAGTATATTGTTGAGTAAGGTTAAAGTGATGTTGTTGGGAACCTGAAAGGATCTGCCGCCAAAGCAGTTATCTTTTCACTACAGAGTCGAAACAGCGTTCCCTATCAAAACCACCTTAAGTGAGCAAATCCCGGCCAGCGAATTCTGCTTTTGCCCGGGAGGGAAGGCAGGCTGTGTGCCGGGCGGGTGAATCTATGCCATGGAGATGAGACCAGGGAAACAGGAGGGCCTAACCCCTCCTGGTTCCCGTTTTGGGCTCATCGGAATGTCTGGCATATCTGAACCCGAACGGCACACAGCCTGCCTTCCCTCCCGGGCTCCGCCACAATCCCCGCCCATTGCTCACTCAACAATACAGCAATTCTATTATTTTGCCATTTTGCGCAAGAAATCGTTCTTAAGGGTCTAATGAATAAAGCTGCCCGCCGCTTTCTAGGCGGAAGGCAGTGGATGTTGCGGGCAGATTTATCATGTTGCCATACGTTTTTATACGGTTTGAGCCCGGGTGTTGCAGCCCGGGCTTTTTTTGTGAGGCAGTCTTTAAAAATACCATCTGCTATGCAGGTGTGATAACAGCCGCTTTAGCTTACAGCAAAAAACTCCAATAATTCAAAAGTGTTGGTTCGCCAACCACACCTAGAACAAAGGAGTTTGGCTCATGTGAGCAAATAAATCATAGTATAAGAAGACAAAAAGCGAAAGCAAAAAAATAAAGATACCAGAGACATATCGTACCTGTAGGGTAGCGAAGCATGTACTGCAAAAGAGGAATCTTTTTCAGCAAGCCTTTAGGCTTTGCCAGTAACAAGCCCTTATAGGGCGTGAGCAAGCCACCGGCTAAGCCGGTGGTTTTGACTGCGGGTTGGGTTTGCGCCGCCATAGTCTGGAGATAAACGGTAAAGGCAATGGAAAATTTATGAAAATTTACCAAATTGATGCTTCCATATTTGTGGATTATAGGATATAATAGCATCATGGAAACAGAAAATACAATATATGAGGTGAGCGTATGCACAAATTAGGAATTTCCGTATACCCGGAGCACTCCACACCGGAGAAAGACCATGAGTACATGAAGCTGGCGGCAAAGTACGGTTTCAGCCGCATCTTTACCTGCCTGCTGTCCGTGAACAAACCCAAAGAGGAGATTATCAGCGAATTTTCCGATTTTGTGGGGAAGGCCCACGACCTGGGATTTGTGGTGGCTGCGGACACCAACCCTAACGTGTTCAAGCACCTGGGAGCAACTCCCTACGATATGTCCGTATTTGCGGATATCGGGCTGGACATCATCCGCCTGGACGGCAATTTTGGGGATCTGGAGGACAGGCTCATCACCCGCAATCCACAGGGGATCAAGATCGAGTTCAACGCTAGCAATGATATCAGCGTGGATCATCTGATCCGTCACGGAGCTGACCCGCGCAATATCCTTATGTGCCATAATTTCTACCCGGAGAAGTATACGGGACTGAGCAGGCAGGTGTTTGCCGGGTTTAACCGCAAGTGGAAGGGCCTGGGGCTCCACACCGCCGCGTTCGTATCCAGCAATAACAAGGACACCTATGGTCCATGGCCGGTGTACAGCGGACTCTGCACTATGGAGATCGACAGAGGGCTGCCCATTGAGCTGCAGGTGCGTCATATCCTGGCTACAGAGGAGATCGACGACATCCTGATCGGCAACGCCTATGCGTCGGAGGAAGAGTTAAAGGCCATGTCACAGGTAGATATGACCAAGACGAACATTTCCGTCAAGACTGTGGAGGGGCTGTGCGAGACGGAGCTGAAAGTGCTCAAGGAGTACCACCACGCAGGCCGGACGGATGCGTCGGAGTTTTTGATCCGCTCCAGTATGCCAAGACTTGACTGCAAGAACGCGTCCATTCCTTACAGAGACTGCGGGCAGGATACGTTCCACAGAGGCGACGTGGTAGTTGTCAATGACAACCTGGGTCATTACAGAGGCGAGGTGGAAGTGATCTTAAAAGACATCCCCAATGACGGGGAAAGAAATCTGGTGGGCAAGATCCCGGCAGAGGAGATGATGATCCTGGATCTGATGGAAGCCAACCCGGATCATTTCTGGGACTTTTTGATCCGGTAGAGCAAGGAAAGGTACATAAGTAATGATGGGAGGGGTAAGGGATTCCTTACACCCTCTTATTTTGGATTTTTTCCTTATTTTCAGGTTGACTTTGGGCATATGTTTTTGTAAAATAAATGTAAGCGCTTACAATCCATCAGGAAGCAGTAAAATCGCCGTATTCTGCCATACTAATGCTGACCATGCTCATCCCGGCTAACTTGGGATGGCGGTCCGGATACGCTTCGCCAGAGAGCATATCCATATCGGAGGCGGCAGGCAGGATACAGCCCAAATTCAGTCAAGGAGAACGAGACCATGCAGGATGTCATCAAGATCAATCAAGAGGACAACGTCGCCGTTGCCCTGCGTCCCATCGCCCAGGGGGAAGAGCTTGCCATAGGAGACGTTTCGGTAGTAGCCGTCCAGGAGATCCCCCAGGGCCACAAGATAGCCTTAAAACCCATAAAAGCAGGAGAAAAGGTAGTAAAATACGGATTCAGCATCGGATTTGCCAAGGAGGATATAGGGACCGGCCAGTGGGTACATGTACACAACTTAAAGACAGGTCTGGGAGATCTGCTGACCTACCAGTACGAGCCTTCCCATGCAGCTGTCAAGGAGGAGGAACGCTCCGTATTCCAGGGATTCCGCCGTACTGACGGCAAGGCGGGGGTGCGCAACGAGATATGGATCATCCCCACAGTAGGGTGTGTCAACTCCATCGCCAAGGCTCTTGAGAAAGATGCCCGGCAGTTTGTAGGCGGCAGCCTGGAGGAAGTGGTGGCATTTCCCCATCCCTACGGCTGTTCCCAGATGGGGGACGACCAGGAACACACCAGGATGGTGCTGGCGGACATGATCCGCCATCCCAACGCCGGCGGCGTCTTGGTGCTGGGGCTGGGCTGTGAGAACAGCAACATACCTGTGCTGAAAGAATATATCGGGGAGTACGACCAGCAGCGGGTGCGGTTCCTCCAGTGCCAGGACGTGGAGGACGAACATGAGGCGGCCATGAAGATCTTGGAGGAGCTGGCAGCCTACGCCAAGGGATTTATCAGGGAGCCTATCGACGCCGGAGAGCTGATCATCGGCATGAAGTGCGGCGGCTCCGACGGTCTGTCCGGCATCACGGCCAATCCCACCGTGGGGGCATTTTCCGACCTTCTCATCGCCAAGGGCGGCACTACCATCCTGACGGAGGTGCCGGAGATGTTCGGCGCGGAGACGATCTTGATGAACCGCTGCCAGAACCGGGAATTGTTTGACAAGACCGTGGATCTGATCAATGATTTTAAGAACTATTTTACCAGCCACAACCAGACCATCTATGAGAATCCCTCCCCGGGCAATAAAAAGGGCGGCATTTCCACCCTGGAGGACAAATCCCTGGGATGTACCCAGAAGTCGGGCAGCGCCCCGGTGAGAGGTGTTTTGGCTTACGGGGAGCCGGTGAAGGAGAAAGGGCTGAACCTTCTTAGCGCCCCGGGTAATGACCTGGTGGCATCTACGGCCCTGGCGGTGTCAGGAGCCCAGATCGTACTGTTTACCACAGGGCGAGGGACTCCCTTTGCCTCCCCGGTGCCTACGGTGAAGATCTCCAGCAACTCCGATCTGGCCCGCAAGAAGACAAACTGGATCGACTTTAACGCAGGGACCATGGTGGAGGGCAGATCCAGGGAGGAGCTGGGCCGAGAGCTGTTTGACTATGTGCTGGAGGTGGCTTCCGGAAGAAAGGTAAAGGCCGAGGAAGCCGGATTCCATGACATGGCTGTATTTAAACAGGGAGTAACGCTGTAGACCGTGTAAAATCCGCTTGTGAAAGCCTCCCTAAAAGAGTTATACTGAACGTATTCCCGGTCATCAGCTATGGCAGGAGATCTTTGGCCGAAGGAGGGGCGCGGTTTTGCGGGACAGCCTAAAAGCGGCGGGGAGCAAGGCTGCCATGGGAATGCGGGAGAATATCGGGAGGCGTTAATATGAAACTAAATCGAACAACACAGAGGACCGTGGAGATCTTGAAGCTGATCTCCCATAACCCGGAGGGCATTACCCTGGACGAGATCTGCGCCAGGCTGGACCTTCCAAAGACCAGCGCCTACGACATCACCACCACCCTTGTGGAGATGGGCATGGCCAATGTAAAAAAAGGACCGAAGCAGACCTACACCATCGGTCTGGCGGCATACCGGATCGGGATCAATTACACCAACAACCTTGACTTTTTAAGCATCATTGAACCGGAGCTTAAGGCATTTTCCAAGTCCGTGGGAAAGACGGTGTTTTTTGGGGTGCGGTCAGACCATGACGTGGTGTACATCTGCAAGTTTGAGCCGGAGAATCCCATTATCACCACCGCCACCGTAGGCACCAAGAATCCTATGTACTGCACCTCCCTTGGCAAGGCCATCTTGGCCTGTACCGACGAGGACACCAGGCAGCAGATCCTGGGACGGATCAAATTCCGCCAGAAGACAACCAATACCATTATGAGCCGCGAAGCGCTGGAGGCGGAGCTGGAGAAGGTAAAGAGCCAGGGGTATGCCCTGGACGCCAGGGAGATGGAGGAGCATATGGAGTGTGCCGGGGCGGCGGTATTCGGCCCCGACGGCAGCGTCATGGGAGCCATCAGCGTGTCCAGTTTGTACAAGCAGGAGGAGGACTACGACGCTTTGGGGAAAGTGGTGGCTAAAAAGGCGGAGGAAGTGTCCAGATTGCTGGGTTTTTTAGGAAAAAAGTAGGGAAAGTTATTGACAAAAAGGCCGGAAACAGTTAATATTCTAGTATAAGAATCGTGTTTGCGAAAGATGATCGCATATACGAATTTGCAAAAGGAGAACAAAGCCATGAAAAAAGAAAACGTGTTAGCAAGGATGAAAGAAGACTGCCTGGTGGCCGTGGTCCGGGCCAAGAATCTGGAGCAGGGCGAGAAAGTGGTTGACGCTATCATTGAGGGCGGTATCAACTTCATCGAGATCACCATGACCATGGACGAGGGCAACCCCATCGAATTTATCGCGGCCATGGTGAAAAAGTACAAGGACAATGACAAGGTAGTCATCGGAGCGGGAACGGTACTGGATCCGGAGACCGCAAGGCAGGTGATCCTGGCAGGAGCAAACTATGTGGTGAGTCCGGGACTGAACGTGGACACCATCAGACTGTGCAACCGCTATCGGGTTCCCATGCTGCCGGGCGTTATGACTCCTACGGAGGCCATTACCGCCATGGAGGCAGGATGCGATATCATCAAGATCTTTCCGGGCAACATCGTGGGACCGGCAGCCATCAGCTCCTTCAAAGGACCCCTTCCCCAGGGCGAGTTCATGCCGTCCGGCGGCGTTGACGTGGACAACGTGGACAAATGGATCAAGGCAGGCGCTTACGCGGTAGGTACCGGTTCCAGTCTGACCAAGGGCGCCAAGACGGGAGATTTCGCGGCAGTGACGGCTAAGGCGAGAGAGTTTGTTGAGGCAGTGGCAGCGGCGAGAAAGTAATCATGAAAACAGGCAGCACCAAAAGAGATATATAAAAGGAGAACGAACAAATGGCAAAGATTGTAACCATGGGCGAGATCATGTTGAGACTGTCCACACCTAACAACGAGAAATTTATCCAGGCAGACGAGTTTGATGTTAACTACGGCGGCGGCGAGGCCAATGTAGCCGTATCCCTGGCCAACTACGGCCATGACGCCCAGTTTGTGTCAGCGGTTCCGGCCAACCCCATCGGAGAGTGCGCGGTGGCGGCTCTTAGAAAGTACAACGTAGGGACAAAGCATATTGCCAGAAGCGGCGAGCGTCTGGGCATCTACTATCTGGAGACAGGCTCCGCCATGAGAGCTTCCAACGTGGTCTACGACAGAGCTCACAGCTCCATTTCCACGGCAAAGCCGGAAGAGTTTGATTTTGACGCCATCTTTGAGGGCGCGGACTGGTTCCATTTTACCGGCATTACCCCCGCTGTCAGCGACGAGGCCATTGCCCTGACCGAAGCTGCCTTAAAAGCTGCCAAGGCCCACGGCGTAACGGTTTCCGTTGACCTTAACTTCCGCAAGAAACTGTGGTCATCCGAGAAAGCTCAGAAGGTTATGACCAACCTGATGCAGTACGTTGACGTGTGCATCGGCAACGAGGAGGATGCGGAGAAGGTTCTTGGCTTTAAGCCCGGCAGCACGGATGTGACCTCCGGCGAGCTGGAACTGGCCGGCTATGTGGACATCTTCAATCAGATGGCTGACAAGTTCGGATTTAAATACATCATCAGCTCCCTGAGGGAGAGCCACAGCGCCTCCGACAACGGCTGGTCCGCCTGCATCATGGACGGAAAGACCAGGGAGTTCTATCATTCCAGAAAGTACCACATCACGCCTATCGTGGACCGGGTAGGCGGCGGCGATTCCTTTGCGGCCGGACTGATCTGCGGCCTGGCCGACGGCAAGGACATGAAGGCGGCTCTGGAGTTTGCGGTGGCAGCCTCCGCACTGAAGCACACCATCCCCGGCGACTTTAACCTGGTGACCAGAGGAGATGTGGAGAATCTGGCAGGCGGCGACGGTTCCGGACGGGTACAGAGATAACCTGCAAAGCCTGGAATAGTAAAAAAGGACAGCTCCATGCTTGTAAAAAAGCAACAGGGCTGTCCTTTTTCAAAAGGCAGAAAAGGAAAGGAGTTACGTAAGCTATGAAAGAGAAAAGAAACTTTGATCTGCTGACTTTGGGGCAGCTGCTGCTGCGCCTTTCCCCGCCAAACAATGAGCGTCTGGTGCGGGGCGATATCTTTGAGAAACAGGTGGGAGGAGCCGAGTTAAACGTGGCGGTGGGAGTGTCGCTGTTAGGACTCCACGCAGGCGTCATCTCCAAACTGCCTGCCCACGATATGGGAAACTTTATGAAAAGCAAGATCCGTTCTTACGGCATCAGCGACGACTATTTCCTGTACGACAATTCCCCTTCTGCCAGGGTGGGGATCTATTACTACGAAAACGGCGCCTATCCCAGAAAGCCAAAGGTGATCTATGACCGCAGCAACAGTTCCTTCTATTCCCTGACCATTGACGAAATACCAAAGGAAACCTACAGGGCCAGCCGGTGTTTCCACACCACAGGCATTACCCTGGCTTTAAATGAGACGATCCGGGATACGGCTGTGGAGATGATCAAGCGGTTTAAGGAAGCAGGGACTTTGGTGTCCTTTGACGTAAACTTCCGGGGCAATCTGTGGACAGGAGAGCAGGCCAAGGAATGCATAGAGAGGATCCTTCCCTATGTGGATATCTTTTTCTGCTCTGAGGATACGGCCCGCCTTACGTTTAAGAAGACGGGAACGGCCAAGGAGATGATGAAGAGCTTTACCCAGGAGTATCCCATCTCCATAGTAGCTTCCACCCAAAGGGTGGTACACAGCCCAAAGAGGCACAGCTTTGGTTCCGTGATATACGACGCCGGGAAAAACCGGTACTATGAGGAAGAGCCGTATCAGGATATTGAGGTGGTGGACCGGATCGGCAGCGGGGACGCCTATATTTCCGGGGCCCTCTACGGGCTTCTCACCAGCGACTTTGACTGCGCTAAGGCCGTGCGGTACGGCAATGCCGCCAGCGCGGTTAAAAACACCATTCCCGGAGATCTCCCCTCCTCAGATCTGGAGGAGCTGGAGACTATCATCCGCGCCCACAGCCAGAAAGGGCCTCAGAGCGAGATGGCCAGATAACGGCCGGATCACAGCTGCAGTTTTAGATCCCCGTCGGCGATCCACCCTGCCTGTTTCAGGATTTTTCCAAATATCCAGGTAAGGACGGCAGGCAGGATGAAGCACACAAGAAGGATGCCGGCCCACACCCCGCCCCCTCCGTTCATGGCGGTGTACACGCCGATGGGGCCTACCAATCCGCAGGTTCCCATGCCGGAGCCGGCGGGGATATTCTCCAGGTGAAAAATTACGGTGGCTATGGGGCCGGTGACCATGGAAGCCAGGGTGGGAGGGATCCAGATCCTGGGGTTTTTTACAATATTGCCCATCTGGAGCATGGAGGTGCCAAGGCCCTGGGCCAGAAGGCCGCCAATGCCGTTTTCCCCAAAGCTTAAGACCGCAAAGCCCACCATCTGGGCGCAGCACCCGGCAGTGGCCGCTCCGCCGGCAAGGCCGTCAAGGCTTAACATGATGCAGATGGCGGCGCTGCTGATGGGAAGGGTCAGGGCAATGCCCATGAGAGCGGATACCAGGATGCCCATAAGGAAGGGCTGCATGTTTGTAGCGGTTTTTACCAGGCTGCCAAAGGCTGTCATAAAAGAGGAGACGCCGGGGCCGGCAAACCGGGCCGCGGCAACGCCGCAGATAATGGTGACGGCAGGGGTAATAAGGATATCCACCCGGGTTTCCTTGGACACAGCCTTGCCGGACTCCACGGCGGCGATAGCGGCCACAAAAGCTCCCACAGGCCCGCCCAGGGCATTGCCGGCGATGCCTGCGGTGGCGGCGGACAAAAGGACCAGCTGGGGCGCCTGCAGGGCATAGGCAATGGAGACCCCCAGGGCGGCTCCGGTGGCTTCTTTGGCGTATTGGGAGATGATGTGAAAGGTTTCGAGGTTGGTCTTTTCGCCTAAGGTGGCGAAGATGGTACCGATGAGCAGGGAGGCAAAGAGGCCGAAGGCCATGGCTCCCATAGCGTCGATGAAATAGGTTTTAAGAGACGGATGAATATTCTTGCGTTCTAAAAACGCGTTTATACCGGTTGGTTTCATGTGTGTTCCTCCTCGTTGATATGTACGCTCGGAATCTCTCTTGCACCTGCCTTTGTGGATGATTTTCCGTCATATGCACATAAATTTAATCAACGTACGTTCCACGTACGCCTCGTAAGTTTATGCACATCTGACAAAAAATCATCTCACAAAATCAGGAACAAAGAGACTCCGAGAGTACATTGATAAAAAACTCCTGTAACGGCAGTTCCAGGTCTTTGGCAGGATGGGAGATATGCACACATTTGACTTCCCAGGGTCAAAGCAGTTTCTGTAATGTCCTTGATTTTACCATAGATCTGTGAAAATGCAATAGCATGTTAAAAAAATATCAAAAGCCGCGATTGATTTACCGTAAGATTGGCAGTATAATGAAGAAAACGATCAAACGGAATATGCAGGAGGTATTTATGGGAAAAGCAAAGCGGTATCAGTATGATTATGAGCAGTATGAGGACGGCAAAGGGCCAAAGACCATGGTGGAAGATATCCTGTCGGACCCGGAGTTTGGCCAGGTGACGGATCTGACCATCGGAAGCTGGGGCGACGCGTGCGGGGACAGCTGCCAGGATATCCTTGACGGGATCACAGACAACAAGGATCGGTTTGCCCATGTGGAGAAGTTGTTTGTGGGGGATATGGATTACGAGGAGTGCGAGGTCTCCTGGATCATGCAGGGGAATTACGGCAGGCTGTGGAAAGCGCTGCCGGGCCTTAAGGAGCTGACCATCAAGGGCAGTACGGATCTTATTTTGGGGGATGTGGAACACGAGAATCTGGAGTCTTTGACCATTATCTGCGGAGGTCTTGGCACGTCGGTGTTTGAGGAACTAAAACGGGCCAAACTGCCAAGCCTTAAAAAGCTGGTTTTGTACATAGGCATTGAAAATTACGGGTTTGACGGCACCAAAGACACGGTGAAGGCGTTTTTGGAGGAGTCGGATTTCCCAAACCTTGTCCATCTTGGCATTGAGGACAGCGAGATCCAGGACGATCTGGCGCAGGTGGCGCTGGAGAGCAAGTATATGAGCCGGATCCACACCCTTGACCTTGCCAACGGGACGCTGACGGACAAAGGCGGGGCGCTGCTCCTTGAAAAGCTGCCCCAATTCCCCAACATCCAGGTTTTGGATGTCCACTACCACTACATGTCCGACGGCATGGTGAAAAAACTTAACCAGCTTCCCATCCAGGTAGACGCCTCGGAACCCAATGAGGCGGAGGAGTACCACGGCGAGATCTGGATGAACGCCATGCTGACGGAATGAGCCGTCTGATGCTTCTGGGGAACCCCGGGACAAAGCGGACCCGATATCTGGAAAAAGGGGCTGCCCTTTGGGGCGTTCAGCTATGCCTGTTAGACTGGAAAGAGTTTCCCAAAAACCTTCTGTCCCAGGACAGCGGGGCGGGACCGTTTTTTTTAAAGATTGATCCGCCGCTGTGGGACAGCTGCTGTCTGGAACAGCTTTCCGGGCTGACATGGGAGTACAAAGAAAACCTGATGGAGCTGGCGCGGCAGGGCAGCAGGGGGAAGATCTGTTTTTTCAATGATCCGAAGACCATAAAGGCGCTTTTGGATAAAAGGGGCTGTAAACGGCGGCTTCGGGAAATGGGGATCCCTGTGACAGAGGAGTTGGAGTTTTTTGACTGGGAAGGCGGCAAAAAGGAAGGACCAGGGCAGTATCCCCGGTTTTCAGACCTTCTTGACGCCATGAAAGATCAGGGGATATTCCAGGTTTTTTTAAAACCCAATTACGGATCCGGGGCGGCCGGGGTCATGGCTCTGCGGTGTGATCCTGCAAAAGGGCAGATGGTTCTTTACACCTGCGCCGCCAAAGACTCGGAGACAGGCCGGCTAGTGAACACCAAAAGGCTTCGGCGGTTTGGGGACCGGCAGCAGGTAAGCGACATGGCGCAGCTGCTTTTAAGACAGGACTGCATTGCGGAACGATGGTATCCCAAGGCGGAGCATAATGGCCATTCTTATGATCTGCGGGTGGTGGTCCAGGACGGGGAAGTGGATTTTGCGCTGGCCCGTCTGTCAAAAGGTCCCATTACCAACCTGCAGCTAAATAACCGTCCTCTGAAAGCGGAGGAGCTGGGGCTTTCTGATTCGGTGTGGGACAGGGTGAGACAGATCTGTCTGAAAGCTGCCGGGTGCTATCCGGGGCTTCGCAGCGCAGGGATCGACATCCTTCTGGAAAAAGGCAGCCTTCGGCCCAGAGTCATCGAGATGAACGGACAGGGGGATCTGATTTACCAGGACATCTACGGGGAGAACCGGATCTACCAAAAGCAGGGAAAGATGATGAGGGAATGGCAAATGAGGAGACAGTGGGAGGACAGGATATGGAAGAATACATGTTAGCGCAGGAAATGGACGGCGCGGCTAAGACCATGGGAAGCAAGAAAGACGGCGAGGTGCCTTTCCGCCTGTTGGCCTCTTCGGCCGCAAGGAAAGAGCCGTCTGTGGATATGAGCCGGGTCGTAGGGTGTATGGATATTCTGTTTATCTGCCTGGACACCCTGCGGTACGACGTGGCGGTGAGGGAGGAGGAGAAAGGGACCACCAAGGTCCTTAACCGGTACGGAAGATGGCAGAAATGCCAGGCTCCGGGGAATTTTACATGGCCGTCCCACCACGCCATGTTCTCCGGGTTTCTTCCGGCGCCCTGGGATTCCAAAAATGTGGCGGACCGGGAGCTGTTGTTTTTCCCCAAGCAGATCGGCCTGGGCAATAAGGTTCCCAAAGGGGCATACGGCTTTTCGGGCAGCACCATTATGGAGGGGCTGGAAAAGGACGGGTACGATACGTGGTGCGTAGGCGGCGTGTCCTTTTTTGACAAGCGGTCCGACCTGGGCAAGGTGTTCCCCGGATATTTTCAGAAAAGCTACTGGCACCCTTCCTTTGGGTGCCAGGTGAAGGACAGCTTTAAAAATCAGGTGGATCTTCTTTTGCGGAAGGCAAAAGAGGCGGAGGAGGAGAGGAAGATCTTTCTGTACCTGAACGTAGACGCCATCCACTATCCCAATTATTTTTATCTGGAGGCAGCGGACCACGACACCGTGGAAAGCCATGGGGCGGCGCTGCGGTACGTTGACGGACAGCTGGGAAGACTGCTTGACGGGTGGAAGGAGAAGCGGGGGGACGCCTTTGTCATCTGCTGCTCGGACCATGGGACGTGTTACGGGGAGGATGGGTGTCAGTTTCATGGGATCAATCATCCTGTGGTAAATACGGTTCCCTACAAGCATTTTTTTCTGTGAAGACGGAGAAGAGGGCGTTTTTATGATTAATCCATACATTCAATATATGTACAGTTACCCCCACAAGACAGCCTACAGGCCCATGAGCGGGGTGTCTCTTTGGGATTATAAGGACAAGCTTAAAGGGCCGGGCCACGGGCTGTACCTCCATATCCCTTTTTGCCAGGGAAAATGCGGTTACTGCAATCTGTTTTCCGTCACCGGCGCCAATAGGGAGGCCATGGAGCGCTACCTGGAGGTTGTATGGCGGCAGGCAGAGCAGTACGCCGGCATACTGAAAAGCCAAGGGAGCAGCTTTTCAAGCGTTACCATTGGGGGCGGAACTCCTTTGTGCTTGCAGGAGGCCCAGCTGGATCAGGTGTTTTCCCGGATCGAGAGCTGGTTTACCCTGGAATCGGGGCGGGACGTGGTCATTGAGACGGCGCCCAACCAGACGGACAGGGGGAAGTTAAAGATCTTAAAGGACGCGGGGGTCACCAGGGTCAGCATGGGGATCCAGAGCTTTTGCCAGGAGGAGCTGGCTGCCTTGCGGCGGGGCCACAGCCCGGATCAGGCGAGAAAGGCTCTGGATCTTTTACTGTCCTTTGGTTTTGCCTGCGTAAACCTGGACTTTATCTATGGGATCCCGGGACAGGATACGGCGTCTCTGATCCGATCCCTTAAGGAGGCGGTGGCGTATAGTCCTCAGGAGATCTTTTTATATCCCCTGTACATCAAGCATGGCGCAGGGCTGGAGAGAGAGGGGATGGAGCCGGAGCCTCAAAAGGCGTACGAACAGTATCAGGAGGCCAGCAAATTTCTTAAGTCAAAGGGGTTTTGTCAGGATTCCATGCGGCGGTTTGTATACCGGGACGGGGCCCGGCGGGAATTTTCCGACTGCGGTTTTTCCACCTCCCTGGCCCTTGGCTGCGGAGGCAGAAGCTATGTGGGCAATCTTCATTTCTGCACGCCTTACGCCATAACCGCCCATCAGTGCAAAAAGGAGCTTTTGGCATACCAGGAGACAAAAGATTTTACACAGATCCGCCACGGCATCCGCCTTTCCCAAGACGAGGAAAAGAGGCGGTATGTGATCCGCCATGTGCTGATCCGGCCTGGGGTCAAAGAGGAATGGTATCAGGAGCGGTTTAAAAGCCGGATTTTGGAGGATTTTCCTCAGATCGCCCGGTGGATGGAGGAAGGGTTTGCGGCAAGGGAAGAAGGAAATTATCTGGTCCTCACGGATAAGGGCATGGGACTTTCGGATTATCTGGGTCCACAGCTGATCTCAAAGGCTGTCCTTGAGGCTATGAGAGAGTGGGAGGAAAACCATGGATTTAAGACCACGGCGTATGATCCTTTACAGAGGAAGCCTGAAAAGCTGTAATTACCGGTGCAGTTACTGCCCGTTTTCCAAACATCCCATGTCCCGGCGAGAGCTTTTACGGGACAAGGAACAGTGGGACCGGTTCTGCCTAAGCCTTGCAGACAGGGCAGAGGCCATGGAAATCCACAGCCTGATGGTGACGCCCTACGGGGAGGCGCTGATCCATCCCTGGTACTGGGAGGGGCTGGGCCGTCTTAGCGCCATGGATAGGATGGAGGCAGTGGGAGCCCAGACCAATCTAAGCTTTTCGGTGGAGCAGTCCCTGAAGATCTACCGGCAGGCAGGAGGGAAACTTGACAAATTAAGGCTGTGGGCCACCTTTCACCCGGAGATGACCGATGCAGAAGCGTTTGGGAAAACCTGCAGAAAACTTTGGGACAGCGGAGCGGGGATATGCGCGGGAGCCGTTGGGGACATCCGATATTTAGATGCCATAAAAGCACTGCGCCGTGTACTTCCCGATTCCATCTATCTGTGGATCAACAAGATGGACGGCCTTGGGCGGGACTATACCCAAAAGGAGCGGACAGCTTTTGAGGAGATCGATCCCTACTTTGGCCGGGAACTGGAGCGGACATTTGCCGAGGCCAGGTTATGCGAAGAGCGGTTGTTTGTGGAGGGGGACGGAACCATGAAACGGTGCAATATAAGCCGTGCGCTTCCGGGCAACTGGTATGATGGGGAGGGAAGTTTTCCAAAGAACGCCTTTTCCGGGAAAGAGGGCGGGACCATGTCCTGCGGGAGGAAAGCCTGTACCTGCTATCTGGCTTACGGCGGAAGAGACGAGGCGATGAACCGGCTGCTATTCGGCCCTTACCCTCTGTTTCGGATCCCTGTAAGACCAAAAGCCGCGTTTCTGGATATTGACAAAACGCTGATAAAAGAGGGGGAGAGGCGATTGGCGCCCAAGACGATCACAGAGCTGAAAGCCCTAGCAAGGGACAAGTGCCGACTGTTTTTTGCCACTTCCCTGTCTTACCGAGACGCAATGAGAAGGTGTCAAGAGGTGTGGCCTCTGTTTGAGGGCGGGGTTTTTTCAGGAGGAGGTCATGTGGTGTTTTCGAAAGAGGGAGAGAGGCAGGAGAAGTTTTTGGCTCTGGATCCCAAGTGGGTCTGGGCCCTTAAGCAGGAGAGGGAGCAGTACCGTTTTCGGATTCTGACCTATGGGGATCCGCACCATGGCGTGATTTATAAGATAACCTTGTTCCGTCCAAAGCGGATGGAATGGAGCCGGGAGGAAACAAAACGCCTGATGAGAGCAGAAGAGATGGAAGGAATGGAAGGGATCCGGTGGTTTGCGGAAGGCAGCTGTCTGGAGATCGTCCATAAGGAAGCGACTAAGGCCGGCGGAGTCCGATTCATCTGCCAAAGCCTTGGTATCCTGCCAAGGGATGCGGCGGCAATGGGGGACGGCCCGGAGGATGAGGAGATGATGGAGCTGTGTGCATCCTCCTTAAGGGGCCGCATCCGAAGAAGCATCCAGTGACACGGCCCACAGAGGGCCGCCGCTGTCATAGCTTTTTTTCAGTTCGCTGACAAGCAGTTCAAGATCCCATTCTTTTGTGCTGTTTTCATAGCTGGCAGGGTCGGCGATGTATACGTTGCCGCTGGGGCTAATTTGGGCGATGATGATAAAGTGGCCGTTTTGAGTCAGGGCGCCCCGGCCCATAAGGGCCACCAGTACATGGCCGTTTTTGAGAAGTTCTCTCACATTGTCCGCCGTCCGCTGGGTGACGCTTTCCACCTTAAGGCCAAAGGCAGATAAGCTTCCGGGAATAAGACCGTGGTAGGAACCGCCTTGGCGGGCATAATAGCCGTTATTGGCCGACCAGTCCGCCATCTCCACAGGGGAGACGGGTGTGGCGGTAAAGCTGTTGATCAGCATGGCCACGCACACAGGGCCGCAGCCGTATTTGGCCAGCCGGTCATAGCCGCCGTAAAGGTATTCTTTCCAGCGGATATCTCCCTGGTTGTAGTAGATGAGAGGTCCAAGGGAGGTGTCCAGTATACAGGAATAGATGGCATCCTCCTGAGGAGGATACACCGGTTCCGCGCTCATGTCGGCGATATTGCCCAGTTCCGAGCTGTGGTCCATGTAGGATATCTCCTCCTGCATGTCAGGGACAGCCGCCGTAGTTTCCTGGGCAGCGTCTGTGGCCGGATAAGCAGGTTCCTCTGCCTTTGCGGGGGCGGCAAACAGATTGGACAAAGTGTCTGTCACCGTATCCGCCGTATGGGAACAGAAGGTCTTTACAGCCGGGAAAACGTTTTCACTTAAAAAAGGGCGGAAATAGACGGTCAGGCTGACGGTCATGGACAGGGAGGCCGCCACAATACCGCCTGTGACCATCTGTTCCAGGCCGCTTTTTTTCTTTTTGCCCCGGATCTTTTGGACGGATTTCCCACGCATGGGGCCGCCGGAGCCTGCGCCGGGGGGCAGAGGCGGGATCTGGCCGTCTTTTGGTGAACGGGCTGTTGGATTGTGTCTGTAAGTTTTCTTGCTGTTGGTCGTCTTCATTTCTTTGTTTTGTCAAACCCCACAGGACAGAATACCCGAAACTTTTTGGATTCAAGGATCTGAAAGCAAGAAGCTTCGGGTTACTAATATTTATTACGTTTCTCTTACGATTTGGCAAGTCGAGCCATGACAAGCTGCGGAATATTGGTCAAAGCGGCCTGCTGGCACACGGCACCGATCTTAAAGGCTTCCATGGGCATGCCGTAGACTACGCAGCTTTCTTTATCCTGGCCGATGGTGTAAGCTCCGGCTTTGCGCATGCGAAGCATACCGGCAGCGCCGTCGGCTCCCATGCCGGTGAGGATAACACCGATGGCTTTGTTTTTCACGATGGAGGCCACGGAGGAGAAGAGTACGTCCACCGATGGCTTATGGCCGCTGACTTTTTCCTCTTCGGTGCAGCTGACGCTGTAGCCGACGCCCATGCGGACAACACGCATCTGCAGCCCGCCGGGAGCCAAAAGGATCAGGCCGGGCTGTACCCGGTCGCCGTGCTTGGCTTCCCGAACTTCCATCTTACAGATCCGGTTTAACCGCTCCGCATACATGGAAGTGAAGCCGGGAGGCATGTGCTGGGTAATAACGATGCCGGGCATCTTGGCGGGGAAATGACGCACCACTTCCAGGATCGCCTCGGTCCCGCCTGTGGAGGCGCCGATGGCGATCAGATCAACAGGACCTGTACTTCCGGTACTTGACGCGGCAGAACCTCGGGGGATGGAAGCTGCAGTCCTGGCAGGCGCAGCCGGTGACGGCTGAGGAAGACGGACATGGGCATTGGATCCCACGGCCAGCTTTGCCTTCAGGCTCCGCAAAAAGGCTTCCCGCATGCCCTCTTCGGGCTTGCGCACAAAATCCACCGCTCCGGCGGCCAGGGCGTCGAAGACCCTCATGTTCAGGGAAGATACTAAAATGACAGGCACCGGATGGGACGGAAGGATCTGTTGCAAGAACTCCAGCCCGGTCATGCCTGGCATCTCAATGTCTAAAGTCATAATATCCGGTTTTAAAATAGGAAGTTTGTTTTTGGCATCAAGGGCGTTAACGGCGTAGCCTACCACTTCGAACCGGGGATCCTCCCCAAGGCTTTGGACCAGCCAGGACCGGAATACCAGGGAATCGTCCACTACCATTACACGAATCTTCTGAGGCATAATCACTCAAACCTTCTTTCTTTACCAGCCGTATTGGGTCTGTTATTTTTTGCGGTATATGGCCGGCTGTATATAATCATAGGGACAGGAGACTTTATTAAGTCCCTCGGAGTGTCCGATAAAGAGATAGCCGCCGGGGACCGTGGCCCCGTGGAACCTGCGCACAAGGGCGTCTTTTGTCTCCTGGTCAAAATAGATCATAACATTTCGACAGAAGATCAGGTCGAATTTTCTCTTAAACTGAATGGGATCCATCAGGTTAAAAGTCCGGAAAATGACATTCTTTTTAATGTCAGGAGACACCGTGTATTTGCCGGGACCCTTCTGGGTAAAGTATTTCTGCTTCCAGTTAGCCGGAAGAGAGGAAAGGCTCTCCTCCCCGTAGGAAGCGGTGTTGGCTGTGTTTAAGATCTTTTGGGAGATATCCGTGGCTAACAGCCTGGTATCCCACTGGGAAGCCTGGGTGCCGAAATACTCTTTCAGATACATGGAGATGGTGTAGGGTTCCTCCCCGGAAGAGCAGCCTGCGCTCCAGATGCTTAAGACTTTATCCCGGGCATGCTTTTTCTCCAGGTAGGGAAGGACCACATCCCATAGATACTTGAAGTGGGCTTCCTCCCGGAGAAAATAGGTGTAATTGGTGGTCAGCTTATTGAGCATGGCCGTAACCATCTCCGAGTCGCGGCCGGATAAGATCTCATCCACATACGCAGTAAAATTTTTAAAACCCTGAGCGGTCAACGTGTTGGAAAGCCGGCTGACAATAAGCTGCTTTTTCTTACTCAGATCAATCCCATAATGCTGTTTAATATAAGTATAAAGTCGCTGAAAATCGCTGTCAGTTAGATCCAGCACAAAAATTCCCCCTGTCTTGTGTTAATTCGTTTTCAAAAAATATCATCCGGCGCCGGACAGCCCCTTGGAGTAACCCAAAGGGCGGCCGGCGCTCGCTAACATCACTGTGGAACAGCCAGAGCCTGACAGTCGATGGACATAAATACGCTGCCGTCTTCCATGGTGACCATTCCGTTGAGCAGTTTCTGCTGATGCTTTAAAGGAATGGGGCGCACGTCTTTTAAGTCAATATCCATAACCTGGCGCACAGAGTCCACGATGATGCCCAGGGATACGGAGTCGATATCCAGAACGATGATGCAGGCGCTGCCCGTAAATTCCGTGGGACCTTTGCCCATGCGCTGCTGGATATCCATAACCGGAAGGATCTGCCCTCTTAAGTTTATAATGCCCTTGATGTAGGGCGGCATCAGCGGCAGGGTGGTTATGGAGTGATTGTTGATGATCTCGATCACGTTGTTGGTGCTGATATACAGGATCAAACCTGCGGATTCGAAGGTGAGGCAGCGGTCTATCGTAGAAAGCTCATCCGTCTCTGCCTCAGGCACTTCCTGGATGTCCGCCTGATTGTTAAGTTGCTCAGACATGTTGATTCCTCCCTTCTGTCTACACGTTCTCCAGGGCCGCGGAATGGAGGCTCTGGATATCCAGAATGATACTGATGTTGCCGTCGCCTAAGATGGTACAGCCGGCAATACCGGAGTTCTTAAGTTCGAAGTAGTTCAAAAATGCCGGGAAGGGCTTGACTACCACCTGCTGTTCGCCCACAAGCTCGTCTACAAACAGACAGAAGGAGCGGTCGCTGGTCTCTACCCACATAACGATGCCGTCGGACAGTTCCGTAACATCGGTATCGATGTTGAAGAACTGGTGGAGGCGGACTACAGGGTAGAAGCTGTCCATAAGCTCCAGCATCTCGTTGTCGTTCTCATCCCGGATCACATCCTCGGGAAGGATCTTTAAGGACTGACGGATATTGGCGATGGGGATGGTAAAGATGGAATTGCCCACCGTCACCTTCATGCCGTCCACAATAGCCATGGTCAGCGGGATCTTCATGGTAAAGGTAGTCCCCCTGCCGTATTCGCTGGTAAGGGACACTACGCCGCCTACGGATTCCACGTTCTTTTTCACAACGTCCATGCCCACGCCACGGCCGGAAAATTCCGTAACCTCCTGGTTGGTGGAAAAGCCCGGCAGCATCACAAGGCTCAAGGCCTCCTTGACGGAATACTCGCTCTCCGGCTTGGTAAGGATGCCCTTGTCTCTGGCTTTGGCCAGAAGCTTCTCCGGGTCCATGCCCTGGCCGTCGTCGGCGATGGAGATGACAACCTCGCTGCTGGTATGGGTGGCGGATAAGATGATCTCGCCCTGGGGACTCTTACCTGCGGCGATACGCTCCGCGGGATCGTCCTCAATACCGTGGTCCATAGCGTTGCGGACCATATGCATAATGGGATCCTGGATACTGTCTACGATGGTCTTATCGATCTCGGTGTCCTCACCGATAAGGGTAAGATGCACGTCTTTGTCTAATTTCTGCTTCATATCCCGGACGATACGGCTCATCTTCTGGAATACGCCGGAGATGGGCACCATCCGAAGGGACATGGAAATGTCCTGGAGATCGTCCGTAAGCTTGCGCAGCTGGCGGGCGGACTTCATAAAGTTGTCGTAGGCATCCCGGCTCAACTGGTTTAACTCCGGAGCGGAGGTCACCATGGACTCCGTGATAACGATCTCCCCCACGATATTCTGCAGGCTGTCCAGACGCATAAGGCTTACGCTGATAAGATTCTGCTTTACCGGCGGGGCGGAGGCCTGTTTGGCCGGCGCAGGCTTCTGGGGAGCGGGAACGGGCTTGGGAGCGGCTGCGGGAGCAGCGCTCTTAGCCGGCTCTTCCTTGACCGGGATCTCCGGCTCTGGTTCCGGCTCCGGCACGGCCGCCAGCTCATAGGAACGGATATAGTTCTGTGTCCGCAGAACGTCGGAAGCCTTGTTGGCATCGTCCTCCGAAGTAAATGCCATAAAGAATCCTTCTTCTATAATAGAAGCGGAAGTGGAGGAGTCGCTTTCCATGTTCTCCGGGTAGTAGCGCAGGTCAATGCCGCACTCCTGAACGGCGTTGACGATCATATAAGCCCGCAGATTCTCCATGCCGATACCGTCCTCCAGGAAAATGTGGAGGAAGCAGACGGCTTCCTTGTCGTCGGGAAGATGTTCCAGGGCCACAGACGTCGGCGGCGCCGCCTCCTGGGCAGGGGCCTGGTCAGGTTCGTCAGCAGCCGCGCCGCTGATCTTTTTCAAAAAATTATTGATATCGGCGGCAAAGGAATCGATATCTGTATCGAGAGCCTCCCCGCTTTCGACTTTTTCCACCTGGCCACGCAGGAAATCCTCCGAACGGAACATCAGGTTGAAAAGCTCTTTCTTGTGCTGTGGATCAAGGCTGTCAATGCCTTTATCGCGGATATAGAAGAACATGTCTTCTATGTGATGGGCGATCTCCGCCATAGCGCTGAATTCCATCATGGCAGAGGAGCCTTTGATCGTGTGCATGATGCGGAAAATCTCGTTGACGTCATCTGTTGAGAAGTCGCCGATCTTTTCGTCAGCCATCAGCATCTCGTCCAGTCGGTCCAAAAGGGAGTTTGTTTCGAAAAGGTATGTATCAAGCATACCTTCCATACCATTATCCATTCTGTTACACCACCTATCTTTTTAAATGTTATGCATAAAAATCAAACAGTCTGTGGCAAGACGCGGCAGACTGCAACACACTTATGGTTATTTATCGGCGGAAAAAAGAGATACATAAGTTATTATTTGAAAAAAACCGTCGATATAAAGAAAATATATCATATTTTTTAAAAGAATCCGTTATCTAAAAAAAAAATTCGCCGAAAGAATAAAAGAGTGTGCGCAAACAGTATGATGACAACGTCTGGATTGCCCTCTCCACAGACGGAGCGGATTCATAAGTAACAATGCTTTAAGCCATATAGGCCACTCAAAATTTCAAGGAGGAGCAACAAATGAAGAATCTGAAAGTAGGCAAGAAGTTTTTGT
Source organism: Clostridiaceae bacterium (assembly GCA_910575585.1). Taxonomy (GTDB): domain Bacteria; phylum Bacillota; class Clostridia; order Lachnospirales; family Lachnospiraceae; genus UBA3402. Next base: position 149,862 of record CAJTGF010000003.1, read on the forward strand.
TAGCTTTTGGCCTGATCCTGATCATGTTTGTGATCGCGGTCATTTCCGCCGGGGTCGGAATTCGGAGATCGAAGGCGAGTTACCGGAGATTTTACGAGCAGGAGTATGAAGCCATTACCAGCGTTTATCAGATGCAGATAAGCCTTCAGGAAGGTTTAAAAGAGCTTTTGCTGGCAGTGGTGGAGTCCGACCAGGATGAGACGAATCGGATGGTGCAGAAGGTTAACGAGGACTTGCAGAGCGTCCAGACTCAGCTTCAGAGTATTTATGAAATCTATTCCGGGGATGTGTCTCTGCTGAAAAACTTTGAGACCATGATGGTGAATAATAAACCGGTAAGAGAGAAAGCCATCGAAGCGGCCAGCAGAGGGACCAAGGAAGGCAACGAGGAGGCGCAGCAGATCATTCTGCGGGAGTATAATCCTGTGGTGGAGCAGTATGTGGAGGTCCTGCGTCAGGCGTTTCAGAAGATGGAGCAGGAGAGCCACGATCAGTATGAGGAATCCATGAAGATGCTGGATTACCTTTACATAGCCTCGGTCCTGATCTCGGTGGCGGCTTTTATCCTTACCTGCCTCATTGCGCTTAGGCTGACGAAACTTATCCTTGTTCCGGTCCAGAAATTGGAAGAGGTTATGAAAGAGGTTGTGAAGGGCAACCTTTCCGCAGATGTGGAGTATGACTCAAAGGATGAGTTTGGCGAGATGGCAACCTATATGCATGAAATGACCACAGGGGTTGCGGCTATTATTAAGGATATCGAGCGGATTCTTACGGCTATGGCCGGCGGCGATTTTTCCGCCAGGTCCGCGGACAGAAGCAGCTATATCGGTGACTATAAGAAGATTCTCCAGGCTATGATCGGCATTAAGGCGGCCCTGAATACGACGATGACCACCTTGAATCAGTCGGCGGATCAGGTTGCTTCCGGTTCCGACCAGGTATCTTCCGGCGCTCAGGCTCTTTCCCAGGGCGCCACGGAGCAGGCTTCTTCTGTGGAAGAGCTTGCGGCTTCCATCAACGACATCTCCAACCGTATCAACGAGAATGCCCACGGCGCCGAGACGGCCAGTAAAAAGTCGGATATGGTCAGTGAGATCGCGGGGGAAGGGAACCGCAGGATGCAGGATATGCTGTCAGCCATGGCGGATATCAGCAACTCTTCCGGAGAGATCGGCAAGATTATCAAGACCATCGAAGATATTGCCTTCCAGACCAATATCCTGGCTCTCAACGCGGCGGTGGAGGCTGCCAGGGCAGGCAGCGCCGGCAAAGGGTTTGCGGTGGTTGCCGATGAGGTGCGCGATCTGGCCAGCAAGTCGGCGGAGGCGTCCAAGAACACGGCTGTTCTTATTGAAAATTCCCTTGCGGCGGTGGAGAACGGCAGGAGGATCGCCGACGAGACCGCGGGAGCTTTGGAGAAGGTGGTGTCGGGAATTCAGGAGGCAACGGATATGATGGATTCCATTGCCAGGGCTTCCAGGGAGCAGGCAGACGCCATCACCCAGATCACGGTGGGCATCGACCAGATTTCCAGCGTGGTCCAGACCAATTCCGCCACATCCGAGGAGAGCGCCGCGGCCAGTGAAGAGCTGTCCAGCCAGGCGCAGATCATGAAGGATCTGGTTAGGAAGTTTAAGCTTGACAAGGACCTTGGAAGTGTTTGACGGGCGTATCGTTTATAAGTTTATAGTATGCAGATCAGCAGATCGGCAGATCCGTTGATCTGCTGATCTGCTGATCTGCTGATTTCAAAGCATTTCCCGTGGAAGGGGAGCGGGACACAACAATGACGGCGGGTCATATACTAAACAGTAAACACAGATGATGGTCCGGGTCAGACAGAAGTTGACTTGAACATCAGGCAAAAGCATGATTGCAAAATGATCTTTTGCGAGGGATGGGTGTATGGGGGAGGTAAGGCCGTCTCCATATAGTATTTACTTGAATAATTAAGGTTTATGAGGAGAATGGAACTATCATGAAGCAGAGCATAAAAAAACAGGTCTTAATACGGGTTGCCCTTATATTTATTGTGGTTATCGTTAGCGGGATTGTGACGTTAAGCGGCATGAAACAAGTCCGGGTGTCCAGCAGATCTACGGAACAGGCCACCCAGATCCATGCCGTAGTATTGACAGCGGAGAAAGCGCATTATGGATGGGTAGAGAACTTGTGTTCTTCTGTTGCCTTCGGCACGGAATTTACAGGGAGCACAAACTATAAAACCTGTGTTCTGGGCAGCTGGATCTACGGATCCGAGATCCAGGAGGTTGAGGATGAGAGGATCCATCAGCTGGTGAAGGAGATGGAGCCTGTCCATCAGGCGATCCATGAGTCGGCAAATGCCATCGTGGAAGCCAACAAGACGGATCCCCAGGAGGCTCAACGCTTGTATCTGGAGGTTACCAAAGTCAATGTGGAGAAACTGGTTTCCCTTTTGGAGGAAGTGGGAGCCATTACTCAGGAGCAGGTGAGCGCCAACCAGAAAGAGCTGGAGGACTGGGTTTTGTGGTCCGAACTCATCTCGGTGTTCACGGTAGTCGTAACCCTGGTGTCCAGCGTGCTGCTTGTTATTTATGTTATGAAAAAGATCGTGAATCCGATCCAGGTGATCATGGAGTCCAGTAAGGGCCTGGCCCAAGGTAAGCTGGATTTCCAGATCGATATAAACAGCGGGGATGAAGTGGGGCAGCTGGCCGAAAGCCTTAATACCTCGGTGAAGAACTTAAGGCTTTATATTTCCGATATCGCCATGATCCTGCAGCAGATGGCAGAGGGAGATCTGACGGCAGAAAGCCGGATTGATTATGCAGGCGATTTTGTACAGATCCAGAGAGCCATCGAGACCATCGGACGGGAACAGAGCAATATCATGGAGCAGATCCGCGCTTCTTCCGATCAGGTAGACGCAGGAGCCACTCAGGTGGCCACAGGAGCCCAGAGCCTGGCCCAGGGGTCCACGGAGCAGGCATCCGAAGTGGATAATCTTCTGCACATGATCGAGCAGATCACGGAGCAGATCGACAGCAACGCGGACAGCGCTGCCATCACCACGGATGAGGCGGATAAGATGAGCCGCCAGATCGTTACCTGCAACGGGCAGATGGAGGAGATGGCCCAGGCCATGAGTCAGATCAGCGCGTGCTCCGGTGAGATCCAGCACATCATCAAGACCATTGACGATATCGCGTTCCAGACTAACATCCTGGCTCTCAACGCGGCGGTGGAGGCTGCCAGGGCGGGAAGCGCCGGCAAAGGCTTTGCCGTGGTGGCGGATGAAGTGCGCAACCTGGCTGCCAAGAGCGCGGACGCGGTGAAAGAGACTACGGAACTGATCGAGAAGACGCTGCGCATGGTTGACACCGGTTCCAGGCTCACAGGTGTGACCAAGGAGTCTCTTGCTTCCGTTGTAGGGGGAGCCGATATGGTCACAGGACAGATAAAGGTGATCTCGCAGGCATCCAAGGAACAAAAGACGGGGATCAACCACATTAAGGACAGCATTTATCAGATCTCCACGGTGATCCAGTCCAACTCCGCTACGTCGGAGGAGAGTGCCGCAGCCAGTGAAGAGCTGGCAGGCCAGGCGCAGGTTCTGAAGTCTCTGATCGGAAGGTTTAAGCTGAGGAGACGGTGAGATATGAGAAACTTCCAGGAATAACGGTGGGGTTATGGGGGAAGTATCGGCGGCAAACGCAAAGCTCTGCCGTTGTTCCTGAGGTGATAAATAACAACATGCTATAAGCTAGCAAGGTAACGAAGGGAGAAAGTCATGTCAAACGGTATCAAGAATCTGAAAGTCGGCCTTAAGCTGTACATATTGGTAGGGACAGCTTTGGCTCTCATGCTGGCGCTGGTGATAGCGGGCGTCATGCTTATGGGCAACATCAACAAGTCCACGGACATTATCGCGGTTAAGTGGATGCCCAGCTGTACATTATCCAACGAGATGGATACGTCCCTGTCCAATCTTAGGCGATACAAGCTTACGGTGGTCACCGGACGGACGGACGAGGAAGTAAACACCAATATAGACAAAGTGGAAGCGGAGATCGCCAAGCTGGACGGTTATATCAGCGATTACGGCGACTACGTCAGCACCACCGAGGGGCGGCGGCTTTATGAGACGCTGCAGACTGCATGGAATGCGTATAAACAGGTGGATACCAGGATCATGGATCTGGCAAAGGCCGGTCAGCTGGAAGATGCGGAAGTTCTTTTAAAGGGCGATGAGGGTACCAGAGTTTACAATGATCTCAGCGCGTCTTTTAATAATCTGTCCGATTTTAACACGAAAGGCAGCGAAGATGCCCATGTGGACAGCACCAGGACGTACAAGACCGCGTTGGTGGTTTTGGTGGCGATGCTTGGCGTTGCGGCGGTCATCGGCGTAAGTCTTTCCATGGTCATCATCCGGAGCATCCGCATCCCGGTGGCAGAACTTGAGAAAGCCGCCATCCAGATGGCCCAGGGCAATCTGGACGTGGATATTGTTTACGAGTCCAAGGATGAACTGGGAGTGCTTGCCGCGCAGTTCAGAGAAGTTGTCCGCAAGCTGAGCGCTATCGTAAATGATGAGAAGCAGTTTATGGCAAAGATGGCTGCCGGCGATCTGACTGTGGATTCCATTTGTCCTCAGGAATATATCGGTACATTTGACGCCATATTAAAATCTTTCCGCACCATCGCCGGTCAGATGAATGACGCCATGACAAAGATCAGCGAGAGCAGCGAGCAGGTTTCCAACAGCGCGGATCAGGTGTCCTCCGGCGCTCAGGCCCTTTCCCAGGGCGCTACGGAACAGGCAAGTTCCATTGAGGAGCTGGCGGCTACGATCAACGATATTTCCGACAGGATCAAGGAGAACGCCGAGAACGCCAAAGTTGCCAACGCCAAGGTGGACGCTGTGGGCGAGAATATGAATCTGAGCAATGCCAAGATGCAGGATATGATTCAGGCTATGAGCGATATCAACAACAGCTCCAACGAGATCGGTAAGATCATCAAGACCATTGAGGACATTGCGTTCCAGACCAATATCCTGGCTCTTAACGCGGCTGTGGAGGCCGCAAGGGCAGGGAGCGCAGGCAAGGGCTTCGCGGTTGTGGCCGACGAGGTGAGAAATCTTGCCAGCAAGAGCGCCGAGGCATCCAAGAATACGGCCGCGCTTATTGAGAATTCCAATAAAGCTGTGCAAAACGGCACGGAGATCGCCAGCGAGACGGCCAAGACCCTTGTTCAGGCTGTGGAGGGCGTGAAGGAAGCCACCAGGCTGGTGGACAAGATTTCCGAGGCAAGTTCCACTCAGTCCGCGGCCATCTCCCAGATCACTTTGGGTATCGACCAGATCTCCAGCGTAATCCAGACCAACTCCGCTACGGCGGAGGAGAGCGCGGCTGCCAGCCAGGAGCTGTCCAGCCAGGCGCAGCTGATGCGGGAGCAGGTGAACAAGTTCCACTTAAAGGCTACCAGCGGAAGCAGCTTTTCCTCTTCCGTGCCGGTATCCGCGCCGGCGCCGGTATCCGTTAGTTCCTACAGCCAGCCGGAGGAGGACTATGCAAGCTACGAGAAGACTCCGGCATATTCCGGCTATGAGGAGGAGCCGACTCCTTCCTACAATACGTATTCATCCAACGATAAGTATTGAGTGAGGACTCAATTAGCGGCAGAGCCATAAAAAGACTTCGGGATCTTGATTCCGGAGTCTTTTTTCAGGGACTGCCGAATGTTCTTGACGTGTGGGAATGATATCAAGTATAATAAATTCCATATGGCATAATTATAACGAATGTAGAAAAGAGGAACTAACAGTGAGACAGTTTTTTGGTATGAGTCAGCGAGGCGACCTGAAGGAAGCCGTTCAGGGGCTGGCAGGCCCTAAACTCATTATGCTGATGTCCAACGGCAATCAGTTTGAGGAGCATGTGGAGGAGTTGGAACGGCTCTTTCCCAATGTACCAAGTATCGGATGTATCGGAATGTGTTATGATACCAAGGTGGCGGAGTCAGGTGTGGGAGTGGCTGCTTTCTCGGACGGGGTAGTGGCTGCGGCCAATGTGCTGGAGCAGGTGTCCGTGATGCCGGTAAAGTATATTCGGCGTTTGGAGCAGGATCTTGGCAAGGTGAACGCCTCGGAGCAGGATACCATATGTATCGACTTTTGTTCCGGCAATGATGCCTGCGTGCTGAATACCATACATACGGCTCTGCGTCACCGGAATGTTTCTCTGGTGGGCGGTACCGGCGACGGAGGGAGGGTTTCCGCCAACGGCAGAGTCTATAAGGACTCCGTGGCCTATGCCATTGTGAAGAATCAAAGCGGCAGAGTAAAAGCGTATAAAGAGAATATATACCGAAGGATGGATCAACATCGGTTTATCGCTTCCAACACGGATAAGGGCAGGTATATCATGGGTTCTCTTAACGGCAAGCCGGCCAGACAGGTGTACCAGGATATCCTCCATGTGACGGAGCAGCAGATCCAGACCCAGACCTTTAAGAATCCCTTCGGCAAGATTAACGGCGACGATACTTGCATCATATCCATCAAGGAGGTGGACGGCAACGCGCTGGCCTGCTTTAGACAGGTCAATGATTCCGATGTGTTAAGCCTTCTGGAACTGGGCGATTACAGGGCTATCGTCAAGGAGACCATCGGCAACATAAGCCGGGATTTCCCAAGGCGTTCGGCAGTCTTTTCCATCAACTGTCTGTTCCGGTACAAACTGTTCAGCGAAAACGGCTATATGCAGGAATATCTTAGGGAAATGGGCTCCCTGGGCGCCCATGCGGGTCTTGTGGGATATGGAGAACATTTTAACAACCAGTTTGTCAACCAATCCATGACGTGCGTGGTATTTGAATAGAAGGGGGAGAGGACTTGCTGTTTCACAGAGATAAGAATCGAAAAGATGGAAAGAGACAGGACCAGGAGAAAGATTTGTACCCGGTTCTGTATGTGATGGACAGTTTAAAGGAATATCATACGGATCTGGTCCGCAAGGAGGTGGAGTCCCTTGAGGAGTTAAGCCTGGTGAGCAGTTCGTTTGACAGCGTCCTTGGGGAGACGGAACGTTTCCAGCAGCAGCTGGAGAATATGGGAGAGAATTTTTCCAGCGTTAACCAGGCTACGGAGCAGTTTGCCGTGGTGCGCAATGATATTGCCAGGTCCGTAGGCAAGGCCCAGGATGAGGTGGAGATCTTAAAGACCAGCTCTCTGGAGGTGGAGGCCCACTTCGGGGAGATGGGCAGTACTTTCTCGGCGCTGCAGGAGTCGGTGGAACAAATTAAGCAGAGGATGAGCCGCATTGTGTCCATTGCGGATCAGACCAACATCCTTGCCATTAATGCGTCCATTGAGGCGGCCAGAGCGGGTGAGAAGGGCAAAGGCTTTGCCGTGGTGGCCGTAGAGGTGAAGAAGCTGGCGGATGAGATCAAGGATCTGGCGGCAGAGGTGGATTCTGACATCAAGAATGTGGAGAGAGGCACCGATAAGCTAAGCGACAGCATTGACACTTCCAGGCAGGCTCTGGGGGACAGCATCGAAAAGGTGCAGGAGACCTACGAGATGTTTGACCAGATTACCCAGGCGGCGGAGGGGGCTACGGCGGTGCAGGACCAGATCTCCGGTGTCATCGGCGAGTCCAGGTCAGCACTTGACAGCCTGTGCGGATTTTTTGATAAAATGAGAGGGCAGTATCAGCAGGTGGTGAAGCATATCACCCAGGCCAGCAAGCTGGGGACCACCAAGAGCGCCATGTTTGAGGATATTGATAATCTGATGGCCCAGATCCGGCCCATCATCAAGGAGTAGATCCGGGCAGACCGGCGGCAAAAAGGGGATCTTAGGGCCGTAATAGCAGGAAATACGGATATTTGTGAAAAATGAGTGTGAACATCTCTGCCAATGGCTGGCAGGGATGTTTTTTTGTGTGGATATGGATAAAAATTCGTGGTATCGGGAAATAAAATTGTGTAATATCACAAGTAGATGCAGTGAGGGGCATTGATAGGAACGAGAAAAAGTGGAATAAAAAACATAAATTCGTAGCAAAAAAGAAATTTTTTTTGTAAAATCCGCATAGGACAGACAAATGTTGCTGGACAAAAGGACTTTCTTATGGTATAATCGAAACACTTTATCTGACTAAATTATCAGAGGAAGGGGTCTTGATATCTCCGTAAGGAGGCAGGACCAACAAAAAAAGGAGGAATAAGGAATGAAAAAAAGATTACTCAGCCTGACATTGGCAGCAGCCATGACGTTTTCTTTGGCAGGATGCCGCGGAGCGGCTACGACAGAGACTACTGCAGCCGGGGACGGGGCCGCGACTACGACGGCAGCGGAGGCCACTACGGCAGCAGACAGCGGTGAGACTCAGGCTCCCGCAGAGACCGAGGCGCCTGCCGGCAACTTTAAGATCGGCATTATCACCGGTACGGCTTCTCAGGGCGACGAGGAGATCACCCAGGCCGGAAAGATGAAGGAGAAGTACGGCGACATGATCGTTACTTCCACCTATCCGGATAACTTTACCACAGAGACGGAGACCGTGATCTCCAACACCGTGGCTATGGCTTCCGACCCGGATGTAAAGGCCATCATCTGGTGTCAGGCTATTCCGGGCACGGCGGCGGCTATCGACAAGGTTCGGGAGACAAGACCGGACATGATCTTTATCGTTGGCACCCCAGGCGAGGATCCGGGCGTTATCAACCCCAAGGCTGACATCGTTCTCCAGGTAGATGAGCCGGGATGCGGCATCGTGCTTCCGCCTCAGGCTTCCAAGCAGGGCGCAAAGACCATGATCCACTATTCTTTCCCCCGCCATATGAGCTACGCGCTGATCGTTGCCCGTCATGAGAACTTTAAGAAGTACTGCGCGGAGAACAACATTGAGCTGGTTGACGTTACGGCTCCGGACCCCACAGGCGATTCCGGCATCACAGGCGCTCAGCAGTTCATTTTGGAGGATGTTCCCCGTCAGATCGAGAAGTACGGCAAGGATACCGTGTTCTTTACTACCAACTGCGGCATGCAGGAGCCCCTTATCCGTTCCGTATTTGAGAACGGCGCCATCTACAGCCTGCAGTGCTGTCCGTCTCCGTTCCACGCTTTCCCGGCTGCCCTGAATATCGATATGGCAGGCCATGAGGCGGATGTGAACTACATGATGGAGCAGCTTCAGGCAAAGGTTACGGAGTATGACATGGGCGGCCGCGTTTCCACATGGGGCGTTCCCTGTAACATGCTGTTCATCAGCGCCGGCGTTGAGTATGCCAAGAAGGTGCTGGAGGGACAGACAAGCGGCACACTGGATGAGCAGGTGTTAAGAGACACGATCCAGGCATGCGCCGAGGAGTTTACGCCGGGCGCTAAGATGACGGTTGATTACTATGTTGACGACAACGGCAACGCCAAGGAGAATCATTTCCTGGTTATGTCTGATTTCGTGACATTCGAGTAATCCCAGGGCATCGCGGCCTGACAAGGTTTGGAAAAATAAATTGATGTAGATGAATCTGGAGTTCTGCCAACGGGGGTCTTTGGGACATCAGCTGGCAGAACTTTCATTTTGCTGCTACTTCCTCTCGGAGGTCTCATCAGCTTTCGGGAGGATTTGCATGATAGATGCATGACTTGCCAGCCTGGGCTGGCGATAAATATGAATGTGGAAAGAGGTTGGTGACTTGGAGAAAGCAAAAGAAACCTATGTCCTGAAAATGGATAACATCGCCAAGGAGTATTACGGCAACCGTGTTCTTAAGGGGGTGAACCTCCATATCCGTCCAGGGGAGATTCATGCTCTCATGGGTGAGAACGGAGCCGGAAAGTCCACGCTGATGAACATTCTTTTTGGAATGCCTGTGATCCATACCACAGGAGGTTATGAGGGGACGATTGAGGTTAACGGCAGCGCGGTAACTATTGACACTCCTTTGAAGGCCATGGAGCTGGGGATCGGTATGGTGCATCAGGAGTTTATGCTGATCCCGGGATTCAGCGTGACGGAGAATATCAAGGTGGGAAGGGAGAAGAGCGTTCCCAACCTGGCCAGCCGTCTGTTTGGGCCGTCTATGGAGTCTCTGGATTTTAAGGCCATGAGAAAGGATGCCAGAAAAGCCTTAAAGACTATTGGACTGCAGATTGAGGAGTATGTGAAAGTGGCAGGGCTTCCCGTAGGGTATATGCAGTTTATTGAGATCGCCAGGGAGCTTGACAAGACGGGGATCCAGATCCTGGTGTTCGACGAGCCTACGGCGGTGCTTACGGAGTCGGAGGCGGACCGGCTTTTGGAGGCCATGCGGGTGATCTCCTCCCAGGGGATCGCGATTATCTTCATCACCCACCGTCTGGACGAGGTGATGGCAGTGGCGGACTCCATGACCATTTTGCGCGACGGAGAGTTTGTGGCCAGGAAAGAGATCAAGGACACGGACGTGGTGGAGATCGCGGAGCTGATGATCGGCCGGAAGATGGAGAAGCTGGTGGACAATGACCAGGAGGATCTGCGGGCCATCGACGACAGCCAGATCGCCGTAAGCCTTCGGGATTACCGGGTCAATATGCCCGGCGAGCAGGTAAAGGGCATTGACTTAGACATCAAAAAAGGCGAGATTTTCGGCATCGGCGGTTTGGCAGGCCAGGGAAAGTTAGGGATCCCCAACGGGATCATGGGGCTTTACAAGGCCCATGGCCAGGTGAAGATAAACGGCCAGGAGCTGAACCTGGCAAAGCTTGGGGACGCTCTGGATCATAAGGTGGCCTTTGTGTCCGAGGACAGAAGGGGGGTGGGCCTGCTTCTGGACGAGAGTATTGAGCAGAACATCATTTTCTCGGCTATGCAGACCAACGGGAAGTTTTTGAAGAAGATCGGCTGGATGCAGCTTTACGACGCGGCGGCGGGCAAGAGTCACGCGGAGGAGATGGTTAAGACGCTGGATATCCGGTGTACGGGGATCCGGCAGCCGGCTGGAGCGCTGTCAGGGGGCAACCAGCAGAAGGTGTGCCTTGCCAGGGCGCTGACGCTGGAACCGGATATCCTGTTTGTGTCAGAGCCTACCCGGGGGATTGATATCGGCGCCAAGAAACTGGTGCTTGAGTATCTGGCAAAGCTTAACAGGGAGCAGGGCATGACGGTGATCATCGTGTCCTCGGAGCTTATGGAGCTCCGCAGCGTGGCTGACAGGATCGGCATCGTGTCCGACGGAAAGCTGGCCTGTATCTTAAAGCCGGATGATTCGGACGCGGATTTCGGTCTGGCCATGTCCGGCGCTTGGAAAGGAGGAAGAAAAGATGCGTAATCCATTGAAACCATTGGTGGAGAAATTCGGTCTTCCCCGGGTTATCATTGTTTCGTTTTTTCTGTTTCTGATCGCGGCGGCAGGAATGTTTCAGATGAATCTGATGCAGCTGTTAAGCGACTGCCTGCGGCGGTGGGGCATGTACGGGATCTTGGCTTTGGCCATGGTGCCTGCGGTGCAGTGTGGCATCGGCCTTAACTTCGGTATCTCCATGGGGATCGTGGGAGGACTTTTGGGAGGTCTGATCGTGATCCAGTTTCGGGTGGCTGAGATGCCGTCCCTGGTGGCGGTCCATCCGCTGTTTGCCATGTGGGTGGCAGTCCTTTTAGCCATTGTCATCGGTGTTTTACTGGCTACGGGCATCGGGTATTTGTACGGTCTGCTCCTAAACCGGGTTAAGGGGTCGGAGATGACGGTTACCACTTATGTGGGATTTTCCATTATCGCGTTTATGAACATGATGTGGATGCTTCTGCCGTTTACGGACGGTGAGCTGATCTGGCCCAATGCGGGAAAGGGACTTCGAAATACCATTTCCCTGGCAGCTTCTTTCAGCAATGTTATGAACAAGACCCTGGCATTTACCATAGGGGGAGTGACGGTGCCTACAGGGCTTTTGCTGTTTTTCTTCCTGATGTGCTTTCTGGTGTGGCTGTTTATGCGGTCCAAGACCGGCATGGCCATGAGCGCGGCGGGAGCCAACCCCATGTTTGCCACGGCGGCGGGGATCAATGTAAATAAGATGCGCATTATCGGCACCGTGCTTTCCACGGTCCTGGCGGCTGTGGGCATCCTTGTGTACGCTCAGGGATTCGGTTTTATCCAGCTTTACAACGGGCCTATGATGATGGGATTCACATCCGTGGCGGCGGTTCTGATCGGAGGCGCAAGCCCGAGAAAGGCCAGGATCGCCCATGTGCTCATCGGAACATTTTTGTTCCAGGGGATCATGGCGCTGGGGCTTCCGGTGGCTAACCAGTTTATACCGGAGTCCAATCTTTCGGAGGTTGCCCGTCTTATCATCTCCAACGGCATTATTATCTACGCTTTGAGCCAGGTGAAAGGGGGAAGCGGACGTGAATAAGAAATCTAAATTTAATGTGTGGGATTTTCTGTTTCAGAATAAAGTGGTGCTCATGTTTTTGGTTTTGTGTATCGGAGCTACCATTGCCTCCAAACAGCCGCTGACCTTTGTGATCCCGGAGCTGTTTACCCGTATTGCCAGAAACTCCTTTATCGTTTTGTCCCTTATTATCCCGGTTATCGCGGGCATGGGACTGAACTTCGGCATCGTCATCGGAGCGATGGCGGCCCAGGTAGCTATTTTCTTTACAACCTACTGGGGGCTTACGGGAATTGGCGGATTTGCGGCTACGGTGGCTTTGTCCACGCCGATCGCGGTGTTTTTCGGATTCCTGGTAGGCAAGCTGTTTAACTATATGAAGGGCAACGAGATGATCGGCGGCCTGGTGCTGGGGTATTTTGCCGAGGGTCTTTATCAGCTGCTGTTTTTGTTTATCTTCGGCGGCGTTATTAAGCTGAACAATTCGGATCTGATGATCGCCACAGGCGTAGGCGTGAAGAATACCATTGACCTTAAGGATACGGTAAAGTATGCCCTGGACACGGTGCCTATGCTGACTATCGTGGAGGTGGGATTTTATCTGACGCTCATTGGCCTTGGGTGCTCTGCGGCGTTTAAGGTGGTGAAGAAGCAGGCTGTGGACTGGAAGGCTGTGGCTGTTAAGGCTGTGGCTGCTGCTGTGGTCTATGGGCTGACGTTTATCAAGCCTGTGGAGCGGTTTTTGTCCGCGGACCGTCTGCTGCTTTTGTCCGCAGTGGAGCTTGGATGCCTTTTGACGGTTTTGTGGCAGGCGTTTTTGTTTGCCAGATGGAAGATGCTGAGCAAGAGGGCGGACGAGGACAGCATTTTGGAGCCTCTTAACACCCAGAAGATGATCGCCTACGTGGCATTGGCGGCCGTGGTGTATGGTCTGACTTATATCCCCGCTCTGTATAAGGTGCTGATTGCCGTGAAGCTTCCGGTTATGACGTATCTGTGCATCGGGGCTCTGTGCGGGTTTAACAATATCCTTATGAGGACCCGTCTGGGGCAGAACATGAGGACTGTGGGCCAGAGCCGTACCGTGGCCAACGCGGCGGGCATCAATGTGGATAAAACCCGTGTCATTGCCATGATCTTTTCTACGGTGCTGGCAAGCTGGGGGCAGCTGATCTTTTTGCAGAATGTGGGTACGCTGTCTACCTACGGCGCTCATACTCAGGTGGGGCAGTTTGCCATTGCGGCCCTTTTAGTCGGCGGCGCTTCGGTGCAGAACGCTACCAATAAGCAGGCGCTCCTTGGCATCGTGCTGTTCCATACTTTGTTTATCGTGTCTCCATTGGCCGGCAAGGAGCTGTTCGGCGATCCGGCCATCGGCGAGTACTTCCGGGTGTTTGTGTCCTACGGAGTCATCGCCATGTCCCTGGCAATGCATGCCTGGAAGAAGGCGTCTAAGCCAAAGCTGGAAAGCGACGGGGAAGGAAGCGCGGAGGCGGCGTAGGAAATATTTGTTGGAGTGGCTTCTGGCAGATGGCCGAATGGAAGACGCAAAGAGGGCGGTGGCGGATGAACAGGTAAGAAAGGATCTTTACAGAGAATTGGGTATAACAGGTGAAAGCGGTGACGATCTTGACGTACTGTGTGCCGCTGAAAGTTTTTTTATCAGAAAATGATAAGAAAAATGTAAAGAAAAATATAGACGTATAGGTATTGATTTCTTCCTGGGATTGACTCATAATAGTACCACAGAAACAGGGCAACCGTCGGGGACTTTGTGGGGAGAGGATCAGGCATATGGTGAAAACGGTATCAAACAGGGGGATCAGATGGATTTATTGGGCTGTCAGCGCGTGCTTTCTTGTGCTGGCAGCCTGGTTGTATTGGGAGGAAGGGCCTTATGTGAAGGCAATGGATATCCAGGTGGCGCCGGAAAACGGGCAGATCCAGGTGGAGCTTTTGGGGGACGGAAAGAATGTTCAGGTATTTTCGGCGGACAGCCAGGTGAAGCTGTTTGCGGACAGGTGCTATGACGGCCGGGGGGATCGTCTGGTGATCTATGGGGAGTGCCCGGTGGAGCGAAGAAAGCCTGTTGGCGTAAAGGTGGTCAGCGACAGCGCCCATGAGGATCAGCAGTGGAACTATCAGGTTCTTGCAGGGAGTTTAGATGGGGAGATCGGATTTACGACACAGGAAAATACAGGAAGAAGATGGTATCTGTGGATTGCCCTTGTGACAGCTATGGCCGGGGATATCTTGTGGTTTGGAAAGGGGAAAGGAAAGCCCTGGGAGGAGCTGGAGGCATACAGCCAAACGATTATCCGCAAGCTTGGCCTGGAGCCGGGCATGGGCAGGTGCTGTGAGGACGGAAAGAGACTTTTTGGGGTGTATGAGAGACAGAAGGTGTTTGTACTTATGCTGCCGGTGTGGCTGTGGGTGTTTTGGGTGTTCTCAATGATCCGCAGGGGCAGCCACGGGATGATCCCTGCCGGATGGATGGTATCCAGGCTGCCGGTAAGCTTTGGGGCAGCCATGGCTTTGATGGTCTGGGGGATTATGCGGTGGGGAGCGCTGACAAGACAGATCCTCATTAGGGACTGCCGCCCTGTGACAGCGGCTGTGGCGTATCTTCTTATGGGAAACTGGGGGATCGGGAAGAAGCGGAGCCGGTTCCTTCTATATCATAATGGGGCTTCGGGGCTGTACCGCAGCGGCCACTGCAGGGAGGCGCTTGAGATCTCTGACATGGCGTGGCGGATGCTGCCCGGAAAGCCGGGGGATTACATGGCCTTTGTTCACTGTTCTTTGCAATTCCAGTGCCTGCAGGTTTTGGAGGAGGCGGAGGCAGCAGAGGCAGAGCGGCAGAAGATGAAGGGGCTGCTGAACAAACATCCGGGATGGAGGAGAAGGCGGGGCATTCAACGATTTCTCGGCATCCAGGATATTTGCCAGTGGATCGGGACCGGGGAGATCGAGAGGGCGGAGAAAAGCGCCAGACAGATCCTTGGACAGTGGGACGAGGGCTATTACCGGCTTCCGGTTCTGGGGCTTATGGCGGAGCTTAAGGAGTTTTTGGGCAAGGAGGAGGAGGCTCATGGGCTTCGGGATGAGATCCTGTCATTTAGCCCGGAAAATAAAGAGGTGCGCCAGATTATGGGGAAGGGACGGTTAAGCTACCGGGAGAAGAAGGCGGCAGTATGGGATCTGGGACTGGTGGCGGTTTATGGGATCTGCGCGGCAGGGATCGGGGCTTGTCTGCTTATGATGTGACAGGATACGGTTCACGCTATGGGGGATCACTACGCAAAGTTGACTAAGTTAACGGAATTTTAGTTTTTTCTTTACTCCCCAGAGGGGACGTGCTATACTATCCGTGTTCAGAAGAAAAAGGGAAAAAGGAGAGCGGATATGGGAGGTATCTTTGGAGTTATTTCCAAGAGAAACTGTGCGCTGGAATTATTTTACGGAGTCGATTACCATTCTCATCTGGGAACCAGAAGGGGAGGTATGGCCACCTATGGACCAAAAGGGTTTAACCGGGCCATCCACAATATTGAAAATTCTCCGTTCAGGACCAAGTTTGAGAGGGATGTGCAGGAGATGGAGGGCAATATGGGAATTGCCAGCATCTCCGATTTTGAGCCGCAGCCGCTGCTGATACAGTCTCACCTGGGCAGCTTTGCCATAGCCACAGTGGGAAAGATCAACAATTTTGAGGAGCTTCTGCAAAAGGTTTTTGCCAATGGCAATACCCATTTTCAGGAGATGACCAGCGGTCAGATCAATGCCACGGAACTGGTGGCGTCGCTGATCTGCAAAAAGGACAGCATTGGAGAGGGGATCCGGTACGTTCAGGAGATCGTGGACGGGTCCATGACGCTGCTTTTGATGACCAAGGACGCGGTGTACGCAGCCAGGGACCGTTTTGGGCGCACGCCGCTGATTCTGGGGAAGAAGGAGGACGCTTACTGCGTTTCTTTTGAAAATTTTGCCTATGTGAATCTGGGATATTCCGATTATCGGGAACTGGGCCCCGGGGAGATCGTGAAGATCACTCCTGACGGGGTTGCGGATATTTGTCCTCCGGGGGAGGACATGCGGATATGCTCATTTTTGTGGGTGTATTACGGGTATCCCACGTCCTCCTATGAGGGCATCAATGTGGAGGAAATGCGCTACCGGTGCGGCAGCATGCTGGCAAAAAGGGACGCGGAGGAAGAAAAGGTCCATCCTGACATGGTTGCAGGCGTGCCGGATTCAGGGATCGCCCATGCCATCGGGTATGCCAATGAGTCCAAGATCCCGTTTGCAAGGCCGTTTATTAAGTATACGCCTACATGGCCCAGGTCTTTTATGCCTACGAACCAGGAGCAGAGGAACCTGATCGCCAGGATGAAGCTGATCCCGGTAAAGGCGCTGATCGAGAACAAAAGGCTTCTGCTTATTGACGATTCCATCGTCCGGGGTACCCAGCTTCGGGAGACCACGGAGTTTCTGTACCAGAGCGGGGCGAAGGAAGTCCACGTAAGGCCTGCCTGTCCGCCGCTTTTGTTTGGGTGTAAATTCTTGAATTTCTCCCGGTCCAAGTCGGAACTGGATCTGATCACCAGACAGGTGATCCTGGAAAGGGAGGGGGATAAGGCGGAGGAGACGCTTAAGGAGTACGCGACTCCAGGCAGCAAGCGGTATGAGTGCATGTGTTCGGAGATCTGCAAAAGGCAGAATTTTACTACACTGCGATACCACAGGCTGGATGATCTGGTGGAGTCCATCGGGCTTCCCAAGTGCAAGGTGTGTACGTACTGTTTTGACGGAAAAGAGTAGGCCGGCGTAACCGTTCAAGCGTTATCTGAACGGTTACAGGCCTGCAAAGACCGGACTGCTTTTTGCAGGGCTGTCAGGCTGGGGGATCCCGGCGGGGCAGCCTTTTCTTACAGGATGAAAGGGTTATTTTGGAGGGAGCGGGAGATGTTGGTATGGATAATATGACCGCAAAAGAACGAACAGTCACATGGGTGTTGGCAGCGGTGACAGCAGGGGCTGTGGCCTATTCCGCCTATTGCCTGCTGGCGGACGGGATCTTGACCTGGGAGATGAGCCAGAAGGAGTATCTGGCCATGGCAGGGGAGACGGCGGCGCTTTTGGGGCTGTTTGTCCTGGTGTTCCGGTTTTCTCCGTCTTTTGGGGCGAGGGCGGCCGGGATCGCGGGGATCATGGCTGTTTTTTTGTGGGTACACAGGGCGTTTGCCGCCGTGGCGGTTTCGGGGCTTTATGGGGGATATCTTTTGGCTGTGGGAAGATGGATCCTGGGAAAGCGCGGGGGCAAGGGGCGTGGAGTAAGGATGCACAGGGCGTTTCTTACGGGCTGCGTGTCCGTGGTGGCGGTGTTTTGCCTGATGTCGGCTGTGGGCGTGGGGCGGATCTTCTATCTGTGGGTTTTTGTGGCAGTTTCGGCTGTTGCCATGGCAGCGGACTGGTTGTTGAGAGGAAAGGGAACAATTTTCGGGCTTTGGCAGCAGGAGGGAAGGAGAGACCCA
Source organism: Clostridiaceae bacterium (assembly GCA_910575585.1). Taxonomy (GTDB): domain Bacteria; phylum Bacillota; class Clostridia; order Lachnospirales; family Lachnospiraceae; genus UBA3402. The sequence continues at coordinate 167,766 of CAJTGF010000003.1, forward strand.
AGCCGCAGGATGGTGAAAGGGGCGGTCTGCGGCAATGTCCGGTGGAATTGGGGCAGGGCTTTTTTGTGGGCGGCTGTTTTGACCTTTTTTTGCGTCCAGAGCGGGAGGATGAATGTGGCGGTGGATTTTGACAGCCTGTGGTATGGAGTCCGCTCCCCCTACATCCTTGACAATGGGCGGGGGATCTACGAAAATATGGGGACCATCGGCATTGTCTACACATACTCCAAAGGGTTTGAGGTGCTGACGCTGCCGCTTTCCGTGCTGCCTTCTTTTAGTTTTGTGACAAGTTTTAATCTGTGGCTTTTGGCTGGGATCTTGTGGCTGTTTGCCAGGATCTTGGAAATCTGCGCAGGCGGAGAGGAGAGGGCGGCATATGAGAGCGGCAGCGCCACAGCCGGGGACGGGAACAACTGGGGCAAAAGCCGGGCAAAGGCCATAGAGGCGGCGGTGTGTTTTGCGGCCTCTCTGCCCGGGATCATGAACATGGGGATCACGGCCAAAAGCGATGTTGCCACCTTATGTTTTCAGATGATCTTGTTCTATGAGATGCTTGTGTATCTTAAGGGGGAAAGCCAGGGGCTGTGGTATGGATGGGCGGCGTTTTTCTTTAGCTGGACGATGAAACCTACGGCGCTGGTATTTTCCACAGCCATCATGGGCATGAGCATGGTATTTTTTGCTGTGGAGAACAGGTTGGGGCAAAGGAGGAACCAGACCCAGAGGCTTTTTGGTGAGCCGGGAGAAGGCGCTTTTGTCTTTGGGATCTCCCTTCTGGCTCTTGGAGGGATCTGGGCCAGGACTTTTCTGATTACCGGGGTACCGGTTACCTCGGTGTTTTCCTCTCTGCTGACAAAGATTGGATTTGAGATGAAGTATCCCTTTAATGTCCAGAAGATCCCCAACAGCAGCGCGGGCCTTTCCGGGGAACAGTGGATCAAGGCCATGGCAAAGCGGGTCTGGGGGGTGCTTTTTAATCCCCAGGGGCCGGATATGGACCATGTGATCCTGGCGTGGGGAAGCCTGGGCGTGTGGTTTTGTCTGTGCGTCTGCGCGGCGTGTCTTTTTTTGAAAAAGCGGGAAAGGGGAGAGGAGGAGAGACGGCTGGATCGGTATCTCAGCACGGTCTTTTGGCCTTTCGCCGCTTGCTGCGCGGTAAGCCTCCTTCTTCTGACCCAGGTGGACGGCAATTATTTTATGTTGTTTTATGTGCTTTTTGCGGTCTATGCATTCCGCCGCGCGTGGCGTCTAAGTGACGGGGCGGCGGTAAGAGCCCTTATGGCTCCCGGTGTTCTGGTCATTATTTTTTCCGGGATCATCATGACGCTGACTAACTGGAGCTGGAGCGTGGGATTTACGCCTGCTGCCGTAAACCACAGAGGATACTATGACCACCGCCAAGAACAGCGCAGGCAGATGGCGGAGGCGGGAAACGGACAGATCTGGGATATTTTGGCTAAAGACCCGAAAAACCGTCTCATTGCCATAGGAGACCATCCCCAGGCGCTGGCATTTCCCTGCAATGCCCAGTCCTATTCGGACATCACAGGCACTTGGGGCAATGTGGTGCTGGTGAAATATATGGATAATTTTGTGGAGTTTATGGATTACGCCAAGACGGACTATGTGTATGCCCAGGCAGGGTATATGGGGGAGGATGAGAGGGCCTGGAGCCTGACCTGCGATCTGATCGAGTACGGGGTGCTGATTCCGGTGTGCTTTGAGCAGGGCAATATGCTGGCCAAGGTGGATACCCGGGGGGAGAGGACCCAGGCGTCGGTGAAAAACCTTGAGGAATTTTTGGACCGGTATGTGAGAAAAGAGGAAGGGTGACCAACGATCAGGCTGGAAGAAAAGGGGAAGCTGTCCCGGGGATTATGTCTCCGGGGACGGCTTCTTTGGTTTTTGGCAGGTGGTCGAAAATGGTAATGGGGGATATACTGTATTCGGATCCGATCTTCCGGCCGGGCATCGGTAAGATAGAGAACGGCCAGGATCAAAGGTCCTTTTTTCGGTATCTTCTATCATCTTCCATTCCAGGGTCTTTTCCCGTATGAGGCGGATGCAGATAACGATCCAGTTAAGAGGGAGCAGACACAGATAAATCTTAAATCCGTCCATAGTAAAAGTCTGGATGATTCACAGCATGCACTGGAACATGACTGGAGCGGTTGGGTATGTGTACGCTATGTCCAGCCTGGTGTTTATCTTTGGGGCCACATCCCTGTTTTTCGGGATTATGGCGGCTATCGGGTATTTCGCCCATGTGGATCTTAGCAGTCTGAGGAATTTCCTGGTGGGCGGACTGGTGTTCCTTTTGGTGTTCTGGGTTGTGTCCATGTTCATTAACCTGCAGCGGTTTGAGATGATGGCCTGCGGGCGTGAGGATCTTTATTTTCTCTAGGTAAAGTGTCAAAAATGTTATTTAGATTAGATAAAACTGGTATTTTAATACAAACTAATGAAAAAAGTGTCGCTTAACTATATTTAAGCGACATATTATATGTAATATATTTAAAGGAGATGGGAAATATTTGGTATATACTGAAATGTCCTAATGGATATGAAAAAAGATATATTCAAATATGTCAGAAGCTTGTAGAAAAAAAAGAACTGAAAGAGGTTATCTGCTTCGAGTACCAGCAATTGATGCGTTATGGCGGCAGTTGGCATTTGGTAACGCGTAATTTACTGCCTGGGTGTATTTTTTTGTCAGGAATCAAAGTTATGGAATTAAAAGAGAACAGTCTCTCCCTTCTTCCCTGTAGCCGTCCTTATTTGAAAGAGCTATGTCAAGACGGAAATATGATTGGTATGTCAAAAGGCATTATAAATAAAGGAAATACTATTATCATCAGTGGACCATTAAAGGGCCGGGAAAGATTGATCAGAAAAATTGATCGGCATAAAAGGACCGCTAGGATTGAAATTCCTTTTACAGGAGAAAGTATATTAGTGACAGTAGGGTTGGAAATTTATGAAAAAGAATAGTGAAGAAATAAAAAAACAGAGAAGGAGCAATAATGTATCACCGAAAATGGTTTATAACAGGGTTCATAAAATTAGTTGCGTCATTAATGGGGATTTTTTGTGTGTTGGGAGAGTTATGTGAGCATTTGTGCAAAAGGGGGAAAGGACACGTCGGTTTTTATAATAAATTCGTTAAGAGAGGTTTCGATATAGTCATTACAAGTTTCGCAGTAATTATTTTATGTCCTTTTTATCTGATTATTTCTATTGCTATTGTAATTGAGGATGGTTTTCCTGTTTTTTATAGAGCAGACAGAGGTGGTTATAAGAATAAGTCTTTTAAGATTATTAAATTTAGATCCATGGTAAAAGATGCGGATAAGATCGGTGGTGGGACAACAGCGCTTCATGATATGCGAATTACTAAGGTTGGAAATATATTAAGAAAAACAAAACTCGATGAATTACCTCAGCTTATACAAGTGTTGTTAGGGGAAATGAGCCTGATTGGTCCTAGGCCAGAACTTCTTAAATATACAGAACAGTATGAGGGGAAGTATAAGGATATTATGAAAGTTCGTCCTGGGATTACAGATTTTAGTTCTGTGAGATTCATTAATCTAGATGAAATCGTTGGTGAAGAAAATGCGGATGAAATGTATGAGAAATATGTATTAAAAGTGAAGAATGACCTTCGTGTAAAATATGCCCACATGGTTTCTTTTCATACAGACATATATATATTATTTAAAACTTTAGGAGCAGTACTTAAAAAGGCTTTTGGTTTCTTTATCAAAAAGGAGCATAGATAGGAGAGATAGATGGAATATTTAACTTTAAAGAACTCTGATCTCAAAGTTTCAAGACTCTGTATGGGAGGATGCCCGATGGGAGGATACGGATGGGGATACACTCATAAAAGAGAACTTGTCGATGCGGTACATGCTGCACTCGATTCAGAAGTTACGTTGTTTGATACCGCTGATACATATGGGCTGGGGCAGTCTGAAGAGATTCTTGGCGAGGCCTTGGGGAAAAAAAGGAAAGATGTTATTATTGCAACTAAATTTGGAGTAAGAGTAGAAAATGGTAAAACGTTTTATGATAATAGTCCAGTATGGATACGAGCCGCCTGTGAGGCAAGTCTTAGGAGACTTGGAACAGATTATATTGATATTTATCAAGTGCATTACAGAGATGGAATTACTCCATTAGAGGCTGTTGTAGGAATGATGGAGCAATTAAAAAAGGAAGGGAAAGTTCGATATTTTGGTCTTTCCAATATCCTTAAAAGAGATATAGATGAGATAAAACCATTTGTCGGGAAATTTATCACGTTTCAAGATGAATATTCGTTGGCGTGTAGAAAAAATGAAGAAGATATGCTGGCGATTTCTACTGAAATGGAGATGAATATTCTTACTTGGGGAAGTTTAGGCCAAGGTATATTAACTGGAAAATATACAAGAAATAATGTGGATTTTCAGAATGACGACCGCAGAAGTAGGGCCACTTATGTTAATTTTCATGGCGATAGACTATTAAAAAATCTGACTATCGTGGAGATGATGAAAGGAATAGCAGCTAAATATCATAAACCAGTTTCTGCAGTTGCCATCCGTTATATTTTGGATTTTATTCCAGAATCTATCGTTTTATTTGGAGCAAAAAGACCGAGCCAAATTTTACATAATGTTGAAGGGACCGATTGGAAATTAGAACAGATGGATTTAGAAAAACTTGATGATATCTCTAAATGATCGATATTAGTAAGGAGAAAGTGTATGTCAAAATGGAGTAGCGAACAGTTGGCGTGGAGGATCAGAAGACATGGTATAGAAATGACACACCTTTCAGGTGGAAGTCATATTGGGGCAATTATGTCTGTAGCGGATGTGATTGCAGTTTTATATACAGATATTTTGAACTATAGACCTAGGGAACCGAAGTGGGAAGGAAGAGATCGTTTTATTCTAAGCAAAGGGCATGCTGGAGCTTCTGTCTATGCAGCTCTTGCTGAGAGTGGTTTCTTTGATATAGAAGAGCTGAAAAGCCATTATCAGAATGGAAGCCGTTTATCAGGTCATGTTTCTCATCATCTCCCTGGAATTGATTTTTCTACAGGATCTTTGGGCCATGGCTTATCAGCTGCCGTAGGTATTGCTTATGCGCTTAAGAAGGATGGAAGAAATGAGAGGACATTTGTAGTATTGGGAGATGGTGAATGCGATGAGGGGAGCATATGGGAAGCAGTATTATTCGCAAATCATTTTAGATTGAATAATCTTGTTGCGATCATCGATCATAATCATATGCAAAGTTTGGATTTTCAGGAAAATACTATTGAAATAGAGGATTTTGGAAGTAAGTGGAAAGCCTTTGGATGGAATGTTATTGAAATCAATGGCAATAGCCATGATGAATTGAGGGATGCTTTTGAAAAGACTGACGTGTACAGGAGAGATACATTTCATAAACCAACAGTCATTATAGCAAATACAATCAAGGGCTACGGTGTTTCTTTTATGCAGAATGATATTCTCTGGCATTACAGATTTCCTCATGACGGGTGGGAATATGATACGGCTATAATGGAACTTTATTTAGCTAAGCCAGAAGGAATAGAAGACCCATATACTCCGAACGGAATAGAAAATCCAGTAATCGCAGTGGAAACAGATGATATCAATAACGATCATACATTTTCTTATACATGGCATACACATTATCCGGAAAGAATGCGCCGCGTAGAGGCATTATCTGGGAGTGGGGAAAAAGTACATCAGATTTAATATGGGAGAATAGCTATCATGCGGGATACGTTTGTAAAAACTTTAATTAAGCTTGCTAAGGAAAATAAGAGTATTGAATTAATTACTGGTGATTTGGGATTTGGAGTGTTAAAACCCTTTTGGGAGCAATGTCCGGACCAGTTTACAAATGCCGGAATTGCAGAACAGAATATGACAACAGTTGCGGCAGGTATGGCTTTAACGGGAAAAAAAGTTTTTACTTATAGTATTGGTAATTTTTCAACTCTTAGATGTCTAGAACAGATACGCAATGACTGTGCATATCATAAGGCAGATGTGAAGATTGTCTGTATTGGCGGCGGTTTTGTCTATGGGAGTCTTGGTATGAGCCACCATGCTACAGAGGACTTGGCTGTTTTAAGGGCTCTTCCAGATGTCGTAGTCATGGCGCCAGCTGATCTTACAGAGGCAGAGGAATGTACAAAGGCTCTTGTCAAATATTCTGGAACCGCATATCTAAGGCTTGGGCGTGGAGGAGAGAAAAGGATTCATAGGAAAATACAAAATTTTGAGATTGGAAAGGCAATTAAGATTAACGATGGTAAGAAGGTAGCTATTTTCTCTACTGGGGCGATTTTTGAAGAGATAAAAGGTGCTCTAGAAATTTTAATGAAAAGAGGGATTGATCCAGCTGTCTATACCTTTCCGACAGTAAAGCCTATAGATTCGGAATTGGTCAGAGATATCGCAAAAGAGTTCGAACTGATCGTTACCTGTGAGGAGCATAATGTTATTGGCGGATTTGGTTCTGCGGTAGCGGAGCTAATGGCGGAGTTGCGTGATCGAAAAGCCATTCTTGTCAGAATTGGGGTAAATGATGTGTACTCTGTTAGAGTTGGAGATCAGAAGTATTTACGACAACAGTATGGGATTGATGCAAAAAGTATTGCTGAGAGAATTATAAGAGAATTATAAGGAAATGTGGTCATGCTTAATAAAAAAAGGATCATATTAATAGGGCCTTCTAATTATGATTATCCATTGATTATTAAAAGTGAAATAGAGTTGGATGGCGGAATCGTACATTTTTATGATGAAAGAAATAATGCAACATCAATGGATAAGATACTTATTAGGAAAGTACCCGGGGTGATTAAAAAGAGGATTGAACAGTATTACTGTTTTATTGCAGAGAGAGAATATAAATTTAATCCCAATTTTGTATTATTTATTTCTCCTGAGACTGTCACTGTTGATGCAGTTAAGAATTTAAGAAAATCTTTTAAGAACGCAAAATTTGTTTTGTATATGTGGGATTCCATAGAGAATAAAAACGCAAAGAAAATATATAAGGAATTTGATAAGTGTCTCTCATTTGATCCTGGAGACTGTAAAAAATATGGATTTATTTTTAGACCATTATTTTTTTCAAGAGAATATGAGAATATGTATGGGGAAATTAGGGGATATAGATATGATTTTGGATTTGTTGGAACCGCTCATAGTGACAGAGCTGAAATTTTATATAAGCTAAAGCGTTATTGCGATCTTAATGATATGAAATACTATTTTTATTTATATATTCCAGGAAAGATCATGTTTTTGTATCGATATATCCAGAATAGGTATGTCAGAAAACTATATAAACAAGGAATTGTGCATATAAATACTCTAGATCATACTACTGTTGAACATATAATGGTTAATACCAGATATGTTATAGACGTTAATCATCCCGATCAAAGGGGGTTAACAATGAGAACAATAGAAATGCTTGGACTAAAGAGAAAGCTGCTGACAACAAATGCCAGTATTAGGGACTATGATTTTTATCGGGAAGGAAATCAGATCATTATAAACAGAAAGTCTATAAATATTGATAAGTCAATTATTGTAAGAGAATATGAGGATATTCCAGAAAAAATCTATCTAAAATACAGGATAGATCGTTGGGTTAAGGATATCTTTGAAGGGATATAAGGTAAAAAATATGAGATTTGTTCTATTTAAGTATATAGGAGCTATTCGGAGTGTTTTATATAAAAGGAAATTTAAGTACATTGGTGGTGGAGGATATATTGCTAAGCCGTTATTAGTGGCAGGCGCTGAAAATATAACTATTGGGGATAAGGTTAGAATTATGTCTGGGATGCGTATTGAGGCAATAAACGGACAAATAGATATTGGTAATGATGTGTCTATTGCGCAAAATCTCCATATTGTTTCCGGGGGGGTAATTTAAAGATCGGAGAAAGGACCACTATATCCAGTAACGTTTTTATTACAAATATAGATCACAATTATGAGAAATTAGATGTTCATATTATGCAACAAAAATTAACTTATAGAGAGACACAAGTAGGTAAAAATTGCTTTATCGGTCATGGAGCCGTAATTATGGCAGGGGCACAGCTTGGAAAACAGTGTATTGTGGGAGCTAACTCGGTTGTGAGAAGAGGTGTGTATCCGGATTATTGTGTTTTAGCAGGTATTCCGGCAAAGATTGTAAAGTATTACAATGCGCAAAAGGAGGAGTGGTCACAATATAAAGAATGACTCTGTTATGTAAAAAAGAGAAAGGATGGAAATGCAGTTATATAAAGTATTCTGGGCTTTAAGAGCATTTACTTGCAGAGCAACATATGGAAGAGTAGGAAATTTTTCGTATTTAGGAAGACCGATCAGTGTTGTTGGAAGAAAAAATATATATTTAGGTAATAAAGTTCGTATCTATCCAGGAAGCAGAATGGAAACATTAGGTGAAGGAAAAATAATAATAAAAGATGATTGTTCAATTGCTCAAAACTTTCATTGTACGGCAGGGGGAGTGCTCGTTATTGGAAGGCATACAACAATATTGGGAAATGTTTATATTACTGATATACGACATGAGTATCAAAATATAGGTATGCATATAATGGAACAACCTATTAAAATACAAAAAACAGAGATTGGTGAGAATTGTTTCATTGGTTTTGGTGCCGCAATCCAGCCAGGAACCATTTTGGGAAAACAATGTATTGTTGGTGCTCATTCATTAGTTACAGGTGAGTTTCCTGATTATTGTGTGATTGTGGGATGCCCTGCAAAGATTATAAAAAAATATGATCTGGATCTGGAAAAATGGATCAAGGTGGAGCATTAAATTAGGAGAACTGCTATGGGATTAAGATTTAATGAAAAAAAAGTAAAGTACCTGAAACCAATAAACACTGTTATGAGGTTATTTATTCATAAAGAGAAACAGTGGGGATCAAATCATATACATAAGATTTTAATAGTTAATGTCACATTACTGGGCGATGAAATTATGAATCTACCGATGTATAGGGTTATTAAAAAACATATGCCAAACACAGAGGTTACAATTCTTGGAAAATCGTGGATAAAAGAGCAACTAATAAGAGATGGGTTAGTGGATAAATTTATTGAATTTGATGGAATTTCCTGTTTATCTACACCTGTTTCATGGATAAAAAATTGGAGGATAATAAGAAATAGGATCAGGATATTGAGAAAGGAACAGTTCGATATCGCAATAGAACCTAGAGGGGATTTCAGATATATATTTTTTATGTATTTATGCAGGAGTAATAGAACTCTTTCATACAACACAATGAATACGGATTACTTGCTTACAGATATTGCAAAACCGGTAGGCGATAATACACATGAAATCGACGCAAGAATTAATTTGATCGAAAGTTTGGGAGCTAAGGTTAAGGATTATGAACGGATACCCAAATTATCTCTGATGAAAGAACAGAAAAAAGAGAATGAAGAATTTATAATCAATCATCATCTGGAACATAAGTATTTAATCGGGATTCATCCTGGAGCGAGTTTGAAAATAAAACAATATCCTTTTTATCCGGAATTGGTAAGAGAAATCGGCAGAAAACTTCAGAACAAGGATAACTATGCAGTGTTAATCTTTTGCGGAAAAGGAGATGAGGAAGTGGCAAGCGCAGTTGCTGATGTGGCAAAAACAGTAGGATTAGACCATGTGGTATGTAAAGATAATTTGAGGTCATACATCGGCAGGGTAGAATTGTGCGATTATATGATTTGTAATGATAGTGGCGCGGGACATATAGCGGGTGCATATGGAAAAGACATTACAGTTATATTTGGTCCGGTCGATCCTAAATTATATAGTCCGAGAAGCAATGGAGTAGTAGATATCTATTCGAAAGATTTGGCATGCAAACCATGCCTTTTAAAAAAGTGTCCGAAACAAACAGATGAATGTATTCGTGGTATTGATTATAAAGTAATTGCAGATCGCATACTTTTGAGAATAGCGAGGGATTAAAATATGATCATTGTGACAGGCGGAGCTGGATTTATTGGGAGTTGTGTAGTCCGTACACTGAATAATTATGGTATTGAAGATATTTTGATTGTTGACAATATCGCATCTACAGATAAATGGATTAATATTAGAAATAAGAGATATATTAAATATGTAAATAAGATCGACTTTTTGAATAAACTATCAGGTTATAAAGACGTGACAGCGATTATTCACATGGGAGCTCAATCATCAACAGTAGAAAAGAATTTTGATTATCTTTGGATTAATAACTTTGAATATACAAAAACACTTTGGGAGTATTGCGCTGAAAAAAATATCCGCTTTATTTATGCCAGTTCAGCAGCTACATATGGAGACGGAACACAAGGATTTGACGATAAATCTGATATAGATCAGTTGACGCCTTTAAATGGATACGCCTATTCAAAACAATTATTTGATCAATGGGTAAAGCACCAGGCGACAGTATTTCCTAAACAGCATGTGGGATTAAAATTTTTTAATGTGTATGGACCAAATGAATATTATAAGGGATGTATGGCTAGTATGATATTTCATGGATTTGGTCAGATTCAGAAAGACGGAGAAATAAAACTTTTTAGGTCCTATGTTCCAAAATATAAAGACGGTGAACAACTGAGGGATTTTATTTATGTTAAGGATATTTGTAATGTTATTTTTTGGCTGCTTGAGAATCCAAATGTAAATGGTTTATTTAATGTGGGAACAGGGAAAGCACAGAGTTTTAATGAATTAGCAGAAGCGATATTTAGTGCTTTGGGCATCAATCCTCATATCAGATATATAGATATGCCAGAGGAGTTGCAACAGAAATATCAATATTTTACGGAAGCTAAAATGGATAAGTTAAGAGCAGAAGGATATACTAAAGATTTTAGTACTCTTAAAGAAGGAGTAACTGATTATGTTCAGAACTATTTGCTGAAGTGTTATCAAACATATTGATAGTTGAGGAAAATAACATGGAGTTATGGAAAAATATTAAAGAAAAAAGTATATTAGTTGTAGGTGATATCATACTGGATCAATATATGGTTGGTATTACAAATAGAATATCTCCAGAAGCCCCGGTACCGATTTTTTTGAAGAAAAAAACAACGGCCCGGCTAGGTGGAGCGGCGAATGTTGCTGTAAATCTTGTTGTAAATAGACAAAAAGTAAGTATCCTTTCTATAATTGGAAATGATTTACATGGAAAAACCTTACTGCGTTTATTAGAATCATTTAATATAGATACTGGTCTTTTGTTAGCAACTGAAAGACCTACATCTACAAAGACACGTTTAGTTGCTGGAAATAATCAGCAGGTTTTGAGAGTTGACGAAGAAGTCTCAAATGAAATTTCGGAAGAGACAGAAATTCAGTTGATAAATATTTTAAAAAGATCTATAGATAAATTTGATATTCTTTTGATTTCAGATTATATGAAGGGAGTGTTAACTTACAGTTTTACAAAAAAAATTATTGAAATCGCAAACAGCAGAAATATAAAAGTACTGATTGATGCAAAAGATGCAAAAGCCATAAAGTACCGCAATTCATATTTAATAAAGCCAAATCAGAAAGAACTTGAAATTTTAAGCGGACTGCCAGCTAAAACGGTAGAGCAAATTGCTGAGGCATCAAAATATGTATTAAACATGTGTAAATGTGAATATGTTTTGACCACATGTGGCGCTGATGGAATGATTTTGGTTGATAAGTCGGAAAAGATAGAACAATTAAGAACTACCGTACAGGAAGTATATGATGTAACAGGGGCAGGAGATACAGTAATTGCATATTTAGCATTGTGTGTTGCCAGTGGTTTTTCTATGAAGGATGCTATGATAATTTCTAATTTTGCCGCAGGAATTCAGGTGTCTAAGTTGGGAACTTCATCTGTCTATTTAAATGAAGTTGATTATGCTATAAAAAAGAAGACTAAGGAACAAGCATATTCGGGAAAACTGATAGAAATGGAGTTTTTAAGTGCGCTAAGACAGCAAAATATACATAAAAAAATTGTTTTTACTAACGGATGCTTTGATATTGTACATGCAGGCCATGTCAGATATTTAAATGAGGCTTCGAAATTGGGCGATATTTTGGTTGTGGGACTGAACAGTGACGCGTCAATAAAAAGACTAAAAGGGATGCACAGGCCGGTAAATACGCAAATGGACCGGGTTGAAGTTTTATCTGGACTTGATGCTGTAGATTATATTGTGATATTTGAGGAGGATACTCCGTATAAAACAATCTTGCAGTGCCAGCCGGATATTTTAGTAAAAGGAGGAGATTACACGACGGATAAAGTTGTGGGGAAAGATTTGGTAGAATCAAGGGGAGGCAGGATTGTATTGATTCCATTTGTTGAAGGAAAGTCAACAACAGATTTGATCGCAAGAGTGCAAAGTTAAATAGGGGAAAAGTAAAATGTCAGAGATAAGTATTATATTGCCATTGTATAATGGCGGAAAATACATTAAACATACTATAAATTGTGTACAAAAACAGACTTTTACGGACTGGGAATTATTAATTGTAGATGATGGATCTAAAGATAATGGGGCAAAGATAGCAGAGTTAAAAGCAAACAGCGATCAAAGGATAAAAATTTTTTATAAAGCTAATGGAGGTATATGTTCCGCAAGGAATTTGGGATTGCAAAAAGCGGAGGGGAAGTATATTGCGTTTATAGACCAGGATGATGAACCATTACCTAATATGCTTAAAAGTTTGATCAAGTATATAGGGGATTGTGATTTGGTGGTGGCAGGGCAAGAGTTAAACATGTTAGACGAAAAAGAAAATATTATTAAAACTTATATTTATAAATATGGGAATATGATCTTGAACAGTGAAATCGAAATTGTTGGATTTATGTTAAATAAGGAAGAAGACGCTTCAGCGCAACATGTATGGAATTGCTTATATAAGAAGACTATCATTGATAACAATAGAATATTATTTGACGAGGTGTTTAGGTATGGATTAGAAGATATTATGTTTAATTTTGAGTATGCTAGTAAATGTAATAGGATAAATAAGATTGATGATATCGTATATTGCTATAAGAGAAGAATTGGTGTTAGTACTTCAACAAAGATAAATAATAGAGCTTTTCAGGATTATAAGCATTCTATGACTAAGATGTACGATTTGCTAAGAGGAAGATTTGGAAATAAATATGAAGCAGAGTTTGGTGGATATGCGTTTAGATATTTGAAAAATTCTTTTTGCAATAATGATTTTAGCACAAGTTACAGGGATATTTTAAATAAATACTATGATTTTTTTTACTCGTTATTTGGCAGGGATATTCAAATTGCGAGGTTAAGTAAGAATGTAAAGATTAATATTATCTATAAGGTAGTATTTGTATTGTTTAGATTGAAGATATTTTTACCATTACAGTTGATAAAGATCAGCAGTAAAACAAGGAATTAAATACAGGTATAAAGATGATGAAGGTATTGTATATTGCAGCATGGACATTATGTATATGTGCGTCCTTAATACATAGTAGATATGCTGTTAAAATAAGTAGTAATGTTTTTGTTGATGTATATAGAAATAAGAGAATTGCTTTTTTAGAAGCCTTAGCGCTTGTTTTGATATTTTTATTAATCACATCTAATCGTACGGGGGAAGATATCTATAATTATTCTTATGAGTATGATCATGTATCAGCTATATGGTCAGCGAGAGAGCCATTGTATTCAATTTTAAAATATTTTTTTTCTTCACTAGGAATAACATTTTATGTTTTTAGAGCAGTTATAACTTTTATTTTTGGTTTGTTTGCTGTAAAAACACTAAAATATTTTGGCACGGATATATGTCTGGTTTTAATTTTTTATTTACCATCTATGATATTTATGGATTCAATGCAATTTAGGAATGCGGTGGCATGGACTATTTTAATTTGGAGCCTTAGGTATTTATTATATGTGGATAGAAAATCAAAAATCAAATTTATTATATGTACATTTTTGGCTACAGGTATTCATACATTTTATTTTATTGTTTTTTTGCTTTTTTGTTTTTATTTTAAGAACAGACGGAAGAAAATTGCATATATGTTGATTGGAATTTCCATAGCTGTCGCTATTATTACTTTTTTAAATGGAAACAGGATTCCAGGATTTTCTATTTTACTTAATTTGATACTATCGAAAGGCGACGCGCGAATCGCGTTTTATACAGATACGTCTGCGCATTTAGGATGGATGATGCCATTTGGAATACACTTTATTACAACGACATATGGGATCATTCTTGAAAAGTATGTAAGCAGAAGTAAGGGGATTTATACTTATAAACAAATTTTATATATTCAGCTGGTTAACTATTTTAATATGATTTTATTTGTAACAGTTCCTGCTATGATGATGAGTGTAACATATTATCGAATGATAAGAGGGGCATTTATAATAAATGTAGTATTAGGAACATTTGTTTTTGGGAAAAAGAGAAAGCTCGATTCATTTCAGTTGTTCACATTGTCAGTATTTACAGCACTAGCAATCTTGTGGTTTGTTTGGGATATAAAAATCTGTCAGGTAGATACAAATCCATTGATAAAACCAGTATTTGAAGGAGTGTGGTTCTGGCTTGCTTAGGAGGAGTGTGTAAATGAACAGTATTTCTTTAAAGAAAAATATGATCCTGAATATCATTAAACAGTTGTGTACAACAGTTTTTCCTCTTATTACATTTACATACGCTTCTCATGTTCTGGGTACGGAAAAAATAGGGATCCATTCATTTGGACAGTCTGTTGTGAGTTATGCTGCATACATAGGTATGTTTGGAATTTCGGATTATGCGATAAGGGAGGCGGCAGTTGCAAGAAAGGATAAGAGGCAGCTTGAAAAATTTTCGAATGAGATATTCTCAATAAATTTACTGTCAACAATTGTTGCGTACAGCATATTATTTACTTTACTTGGTACATGCGCAAATTTATTTCCTTATAGATATGTAATTCTGATTCAATCATTGCAGATAATATTAACGACGTTAGGTGCGGATTGGATAAACCTAGCATTTGAAGACTTCTTGTATATAACCATACGGTATGTAATTGTTGAGTTGATATGTGTTATTGCGATGGTGGTTTTGGTTAAAGATGCTGATGATCTCTATTTGTATACCTTTATTTCAATGTTATCCGCAGCGGGTGGAAATATTCTAAATATTTTTTATATAAGGAAGTATATAAAACTGAGACCAACCTGGCATATGAACCTGAAAAAGCATTTACCTTTTATGAGTATGTTATTTTTCAATAGCATTGCTCTTGTTATATACCTTAGTTCCGATGTAACTATCTTGGGGGTATTAAAAGGGAATAAGACGGTTGGAATTTATTCTGTTTCAACAAAAATTTATCTATTAATCAAAGCGCTTATAAATGCAACAATTATGGTGATGGTTCCTCGTTTGTCTAGTATGTTATCTGAAAAAAGTTTAAAAGAAGTGGATGAGGTAGTATCAAAATTATTCAATCTATTACTTATGATCATTATACCCTGTATGGCTGGCATGTTTTCTGAAGCAGAAAATATCATTCATTTGATAGCAGGAGAAGATTATGTAAGCGGGGATATTTCTTTGAGAATATATGCTGTTACTATTTTCTTTGCGGTTGTGTCATGCTTTATCTCGTATATTTTTTTGATACCGAATCGTTTGGAAAAATTTTTCCTGATCTCCACAGTTATTGCGGCAATTGTCAATATTGGTCTGAACTTTATTCTTATTCCTAGATTAAGTTTAAATGGTGCGGCAATAACAACCTTGATAGCAGAGATAATAGTGATGAGTATTACTTCTATATCTGCAAAGAGATTCACAAAGTCTGTTTTATTAATTAATAAAGCAGATTTATTAAAGGATATTTTAGGCGGTATCACTATAGTGCTTATATGTACAGCAATCCATAGTTTTACCTTTTCTTATTACATTGAATTATTTGTTTCCATGTTTTTTTCGACTTTAATATACCTATGTATTGAGATTATGCTTAGCCATACTGGCATGTCTTATTTGGTTTCGATATTTGCAAGAAGTATAAAAAAATGGAGTTAGAGATTGTTTTCTATAATTTATTTGGCGGGAGGTGTAAGATGAAAATTTTAGTTACTGGAGCTAATGGTTATCTTGGACAGGGGATTGTCAGATCAATATTAGATCTTGGGTATGAAGTCGTTGCATCGGATTATGCTGTTCAGAATATTGATGATCGCGCTATAAGGTTAGCAAGTAATATTTTTGAGATACAAAATCCATATGTGTATTTTGGAGAACCCCATGTGTTATTACATTTAGCCTGGAGAGATGGTTTCATACATTACTCTGATTCCCATATAATGGATCTGCCCAAACATTATGCTTTTATTCAAACTATGGCCCAAAGCGGTGTAAAGGCTATTTCGGTAATGGGGAGCATGCATGAAATAGGATTTTTTGAGGGAAGCATTGATGAAATTACACCATGTAACCCGGAAAGCTTTTATGGGATTGCTAAGAATGCGCTGAGAGAAGTGACAAAACTTTATTGCAGACAGAATGATAAAGTTTTCCAATGGCTTCGGGGATATTACATAGTTGGTAATTCTAAATTTGGAAGTTCGATATTTTCAAAGATTACTTCAGCAGTTGAGGAAGGAAAACGGACATTTCCGTTTACAAAGGGGTTAAATCAGTTTGATTTTATTGACTATGAAGATTTTTGTAATCAGGTAGCGGCCACTGTGACACAGAATCAGATTAATGGAATTATTAATATTTGTTCGGGCAGACCAGAAAAACTCTCTGATAGAGTTGAACGATTTATAAGGGAGAACGGATATGATATTAAACTGGAATATGGTGCATTTCCTGATAGACCATATGATTCAAAGGCAGTGTGGGGAAATAGTAATAAGATAGAGAAAATCTTAAAAAACAGGTTGACAGCCCCTATCAGATATGGTAATTTAAGGAGAATTTAAATCCCGTCTTTAACACTTGTAAGAAACAAAAGTGGCGTTTCCCCTCGATTTTATGGGATTTTTGCCACTTTTTTGATCATTAGAAATGTTGTATGGAAAACTTATTTTGAAATTTTTTTGATTTTTTTATTGAGTTCTTTTGGCTGGTAATACTTTTTATCCAGCCCAAGGTCAAAGACCCCATTCAGGGCCGTGCAGACCTGCGAATTATTATAAGTGGACATATACCACATATCTTCTATATTCACTACTTCCATGCTGTTGAGGGTTTCGATGATGTTTTCAATAGTAAAATGCGTCCCGTATTCCGTCAGTTTCTTTTCTAATTTAGAGGATGTAAAACGCGGCAGACGCTGTCAAGCACAGGGGCTGTTAAAGTGTTGTCTAAATGAGCCAGGAGAAACTCATCTGTCTGTTTTTCAGGGTTTATGGCAAAGAAAAAGACAGAAAAGGGCTGTTGCAATGATGTTTAGAAAACTATCAGTGCAACAGCCCCATCTGTCAGGATGTTTCTAATACTTTGGAAAATATTGAGCCCTCTCCGTTTTACTGTCCCAATGACACTCATGATCTGGCAGTACATTCCGCGCCCCTCTGCTGTCCGGAAACCACCCGCCATTTTCTGGCGGTTTTATTCACTGTGTCCAGTTCCGAAATGGTACAGGGACGTTTCGTGGTCATGGGTCAAAACCCCTGCGTACTGTTTCAGGACCCTTATGCCCATAAGCGTTTCCAGATCCTTCTTTTCACTTCCTATATACAGCACGTTCTTTTCCGTGCTGAAATTCCGTATGTACGTCTGCTTCCCGTCTGTTTTCACCGTGGTTGCGTCCGTACAGATTTCATGGGCGTTCAGGAGGCTTTCTTCGATCTTCCCGCATATATGGGCGCAGGACTCCCCGAATTTTTGGCAGAAGCCGTATACGCTGCCTTCTGAAAGGCACAGCACGTCCCCTGATACTGAATTGATAAATTCGCAGATCCGGTCATTGGCTACGACCCCTTCGCTGCAAAGGAACGCGGCCATCGCGCGGACAGCCGGCCCATAGCTTACTTCCGCCCTGTATTCATCCGGTACCTGGAACTTTCCGTTTTCATCTGCGTAAATCCGGATTTCCGTTGCGGTCGTCCTTACCTCCAGGTCCAGGCGGTAACGGGTGATATAAGGCCTTCCGGGAGTACCGATTTCCTTAAGGCTGTGTCTGAACACACCTTCCCGGATTTTCTTTTCCACCTCCGCTTTTGATAGGCCCCTTCCCGGGTGTCCGGGCTGGCCTCCTTTTTTCTTTCCGGAAGATTTCCGGCTGTTATACGTGTTTGGCGCTTTCCCTGGTGCATCCTTTGACGGGGGAAGGGAGGAATTGGAACTGTCATTGCCCAGGGACCTCTTCATCCGTTCGTTGTCATCGCGCAGGAGAAGGTTTTCTTTTTCCAGCCTGTGGTTTTCCTCTTCCAGTGCGGCCGTTTTCTCCTGCAGCCCGGATACCTCCTGCCTGAGACGGGTGTTCTCTTTGCGCAGGCTTTTCGCTTCGCAGGTGAGGGATGTGATCTCCCTGCGGTCTTTTCTGTGTTCTGTTTCCATGGAATCCAGCCGTTCCATGACTTCCACCAGCTGGTTATAAACGCTTTTTGTATAATTGACGCCCACGCAGAATCCCTCCCTCCTGTGCTTTCTTACAGCCAGTATACCAGAAATATCTGAAAAACGCGAATCCCGCCGCAACAGACTTCCGTCATTTTGACTGTGGAAAGAGACCATTCAGAAAGAGAAAATGTGGACAGAACAGACTGGAGAAAGGAATAAAACACGGAATCTGGAACAAAACATGGATATTTATTCCGTTTTAGGGGCTGGTTATCCACAATGCCCGGGGACCATGCTGGTCCTGGCCCGGTTATCAACAACGAAGGCAGATATAAACCCAAAAAATTCAGCATGTTTTTTGGGGGTGTCTGAACTGTTACAAAAATATGACAAAAAATACAATTTTATGGGGCCTGTAGAGATTTTATATTTTTTTAAGTGTTAAAGACCCGTCCATAAGGATTAATAAGCGGTAAATATTAAGAAAATATAAAATGATTCGTTTCCTATTGCATTTGGCCCAGGTTCTTTCTATAATAGATAGCAAGCTAATTATCAGCAAGCTAATAATTAACCAGCAAACCAGTGGCGTCCGAAAAGGGTAAATGAAAAAGGGGAGAGAATGAAAAATGCTGGATAAAGTAAGACGGAGGCGGGACACAAAGGAGTGGCGTCTGATCGACAAGTACATGCGGACCAACCGGCTGCACAGGAAGGTGCTGGAGCAGGAATTAAGCGCTACGGGTATCTACCGCAGCCAGCATCAGCTTTTGATGTTTGCGGCGGACCACCCACAGGTATCCCAGAAGGAGCTGGCCAGGCTCCACGGCGTATCCACGGCTACCATTGCCGTGTCCTTGAAAAAGCTGGAGCAGGGGGGATACATTGAGCGGAAGGTGAATGCCAGGGACAATCGGTATAACCAGATCTGCGTCACGAAAAAGGGGATGGAGGCTGTGGAAAAAAGCGTCACCATTTTTGAGGAGCTGGAGAAGAGGATGTTTCTGGGGTTTTCCCAGGAGGATTTTGAGAAAATGGGGGAGCTTTTGGACAAGGTTTACCATAATTTGGAGGCGTTTGAGTCCGAAAGGCCGAAGGATTTAAAGGAACAGGAAGGAGAGGGTGTATAAATGAAACGGTACATGAAGTATATAAAGCCTTACGGGTCGGCGTTTATTCTGGCGCCGCTTTGTATGCTGACAGAGGTGGCGGGGGAGATTATGCTGCCAAAGCTGATGTCCATGATCGTCAACAACGGAGTACCCCAAAGGGATATGGCCTACATCCTGGGCATCGGGGCGGTGATGGTGGCGACGGCGTTATTTATGGCTTTGGGGGGCATTGGGGGAGCTTACTTTTCTTCCAAGGCGTCTATCTGTTTTACCAGCGATCTAAGGCAGGATCTTTTTGACAAGGTGCAAAGCTTTTCCTTTAAAAATATTGACGCTTACAGCACCGGTTCCCTGGTCACAAGGCTGACCAATGATATCCAGCAGGTGCAGCAAGTGACCATGATGGGGCTTCGGATGATGTTTCGGGCTCCGGGGATGCTTATAGGTGCGCTGATTATGGCGTTTATCATGAATGGGAAGCTGGCAATGGTGATCCTGGTGGTGATCCCGTTTCTGATGGCGGCTATTATCCTGATCTTAAAGACGGCGTTTCCCAGGTTCACGGTGATGCAAAAGAAGCTGGACCGGCTTAATTCCGGCATCCAGGAGGCGCTGACCAATGTGCGGGTCATCAAATCCTTTGTTCGGGAGGATTTTGAACAGGAGAAGTTCCAGGACATGAACGGGGATTTAAAGGACAGCAGCCTGCGGGCCATGAACGTGGTCATCATGACCATGCCTGTGATGATGCTGGCCATGAATATCACCACCCTGGCAGTTGTGTGGTATGGCGGCAATATCATCATCGCAGGGCAGATGCAGGTGGGGGATCTGACGGCGTTTACCACCTATATCGTGCAGATCCTCATGTCTTTGATGATGCTTTCCATGGTGTTTCTCCAGAGTTCCAGGGCCATGGCCTCGGTCAAGAGGATCAATGAGGTGCTGGATACCAAGATCGATCTGACGGATGAAGAGGCAACAGAAAAGGAGAGGATTGTGACCCAGGGCAAGGTGGAGTTTCGGGATGTTTCTTTCTGCTACCATGAGGAGGCGGATGAGAAGGTGCTGGAACATATCAGCTTTACGGCCCTGCCGGGGCAGACCGTGGGCATCATCGGGGCTACGGGAAGCGGCAAGACCACCCTGGTGCAGCTGATCCCCAGGCTTTACGACGTCAGTGGAGGGAGCGTGCTGGTGGACGGCGTGGATGTGAGGGAGTACTCCCTTAAAAATCTGCGGGAGGGCGTGGGCATGGTCCTGCAAAAGAACGTGCTGTTTTCCGGCACCATTGAGGAGAACCTTCGGTGGGGCAATGAGGACGCTTCCATGGAGGAGCTGTATCAGGCGGCCGAGAACGCCCAGGCCCATGGGTTTGTGACCTCGTTTGGGGACGGGTACGCCATGGATCTGGGCCAGGGAGGCGTTAACGTGTCGGGAGGACAGAAGCAGAGGCTGTGCATCGCCAGAGCGCTGCTGAAAAAGCCTAAGATCCTGATCCTGGACGACAGCACCAGCGCCGTGGACACGGCCACGGAGGCGAAGATACGCTGGTGTTTTGCCGCGGATCTGAAGGATACCACAAAGATCATCATCGCCCAGAGAATCGGGTCCGTGGAGGAGGCGGATCAGATCCTGGTGCTGGATGAGGGGAAGATCATCGGAATGGGGGATCACAGGCAGCTGATGGAGAACTGCCAGGCTTACCAGGAGATCTACTATTCCCAGAGAGACCATGAAAAGGAGGCGGGCGTGTCATGAAGGAGCAAAAGGAAAGAGCAGGCAAGGAGCGCCTGGGTATCATAGATGGGAAGGATCAAAAAAGTGAAAGCGGTCAGGCGGCCAGGGCCGAGCGCCTGAAACGGAGGTACGGCAGAGCAGTTCCCCAAAGGCATGGACCTATGGGGCCTGGAGGCCATGGACCGGGGGGACCGGGAGGGCCGGGGCGGCAGCGGGCCATGGCAAAGGGGGCTCCCAAGAACAGCAAGGCGGTGGTAAGGCGGCTTTTGGCGTATCTTAATGAGGATAAGGCCAAGATGAGCCTGGCATTTTTCTGTGTGATCGTCAGCACGGCATCCTCTCTGGCAGGGTCCTACATGCTGCGGCCTATCATTAACCGGTATATCGTGCCTGTGGACGGCAGCCGGGGGGACGCGGCGGGGCTGGCAAAGGCTTTGATAGTCATGGCCGTTGTGTATGCCTTTGGCGTACTGGCCAATTACGCCCAGGCCAAGGTGATGCTGAATGTGGCCCAAAATGCTTTACAGAAGATACGAAACGATTTATTTACCAAGATGCAGGCCCTTCCCGTAAGGTTTTACGACACCAACAATAACGGAGATCTTATGAGCCGGTTTACCAATGACGTGGACACGGTGGGACAGATGCTGTCAAACACGCTGGTGCAGCTGTTTTCCGGGGCTTTGAGCATTGTGGGGACCCTTGGGCTGATGCTTTACACCAATGTTTACCTGACCGTCATCACCATTGTCATGGTTCCGGTGATGATGAAGGCGGGCGGCGCGGTGGCAAGGCGGAGCCAGAAATATTTTTCCGCCCAGCAGACGTCCCTGGGGGCTGTCAACGGCTATGTGGAGGAGACGGTCACGGGGCAGAAAGTGGTGAAGGTTTTCTGCCATGAAGAGATTGCCAGGGAGGAATTTGCCATTTTGAACCGGGATCTTAGGGACAATCAGATCAGGGCTCAGTTTTTCGGCGGCATCATGGGGCCTGTGATGGGCAATCTAAGCCAGATCAACTACTCCCTGACGGCGTGCATCGGCGGGATCTTGTGCATCTGGAAGAATTTTGACGTAGGCGGGTTGACGGTGTTTTTGAACTTTTCCAGGCAGTTTGCCAGGCCCATTAACGAGATCTCCATGCAGGTCAGCAGCGTGTTCTCGGCTCTGGCCGGAGCGGAGCGGGTGTTTGCGGTAATGGACGAGGCGCCGGAGCCGGCGGATGATGAGGATGCCAAGGGGCTGGATTCCATGGAGGGGAATGTGGTCCTGGATCATGTGACATTCGGATACCAGGAGGATAAGGTGATTTTAAAGGATATCAGCCTTTACGCCAAGCCGGGGCAGAAGATTGCTTTTGTGGGCTCTACCGGGGCGGGCAAGACTACCATTACCAATCTTTTGAACCGGTTTTATGATATCCAGTCCGGCTCCATCGCCATTGACGGGGTGGATATCCGCCATCTGAAGCGGGAGGAGCTTCGCAGGAATATTGCCATGGTCCTTCAGGATACGCACCTGTTTACTGGCACCGTGCGGGAGAATATCCGGTACGGCAGGCTTGACGCCACGGACGAGGAGGTGGTGCAGGCGGCAAAGACGGCCAGCGCCCATTCGTTTATCATGCGTCTGCCAAAGGGGTATGATACCATGCTGGAGGGGGACGGGGCTAATTTGAGCCAGGGGCAGAGGCAGCTTTTGAATATCGCCAGGGCGGCGGTGTCCAAGGCTCCTATTCTGATCTTGGATGAGGCCACCAGCTCTGTGGATACCAGAACGGAGAAACATATTGAGCACGGCATGGACCGGCTTATGGCGAATCGGACTACTTTTGTGATTGCTCACCGGCTTTCTACGGTGCGCAATGCCAATGCTATTATGGTGTTGGAGCAGGGAAGGATTATAGAGAGAGGGGATCACGAGGAGCTTTTGGAGAGGAAGGGGAGGTATTATGAGCTGTATACGGGGATGAAGGAGTTGGATTGAGGGAGGGGCGGTGCTGTGGTGGGCCCGGGAGAATCCGTCTGCTGTCCGGGTTCAGATATGCCAAACATTGCGATGAGCCCCTAAAGCAGAAAACACTCGGGGTTAGGCCCTCCTGTTTTCTTGGGTCTCATCTCCATGGCATATATTCACCCGGACAGCAGACGGATTCTCCCGGGCAGAAGCAGGGTTCGCCGGCTTAAATGTATGCTGGCTGATGTCGTCGCTGACCTGGGGGAGAGTTTCCCCCAGGCGTTTCTTGGTAAGGGCTTTGGATTTGTGGATTACGATTTTCTCCACACCCGTAATGGGGTAGGGGGGAGTTCTGCAAAGTTGGTGTACCTGCGTACCATTTTCATGAACGTTTCAGCGTTTGCCGTGGTTTCCGGTATTTTTGAAAGGTCGCCTTGCAGTCTGGCGGCTTTCTTTTTGTTAGGGGATGGTCTTGTTCTTTGTTGAGGAGTTTTATGTTGATTGCTGGGCAGTGGAGGCAGGCGTGCAGCTGGTGCGGATAGCGAGTACTATTTACTCGGGAATTAATGCAATGCTGTACTAGAGCGTGTTTGAAAATTCATTCCCGCCAGATGCACGCCCCACTTCGTGGGAGATTTGAGCCAAATTCAGGTTACATAGCCCACTATGCGCCCTTCATTTGGCTCAAATCTCCCACAAATTGTGACGCACATCTGTCAGAAAGCAATTTTCAAACACGCTCTAGGGCAATTCATTGCAGTTATTTCCACATTGTTTGGCGTAGGGACAGCCAATACAGGTTTGGCCTTGTTTTTTTGCTTTGCATAGGTAACGGACAATACCGGTTACCATGCACATGAGAATTGCAATGATAATAAAATTTTCCATAGTTATCTGCCTAACCCATAGCCTTTCTTGTGATGTTTAAGGAATATTCTGCTTCTACTTTTTTCTCAGCGTTTCCAATCAGCACAGCAACCGTAACCGCCATAGCAGCGACCACAGCCAGACCAAAAAGGGCAGCGCCAAGGTTCAGAGTAGCCGGTGCGGTGATCAGAGTGCCGATGGTATAAACAAAATATGCTACGGTAAAGCCTACGCCAAGCTGGAGACCGATACCGCCCCAAACCCATTTTGCGCTTTTCATCTCGGCGTTCATAGCGCCGATGGCGGCAAAGCAAGGCGGCGTGTAAAGATTGAACATCAGATAAGCCAGAGCCGCCACCTTTGTAATAGCCAGAATACCGGCGGCTTCTGCGCCCGCGCCTTCCATTAGAGCAAGTTCTTCGGTATCAATGAGGTTTTCCAATCCAACAAAGCAAACGGCAAGTGTGCCGACCACATTTTCTTTTGCAATAAAGCCTGTTACTGCCGCCGCCGCAAGCTGCCAGCTAAGGACGCCTACAATAGGCGCCAGCAGATAGGCAAACGGAGAAGCGATAGAAGCCAAAATAGAAGCGTCTGCTGTTTCGGCCACACGGAAACTCCAAGTAAAGGTCTGCATGATCTGAACGGCTGTATTACACAGCAGAATTATGGTTGCGGCTTTCACGATATACGCCCATCCGCGGCTGCACATGGACTTAAATGCACCCCGAAGGGACGGTGTTTTGTACTCCGGCAATTCAATGATAAAGAAAGATTTTCTTGCCTTATAGCCTGCAATCTTATTTACCAGCAAAGCGCCGAAGAAAATGAGAACAATGCCGGAAAGATACATCAGTGTGCTTACCCAGCCTGCGTCTTCAAAGAACGCGCCGGCAAACAAAGAGATAACGGGGATTTTTGCGCCGCAGGGCATAAACGGGGACAGCATAGCGGTTGCTCTGCGCTCACGCTGGCTGCGAATGGTACGGCTGGCCATGATACCGGGAACAGCGCAGCCTATGGTAATGACAAACGGAATAACCGACTTGCCGGAAAGACCAACCTTTTTGAAAATGGGGTCAAGAACAACAGCCACGCGGGACATATAGCCGCAGTCCTCAAGCAAGGCGATTAGAAAGTACATCACCATAACTAATGGCAGAAAACCGATAACAGCTGCTACACCGCCAATCACACCGTCAACCAGAAGCGCGGACAAAAGGGGATTGGCGTTTTCCAGAAGTCCGCCTACCCAGCCTTGAAAACTTTCCAGATAACCAACCATCCAATCCGCAATGGGCGTTCCTACCCAAACTTGCGAGATTTGGAATACAAAAAACATGACTGCGGCAAAAATCGGAATACCAAGCCATTTGTTGGTAAGCACAGCGTCAATTTTATCACCGAAATTCTTATCTTTTGTGAAAACCTTGCGGCTTTCCACTTCTTTAACAATGCGATTGACAAATTCAAACCGCTTACGGTCGGCTGCTTCTACTGCCTGTTTGCTGGTAAAATCAATATTGTCCTGTATGTACGGTGCGGTCTGTGTTTTTCCCGCATGAGAAACAGCTGCTTCAATAACCGCCTTTAAGCCATCAGAGGAAGTGGATACGGTATTGACAACAGGACAGCCCAGCTTTTCAGATAGTGCGGCCGTATCAATTTTCGTTTCCTTTTTTTCGTTCAAATCACTCTTATTTAGAGCTACCACTACCGGGACACCCAACTCCAAAAGCTGCGTCGTGAAGAACAGGCTGCGGCTTAAATTAGTCGCGTCCACAATGTTGATGATAACATCCGGGTTTTCTTTTCGTACATAGGAACTGGTTATGCTTTCCTCGCTGGTGAAGGGGGACATGGAATAAGCCCCCGGCAGATCCACAGCGGTTAATTGCTGTCCGCCTGCATAGGTTTTTTTAATCGGGTGTTCTTTCCTGTCTACGGTAACGCCCGCCCAGTTACCAACTTTTTCGTTTCTCCCCGTAAGCGCGTTATACATGGTTGTCTTACCGGAGTTCGGGTTGCCTGTCAAAGCAATTCTCATAATGTTTTCCTCCTATATGATCCGATGTACTCTCGGAATCTCTCCTGCACCTGCCTTTGTGGATGATTTTCCGTCATATGCACATAAATTTAATCAACGTACGTTCCACGTACGCCTCATAAATTTATGCACATCTGACAAAAAATCATCTCACAAAATCAGGCACAAAGAGACTCCGAGAGTACATTCCGTTAACGAACAAAATTACACGGTATAATTAGTGTAGGCTAACTAATGGTTGAAAAATAAACCGAAGCCTATCTAGGTTGTTTAGACAACAATCGCTTCGGCTAATTGACGGTCAATGTTATATCTTCCGTCTTTGATCGATACCACACAGCCGCCTTTTAAATGAGAAACAACGGTAATGGATTCACCGCTGTAACACCCAAGAGAAAACAAAAAGGCGTCCAGTTCCTCATCTTCGGTTTTGATCTGTTGAATGATATATTCTTTCCCCTCAACAGCACTTTTCAATGTCATACAAACCTCACCCCATTTCCATTTTGACTGAATCAAACATAATGGCCATGATTAGTTATTGCTAACCAATTGGCTTAAAATTTGGTTAGCAATAACTAACCAAAAACAGTATAGCTCCGTTTCTTTAATTTGTCAATAGGTCTCTGAAAATTTTTCCTACTACTGCTAATTCATAGCAAATATCAGAGGTTACGTTGGATGAACCAATTTATTTTTGGATATAGTAGGATAAAATTAGGTCATAAGTTATTTGTCAGAAAGTAAGGGAAAGGTTCTGTATCAAGCAGAATCTTTCCCTTTTTCGCATGGCATCTTTGTTTAGGTATTGCCCCAGTAGGACCTTCCGGTGAACACCGCCACAGACCTGGGACGCATGACGAAATCTTTGTCAATGCGGGTCTCTTGTCCCGGCGGGTAGGTGTAGCGTCCCTGGCCGTCGCCGTAGGTGTTGACGCTTAAATACCAGGCGCCCCGATGGTGGAGGTTGGGCAGAGTGATGGTTACATCCTCCCAGTGGGCGTTGACGCATACGTATACCAGATCGTCCCGGCCCTTTTTCCGGTCATAGCCGGCGAAGCTGACGCAGAAAGTCTTGGCATCGCCGGGGATCTTTAAGATCTCCGCGTTGGTGTCGTGGACGCGAAGGGATTCCATGCCGCAGATGGCGTCGGGAAGCTTGCGCCGGATCACCGTATGCTCGTGGCGGTAATGGATCAGAAAGCGGAAAAACTGAAACAGCTCATGGTTTTTCTTTAAAAGGTTCCAGTCCAGCCAGGAGATCTCGTTGTCCTGGCAGTAGCCGTTGTTGTTGCCGAACTGGGTGTTGCCAAATTCGTCTCCGGCTAAAAACATGGGGGTCCCCCGGCTGCACATCAGCACGGCGCATGCGTTGCGTATCATGCGCATGCGAAGCTTGTTGACTTCCGGGTGGTCGGTTTGGCCCTCAATGCCGCAGTTCCAGCTGCGGTTGTCGTCGGAGCCGTCGGTGTTGTTCCAGCCGTTGGCCTCATTGTGCTTGCGGTTATAGGCGTAAAGGTCGTACAGGGTAAAGCCGTCGTGGCAGGTGATGAAGTTGATGCAGGAATTGTAGCCTGCGTAGCTGCCTTTGTAGTCTGTGTAGAATCCCCCGTACAGATCGCTGGAGCCGGAGATGCTCCAGGCGGCGGAGCGGGCCTCCCAAAATTCGCCTTTTAAGAAGGAACGAATGCTGTCCCGGTATCTGCCGTTCCACTCCGCCCACCGCTTGTTGGCGGGAAAGCTGCCTACCTGATACATGCCGCCTGCGTCCCAAGCCTCTGCGATAAGCTTTACATTGCTAAGGAGCGGGTCGTAGGCCAGGCTTTTTAAGAGAGGCGGATTGTTCATAGGGGAACCGTCCTCATTTCTCCCCAGGATGCTGGCAAGGTCAAAGCGGAATCCGTCGATGCGGAAATTGATGGTCCAGTACCGCAGGCACTCCAGTATCATCTGCTGGACAATGGGATGGTTGCAGTTTAAGGTGTTGCCGCAGCCGCTGAAATTGTAGTAGTTGCCGTCAGGGGTCAGCATGTAGTACATCTTGTTGTCAATGCCCTTGAAGCAGAAGGAAGGTCCCAGCTCATTGCCTTCGGCGGTATGGTTGAACACCACGTCAAGGATGACCTCGATGTCATTGTCATGGAGGGTTTTTATTAAGTCTTTCAGTTCCGTCCCCTCTTTGTTGTACTCCGCGGAGGCGGCGTAGCTGGCGTTGGGGGCAAAGAAACTGACGGTGTTGTAGCCCCAGTAATCCAGAAGCTTGCGCCCGTCGATCTCCCGGGAGTTCATATTTTCGTCAAACTCGAAGATGGGCATCAGCTCCACGGCGTTGATCCCCAGCTCTTTTAGGTAGGGGATCTTTTCTTTCAGGCCGTCAAAGGTGCCGGGATGGGCCACGCCTGAGGAGGAGTGGCGGGTAAATCCCCGCACGTGGAGTTCATAGATAACCAGATCGCACATCTCTTTGGAGGATTGGGGCATGTCCCCCCAGTCGAAGATATCCCGGATGACTTTGGCATGGTAGTTCTTCTTTTTTTTGTTGCCCCAGGAATCCTGGCCGGTGACCGCCACGGCGTAGGGATCCAAAAGGATGCTCTTTTTGTCAAAGATCATGCCCTCCTCCGGGGCGTAAGGGCCGTCGATGCGGTAGGCGTACTCAAAGGTTTCGATGTCCAGATCAAAGACGATCATGGAATACACATCCCCGATCTTGTAGGATTCGGGAAAGGGCAGGACGGCGAAAGGCTCTTCTTCGTCCCTGCCGAACAAAAGAAGTTCGCATGACGTGCCGTTGTGGGTGTGGATGGTAAAATTCACTCCGTTGGGAAGGGCCATGGCTCCGTTTACGTCAAATAAACCGGGACGCACGGAAAAGCCGGCGATCTGGCCCATGGGGGTGAAAGAAATGGGATGTTCCAGAAGGTATTTCTGTGTGTAAGGGATCAAGGCTGTCCTCCTGTTGTATGGTAGGTAGATACGCCTAAAGCTTTTTAGGGGCGTATCGGCAATGTGTCTGTGAAAAGACACATGGTCGGCAGTTTCTTTTCCTGGGGATTTGTCCCGCAGGCATGGGTTTATTATAGGGGGTGGGGAGGAAGGAGTCAAATGGAATTTTCCCAGAATTCGTCTAAAGCTTCTGCCAGCGCTTTGGGAGCTTCTTCATTTACCGCGTGACCGGTGTGTTCCATGATGGTCAAGGACGCGTTTTTCATATTTTGACAGAAGTAATGGGCGGATCTTAAGTTTGCTTTATCCTTTTTGCCGCAGATGATCAGCGTGGGGCAGGTGATGGTAGAAATTCGGTTGGTGAAATCTAATTGTTTCATGGATTTTCCTAACCCGGATAAACCGGAACTTTAAATTCGTTATGTTGCTGTTTAGTTGAGTGAGCAAAGGCAGGGATTGTCGTGAGGCCAGTCAGAGGAGAGCTGTCCCGTCCGGGTTCAGATATGCC
>CAJTGF010000004.1 GCA_910575585.1 Clostridiaceae bacterium
GTAGAGGATGTATAGTGGGGAGCCGTATACATCGAGAGGTGTACGTGCGGTTCCGGGGCGAGGGTTCGGAAACCTGCTGTCGTGAGACAGTAAGGCGCCGGATTCTTAGCCTACAATATCGGGCAGATACCGAAGTTTGAAAAGCTCATAGCCACCATAAGGAGCCGGGAAATATCCGCGTCAATTATCTTGCAGTCACAGAGCCAGCTAAAAGCCATTTACAAGGACAACGCCGACACAATCACGGGGAATTGCGACACGACCCTTTTCTTGGGCGGCAAAGAAAAAACAACCCTTAAAGAAATGTCGGAACTTTTAGGCAAGGAAACCATAGACAGCTTTAACACCTCTGAAACGCGGGGACGGGAGCTTTCCCACGGGCTGAACTATCAAAAGCTGGGGAAAGAGCTTATGACACAGGACGAAATCGCCGTTATGGACGGGGGCAAGTGTATTTTACAGGTGCGCGGGGTGCGCCCGTTCTTTTCGGATAAATTTGACATCACAAAACACCCGAAATACAAGTACCTTTCCGACACAGACCCGAAAAACGCCTTTGACATGGAAAAGCACATCAAACGCCGCCCCGCCATTGTGAAGCCGGAGGAAGAATTTGACTACTACGAGATTGACGGGGAGGGCTTACAGGAGGACACAAACCATGAGTGAACACCCCGGAACTGACAGGCGGCGGTTCACCCTGCTTGTCAACCCGAAAATCCGGGAGGAACAGCGGCGGGAAGCCGCCCTGCGGAAATTTATCAAGGATTGTGAACGGCTCTACGAGAAGAACCGGGCGCATTTACAGGAGGATGCAGACCATGAATAAAGGTATCAGTAAAGAAATGGAGATACGGGAGGTTATGAAGTGGCAGCTACTTATAGCCGGGGCGGTTGACGCTGCTATTAAGGGGACAGAAAGCTATATCCGGCACATGGAGCTGACCCACCAGCAGGGAGAAAGGAGGGATTGCAGTTAAGAACAGAAAAACCGGGCGTGAGATACGCGCCCCTTGCGCCGTGGAAATGTGGATAACAGGCTATGGGGCTATGGAAAACGCCATTCACAGCACATGGAAAAGCCAGAGTGCGGCTTTCCCACGTCCTGCAAACAGCGTTTCCCACAGCCCCAAAAGAGCAGCCAGTTACCCACATTCCCACACCGCCGACGACTACGGAAAAACCCCTTTCCTACCTGTCATTCATAAAAAATATTTTTAAGGAGCTGATCGGAAATCAAGAACGTAAACATGGGCTACATGGTACGCGCCCCTACCGGGGGACGCACCGCCCAAACCCTTACAACTGAATACCGCCGCGCCGCAGGACTTACGCGGCGTGGGGACACCGCCTTTATCACAGGGCGGTTTTTTTATGCGGCGGCGACCATACGCTGACCGCCTTTTGTCCGCTTGCCGGACAGCCGCAGACGCGGCAGAAAGGATTTTACATGGCATTTTTTAATTCAGCAGTAGACGTTTTGCAGACCCTTGTTGTGGCACTTGGAGCCGGACTTGGCATTTGGGGCGTTATCAATCTCATGGAGGGTTACGGCAACGACAATCCGGGCGCGAATGCTCATGTACGGTAAAGAAGCAAGCAACCGAAAACAAGAGATAGACCGCCAGCACCAAACTATTCCGAACCAAAGAAACCAAAGACCAAAAGACAAGCATTGTGGAAATGTGCATAACAGGCTATGGAATCATGGATAACTCTATTCACAGCACGTGGAAAAGCTAAAGAGCAGCTTTCCCACGTCCTGCAAACAGAGTTACCCACAATTCCATGAGATAGCCAGTTATACATATTCCCACAATGCCGACTACTACGGAATCCCACACTATCTTTCATATCTTTTTATAAATTCTTAAATTTCGTTTAGGGTATTGCATTATCACCTACAAAGCGTTAAGATGTTTATACACCCACAAAATGTTAAGATAAAAGGAGGACAACATGGCACAGCAGATTTCTGAATCCGAACTGGTACTAATGAAAATCATTTGGAAGAATGGAGGGGCAGCTTTATACTCTCTCATCATGGAGGAATTGGAAAAAGACAAAAACGAATGGAAGAACAACACCGTACTCACGTTGCTTTCCCGATTAGGCGAAAAAAAGTTCTTGAAAGTCAAAAAAATCGGCAGAAAGAATGAGTATGTGGCAACGGTAACAGAAGCAGAATACCAGACCATGCAGACCCACAGCTTTCTTGATAAAGTCTACGGCGGGAATGTGAAAAACTTAGTGTCAACCCTGTTGCGGCAGGATATTCTTTCGGCAGACGAATTGAAAGAGATTGAAATATTTTGGAGAAAAGAAAATGAATGAATTTATGAAAATATTATTGTCGCTGTCTGTTTCCGGCGCACTGTTACTGCTTCTTATTTTGGGATTGAAGCCGCTGTATAAAAACAGGTTCAGCAAGCGTTGGCAGTATTATATTTGGATAATTGTTGCGCTGCGGTTTCTGCTTCCATTTACTCCCAATACTACGATTGTTGGAAGCCTGTTTGAAAAATTCGACACAGCAGCAATAACAAATGAAATCCCTACAATCCCCAATGTACCCGTTCAGGTAAGTCCGGGTAACAACGAAGCAGAGCCGATACAGACAAACAGGGATATGACCGCCGCTGCTGCGCTTGAACCATTTAACAAATATGTCTGCCTGTTTTTTATCTGGTCAGCATTGGCACTGGTTCTATTTGTCCGTAGGATAACGGTTTATCAAGGATTTATCCAATACATCAAAGCAGGCAACACAGAGGTATCGGATATAAAGATTTTAAATCTGCTATCTGATTGTGAAGAAAAATTAAATATTAAGACGAGGGTTGAATTATCCTATAATTCGTTGATTGCTTCCCCTATTATGATTGGATTCTTTCGACCAAGAATTGTTTTGCCTGTTCATGAATTGGAAGATAAGGAGCTGTCTTATATCTTTGTGCATGAGCTAACCCACTACAAGCAGAGGGATATGTTTTACAAATGGCTGATACAGATTGTTGTGTGCGCCCATTGGTTCAATCCTTTTGTATATCTGCTGGAAAAGGAAGTGAATAAATCTTGTGAATTGTCATGTGATGAAAAAGTCATAGCGGTACTTGATGATAAAGCAAGGCGTGACTATGGGGACACATTGATTTCATTTTTGAAGTCAAACAATCTCTACAAAAGTTCTTTAGCTTCCGTCACTTTGACAGAAGGAGCAGAACAACTAAAAGAAAGGTTAGGTGCTATTATGAATTTTAAGAAAAAGAATAAACCCGTTGTTATTTTGACAAGCATATTGACACTGTTTTTTGTTATAAGTGCTATTGTTATTGGTGTCTATACAACAGGCTCAGGTGCTGCAAATGCTCATGCAGCTCCTCTCTCAAATCCACAGTTAGACACGGAGGGAAAACCCTCATTGACATTAGATGTGAGCAGTTGTGCAGTAAATGTGCTGCCAGCAACAGATAATAAAATTTCTGCTGAATACAACAGCAATGTTTATGATGTGAAGATTGACGAATCAGATGATAGCCGAAAAGTATCTATTTCCTGCAAAACAAGCACGAATACAAATGATGAAACCATAAAACTTTATATCCCAGATATTGATTATGGGGAAGTGAGTTTAACAGCAGATAGCGCCCATTTAACTTATGATTTTATAAGGTCTGGTAACATTGCGGGCAACTTCAATATGGCGTCTGTCTTTTTGACTTTGCCGGAGGGCTTTAATGGTTCATTAAACGCAGTAGCAAACAGCGGATATTTCCAGTTGATTTCCAAAGATGATTTTGAAAATACCACCACAACCATTACCGATAGCGGAGATTGGGGAGAAATATATACGCCTAAAAATTTCACAGAAAGCAACGGGAACTATACGTTTACGAATGGCACAGGGAACAATGTTATCAATGTGACAAGAAAAGGCTCTGGTGTCATGGGAATATACAGTTCGGACGCATTTGATTCCTCAAATTTCCCGGAGGAATGGAAAGATTTATGGTCTGATACATGGCAAGGTACACCGTGGGAAGATGACTGGTGGCAGAACAGTTGGAAAGAGGAAGATTAAAAGTAGGTTATAAAGTATGGGCGACAGTCTAAGTGCTATCGCCCCTTGCTTTATTAGAATGTATTTATAAATCATGCACTGCCTTATAAGTAGAGAGGGGGAATTTCTATGACTTGCACGGAGGCATACAAGGAGCATATCGAATACACATTTAATGCCTTTTGCAGAGTAGTTATACGCTATGCCGCTATCAACGCATGGCGTGACAGGGATAAGCGGCGGCAAAGGGAAATATCTTTTGAATACCTCACAGAAGAAAAGTTTTATCCATTCTGTACGTCAGACGCATATTTCATAGACCCCTACAAACAATACCCAGTTATGATATGCGGTCAGAGGGTTATCCTCACAAATGGGAATCTTGCCGAAGCCCTGTCTGCCTTGCCAGAGAAAAAAAGGGAAATCATTTACCTTTACTTTTTCGGGCGTTACACACAACAGGAAATCGGGGAACTATACGGACGCTGTCGGAGTACGGCGTGGCATCACGTACACAGTGCCTTGCAAATACTGCATGAAGAAATGGAGGTGCTTTACCGTGAGGAATCCTAAACTTGTGCCATATGAAACGATTATCCGAGCGACCAGCGGAGAGCCGGAAGCCGTTGACGAAGTTTTACGGCATTACAGCAAGCGAATCCGAATTGTTTCCCTTGAAAACGGACAAGTCAACAAAGACACAGAGGACAACATCAAACGGCGGCTTATCGCTGCCCTGTTCCAGTTCCGCTTTGATGAACAGCCATACAAAAAAACTGAATAACCGCCGCCACATAGAACGGCACACCAAGACAGGAAATCATAAAAAGGTTTCCTGTTTTTTTGCGTTTATTTTCGGCGTTTTTGAAAAACCGCCGTATTGCCCCACGAAAAGGGAAACATGACACGCTCTTTGTTTGGCAGTTTTCAATTTTCGGTGGTGTGGGGAATGAAAGGAAAATGAAGAAATTTTTCAAAATTCCCGCCTATCCGGGCTTGTGTGGTTTTGTAAGAAATGAGGGGAAATTTCCGCAAATCACCGTCATTTTTGCTTTGCGTGGTGTTGTAGGTAGTAGGGGAAGAAATACCGCCGCAGAGTTGGCAAAATCCCCGCCCTGTCCGTCGAGGGTATCAGAAAGTTCCATGAGATATTTTCGCCGGAACGCAACAAACCAGCCGCCAATAGCCGGATAGTAAGCGAACAGACCACACAGCGCAGTTTCTTAGAGCAAGATTCTACCACAGTACCAAATTTCGCTAATCGCTCAATTTTGTCCTGCGGGAATCTTGTTGGGGTTGCCACCCCAAGCCCGCCTTTTTGCGGCTTGCGCCGCTTGAAAAATCCCTCAAAAAATTTTTTCGGATTTTTCAAAAAACACTTCCGCTTTGCCCCCTGTTTTTCTCCTATTAGTGAAAGGGCAAAGCATAAAAGAAAGGAGGTCTACGACCATGAAAAGATACAACACGCCCCACCGCCGCCGGGTAATCAAGACACGCTTGACCGAGGAAGAATACGCCGAGTTTTCCGAGCGTGTCACCCTCTGCAAAATGAGCCAGTCTGAATATATCCGGCAAGCCCTTACCAGGTCAAGGATATGCCCGGTTATCTCCGTTCCCACGGTCAATGATGAATTGCTGTCTGCCGTTGGGAAGCTCACAGCAGAATACGGGAAAATCGGCGGCAACTTAAATCAGATTGCCCGCTGTCTGAACGAGTATGGCGCACCTTATAACGCCCTCTCAAAAGAGGTACGAGCCGCCATAGCGGAGCTTGCCGCTTTGAAGTTTGAAGTCTTGCAGAAAGTAGGTGAAGCCGTTGGCAACGTTCAAACATATCAGCTCTAAAAATGCCGATTATGGGGCGGCTGAACAGTACCTAACCTTTGAGCATGACGAGTTTACCATGAAGCCCACTCTTGATAAAAATGGGCGGCTTGTTCTCCGTGACGATTACCGCATATCTTCCCTTAATTGCGGCGGGGAAGATTTCGCCATAGCGTGTATGCGCTCCAATCTGAAATACGGCAAGAACCAAAAGCGGGAGGACGTAAAGAGCCACCACTATATCATCAGCTTTGACCCCCGTGACGCTGCCGACAACGGCTTGACCGTAGACCGGGCGCAGAAGTTGGGCGAGCAGTTTTGTAAAGAGCATTTACCCGGACACCAAGCCCTTGTATGCACCCACCCGGACGGGCATAACCACAGCGGCAATATCCATGTGCATATCGTCATAAACAGCTTGCGGATTGCGGAAGTGCCGCTATTGCCCTACATGGAAAGACCAGCGGACACAAGGGAGGGCTGCAAGCACCGCTGTACGGACGCAGCTATGGAGTATTTCAAAGCGGAAGTCATGGAGATGTGCCACCGGGAAAACCTCTATCAGATTGACTTGCTGAACGGGAGCAAGAACCGAGTTACCGAGCGTGAGTATTGGGCGAAGCGGAAAGGACAAGCCGCACTGGATAAAGAGAACGCTTCCCTTGCCGCCGCAGGAGAGCCGCCCAAACTTACGAAATTTGAAACGGACAAGGAGAAGTTACGGCGCACGATCCGCGCCGCCCTGTCCTCTGCTGTTTCCTTTGAGGACTTCTCCGGGAAGCTGCTACAACAGGGCGTGACCGTCAAGGAGAGCCGGGGGAGGTTGTCGTATCTCACGCCGGACAGGACGAAGCCAATCACCGCCCGGAAGTTGGGTGATGATTTTGACCGTGCCGCCGTACTGGAAGCACTCATCATAAACGCACAGAACGCCGCCAGAGCCGCCGAAAAGCCCGCACCCAAACAGGAATACCCCCGGAGCATAAAAGACCGCTTACAGCGCAACAAAGCCGCCATAAACGCCCCGAAACAGGACAGCGTACAGCGCATGGTAGACATAGCTGCCAAGAAAGCCGAGGGCAAGGGGAAAGGCTACGAGAAATGGGCGACCCTGCACAATCTGAAGCAAATGGCGGCGACCATGAGCATTTACGAGGAATCCGGCTTTTCTTCCCCGGAAGAACTGGAAGCCGCCCTTGCCGCCGCCAGTGCGGAGCTGAACAGCGTCCACGCCGAACTGAAAACCGTGGAAAGCACTTTACGGGAGAAAAAAGACTTGCAGAAACAGCTATTAGCGTACATCAAGACCAAGCCAGCCCGTGACGG
The DNA here is from genome assembly GCA_910575585.1 of Clostridiaceae bacterium. Taxonomy (GTDB): domain Bacteria; phylum Bacillota; class Clostridia; order Lachnospirales; family Lachnospiraceae; genus UBA3402. The sequence continues at coordinate 7,211 of CAJTGF010000004.1, forward strand.
ATTAAGGGCGCAGAAAACGGAGAAAGCCCGGAGAGCCTACCGGGAACAGCACGAAAGCGAGTTTATCATTTCCGAATCTGCCGCCCGGTATTTTAAGGCACAGGGAATCTCCAAGCTGCCAGCGTCCAAAACCCTACAAGCGGAGATTGAGCAGCTTATGAGGGAGAAGAACACGCTTTACAACGAGTACCGGGAGAAGAAAGAGAACGTCCGGGAATTGCAGACCATAAAGAGCAACATAAACCAAATTTTGCGCCGTGAGCCGGAACGGGGAAAGGGGCGGGAGAATGAACGGTAAACGCCCTTACATGGATTACCGCCAGTACCGGGCGGCGTGTCGGCTTGTGCATGAGTGCTGTAACTACGATAACGGCAACTGTATTTTGCTGGATAACGGAGAGCCTTGCGTGTGTGTGCAGAGTATCAGCTATTCCCTCTTGTGCCGCTGGTTCATTGCCGCCGTGCTGCCGCTGGACGGGAAACTGGAAGCCGCCCTGCTCCACCGGGCAGACAGGAAACACTGTACCGAGTGCGGCGGGTATTTTCTTCCCAAATCAAACCGGGGGAAATACTGCCCGGATTGTGCCGGACGCATGAAAAGAATCAGAGCCACACAGCGCAAGCGGAAACAGAGGGATAAATGTCACGCTTTAGGATATTCCAAACCCCCGTAAATCAAGGCTTTTCAGACCGCCCTCAAAGGGTATGTGATACTTTTATCCTTTACCCCCAGAAAAGCCGCTTTAATTGCGTAACAGAAGCCACAGAACAGACCATAAGGAGGAACGAATGGCAGATAACCGCAAATATTACTACCTAAAGCTGAAAGAGAGCTATTTTGACGAGGACGCTATCGTGCTGCTGGAAAGTATGCAGGACGGTATGCTCTACTCAAACATTCTCTTGAAGCTGTACCTAAAATCGTTGAAAAACGGGGGAAAGCTCCAGCTTGCCGAGAATATCCCCTACACCGCACAGATGATAGCCACAATCACCCGCCAGCAAGTCGGCACAGTGGAGAGGGCTTTGCAGATTTTTATGAAGCTGGGGCTTGTAGAGCCGTTGCAGAACGGGGCTTTATACATGAGCAACATTGAACTCTTAATCGGTCAGTCCTCTACCGAGGGGGAGCGAAAACGCCGGGCAAGGCGGGCTTTGCAGGAACAGAAAGCCTTGCCGGAAGCCGTGGCGGACAAACGTCCACCATATGGGGCGGACATTTGTCCACCAGAGATAGAGATAGAGAAAGAGATAGATATAGAGTTAGAGATAAAGAGAGAGGGAGAGATAAAGACAGGACAGACAGCCCCCACCCCTTTTGGCAGATATGAAAACGTATTCCTGTCAGAAAGAGAGCTTGCAGAGCTGCAAGAGGAACTTCCCGGCAAATGGGAGTATTACATAGACCGCTTATCCGGCTATATCGCTTCCAGCGGGAAGAAATACAAGAACCATGCCGCCACTATCCGGCGTTGGGCGGCTGATGACAGGGCAAAGGGGAAGCCGAAAAAGGGAATCCCCGATTATTCCTACAAAGAGGGCGAGAGCCTTTGACCGCATAGACACAACGCCCTGTAAACAGGGCGTAAAAGACCATGAACAAGGAGGAACGATTTTATGTGTGATTACGATAACGCTATTTTCCGGCTTGCCACGGCACAGGAAGCAGAGCCGGAGGACTACACGGGCGAGGACGGGCTTTTGTATTGCGGGAGCTGCCGCCAGCCCAAAGAAGCCTATTTTGCAGAGGGCAAGACGCTTTTCGGACGTGACCGCCACCCCAAAGAATGTGACTGCCAGCGGAAACGCCGGGAAACGCTGGAAGCCGCAGACCGGGAACATAAGCACCGGGAGGAAGTGGAACGGCTGAAAAGAAAAGGCTTCACCGACCCGGCTATGAGGGAATGGACTTTCGGGAACGACAACGGGAAATGCCCACAAATGCACAAAGCCTATTCCTATGTGGAGCAATGGGAACAGATAAGCACCGGGAACTATGGATTGATTTTGTGGGGGAATGTCGGCAAGGGAAAAAGCTATTTTGCCGGGTGTATCGCTAACGCCCTCATGGAGAAAGAGGTTTCCGTGTGCATGACGAACTTTGCCCTTATCCTCAACGACCTTGCCGCCAGCTACAAGGACAGGAACGAATATATCTCCCGCCTTTGCAGCTTCCCCTTGCTTATCCTTGACGATTTCGGCATGGAGCGTGGCACGGAATACGGCTTAGAGCAAGTCTATAACGTGATTGACAGCCGATACCGAAGCAGAAAGCCGTTAATAGTCACTACAAATTTGACGCTGGAAGAATTGCAGAACCCGGAGGACACGCCCCACGCCCGGATTTATGACCGCCTTATTGAAATGTGTACCCCCGTCCGCATTACCGGAGAAAATTTCAGAAAAGCCGCCGCAAGGGAGAAAATGGAACAGCTTAAAAAGCTGCTGAATGGAAAGGAGATTTGCCTATGACCGACACGCCCAAGAGAAGCACCGCCACTACTGCCCGCCGCCCGGATTGCGTGACCGAGGTACGCCGGGGGAACACCGTCCTTGTGGTTTCCGGCTACTTCAAACAGGACACCACCGCCACCGCCGCCGACAAGATGATGAAAGTGCTGGAAGCGGAAAGCGCAGCCGGGGGAACAGCCGCCCATGCCATGTGAAGTGACATTCCTTACTGAAATTTATCCGACATTATGTGCCATAAAGTAACAAAAAGGACTGTACAGCCAGCCCCGCCCTATGGTATAATAGACATACGGAATAGTGGGCTGGCTGTCGGAAACGGAGGAAACCATGTTAAGACAGACCACCCAAAAAATCACCGCCCTTTATCCGAGGTTATCCCATGAGGACGAGCTGCAAGGCGAGAGCAATTCCATAAGCAACCAGAAGCGAATCCTTGAAAACTACGCCAAACAGAACGGCTTTTGCAATCTGAAATGGTACACGGACGACGGTTATTCCGGGGCGAATTTCCAAAGACCCGGCTTCCAGTCCATGCTTGCCGACATTGAAGCGGGGCTTGTGGGAACGGTTATCGTAAAGGATATGTCACGGTTAGGGCGAAACTATCTTCAAGTGGGAATGTACACGGAAATGATTTTCCCACAGAAAAACGTCCGTTTCATTGCAATCAATGACGGAGTAGACAGCGCACAGGGCGACAATGATTTTGCCCCCTTGCGTAACATTTTTAACGAATGGCTGGTGAGGGATACGAGCAAGAAAATCCGGGCGGTAAAACGCTCAAAAGGCATGAGTGGGAAGCCCGTCACAAGCAAGCCCGTGTACGGCTACCTCATGGACGAGGACGAAAATTTCATCATTGACGAAGAAGCCGCCCCCGTGGTGAAGCAGATATACAGCTTATGCCTTGCCGGGAATGGACCGACCAAGATAGCCCGTGTCTTGACGGAACAGCAGACACCCACGCCGGGAACGCTGGAATACCGCCGGACGGGAAGCACACGCCGCTACCACCCCGGCTATGAGTGCAGGTGGGCGACAAACACCGTGGCGCATATCCTTGAAAACCGGGAGTACACGGGCTGCCTTGTAAACTTCAAGACCGAGAAAGTGTCCTACAAGGTAAAGCAGAGCAGGGAGAACCCCGAAGAAAAGCAGGTAATCTTTGAGAACCACCACGAGCCAATCATAGACCGTGACACATGGGAGCGTGTGCAGGAGCTACGCAAGCAGCGCAAACGCCCCAACCGCTATGATGAAGTGGGCTTGTTCTCTGGCATACTCTTTTGTGCCGACTGCGGCAGCGTCATGTACCAGCAGAGGTATCAGACGGACAAGCGGCGGCAGGACTGCTATATCTGCGGCAGCTACAAGAAGCGCACGGCAGACTGTACGGCGCACTTTATTCGCACCGACCTCTTGACCGAGGGAGTGACCGAGAACCTACGGAAAGTCACCAGCTACGCCGCAAAGCACGAAGCCCGGTTTATGAAGCTGTTGACCGAGCAGACCGAGGACGGGAGCAAACGCCGGAACGCCGCCAAGAAGAAAGAGCTGGAAGCGGCAGAAAAGCGGATTGCGGAACTCTCCGCTATTTTCAAGCGGCTGTATGAGGACAGCGTGACCGGGCGCATATCGGACGAGCGTTTCACGGAACTTTCGGCAGACTACGAAGCCGAGCAAAAGGAACTGAAAGAACGTGCCGCCGTTCTGCAGGGCGAGCTTTCAAGGACACTGGAAGCCACGGCAAACGCCGAAAAGTTTATGAAAGTGGTACGCAAGTACACCAGCTTTGAGGAACTCACCCCTACCCTGTTACGGGAGTTTGTGGAGAAAATCGTAATCCACGAATCGGAAGCCCTTGACGGGAAACGCCGGGGGAAGCTCCGCAGACAGGAAATCGAAATCTATTACTCTTTTGTCGGCAAGGTAGAATTGCCCGACTAAAGCCCGACCCGTCCGGCAGTCAGCCGGACAGGGAACGGCAAAATTTTTTACACTTCTTTTACTTCTTTATCTCACATGAGCAAAATCACAGGGCATGAAACAGCTTATGGCGGGCGGCGGCGTTGCCCTGATCGGCATGACCCTTGTACCCCTGCTTTCCGGGCTGTTCGGCTAAAAAGCGCGGGTAAGAGCCTATGCAGAGCATACTTGACGCGATCACGGAATGGATAAAGGAAATCCTCATAGGAGCCATTAACGGGAACCTGTCAACTATGTTCGGGGACGTAAACGAGAAAGTCGGCACAATCGCCGCCGAGGTAGGGCAGACCCCGCAGGGGTGGAACGCGGGCATTTTCAGCATGATACGCTCATTATCGGAAAATGTCATTGTCCCCATAGCGGGGCTTGTCATTACCTACGTCCTATGCGTGGAGCTAATCAGCATGGTAACGGAAAAGAACAATATGCACGACGTTGACACATTTATGTTCTTCAAGTGGTTTTTCAAGGCGTGGGTGGCGGTGTACCTTGTCACCCACACCTTTGATATTACTATGGCAGTCTTTGACGTTGCGCAGCACGTCGTTTCCGGCGCGGCGGGGGTGATAAGCGGCAGCACAGAAATTGACGTTGCCGCCGCCCTTGCTTCCATGCAGGAGGGGCTTGACGCAATGGAAATCCCCGAACTTTTATTACTGGTTATGGAAACAAGCCTTGTGAGCCTTTGCATGAAAATCATGTCCGTACTGATAACCGTTGTCCTCTACGGCAGAATGATAGAAATTTACCTTTACTGTTCCGTGTCGCCTATCCCATTTGCAACAATGACAAATAAAGAGTGGGGGCAGATCGGCAACAACTACTTAAAAGCCCTGTTCGCTATCGGCTTTCAAGGCTTCCTCATTATGGTGTGCGTCGGCATTTACGCGGTACTGGTGAACAACATAACAGTGGCGGACAACCTACACAGCGCGATATTCTCCCTTGCTGCTTATACGGTGATCCTCTGCTTTTCCCTGTTCAAATCCGGCGCACTTGCTAAGTCCATTTTCGCGGCGCACTAAAGGCGTGTCAAGGGCAGGGTGGAGATTTTCAGAGCGAAGCGGAGAAAATACGACCCGACCTTGACGCGGGAAAACCCATAAAATCGGGACAGGCAAAGGGCAAAGATTGACCTTTGCCTTGATTACCCTTTATGGAGCTTAAAAGGAAGCATACGGAAAGGAGGGACAAGAAACCATTGAAAAGAAATACGGCATAATCTACGCCGATCCCCCGTGGAAGTACGCACAGAAGCGGCTTTCCGGCGCGGCAGAACACCACTACCCGACCATGAGCATAGAGGAACTTTGCGCTCTCCCCGTGGCTGACCTTGCGGCAGAGGACAGCGCGCTTTTCTTATGGGCGACATTCCCCCAACTCCCCGAAGCCCTGCGGCTTATCAAGGCTTGGGGCTTTACCTACAAGACCGCCGCCTTTGTATGGCTGAAACTCAATAAAAAATCCTACACATGGTTTTACGGCTTGGGGTTTTGGACGCGGGGAAACGCGGAACTCTGCCTGTTTGCTACACGGGGACACCCAAAGAGAAAATCGGCGGGTATTCATCAATTCATTATCTCCCCCATAGAGCAGCACAGCAAAAAGCCGGACATAACGCGGGAAAAAATCATTGCCCTTATGGGCGACATTCCCCGGATAGAGCTTTTCGCAAGGCAGGAAACAGCGGGCTGGGACACATGGGGGAATGAAACAAAGAACAGCATAGAGCTTTGACGGAAAGGAGGTTTTCGGTATGGCGTATGTACCCGTACCAAAGGATTTATCAAAGATAAAAACAAAAGTCGCTTTCAACCTCACGAAGCGGCAGATCGTTTGTTTCGCGGCAGCACTCATTACAGGCTTGCCGCTTTTTTTCTTGCTAAAGGATAGCGCGGGAACCAGCGCGGCGGCATTTGTGATGATCGTCGTCATGCTCCCCTGCTTCCTCATGGCAATGTACGAGAAGCACGGACAGCCCCTTGAAACCGTGGTGAAAAACATCATACAGACAAAATTTGTCCGACCAAAGGAGCGACCCTATCAGACACAAAATCTATACGCTGTCTTGGAAAGACAGCGGAAACTGGAAAAGGAGGTATCAGCGATTGTCAAAGGAACCAACCAAAGGCGGCGCACCGGGAAAAAGCCCCGGAACTAAGGCGAAGCGGAAACTGACCCGCAGCGAGAAGAAGCAGATCGCCGCCGCAATCAGACAGGCAAAGGGGGACGGAAAGGCGCACACCGCCCAGCAGACAATCCCCTACATCAACCTGTACCCGGACGGGATATGCCGGATAACGGAAAAGAAATACAGCAAGAGCATTGTCTACGAGGATATAAACTACCAGCTTGCACAGGCAGACGACAAGACCGCCATTTTTGAAAACTGGTGTGACTTCCTCAATTATTTTGACGCTTCCGTATCGGTGCAGCTCTCTTTCATCAATCAAGGGACTAAACGGGAGGAAGCGGAAAAAGCAATCAACATTCCGGCGCAGGAGGACGCTTTCAACTCTATCCGCACCGAATACGGGGATATGTTAAAAAGCCAGCTTTCCAAAGGGAACAACGGGCTTGTGAAGCACAAATATATCACGTTCAGTATTGAAGCGGACAACATGAGCGCGGCAAAATCTCGGCTTTCCCGTATTGAAACGGACATACTGAACAATTTCAAGGTGCTGGGGGTATCTGCCCGCCCGCAGACAGGTTATGAACGGTTACAGACCATGCACGGGGTATTCCACCCGGAGGGGGAGCCGTTCAATTTTGACTTCTCTTGGCTTGCCCCGTCCGGGCTTACCACAAAGGACTTTATCGCCCCGCCCTCATTCCGTTTTGGCGAGGGGCGGTATTTCCGCATGGGGCGCAAAATCGGCGCGGTATCATTTTTACAGATACTTGCGCCGGAGCTGAACGACCGCATTTTAGCAGATATGTTAGACCTTGAAACGGGCGTGATTGTCAATCTTCATATCCACAGTATCGACCAGACGGAAGCAATCAAGACGGTAAAGCGGAAAATCACCGACCTTGACAAAATGAAGATCGAGGAACAGAAAAAGGCTGTCCGCGCAGGGTACGACATGGATATAATCCCGTCCGACCTTGCCACGTTTGGCGGCGAAGCGAAAAATCTCTTGCAGGACTTACAGAGCCGCAATGAAAGAATGTTCCTCTTGACTTTCCTTGTGGTGAACATGGCAGACACAAAAAGAAAGCTGGAAAATGACATTTTCGCAGCGGCGGGGATTGCACAGAAATATAACTGCGCCCTCACCCGGCTTGACTACCAGCAGGAAGCGGGGCTGATGTCAAGCGTCCCTATCGGTGAGAACCTTATCCCCATACAGCGGGGCTTGACGACTTCCAGCACGGCAATCTTTATCCCCTTTATCACGCAGGAGCTTTTTCAGAGGGGCGCAAGCCTTTATTATGGGCTGAACGCTCTTTCCAACAACATGATCTTATGCGACCGCAAGCAGCTTAAAAACCCCAACGGCTTAATCTTGGGAACGCCGGGAAGCGGGAAATCCTTTGCGGCAAAGCGGGAAATGACAAACGCTTTCCTCATTACGGACGACGACATTATTATCTGCGATCCCGAAGCCGAGTATTACCCCCTTGTGCAAAGATTACAGGGACAGGTGATAAGGCTTTCCCCCACCAGCCCGCACTACGTCAACCCTATGGATATAAACCTCAACTATTCCGAGGACGACAACCCGCTTGCGCTGAAAAGCGATTTTATCCTCTCCCTTTGTGAGCTGATCGTCGGCGGCAAGGAGGGCTTGCAGCCCGTGGATAAGACCGTCATTGACCGCGCTGTTAGGAACGTGTACCGTCCTTTCCTTGCAGCCCCCGACCCGGCAAAAATGCCGATTTTGGGCGACCTTTACGACGAGCTTTTGAAGCAGCCGGAGCCGGAAGCGGCGCGTATCGCGGCGGCATTGGAGCTTTACGTTTCCGGGAGCCTTAACGTATTTAACCACAGGACAAATGTAGAGCTTAACAACCGCCTTGTCTGCTTTGATATTAAACAGCTTGGGAAGCAGCTCAAAAAGTTAGGTATGCTGATTGTGCAGGATCAAGTGTGGAACCGCGTCACCGTGAACCGGGCGGCGAAGAAATCCACGCGGTATTTCATGGACGAATTTCACCTGTTACTGAAAGACGAGCAGACCGCCGCTTACAGCGTCGAAATCTGGAAGCGTTTCAGAAAATGGGGCGGCATACCCACCGCGATCACGCAGAACGTGAAAGACCTTTTGGCAAGCCGGGAAGTGGAAAATATCTTTGAGAACAGCGATTTTGTCCTCATGCTCAATCAAGCGGCGGGCGACCGGGCTATCCTTGCGAAGCAGCTCAACATCTCCCCGCAGCAAATGAGCTATGTCACCCATTCCGAAGCGGGCGAGGGGCTTTTATTTTATGGCAATGTCATTCTGCCCTTTGTAGACCGTTTCCCCAAAGATACCGAGCTGTACCGCGTTATGACGACGAAGCCGGAGGAAGTGGGCGGCGCGTAACCCGCAGATTATTTTATCAGCCTTGCGCCCTCTTGGGGGCGCAGTTTGGAGGTGAACCACCATGAAGCAGTACAAAGCCCGCGATAAAATCACGCAGAAAATGACCCGTGACGGGGCTATCGAGGTAAACGCGGCGACCGGGAAACAAAAGCGTATCAGCAAGCGGGCGCGGGAAGCTGCCTTACTGAAAACGCCGGAGCAACAGGCGGCACAGGACGCACAGGCAGCGCAGCCCATACCGGGCAGTCCCGCGCCGGACATATCCCCCAATGCGCCGCCCCTGCCCCATGCGCCGGGGACGGAAGCCCCACAGGACACGGGAACCGCCGAGCGCGTCTTAGAGCATATCGACGGGGCACACACCCGCAACGCCAGCAAAAAGGCGGCAAGGAAAGCACAGGCAGAAGCCGAAAGCCGCGCCCGCACTTCCCGGCTGCAATTCACCGAGGAAGAACGGGCAACGCCGGAGCTGGAAAAATACATCAAAAAATCCGACAAAGCCGCTGACAAGCTGGACGAAGCAAGGGCGAAAATCCCAAAGGAAAAGAAACTTGTGGGGGAACGGACTTTTGACGAAGCCACCGGGAAAGGCAAGACCCGCCTACGTTTTGAGGAACGGGAAAAGCCGCAGAACTACGGCAAGGCACATAAAAACCCGTTATCCCGCCCCGCGCAGGAAGCGGGTATTTTCGTCCATAACAAGGTACATTCCGTGGAAAAGGACAATTCCGGCGTGGAGGGTGCGCACAAATCCGAGGAAACCGCCGAAAAAGCCGCGAAGTATGGGGCGCGGAAAGTCAAGGAGGGCTACCGCAGCCACAAGCTCAAACCCTACCGGGCGGCGGCAAAGGCTGAAAAGGCGGCGCAGAAAGCAAACGCCAACTATCTCTACCAAAAGGCACTCCATGACAACCCGCAGATCGCCGCGTCAAATCCATTCTCCCGGTATATGCAGAAGCAGCGTATCAAAAAGCAGTATGCAAAGTCTGTCAAGGCACAGGGCGCAAAGTCTGTCAAGAAAGCAGCGGAGAACACAAGAAAAGCCGCCAAAAAGACCGCCGAGGGAACCAAAAAGGCAATCGCATTTGTCGGGCGACACCCGGCGGGCGTATGTATCGCCATAGGTGCGCTGCTGCTTTTCATTATGATTTCTTCCGCATTATCTTCTTGCGGGGCTATGTTTTCCGGCATGATTAACGGCATTGTCGGGACTTCCTACACGTCGGAGGACGCGGATTTAGTCGCCGTGGAAAACAACTATGCGGCACTGGAAACGGACTTGCAGCGCAGGATTGACAATATCGAGCGCGACAACCCCGGCTATGACGAGTACCGCTATGACCTTGACAGTATCGGGCATAACCCCCATGAATTAGCGTCCTATCTGACCGCGCTTTTACAGACCTACACCCCGGCGACCGCACAGGCAGAAATACAGCGTATCTTTGAACTTCAATATACCCTCACGCTGACGGAGGAAGTGGAAATACGTTACCGCACAGAAACAAGCACAGACCCGGACACCGGGGAAACCACCACCGAGGAAGTCCCCTATGAGTATTTTATCCTCAATATCAAGCTGGAGAACAAGCCCATATCCGAGCTTGCGCCGGGACTGCTTACCCCGGAGCAGCTTGAAATGTTCCGGGTGTACTTGGAAACCAGCGGAAACAAGCCCCTTATTTTCGGCGGCGGTTCCCCGGACGGGAACCCGTCGGAGGATTTAAGCGGGGTGCAGCTTGTCAACGGCACACGCCCCGGAAATACCGCCGTGGTAGACCGGGCAAAGTCACAGGTAGGCAATGTAGGGGGACAGCCCTATTGGAGCTGGTACGGCTTCAACAGCCGCGTGGAATGGTGCGCCTGTTTCGTTTCATGGTGCTACAATCAAGCCGGGAAAAGCGAGCCGCGCTTTGCCGCGTGCCAGTCACAGGGCGTACCGTGGTTCCAGTCACGGGGGCAATGGGGCGCGAGGGGCTATGAGAATATCGCCCCCGGCGACGCGATCTTTTTTGACTGGGACGGGGACGGGAGCGCAGACCATGTGGGGCTTGTAATCGGCACGGATGGGCAGCGCGTTTACACCGTCGAGGGCAATTCCGGCGACGCTTGCAAGATAAAAAGCTACCCCCTTGACTATGGCTGTATCAAAGGGTACGGCTTGATGAATTGGAACTGAACACATTTTTGACTATGAAAGGAGTTTTACACTATGGCAGCAAACAAGATTGACCGTATCAACCGGGAGATTGAAAAGACCCGCGAGAAGATCACCGAGTATCAGAACAAGCTCAAAGGGCTGGAAGCGCAGAAAACCGAAGCGGAGAATTTGCAGATCGTCCAGCTTGTGCGCTCTATGCGGCTTTCCCCGCAGGAGCTTACCGCCATGCTGCAAAACGGGGCAATCCCCGGCATGACCCCCGCGCCCGTTTTAAGCGGCGCAGACAATGACGAACAGGAGGAAAACGAAGATGAAGAATAAGAAAACCCTTAAAATGCTGTTGACCCTTTGCGCCGCCCTTATCCTCATGGGCGGCTTTTCCGTTACCGCCTACGCGCAGACCCCGGAGGGACAGGACGACGCGACCGACGACAGCGGCGTTGTCTACGAGGAACCCGAAAAGGAAGAACCCCTCACCCCGGACGGGAACGCGACGCTGGTTGACGATTTCGGCGGCAACAAGCAGCTTATCACCGTGACGACCAAAAACGGCAATTACTTTTATATCCTCATTGACCGGGACGACGAGGGAGAAAACACCGTGCATTTCCTCAATCAAGTGGACGAAGCCGACCTTATGGCACTGATCGAGGACGGGAACACCACCACGGAGCCGCCCGCAGTCTGCAACTGTACGGAGAAATGCGAAGCCGGGAAAGTAAATGTAAGCTGCCCCGTCTGTAAAGACAACATGACCGCTTGCAGCGGCAAGGCAGCGGAGCCGGAAACGGAGGAACCCACGGAAAAGCCGGAGAAGAAAACAGGCACGGGCGGGCTGCTGCTCTTTCTGATCGTTGCCATTGCCGGGGGCGGCGGTGCGTTCTACTACTTTAAGGTTATGAAGCCGAAGCAGGACGTAAAGGGCGGCACAGACCTTGACGATTTCGATTTTGACGATTACGACGAGGACGAGCCGGAACCCGACGAAACCGGGGACGACGGGGAAACGGAGGACGAGGAAGCATGACCCTGTTCACCGACAACCCCTTAGAAAGAATGATGATACAGAAACCGGGCGACGGGCGGCGTGGAAAATCGCCGCCCGCTTCCATTCCCCCGCACTGCAAGGGCTGTCCCTACAACCGGGAGCCGCCCTGCGTGGGGTACTGTATCAAGAAGCTGACAGAGAAGAAAAACACGGGAAAATGAAAGGAGGAATTTTTATTGACTTCACATAGATTAGTTATTGCAGAAAAACCCAGCGTCGCGGCAAGTATCGCCGCCGCGCTTGGGGTAAAAGAGAAAAAAGACGGATATATCGAGGGCGGGGGCTACCTCATTTCTTGGTGTGTCGGTCATTTGGTGGAGCTTGCGGACGCTGCCGCCTACGGGGAGCAGTATAAAAAGTGGAGCTATGAGAGCTTACCCATTCTGCCGGAGGAATGGCAGTACACCGTTGCCGCCGACAAAGGGAAGCAGTTCAAGATATTAAAAGAGCTTATGCACCGCGCCGACGTTTCCGAGGTAGTCAATGCTTGCGACGCTGGGCGCGAGGGGGAATTGATTTTCCGCTTTGTATACGGCGTGGCAAAATGCAACAAGCCTATGCGCCGCTTGTGGATTTCCTCAATGGAGGACGCGGCGATCAAGGCGGGCTTTGCAGACTTAGGGGACGGGCGGGACTATGACGCGCTCTATGCTTCCGCATTGTGCCGCGCAAAAGCCGACTGGATCATTGGTATCAACGCGACGCGCCTTTTCTCCTGCCTGTATCACAAGACCTTGAACGTGGGGCGGGTGCAGACCCCCACACTGAAAATGCTGGTTGAGAGGGGCGAAGCAATCTCCCATTTCAAGAAAGAGAAATATTACCATGTACGTCTTGACTTATCCGGCGCAGAAGCCGCCAGCGAAAGGATTTCGGATAAACCGGGAGCCGACACACTGAAAGCGGCTTGTGAAGCGGAAACGGCGGTTTGTGTTTCCCTCACCAAAGAGAAAAAGACCACCGCCCCGCCGAAGCTCTTTGACCTCACTTCTTTACAGAGGGAAGCTAATAAAATCTACGGCTACACGGCGAAACAGACCCTTGACCTTGCACAGACCTTATATGAAAAACGGCTGCTTACCTACCCCCGGACAGACAGCGCATTTCTGACCGACGACATGGGGGACACGGCGGCAAAGACCGTCGCCATGCTGTCCGGCAAGCTGCCTTTTATGGAGGGCGCGGAGTTTACCCCCGACGTTTCCCGGACGCTTGACAGCAGCAAAGTATCAGACCACCACGCCATTATCCCCACTATGGAGCTTGCAAAGACCGAACCTGCCGCCCTGCCGGAAAGTGAAAGGAATATCCTCACCCTTGCCGGGGCGCGTCTTATTTTCGCTGCCGCCGAGCCGCATATCTTTGAAGCGGTCACGGCGGTTTTCTCATGCGCCGGTACGGAGTTTACGGCACGGGGAAAGACAGTGCTTGCGGGCGGCTGGAAAGAGCTTGAACGCCGCTACCGGGCAACCCTCAAAGGCAAGCCCGACCCGGAGGATATGGAGGAAGCAAACACCCTGCCGGAGCTTTCCGAGGGACAGACCTTTACAAGCCCTACGGCAAAGGTGACAGAGCATTTCACAACGCCGCCGAAGCCCCACAACGAAGCAACTTTGCTTTCGGCAATGGAACGCGCCGGGAACGGGGACACCGACCCGGACGCGGAACGCCGGGGGCTTGGCACACCCGCCACCCGCGCCGCCGTCATTGAAAAACTGGTGAAGTCCGGCTTTGCAGAGCGCAAGGGAAAGCAGCTTATCCCCACGCAGAACGGAGCCGCCCTTGTGTCTGTCCTGCCGGATATGCTGACTTCCCCGCAGCTTACCGCCGAATGGGAAAACAATCTGACGCAGATCGCAAAGGGAGCCGCCGACGCTGGGGAGTTTATGCAGCGCATTGAAGCTATGGCGCGGGAGCTGGTAAAGGAAAACACCGCCGCCGACAAAGGCAAGGCGGCTTTCACGGGCGGGGAGGAAAAGCCCTCTGTCGGCAAATGCCCCCGGTGCGGCTGTCCCGTCCATGAGGGCAAGAAAAATTTCTACTGCTCTAACCGGGATTGCGCCTTTACCATGTGGAAAAACGACCGTTTCTTTGAGGAAAGGAAAGTCACCTTTACCCCGAAGATTGCCGCCGCCCTCTTAAAATCCGGCAAGGCGAATGTCAAAGGCTTGTATTCCCCGAAAACAGGCAAAATCTATGACGGAACCGTTGTTTTAGCTGATACGGGCGGGAAGTACGTCAACTACAAGATAGAGATACCGAAGAAAAAATAAGTTTCGTAGCAAGCATAGGAAAAGAGTACCCTTTTCCGTAAATCCCCTTTCGCCGCTGACGCGCCGGACGGGGATTTTGCTTGTTGGGAAGTTTCCCAAACCCTCTTGAAAAAATAAAAATCTTGGCAGAAAACGCGGGTGCTGCAAGGCAGACCGGGCAACAATAAAAGAGCAGCTTCCGCAATGCTGCCATAAAAGAAAGGAGAAAATGCAAATGAGCGAAACATTTTCAGTTTTAATTGACAGCCGCAGCCGCTTTGAAACCGGGCAACCGGGCGGCGAATGGCTTTCTATGCCGACCACTACGGAGCAGCTTCACGCGGCTATGAAAAGCGTCGGCATTTCTGTGGAGAACCCGCAGGAGTTTTTCATCAACGGATTTTCCAACACCGAGCAATACCCCTTTGACGTGCCGCTTTCCGTGGTACAGGACAGCACCATTGACGAGCTGAATTATTTGGGGAAGCTCTTAGAAATGCAGAGTGACGACGACCGGGATAAATTCACGGCGGCGGTAACGCTGGGGGAACACGCCGGGAGCGTGAAAGACCTTATCAACCTTGCGCAGAACCTTGACTGCTACTGGATTTATCCCACTGTCCGAAGTGAAACCGACTACGGTTATTACCTCATTGACGAGCTGGACGAATTGGAGCTGCCCGAAGAAGCAAAGAAATATTTCAAGTATGAGGAATACGGACGGGACGCGGTACAGAAAGACCGGGGACAGTTTACCGATCAAGGCTATATCTACAACAACGGCAACACCTTTTCACAGTGGTACAACGGGCGGGAAAATGACATACCGAAAGAATACAGGGTAATGAGCTTCCCGGAGCCGGAACGCCCTACCCCGGATAAGCTGGAAAAGGACGAAGCCGCGCCGGAGCAGGAGGAACCCCAGCCGGGAACGCCGACAGGTTCCCCGCCACCGCCGCGCCCGGTGAACCCGATCATCCTCACCGCCGACAAGCCCGCTGAAAAGATCAAGGAGATCACAGACCGCTTGGAGCAGGGTATCACGGAATTATTTGACAGTGAACGCTACAAGGAATATTTGCAAGTCATGTCAAAGTTCCACAATTACAGCTTCAACAATACGCTGCTGATCGCCATGCAAAAGCCCGACGCTTCCCTTATCGCCGGATTTAACGCATGGAAAAATAACTTTGGGAGAAACGTCATGCGCGGGGAAAAGGGCATACGCATACTTGCCCCGTCACCGTACAAAATCCGGCAGGAGGTAGAGAAGAAAGACCCGCAGACGGGAAAGACGGTGATCGGCAGCGACGGGAAGCCCGTCACGGAAACAAAAGAAATCCAAATCCCCGCTTATAAAGTTGTCGCCGTTTTCGACGTGTCGCAGACCGAGGGGCGGGAGCTTCCCAGCATTTCCGCAAACGAGCTGACCGGGGACGTGGAACAGTACGAGGATTTTTTCGCCGCGCTGGAAAAGACCTCTCCCGTGCCTATGGGATTTGAGAAAATCGAGGGCGGCGCACACGGCTACTACCACTTGGAGGAAAAGCGCATTGCCATTGACGAGGGCATGAGCCAGCTTCAGAACCTAAAGACCGCTATCCATGAGATCGCACACGCAAAGCTGCACGACATTGACCTCAACGCCCCGGAGCAGCCGGACAGACCCGACCGCCGCACCCGTGAGGTACAGGCTGAAAGTATCGCTTATACGGTGTGCCAGCACTACGGGCTTGACACGTCCGACTATTCCTTTGGGTACGTCGCCGGGTGGAGCAGCGGGCGGGAGCTTGCGGAGCTGAAAGCGTCCCTTGAAACAATCCGCGCCACCGCCGCCGAGATCATCAACAGCATTGACGGGCATTTTGCGGAGCTGCAAAAGGCGCGGGAAGCACAGAAAGCGCAGGAAGCAGAGAAAGAGCCGACACCCGACCTTACAGCAGAGCCGACCGTCACAATCCTTTGGAGCGAAAGCCCCCAGCTACGGGAGGGTGATACATTCCCCCTGTCCCGTGCCAATGCCCTTATCGAAGCCATTGACGAAGCGAACCTTGCAAGCCCCGGCTACGATAAAACGGAGTTCCGCATTGATTATGTGATGAACGGCATACCCGACCATTACGAGGGGCGGCAGGATTTAGGCGACGGGGAGGGCGCACTGATAGAGCATATCGAAAAATATCATACCTACTATGCCAATGATCCGAATTGGGAAAACTTTCTTTTACAGCATGAGGGCAAGGAAGCACTGGAAGCCGACAAGGAACACCGGGCTATGCTCTTAAATGAGTTTATCCCCTATCTGAAACTGCATTGCAACCTGTCCGAAATGGAGCGTATCGCCGGGGAAGCCCTGCAAACCGGGGACAATCTCACCCCTACGGAAACCGCCTACCATACCGCCATACAAGCCTATGTTGCCGAGTGCCGGGGGCTTGTCAATCAAGGCGAATACAACTTGCCGCCTGTCCCCCAGCTCAAAGATTTTGACGTGGAGCTTGCCGCATACAAGGAACACGTCAAGGAGGAAATCGCACAGGAAGCCGCCGCAGCAGGAATGACCGTGGAGGAATACGCCGCCAACGGGTACGAGCCTTACTCTACGTCGGAGCCGGAAGCGGGACAGACCGCCGAAAAGCCGGAGCCGGAAAAAGCAGACACCCCCGCACAGGAGGGAGCCGCAGCGGAAAAAGCAGACGCGCCGGAACAGGCAGCACAGACCGCCGACAAACCCCTTACGGATATACAGAAAAAAGCGGTTGAGATCGCCGGAAAGTACGAAAATCTTCCCTTGCAGGACAAGATCGGGATTGTCGCACAGGCTTTCAGCGGCACGGAGGGAAAAATCGAAACTTCCCCCTGTACCGGGAAATGGCGCGGGACAAGCGACATATCTATCAAGTTTGACAATGGCGCGTCCCTCTTTATCGGCAACCACAGGACACCGCAAGCCAAAACCGCAAGGGTGCAGAATGAATGTGTCAATGCCGCGCTGGTACGGTATAACCCGGAGATCATAGCCGCAACAAAGGAAGCCGCCATTGCCGCACTTAGGGCGCGGGAAACAAAGGACAACGAGATTGCCGCACAGAAAGGCTTGAAGCCCTATACCATGCTGAACGTGGAATTTAACGACGGTACAGACGAGAAAAGCAGCGGACACATGGGCTGGTATTATGTGACGCTTGCCGTTGGCGGTGAAATCCATTCCCACATAGAAACCGGGCTGAACTATGCCATATCAGACGGGAAAGTAAGTGAAATGCCTACGCGGGAAGATTATTTTGCGGCGGGAGCCTTGAAAGAAAGCGACGTTGACTATGTTTTCAACAACGTGGGCTTTTCCTCAACCTCTGACCTGTATTCGCTTCCGATTAGCGAAGAAGTCCGGGAACGTGCGGAAAAGGCACTTGCAGAACGGAACGGGGCGCAGCCGGAGAAAGCCGCCGACCCGCAGAGCCACGCAGCGGAGCAGCCGGAGCCGACGGAAACAAAGGTTACATACTACCCGATCAACGAAGCGGCGGCGAAACGCGCAAAGCAAGCGATCAGCTTTTCCGACTACAAGCCCGGAAGCGCAACGGCAGAATACCGCCACTATGTAGACGAAGCCGCCGAGATCGCCGCAAGGCAGAAAAAGCGCGTTGACCCCTCTTTCCATGAGAAGATCGACGGGCTGCTTGACGCTTACGCCCGGAAACTGGCGGCGAACATGAATAAGGGCTACGAGATCACCGCCCGCGTCCCGTCTATTATGATTGCCGGGGGAAGCAATTTCCCCGTCCGCAAAAAGGAGAAGCAGAACGCCGCAGCAGATAAAAATATGCAGGAGTTTACGGAGATACAGGGCTTGCTTGACAAAATCCGCAGCACGGGCATGGGCGGTATCAGTGCCGACGACCCGAACGCCGTTTCTAAGCTGGAAAGCAAACTTGCGAAGCTGGAACAGGCGCAGGAAACCATGAAAGCGGTCAACGCCTATTACCGCAAGAACAAGACCCTTGACGGCTGCCCCCATTTATCCACGGAGCAGATCGAAAAGCTGAAAGAAGCCATGTCCGGGAGCTACCGGGCAAACCCGAAACCCTTTGAGAGCTACCAGCTATCCAACAACAACGCGGAAATCCACAGGCTGAAAGACCGCATTACCGCCCTCACCCGCAGGAAAGAGCTTGGATATGTGGGCTGGGAGTTTGACGGGGGACGTGTGGAAGCCAACACAGCGGACAACCGCTTGCAGATTTTCTTTGACGAAAAGCCGGATAAGGAGATACGGGAGGAATTAAAGGGGAATGGCTTCCGCTATGCGCCCAGCGCGGAAGCGTGGCAGAGGCAGCTAAACGACAATGCGATCTACGCCGCCGACCGTATCAAGTGCATACAGCCCCTTACCGGGGAACGCCCCACCGAGTTACAGAAACGGGCAAGGCAGGAAGCCGCCGCAGAGAGAACCGCCGCCCCGGAGCCGCCGCAGGAGGAAGCAAAGGGCGCGGAGCCGGGGGAAACCGCCACGCCGGAAACCTTTTACAAGGTGCGGCAGAACCCGTACAGCGACAGCCCGGAAAACAGCTATCTCTTGCAGGAATATGTGGCACAGGATAACGGCATGGCAAAGCTGGGGGATATTCTCTACAAGGGAACCCCGGAGAAATGCCGGGAGCTTTTGGGGAAGCTGGAAGCCGGGGAGCTGACGCAGGGCGACGTGAAAGAGCTTTATGTAAAGGCACAGGAAGCACAGCCCGCCGCAGAGCCGGACAAGGACACCTTTACCATTTACCAGCTAAAGGACGGGGACGGTATGCGGGACTACCATTTTGAGCCTTACGACCGCCTGCAGGCGGCGGGGCTTTCCGTGGAAGCGGCGAATTACGACCGTATCTATACCGCAGAGCTTACGCCGGGGACTTCCCTTGAAGATATTTACACCCGTTTCAATATCGACCACCCCAAAGACTTTCGGGGACACAGCCTTTCCGTGTCGGATATAGTGGTGCTTCATCAGAACGGCGAGAACACGGCGCATTACGTTGACAGCTTCGGCTATAAGGAAGTGCCGGAGTTCTTGCAGGAGCAGACCCCGCAGCTTACCCCCGACACCCGCATGACCGGGGAGCAGATCAGAACGCCACGGGGGAGCTTTTCTGTTACCGACATGACCGCCGAACAAATGCGGGAAGCCGGGTATGGGCTTCACCACACGTCGGAGGACGGGAAATATCTCATTATGGGGAACGGGACACAGGCGTTTGCGGTTGCCGCAGAGCAGCCGGAAAAGGCGAACCCCTTAAAACACGTCGAGGACACTATCGAGCAGAACGACAACAGCTTTGACGGTATCATCAACAACACGCCCACGCCTACTGCTGACGAGCTGGAAGCAAAGGCGAGAAGCGGCGGGCAGATCTCCCTTGCCGAGTATGCCGCCGCGCTGAAAGCGGAAAAGGAACAGGGCAAAAAAGCGGAGCCGGGGAAAAAGCCGGAAAAGAAGCCCTCTATCCGGGCGCAGCTCAAAGCCGACAAGGAACGGGCGGCGCAGAAGAAACAGGCAAGAAGTAAGTCGCAGGACTTGGAAAGGAGCTGACCCAATGGGGAAACGGAATAAATTTGAAGATGTGGACGTACTGGCTTCCCTTGAAGCCATTCTGAAACAGAACACGGGATTTTATCAGAGCGATTTTGATATTGATAAACAGATCATTGCGGAAAAGGCGGAAAGCCCCAATAAGGAGGATAAAACCCTTTTGTGGCTTTCCCGCCCGTCCGGGACGTACTGCTTCCGGGAGCGTGACGTTTTCATCAGCGACACCGCCCCGCACAATACATGGCGTTTCTACAAGGAGCAGACCCGCGACCATATCCTTGCGTATGCCGTGGAGCTGACCGGGACGCAGGACGGGAAGATCAAGGGCAACCTGTACGAGCTGGACTATGAAAGGCACTATGAGCGCGTCAAGGACAATACCCTTGCCGCCGGGACGGTGACGCTCATGTATGAGCATGGGACGCGGGAGCAGCCCGCAGACCGACGCTTTGACGGTTATCCCGACCCCCAGCTTGGGAAGTTTGAACGCTTCGAGGTGCAGCCCAAAGACCCGGAAGCCCTGCAATCCCTGTTACGGGAGGAAAAGGAAAGCCGGGATAAGCTGAAACCGGGGGATTTCAAGGAACATATCGCCGCATTGCATGAGGGCATGATCGACCGGGAAGCGCGGCGCATTGTGGCAGACATGAAAAAGCTGTCTGCCCCCAACAGCCCGGACAAATCTCATTTCATGGTGGAGCTGTCCCCGTCCTTTGAACGGCTTGCGTCCACAAAGGACACGGAACGGCTTTTCTCCATGCTGCCCTATAAGAGCCTTGCTTTCTCACAGATCAAGAACAGTTTCGGCACATACGTGCTGATCGGCAGGGACGAGAACCGGGACAGGCAGATAAGGAAGCCCCGCCCCTCTATCCGGGCGCAGCTTGCGCAGGACGCAAAGAAAACCGCCCCGAAGAAAACGGCGGCGAAAACAAAAAATCACAGTTTGGAGGTATGAGCATGAACACATATAACAATTTCACGGTGGAGGAAACCAACCTTTTAAGTATCTACATGACCGGGAGCAAGGAGGGGCTTGTGGTGGCTATGAACGCCGCGCTGCCCTTTATGGACGGGGAAATGCGGGACTTTGCCGCCCGCACCCTTGCCAAAGTGGTACACATGACCGAAGCGGAGTTTGCGGGGCTTGCCCTTTACCCCGCCGACGAGGTATGAGCGAGATCAAGCGGCTAACGCCACCCCAGAGCCGGAAAGTCAATACCCTTGTGCGCCGGACGTGCTGCAACTGCGATAACGGGAATTGTATCTTGCTGGACGACGGGGACGAGTGCGTATGTCCGCAGCTCATTTCCTATTCCCTGCTCTGTAAATGGTTCCGTATCGCCGTACTGCCCGCAGATAAGGAGCTGTACGCCGAAATATACCAAACGGGGGATATGCGCCGTTGTAGCGTATGCGGTGCGCCCTTTGCTTCCAGCTCCAACCGAGCTATTTACTGCCCGGACTGCCGGAAACGTATCACCCGCAGACAGACCGCCGAGCGCATGAGGAAACTGCGGGCGAATGTGACGCGGTAGGGGCGAAATAAGCCTTGATTTATGCGGCTTTCCGGGCGGGAAAATAAGGCGGCAAGGGATTTATACCTTTCCCCCGCAAAATGGCGTTCTATTGCGTCACAAACCAATCTCTGCACCCATAAGAAAACCGGGGCGCGGTGGCTGTCTGATAGCTGCCGCGTCCCGGTTTTCTTTTTATTCGGATAGTTCTTCTATATCCTTTATTCGGTTTCCCACTAAGATATAAAGCCCGCCGTTCTCTACTCTTATAATCAGAGTATCATTTTCATCGGGATTAGTCCCATATTCCACACGCTCTATATAGCCTATAAGTATATTTCCGTCCTCAAAAGTAATTCGGAGTTTACTGTCTGCACAAATATAGGTTTCCATGCCATAGCTGCCATTTTCTAATGTTATTCTGTAACATGGTGTAATATCAACAATTTTCATAATTATTCCCGTTCCTTTCCTTTCTCCCGTTCCGGCTGCTTCTCTGTCTGTAAAATGCTGTCTATGTTCCGCTTGATAACGTCATACTCCTGTACCTGTTTTTTCAGCTTGCCATAGTCGGCATAAAGGCTTTCTTTCTGCGCTTGGAGTTTTTCATACTCTGCTTGCAGGGCGGGAACGCTGGGGAGCTTGCCGCCGATCTGCGCCGCCTTTAGTGCCTTTGCCGCCGCTTCATGGAGGATAATACCCCGTTCATGCTCTGCCCGGTATTTCTCTTTGTTCCGGGCTTTTCGGTAGGCTTCATAGAGGGGCTTTGTCTTTTGGTAGGTAGTGACGTTCTTAATCAGCAACGCCATATCCGAAAGACGCTTTTCCACTTCCTTTAGGCTGTCCCCCGCCTGTTCGCTTGCCGTGGCGGTTTCCTCTATCCGGGTGAGCAGATCAGCGTACTGCTCAATCTTGTGTTCGGTGAGGAAATTCATAGTCTTTGCCGCCTGTTTCAGATTGTGGATTTTCGCCCACTGTTCATAGCCCCGGCTCTGCTGCGCCTTGATACTGTTCTCAATGTCAATGAGCAGATTAACGCCCCTGCGCTCTGCCTTTGGAGCTTTGGCGGCGCGGGTGCGCCTGCCCGCTATCCGTTCCCTTATGGCTTCCTCTGTATAGTCCGCGCCGAGGGTTTTAAGGCGGGTAAAGCGTTCCTGTCCCGGTGCGCGGCATGACACATATTTTCCCGGCTTGATCTCATAGCCCGCCGCCTGTAACCGCTGCAATAATTCCTCAAAGCTGGAAACTTGGGGAATGAGCGCGTCCACGGCGATTTTCAGCTTGCCTTTCCAGCTTGTCCCGGTTTTCTCCGCTTGGTACTCCGCATAGCTCTTTCCCTTGCTGCCCTTGCCGGGGACGACCACGGAAAGCCCGTTGTCCCGGCACAGCTTGTCACTCATGTTCCGTATGCCGTAATACGTCCGCTTGTTGGAAACGTACTTGTGATGATCTACGAAGTTGACCGCGCAGAAAATAATGTGGTTATGGATATGCCCCTTGTCAATGTGCGTCGTTAATACATATTCATGCTGCCCCTTTGTTACCGCGTCGGCAAGCTGCCGCCCGATCTCATGGGCTTTCTCATAGTCCACTTCCCCCGGCGCAAAAGACTGTATCAAGTGAAAGGCTAAGTTGTTGCCCTTATCCCGCGCTTGCGAGAGGGTATAGCCAAACTCAATATCTGCCGTTTCATAGGAGCAGCCAAAAGAGGATATAAGCATTTTCCCGTCCGTCTTGTCCGGGTTTTCGATATAGTCAAGGGCTTTGCTTAGAGTGCTTTTAACAGGCTTAATCTTTGTAACCGCCATATCTCCGCAAGCACCCCCTTGATTTCGTCTATGTCCTCTTTGTATGCGTTCTCCGTCGCGTTTACGCGACGTGCAATCTGGTTGACATTGACCCCGATCTTCTGTATCTCCGCTGTCATTGCCTTTATGTCCGTGTGGTCTACTTGGATAATGTACCCGTCAATGGCGATCTTGCGCAGATACGCCGCCATGTTGCTTGTGGGGACGAGCTTCATTTTTTCCTCAATCAGTTTCCTTTCTTCCTCTGTCACATAGAATTTGACCTGTACCGTCCTTTTGCGTCCGTTCATGGTTTTTCGCTCCTTTCCGTTCTCATAGAGGGTTTGGGACACTTCCCAACAAGCAATTTCTGACCGACCGGGCGGGCAGAAATACGGAAAAGGGTACTCTTTTCCTATGCTTGCTACGAAAGTTCTTCCTACTACCTACAACACCGAAAAAACCTAAAATGACGGACTTTCACAAAAGAAAAACGCTGCAACCGAAAAGAATTGCAACGCTTCCTAAATCCCTATGTAATTTTGCCGGACAGCAGTTATTCTCCCTCACACTCAACCTCTGCAATCTCCCGCGCCGTGGCGGTGACTATCCGTATTCCCGTATCGCTCATATCGTCCAGCAGCGCGTCAAGCTGCCGCCGCTGGGTATTCTTCCCGGCGGGCTGCTTCAAAAGGAATTGGTCTACCGAGATATTGTAACGCAGCATAAGCTCAAAGAATATCTGTAAGCTGGGGTGCTGCCCCTTATTCTCAATATTCGCAAGGTAGCGCGGAGATATATACATTTCGTCGCATACCTTTTTACGGCTCTCCTTGCGTCCTGTCCTTGCCGCCTTGATCGCCGCCCCAAAAGCCTTGAAATCGTATTGTGGTACTGGTCTTTTTGCCATAGTTATTCACCCTCTTACATTTTACTGTTCACCTTTCTTTTTGGATATGTCTACACAGTTCCATTGATTAGCTTGAATAATTCCCTATTTCTGACGTGGCACTATTGAATTTATTCGGCTAACCGTATATAATTATAGCGATAGAACTTATAGAAAGGGTGAATGAAAATGTTAGAGTATATTTCTGCCCCGGAAGCGGCGAAGAAATGGGGCATTTCAGAAAGACGGGTACAAAAGCTATGCGAGGAAAACCGCATACCCGGCGTGGCAAAATTCAGCCGTATGTGGCTGATACCAAAGGACGCGGAGAAACCGACCGACAAAAGACGAAAAAATTTCAAATCTACACAATAGATTCAAATTACCCTGTTACAATTACGGTTAGGAGGTGCGCTATGAGTAAAATCTTAATTGTTGAGGACGATTTATCTATACAGGCTTTGCTGCATGACTTTATACAGGAAGCCGGGTATAGTGTTGTACTGGCGGCTGACGGTGTGGAAGCCCTTGCGAAGTATTCCGAACAGAGCTTTGATTTAATACTGCTTGATATTATGCTTCCCAAAATTGACGGTTTTGGTGTCTGCGAAGTTATCCGGCAAAAATCAGATGTGCCTATTATCATGCTTACAGCATTAGACGACGAGGGAAACCAGCTAAAAGGCTTGGACTTGCAAGCTGACGATTATATCACAAAGCCGTTTTCTATGCCTGTATTGTTGCGGAAGATTGCCGCTGTCCTACGCCGTTCATCAAAGCAGAATGATATTCCGCAAACTATGAGCTATAAGGATTTGACACTGGATTTAGAGGGGTATAAGGTTTATACAAAGGAAGAAAGCATTGATTTAACGCCCCGCGAGTTTGAAATACTACGGGAACTGATGATACACAAAGGCAGAATTTTAACGCGGCAAAACCTGTTACAGACACTTTGGAAGTATGAGTTTTTCGGGGAAGAACGGATTGTTGACACGCACATAAAGAACTTACGGAAAAAACTTGGTGCTGCTGACTACATAGAAACGATTAGAGGGGTGGGATATAGAATTGATAAGGAAGATTAAAAGTAAATTGTCGGTAAAAGTTTTTTTGATTACATCAATGCTTATGGTGGCTTGCTGCTCTGTAACATATTTGTGTATAGCCCACTTTGCCCCATATATTTATTCCCATGATTTAGCGGAAGTGGAAGAATTGGCTGATATGCTATCAGAGGAATTATCTCATATTCCTAAAGAGGAAGTGCAATATTTCATTCAAGGGTATAATGATATTCTTACAAAGCAGTATGATGATGAGTTTGCTTTTCACCTGTTTCAAAACTCTGGCAATGAAATAGCCTTATCAGACTTAAATGAATTTACTGGCAATAAAATTGATGATTATAAAAGCACAGATACGACAAGAGAATATGAAATATCATTTGCGGACAGCACAGAAGCATATATTTTATTGCTTGCCAAAAACACCAATAAAGAAAGTCAAGTTGTTTTAGCACTTCAAAAGACGCTTCCTATTTTGAGTGTTGCTATTTTATTGGTATCTGTAATTGCAGCTTTTTTCTATACTTGGTATATGACAAAGCCAATTAAAAAAATAAGCAAATTATCAAAGCAAATGGCTGATATGGATTTTAGCGGTTTATGCCCTACTAACCGTACAGACGAAATAGGGGTGCTTTCTCATAGCTTAAATGACCTATCAAAGAAACTGGCGGCTGCTCTTTCAGAGTTACAGGAAGCCAACCAAAAGTTACAAGCTGATATTGACATGGAAAGGCGGCTTGAAAAACAACGGGTAGAATTTTTTGCAGCAGCTTCCCATGAATTAAAAACGCCTATCACCATTATCAAAGGGCAGCTTCAAGGTATGCTCTATCAAGTGGGACGCTATAAAGACCGGGAAACATATCTTGCACAGTCTTTGGAAATTACGGACACTTTGGGAAAAATGGTACAAGAGCTTTTAACAATATCCCGATTAGATACTCCGGGTTATACTTGCAAAAAAAGTAATCTTAATCTTAGCAATTTCATAATTGACCGCATTACAGTGTTTGAAGATTTATTCATGCAAAAGGATTTGACGGTTGAACAATCCATATCCCCGGAGATTTATATTTTAGGCGATATGCAGCTACTTCAAAAAGCATTGGATAATCTTTTAGGAAATGCGGCGGCGTATTCGGGAGCCGGAAATCAAATATTGATAAAGTTATGGAAAGAAACTGAAACGACCACCCTTACGATTGAGAATACAGGCGCACATATCCCCGACGAAGCTATTTCCAAGCTGTTTGAACCATTTTATAGGGTAGACCAGTCAAGAAATAGGCAAACAGGCGGCACAGGATTAGGATTATATATTGTAAAAACGATTCTTGATTTGCATGGTGCGAAAATTGAAATTACTAATACTATTCAGGGTGTTATCGTTTCCGTACAGTTTTAGCACTTATATCTCAAAGGCGGCGAGCTTTTTCAGCTTGCCGCCTTTTCTATCTCCACATAAAAAACATATTCAATTCAAAATAGATTCAAGTTAGGGAAGTATTCTTTAACTGTACCCGGAAAGGGCAACAGAAAGGAGCTTCTACTATGAAAAAATATTTAACAATCATTCTTGCAACCCTTTTAACCTTGAGTGTGTTTACAGGGTGTGCAGGGCGAAGTAGTTCGCCGGAACAAAGCAACGTATCAACCACCAATTCCCCTATTGCTACTTCTGAACCGGGGGAAATGCCGGACAATTCCTTTAGTAAAGAGGAATATCAAAAATTGTTGGCTCTGCAATTAGACGGTTATGAGGATATGACTATTTCAGATTATCGGAGCCATATTGCAAAATTGACAGATACAACAGAATACAGAGATTTGTTGGAAAGGTTTTGGAAAAGTCAAATCCTCTACGGGGCAAAAGATACCGACACAACAGCTTCATTCTTGTTTTATGTGCTGCCACTTGCAGGAGATGAATGGAAAACCCAAAATTTCAGTGAGGAAGTGAGGACTTCAAATTCAGCAGATAGCGCAAGGTTGGAATATTCATTTTCCTTAACTATTTTAGACGCTGACACGCTTACTATCCGGGAATATAATACCGCCCGCTTAAATGTGATAAAGGGTATGCAGGATATATTAGGGGATAAGACAGCCCCGGAATTGCAGAATACTAATTCCATATTGGTTGACATTCAAAGCGATACGGATAATCTGATTGAACAATTAAAAACAGAAGAAATTGAAATCTCCATTGAATACGCATATTTTCCGGCTTCCGTACAGGGCATAGATAAAGAAAACGGTCAATCGCAAGGAAACAGCGAACAGGAAACCCGCGTATATTCCAATGGTACGGAAGAAGATTATCGTTCTCTATTCACTTTGAAAACGCCCGATTATCAGAATACGTCAATCAAGGATTTTAACACTTCTTTGTTGGCGTGGGCGAATGAAAATCGTGAAAGAATGGAAAGAATTGATGAAGATACTAAATTCAATGACTTTTCCGTTACTTTAACCGCCGAGGAACTTTCTTTTGTGAGGTTGACAGTATTTTTATCCGGCATGGAGAATGGAAAAGC
The DNA here is from genome assembly GCA_910575585.1 of Clostridiaceae bacterium. GTDB lineage: Bacteria > Bacillota > Clostridia > Lachnospirales > Lachnospiraceae > UBA3402. The sequence continues at coordinate 35,043 of CAJTGF010000004.1, forward strand.
GATTCAGAGCAGCTACACCGAAACAGAATTGAATCCTTACTATGGTGAATATCTGCCGGAAAAAATCACCAGTGGGAGCCTTGATGTGGCAAGGTGTAATTTATACTATCAATTTTCTTACCGCATTTCAGAAACAGTCACAGTCGGTGAACGTGACCGCCAAATTGAAAATATGATAAATGCGGTACAAACATTTTGGGGCGATATGGACGTTGAAAGTGCATTGAAAATGAGTGAAAGCGATATAGTGAAAAAACTGGAAGATATTGCAGCCACATATACCACAGACCATATAACAATCACTATTAACAAAGAGCAAATCCATTTTGAACGCATGGACGAAAGGGCATATAGAAATTAACAGATACAGCCCCTTTTAAGGGTGACAAACAACTACACTTTTTATTATCTGCCGCACGACGGCAAAAGAAAAAAAGCCGTCGTACAGCAGAGGTATTTACACACGCCTATTCTTACGCGGCGGCTTTTGAGAAATCAAAGCCGCCGTTTCTTTTTATTATCTACAGAAGTGACAGCCTATCCCTAAAGATACGGCGGCTAAAGGAGGTAGCCGCCATGCAATACAAGAGATACCGACAAGGTATGACGGTCTTTGACTTGTCAAAAAAATCCCGTCCACCACCGAGGAAAATTCTACCCATGAATATGAACTGTCTAATCAACTGAATACAGCTTACAATTCCAATACGCCTGTCTGCGTTTTTTGCAGACGGGCGTATTGTTTTTCCCCGAAAAATATTTTCAAAAATCTTGTAAAATCTCAATCATTTTTGGCTTGCGTGGTTTTGAGGGTTTACGAAAGGGGACATCAGAAAAAATCACCCGCTTTCGCGGCTGCGAAAGGAGGTGAGAACATGAATGAACCAATTCGTACCCAATGGGAAATCCGTTGTGCTTTTAATGGCTTTTGCAAACAGGCATTGAAGCGTGAAGCAATGAACGCCCACAGGGACACAAAGCGGCAGCAATCACGGGAAGTAACATTCTCCGACCTGTCACCGCAGGAAGAAAACCAGCTTTATACCTACGACAAGTATTTTGCAGATGATGAAGCTGAACAGTCTTTCTTTATCGCAGGAAAAGAGATAACCGCTAAGCTGCTTGCCGAAGCCCTGCGGAGCTTGCCGGAAGAAAAACGGGAAGCTGTCCTGCTGTATTATTTTTTCGATATGAACGAGAGCGAGATCGCAAAGCTCTGCAAGATTTCACGATCAGCAGTACAGTACCGCCGGACAAGCTCTTTCGAGCTATTAAAACGCTATTTGGAGGAACACGCCTATGACTGCACCGATTGGGAACAATGAAAATGCTGAACGCGGCTTATTACCCTACCCGGTAATCATAGCCGCAACAAAAGGCGACCCGGAAGCTATGGCGATTGTCGTCAAGCACTACGAAAGCTACATAGCGTCCCTGTCTATGCGCAAGCTCTACGACGAGCGGGGAAATGTATATTGGGGCATAGACGAGGACATACGCGACCGTTTACGGTCACGGCTTATGCGGGCTGTCCTTTCATTCGAGGTTTAAGCTGATTTAGGACAGGCAGCGAACCCCTTTCCGCTGTTCTGTCCCCGGCAGAACCTTTCCAGCACCTTGACAAAGAAAGCGGCGCAAGATAACGGCGGCGCAGCATAGGGCAGATCGGATACGTCCCTTTTGCGCCGAGCCATACGGCGGGTGCGCCATGACACTATCCCGGCGGGGTTTTCTTTCCCTGCCGGGACAGCCGAGCGACCAACACCGCGCCGGGGAGCAAGTTTAGCAGCTTGCGGGCGACGACAGCGCAGAATATATAATGATACTCCCTTACCGCCACAGTCCGAGCGTTCAAAGCGTCGCAGGCAATGGGTAAGGCTGCATGAGAACCATGCAGGGGTGAAACTCCCGTGAGGTTACGCTATTAACCGTCCGATCACAGCCCCTTTTTCACCATTAACCTTTTACCCATTTTGAAAGGGGGATTTATAGAATGAACAATGCTGATGTGCCTATTTGGGAAAAGTACACGCTTACCATTGAGGAAGCGTCAAAATATTTCCGCATTGGAGAAAACAAGCTGCGGAAACTTGCAGAGGAAAACCCCACGGCGGGCTGGGTAATCTTGAACGGCAACCGTATTCAGATCAAGAGGAAACAGTTTGAAAAAATCATTGACACACTGGACGCAATTTAGCGAAAAAGATAGTGAAAAGGAGCCTTGAATGTGCTATAATAAATGTAGGCATATCAAGGCTCTTTCCGACACGGAAAGGAGCAAAAACAATGTCGGAGAAAAGACGTGATAATAGAAACCGCATTTTGCGTTCGGGAGAGAGCCAGAGAAAAGACGGGAGATATGCTTACAAATATACCGATACTTTTGGTAAAGTGCAATTTGTCTATGCGTGGAAGTTAGTGCCTACGGACAAGACCCCAGCCGGGAAGCGTGACGACATATCCCTTAGAGAAAAGGAAAAAGAGATACAGAAAGACCTTGACGACGGGATAGACACAATCGGAAAGAAAATGACCGTCTGCGAGCTTTACGCGAAGCAGAACCGCCACCGGGGAAATGTAAGGCACAACACCACAAAGGGGCGTGAACGGCTGATGAAGCTGCTGGAAGCGGATAAACTTGGTTCCTGCCCCATTGACAGTGTGAAGCTGTCCGACGCGAAAGAATGGGCGTTGCGCATGAAAGAAAAGGGACTATCCTACAAGACCATAAGCAACGACAAGCGTTCTCTGAAAGCTGCTTTTTACACAGCGATACAGGACGACTGTATAAGGAAAAACCCCTTTGACTTCCAGCTAAACACCGTGATCGAGGACGACACAGAGCCGAAAGTACCCCTCACAGGAGAACAGGAAGAAAGCCTTTTATCCTTTATGCAAAGTGATAGCGTCTATCAGAAATACCGTGACGAAGTTATCATACTGCTGGGGACAGGGCTTAGGATTTCCGAACTCTGCGGGCTGACTGAAACCGACCTTGACTTTGAAAACCGGGTAATCAATGTAGACCACCAGCTTTTACGGAGCGCGGAAACAGGCTACTACATAGAGAAGCCCAAAACACAAAGCGGTATCAGACAAATTCCAATGAGTGAAAAAGTGTATGAAGCGTTGGGGCGCGTGTTGGAGAACCGCAAGGGAGCGAAGAAAATCACCATTGACGGTTACAGCAATTTCCTTTTTCTCAACCGGGACGGCTGCCCGAAAACGAATGTGAACTATGCGACCATGTTCCGGGGGCTTGCGAAAAAGTACAACAAGTGCCATGAGGAAGCCTTACCCAAAGTAATGACACCCCACACCCTGCGCCATACGTTCTGCACCAACTTAGCTAATGCGGGCATGAACCCGAAAGCGTTACAGTATATCATGGGACATTCCAACATCACCATGACGCTGAACTATTACGCACACGCAACATTCGCTTCCGCAAGAGCTGAAATGGAAAGGCTGATCGCAGCATAGCAGCAGACGGATTTACTACTTCTTTTACTACCATTGAGAGGGAAAACCTAAGAAGTTTTAAGGGTATATAAGAACTTCTCCCCATATCTAAAATGCCGGGAAAGCCCGAAAATACGGGCTATACCGACATATAAGAACTTCTAAAGAGATAATCTAAATTCACCATAAATTTTGTTATACAAGTAAACTGATAGTCTGTCCGAAAGCCACATACTTCGTGCAGGGCATCCGTGATCCGTTCTCTCTTATATAAGGGCATGTACCCCTGCCCTTCGATATCTGCAAAATTCATCCCCTTTAAGGTACTGAGGATTTCCTCGCAGGTATACGCTCCTTCCAGCTTTAACTCCAAAAGGCGGTAAACCAATAGCGCCAGGAAACAAATAAGAAAGTGGGCAGTAATTCGATTTTCTAAGCGTACAAAGGTTGGCCTTGCCTCAAACTCAGATTATATCATATATCGCTAAATATTGCTATATAATAAAACAGAAATTTTGACAAAAAAAGTACAGGCTTTATAGGGCCTGTGGAGGGTTTTTTAATTTTCAAACTGTCAAACACCCGGGCTTGGGAACTTCACGGATTCAGGTTTTGCTGAAAGGATTTTCAAACACGCTCTAGCGATTGAAAAAGGAAATTGTGTAAATTTGCTTTTATGAAGTGCAAAAGTGTGGTATAATTTTACAGGAACATATTTGGAACCCCAGGACTAATAGAAACAGAAAATGATAAAATTTTTGGAAAATGATTCGCATTTCGTCATAAAAAATTAATAGTAAAACCGTGGCAGGTAGTGTATAATGGGTGACATGATAAAATAGGCTGAGATAAGTTCGGGATTGCACGGAGGAAAAAAGATGAGGAAAAAATGGTTGATTTTCGTAGCGGCGATGACAATATTGAGCATTACGGCCTGCGGCAGCGGTGATGGGATCGTGATCAATGGCACTACTGCGGCAGAGGAAGCGGAAAGCGACCAGTTAGAGGAGGAGGGAAGCGTGGCAGAAGCGGAGACCACGTCCGGAACCAGGATAGAGATCATCACAGGGGATACCACTGCGGTGTTTTCCACGGAGGAGACGGCGGCTGTGTCCACAGAAGCATGGACCGAAGCTGAGCAGACCCAGCCTGCGACTACGGCTGCGCCCCAGACTACCAGCGCTGCTAAGGCGGCTGCGGAGACCACGGCAGCTAAAAAGTATAAAGTGACGGATGTTAAAAAGACCATGTACGCCACGGCGTCGGTCCGCGTGCGGGCCAACTATTCCACCAGCTCCGACGTGGTGGCGGCATTGGCGGACGGGGAGAAGGTGGATGTGACGGGCCAGGCGGAAAACGGCTGGATGCGTGTCAGCTATAAAGGCAACGTAGGCTATGTGTCGGGGAGTTATCTGTCCGAGACGCCACCCGCCACCAAGAGCAGCGCTGCTAATTCCGCCAACCAGGGCAGCAGCCAGACAAAGCCGGCCACCGGCAATCAGTCGAAGCCGTCCACCACTACCGGGACCGGAACGACTCCAGGCGGCACCACAGGCCCCACAGCAGGCAATAACTCCGGAGGCGCCACAGGGCCTTCTGCCGGCGGAAATTCCGGCCAGAGTACAAGCCCAGGCGGCACCACAGGCCCTTCGGCGGGAAATAATTCCGGCACTGCCAACCCTGGCGGAGGCTCTTCTTCCGGCGGAAGTTCCGTGTCAGGCACGGTGACCTCCTTGGATCCTTCGGGGGTTACCATCCAGTCCAGCAGCGGAACCTCCTATCAGTTTGTGTGGGGGAACAATGCTCCGGATCTGGTCACCGGCGACCAGGTGCATATCTCCTATGAGACCACAAGTTCAGGGGAGAAGAAGATAACCAGCGTTTCAAAATAAGAGATGCGAAATGAAAAAGTGAGGTGTTTAAGGATGAAGATTATTTATGCGATCGTAAGTTCTGATGACGGCAACCGGGTCACGGAGGTACTCAATGAACACCAGTACATGGTGACAAAGCTGGCAACCACAGGAGGCTTCCTGAAAAAGGGAAACTGCACTCTGATGATCGGTACGGAGGCGGAGAAGGTGGATCATGCCATTGAGCTGATCAAGGATACTTGCGGTAAACGGCAGAAGATTACGTGTAGTGTCCCGGCTCCCAACATTTCATCCATTTCCGCAGGCTACATGATGATGCCAATGACCGTGGAGCTGGGAGGAGCAACCATCTTTGTGACGGATGTGGAGCGTTTTGAGAAGATATAGACAAAGGCAGACGGCGGATAGCCGGAGGTAACGAATAAAAAATGCTGTGCAGAAGCTTTTTAACTGCATAGCATTTTTATTTTTTGGCAGTTGTCATATAAGATGTACTCTCGGAATCTCTCTTGCACCTGCCTTTGTGGATGATTTTCCGTCATATGCATATAAATTTAATCAACGTATGTTCCACGTACGCCTCATAAATTTATGCACATCTGACAAAAAATCATCTCACAAAATCAGGCACAAAGAGACTCCGAGAGTACATTAAGCAGAGAGGGATGGCAGACAGAAACCTAAATTTATCGGAAGATGATGAAAAAAATGAAAAAATGCACATAAAATACGAAAAATACATAATAAATATAAAATGCATACAAAATACACAGAATTAAATGTGTAATCCTAGAAAAAATTAAAATTAATAAGTGAAATTGATTAAATTACAAAATATAATAAAATATTTAAAAATATAAGCAAAAAAGTGTTGACAAATTAAGCGTAATTAGCTATAATAAAGACAACAAAAAGAAATTAAAAAGTTAGAGACAATATCAATCAGATATTCAAGAACTAACAAATACGAAAGAAGGAGGTACGGACCACCAAAAACTTAACTTTTGTTTCATTTATCAAATGAAGATGTCAATCGGAAGGAGGTAGATGAGACCAGGACCCCCTTATACTATATCAGCAGGCCCGGTACATAAAGGCTGCGGGTTCCGATTCTGAAATGTTAAGAGGAGACGGTTGTTTGGCAGTATGACGAGAAAGTATTGCTGGTGCGGCAGGGATCTTTTGGAAGATAACATAGGATTAGAGATAGAAGAGGTGTATTCGCAGAAAGGGAAGCAAGATATAGGAAAGGTACACAATTAAATATAGAAATCTTAGGGATAAGGTCAAAAGGGACCAAAAGATCCTTAAGAAATCCAAGACAAGAGAGGTAAAGTCCAATGGATGAGATAGTATGAGAAGCAAGTATCGGCGATGAGAGAACGATACTTGCTTCTGTTATTGAGGTTTTCCGGTTATTTGCGGATACGGAAGAAGTGAAAAAATTATATGTTTTCCCATATCCTTTCCGGGATGGCTGGGAAAGGCCGCTTTATTTTTCTTTTGTGCCGACAGAAGCGGCATTGGAAGAAATGAGGACCATAATTAAAATATCTAATTTTTGACAGAATTAATGAAATTAAGGCTATCCCGTATCATGACATTCCGGTTGGGATTCTTTGGACCGTTTTTTATTGACACCAGTTATTTTCTGGTTCAGCTTTTTGCCTTTGAGGCAATTTACGGGCATGTGGATAAAATCCGTGGATGGGGGCATGGAGAAATCCTTGTTTTTGTAGGAACATTTTCCCTGATCAATGCCCTTAACATGATAAAATTGAAAAAATTCCGGTACGCGGATTAATAGAGATCCGTTTCTTCTTCAGATGCAAAATAGGCGCGTTAAATATCAAAAAGTTCTTCAGATTGCAGGGCCAGGATAAGTGCGCCCTCAAAATGGCAACTGCCTAAAAAATGGTGGAATATCTATCTGCTATACGCAGCAAAAACCATCTAAAATCAACATTTCTGAAAATTAACAGCAATATATTCAGTTTTCAAAGTTCCTATCACCAAAAGGATAAAACACAAATATCCTTTTGACTCCCTAACCCGGATAAACCGGAACTTTAAATTCGTTATGTTGCTGTATTGTTGAGTGAGCAATGGGGCCGATTTAGTCGTGAAGCCAGTCAGAGAAGGAGAGATGTCCCGTCCGGGTTCAGATATGCCAAACATTCCGATGAGCCCAAAACGGAAATCAGTCGGGATTAGGCCCTCCTGCTTTCCTGGTCTCATCTCCATGGCATATATTCACCCTGCCGGGACATCTCTCCTCTGACTGGCCCCACGACAATCCCCGCCCATTTGCCCACTCAACAATCCAACAATTCCATTATTTTGCCATTTTGCGCAAGAAATCGTTCTTAAGGGTCTAATCATATCATAAAGTTATTTGAAAACACGCTCTAGAGCGTGTTTTAGTCAGACGCCTTCCAGATCAAAAGGAGGCGTATATTCTTCTTTCGCGCTGGTTTTTTCCTGCATATATCCATCTGTCAAGCCAAGTCCAATGGCATGATCCAACACTTTTTCATATTCATAGGTTGTGATTTTGCGGTTCAGGTCCGGGTAGCTGCCAGTGTCTTTTACCAGGTGGCAGGGGGTGTACTGGCTTAAAAGGCTTAGGCGGTAATGGCCCTGGGGCAGGGTGTCTTTTATCCATTCAAGGAGTTTGAAGGAGTCCTCCTTTTGGCTGGGGAGGACCATGTGGCGAATAATGACGCCGGATTGCAGGATCCCGTTGTTGTCCATTACCGGGGGGCCGGACTGGCTTACCATTTGGGCGATGGCCCGGGAGGCGAAGGAAAAGTAATCCTTTGCCCCAGAGCAGCGGGCAGCCAGAGGGGAGCTGTAGTATTTTAGATCGGGAAGCCAGATGTCCACATAGGGTTTTAAGGCTTTGACGATCTCCGGCCTCTCATAACCGCCGCAGTTGTAGACTACCGGTATGGTCAAATGAGGGCGGACCAGCCGGAGGGCGGCGGTTACGGAGGGCAGGTAGTGGGTTGCGGTGACCAGGTTGATGTTGTGGGCCCCCTGGTCCTCAAGGTCAAGGAAGATGGCCGCAAGCCTTTGGACGCTTACTTCTTTGCCAAATCTTTGGTGGCTGATCACATGGTTTTGGCAGAAGCAGCAGCCCAGGGCGCATCCGCTGAAAAATACGGTCCCGCTGCCGCGGCATCCGCTGATGCAGGGTTCCTCCCAGTGGTGAAGGGCAGCTCTGGCTATTTTAACGTTTGCTCCGCTTTGGCAGAATCCGGCATAGGGACCGGAGCCGGTGGGGGAGGACTTGTCCGGATAGCCGGCCGAAATGCGCGTCCGGTCAGCATGACACTGGCGGGGGCACAGCCGGCAGTCTTTGTAATCATAGGGAAACGGGGAGGCAGCAATGGCTCGTTTTTTCATCTGCTTTTTACCTTCACTTTCATTGACAAATCATGGGGAAAGGAATAAAATACTGATACTATTATAAACACGACAAAGAAAAAAGCAAGAAGGGGAAACAGAGATTATGAGAAAGAAAGCCGCTCTTGCCCTGGGCTATGCATTTCCCAAGACGATCCCTGTAATGGTGGGGTATCTGTTTCTTGGGACGGCATACGGGATTTTGATGAAGGTGAACGGATACGGGATTTTCTGGGCATTGGCCATGAGCCTGTTTGTGTATGCAGGAAGCCTGCAATATATGGGGGTGACCCTTTTGACGGCTGCGGTAAGCCCGATATACGCGTTTTTCATGGGGCTGATGATAAATGCCCGCCATCTTTTTTACGGAATCTCCATGCTGGGAACGTACCGGGATCTGAAACGGTTTAAGCCGTACCTGATCTTTGCCCTTACGGATGAAACGTTTTCTGTTCTGTGCAGCGAGAATGTGCCAAGGGCTATTGAACGGGAGTGGGTGTATCTGTGGGTGTCGGTTCTCGACCAGTGTTACTGGGTTTTGGGAAGTATCCTGGGAAGCGTTTTGGGCGGTATGATCGTCTTTGATACCAAGGGGCTGGATTTTGCGCTGACGGCGCTGTTTGTAGTGATCTTTACAGACCAGTGGAAGAGCCGCAGGGATCACAGGCCGGCGCTGGTGGGAGTGGCCAGCTCCGTGGCATGTGTCATAGTTTTCGGCGCCCAGGCGTTTATCATTCCTGCCATGGTGGTGATCTTGGCGGTGTTAAGCCTGTGGTATCGGAGATGGGAAAACGGATCGAGAAAGAACGGGAAGGAGGCTGGGAAGAATGGATAGCGTGACGGCCGGTATGGGCAATGGAGCATGGATCGTGGCTGCGCTGGCCGGGGCAACGTTGATCACCCGGTTTCTGCCCTTTCTTTTGTTTCCGGCGGGCAGGGAGATCCCTAAGTATGTAGAGTATCTGGGGAAGACACTTCCCTATGCCACCATCGGACTTTTGGTGGTGTACTGTCTGAAAGATGTCCAGGTGTCGGGGGCATTCCATGGGCTGCCGGAGATGATCGCGGTGTCGGTTACTGTGGGGCTTCACTGGTGGAAGGGGAATTCCCTGTTCAGCATTGGCGTGGGCACAGTGGTGTACATGGTGCTGGTGCAGAGGGTATTTGTGTAGAAAAGGGGCTGTGTTTTGGGAAACACAGCCCCTTTTCTGCAGATTTTGAAAGCTTTGCACTGACGGCAATGCCTGGTTACTTAAACGCTTCCGGGTCCTTGGATGCGGCGGGAGTCAGATAGGGAAAGATCTCCTCGTAGGCTTCCAGTTCGTCATCGGTTTCGGGAAGGGCGGGGATCAGTCCGGTACACTCCATGGCGCAGGCTGCCGGGTTGTCCAGGTAATCGTCCTTGTCTTCGTTATAGATCGTCATTTTTATCACCTCATCATTAGTATGGGCTTAGCAAAAGAAAGTATGTATGGTTTTAAAAATTTTTGTGCATATGTGGGAAAATCAGCCGCAAATTGTGACGCGCGTCTGTCAGAAAGCAATTTTCAAACACGATCTAGTAGAAGGCGCCCAATGGCAGCGTACCAGGCCAGACATCGCCGGAGACGATTTGGAATGGCGGACAGGGTTACCGTTTGCTGGGATCAGTAAGCAAAAAAGCATTTTAGTCTATATGGAGAACACATGAAATTATGTTTTTTTCCGCATTCCCCATGATATAATGCAGATACATGAAGGGGATGCGAAAGGATGCAGACTCCGGGGAATACATTAATGAGGTGGAGGAAAAGAAGATGAATCAGAAAAGATGGTTATCAGCGATGTTGGCGGGGACTATGGCGTTTTCACTGACAGCCTGCGGAGGAGGCGGTCAAAGTGGGAACGGGGACAGCAGTAAGGATTCCAGTAATTCTCTCACCGTTGCCATCTGGGACAACAACCAGCTTCCGGGGCTGAAAGAGATCATGGGGGACTTTACGGCTCAGAGCGGGATCAATGTGGAGATTCAGGTGGTTCCGTGGGATCAGTACTGGACTCTTCTGGAGGCGGGGGCCCAGGGCGGCGAACTGCCGGACGTGTTTTGGATGCACTCTAATTACAGCCAGAAATTTATGAGCAATGACATTTTGCTGGATCTGACAGACCGGATTGCCCAGAGCGAAACCATTGACATGGGCAATTATTATGAGGATATTGCAGGATTGTACCAGCTGGATCAGAAGACTTATGCCATTCCCAAGGATTATGACACCATTGGGCTCTGGTACAACAAGACCATGTTTGACGAGGCGGGCATTGCCTATCCGGATGAAAGCTGGACCTGGGAGACCTTTGCCGAGGCGGCAGAGAAGCTGACCAAGGAGGATGGCAGCCAGTACGGTTTTACCTCACCGGCCAGTTTTAACCAGGACGGATACTACAACCTTATCTACAGCATGGGCGGTTCCGTGTTAAGCGAGGACAAGACCCAGTCTAATTGGGATTCTCCGGAGACAGTCAAGGCCATGAACTGGTGGTACGACAATCTGGTGGCAAAGGCCATGCCTACCCAGCAGGTGATGGCGGAGAATACGCCGGATGTTATGCTTGGGTCCGGCAAGGCGGCCATGGTCTTTCAGGGCTCCTGGATGGTGGCTGCTATGAAAGGAAATGAGTACATTGTGGAAAACTGTGATGTGGCAGTGCTTCCAAAGTCTGATGCAGGAAAACGGATTTCCATTTACAACGGCCTTGGATGGGCGGCATCAGCCAAAAGTTCCAATGCGGAGGGCGCATGGAAGCTTCTGGAATATCTGGGAGGCGAGGATGCCCAGAAAAAACAGGCTCAGCTGGGAGTGACCATGTCGGCGTTCATGGGTACTTCCGATACCTGGGTAGAGTGTGCGCCGGAGTTTAACCTTCAGGCATATCTGGATATGGCCCAGGACATGGTGATCCGTCCCTACACCAGAAATACCAAAGCCTGGGAGGATTATTCCCAGGAGACTATGGTGAAAGCCTACACAGGGGATATGACCATGGAGGCGGTGTGCAGTGACATTGCCGCGTATATGAACGAGCAGATCGCGGATGAGCAGAGATAAAGGGATTTAAATCCCTGTCGTTAGGAATGGCCGTTTCCCGCCAGGACGGAACAAGGTATGGACAGGTTCCGGGCGGGAGACGGCTTTTTTGGCGCCGGGATCAGCTTTTTGAGGATAAGGGCAGTGCATTCTGGGTTACTATGTGCTGCCGGTAATTCTTAGGGCTGAGGCCGTAGGCATTTTTGAACATTTTGGAAAATGTCAGAGGATTATCATAGCCGATATGGGATGCCACCTCCTGGATGGACAGGTCCGTGGTGCGCAGCAGACGGCTTCCCTGGTCCAGGCGGTAGGAGAGAAGATATTCCTGGGGGGAAATGCTAAGCTTTTGCTTGAAAATATGGGTCAAATAGGAGCGGGTGATGCCGATGTAGGAGGCAATGTCGCTGATGCGGGCATTGCGGTAATTGGTGTGGATGTATTCTACCGCGTGGTTTACATAGATATCCGGGGAGTAGTCAAGGGGGCGGGGCTTGTGCTGCTGTTCCAGGTTCTGGTTCCTGGAATTGACGAGCAGGGCCAGGATTTCATACAGCAGGGCGGTGCGGGTCAGTTCGTTGGCAATGACCAGTTCGTGGTGGTTAAGGATTTTTTCGGTGAGAGCTAAAAACTCCTCCGGTTCCACATAAGCATCCCGGACAGGGCAGGCGGAAGTAAAGCCTGCTTTTTCCATATAATAGGCGGCTTTGCTGCCGCCGAAGGATACCCAGGTATAGTGCCAGGGATCTTTGGGATCTGCATAGTAGTAAGTCTCGATATCCGGGGGAATGGCGAAGATCTGTCCCCGCCCCAGGCGGTAGGATTGACCGTTTATCTCCAGGGTTCCTTTGCCGGACAGGATGAAATGGACGTGGAAATCATCCCGGATAACGGGGCCGTATGATTTGTCCGGAGGACAGTGTTCAATGCCGCAGACGGTGAGGAACAGTTCGGCATGCTCAATAGGGGAGCTGCCCAGCCAGCGGAAGGTGGCGCCGACCCGGTAGTTTGGCTGGGGGGACAAATAATCAGTGGTGGGAGACATGGGAGTTCCTCCTTTGGGATATGATGCACTCTCGGAATCTCGCCTGCGCCTGCCTTGGTGACAGATTGGCTGATTTTCCGTCATATGCATATAAATTTAATCAACGTATGTTCCACGTGTGCCTCATAAATTGATACCTTGTGGCGCAGAGTGCCGCCGCTCCGTAGGAGCATGTATTTTAGATTTATTTTAGCACAGGGCGGGGGATTTTTCTATTATCTTTTGCAGGAATCGAATTCTTACATGCAGTCTGGACAGAACCCTGTAGATGGTGGTATAATAAAAAACGCATATCATATCCGCAGCCTGTCGGTTGGAGATATGGTATCATATACAGGCAGGCCGCAAACCAGGCAGATGGATCTGCGGTCAGTATCACTAACCCGGAAGTATACTTACGGGAAAGAAAGAGAGGATTTTTATATGAGAAAAGTATTATCAATGGTTATGGCGTGTGCCATGACCGCGGCTGTGATGGCGGGATGTTCGTCTCCGGCCAGGGAAAACGCTCCTGAAAGCGTGACGGCTGCTGAGAGTGTCAGCACCGAAACCTCCCAGGAGGAAAAAACGGATGAAAGCCAGGAGAGCTATGGGGCAGAAGACGGTCAAAACGAGAGCGCGGCAGAGACAGAGGCCGGTGAGCGTGTGGATTTGTCTGGAAATACACCAATTCTGCGCATCGGCTCCCTGAAAGGGCCCACTACCATGGGGATGGTGTCACTGATAGATAAAGCCGCCAAGGGGGAGGCGAAAGGTTCCTACGAGTTTACCATGGTCACAGCGGCGGATGAGCTGGTGGGGAAGATGGTGTCAGGCGATCTGGATATTGCTCTGGTTCCGGCCAATATGGCAAGTATTTTGTACCAAAAGACAGGACAGGGGATTGAGGTGCTGAATATCAACACCCTGGGGGTTTTGTATGTGGTGGCCGGGGATGATTCCCTGAAAACCATTCCGGACCTGAAGGGAAGGACGGTGTACATGACGGGCAAGGGGACCACTCCGGATCATGTGTTTCAATATCTGCTGTCAGCCAACGGCCTTGGCCAGGAGGATGTGACGGTCGAGTATAAGTCTGAGGCCGCGGAGGTGGCGGCAATCTTGAAAGAGCAGCCAGATGCCATCGGTCTTCTCCCACAGCCTTTTGTGACGGCTGCCATGGCTCAGAATGAGAATCTTAAGATGGTCATGGATCTGACCAAAGAGTGGGACAGTCTTCCGATTGAGGAGGGCGGACGGCTGGTAACAGGGGTTACGGTTTGCCGCAAAGAAGTGCTGGAGGATGCTGCCATGAGGGAGAGCGTAAAGGCATTTATGGAGGAACATAAGGAATCGACAGAATTTGTCAACAACAACGTGGAGCTTGCCGGTAATCTGGTGGCGGAAGCGGGGATTATTGAGAAAGCGCCGGTTGCCCAGAAGGCCATCCCTTACTGCAGTATCGTGTGTATTGACGGGGAAGAGATGAAGACCATGCTGTCCGGCTACTTGAATGTGCTGTTTGGGCAGGATGCTTCTTCTGTGGGAGGAAAGCTTCCGGATGACGGGTTTTACTATATTCCGTAGCTGCGGGTTCCTTTTAAGGCAGAAAGGTATTCATTGCTCATAGGAGAGTTTATGAAGGAGAACACTGCAAGGTTTGGGCGAAGGCTGTTTGTCATAGGGTTCTGGATACTGGTGTGGCAGCTGGGGGCTCATGCCGTTGACAATCATATTATTTTGGTGGGGCCGTGGGACACGGTTTTGGCTCTGGGGCGTCTGATTCCCGACTGGGAATTCTGGCGCTCCATCGCTTATTCTTTTGGGAAGATCACCCTGGGTTTTTTGTCCGGGTTCGGGGCCGGGGTGTTTTTGGGCAGCCTGGGGTACCGATTGACATTTGTGAAAGATCTGCTGAAGCCGGTTATGGTGCTTTTGAAATCCATTCCCGTGGCTTCATTTGTGATCCTGGCTCTGATCTGGGCAGGGTCTAAGAATCTGTCGGTGCTCATTTCTTTCATCGTGGTTCTTCCCATGATCTATGTAAATACTTTGGCAGGGCTTGGAAGCACGGACGGGAAGCTTTTGGAGATGGCAAAGGTTTTTCGGATGTCTGCGGTAAGGAAGATCCGGTATATTTATGTTCCTGCTCTTCTCCCTTACCTGAAAAGCGGGTGCAGGATTGCCCTGGGCATGAGCTGGAAGTCCGGTGTGGCGGCGGAGGTGATCGGGGTTCCGGATCACTCCATAGGGGAGAAGCTTTATATGGCGAAGATTTATCTGAATACTGCGGATGTTCTGGCCTGGACTCTGGTGATCATCCTGGTCAGTGCTTTGGTGGAAAGGGCTGTACTGGGGGTTTTGGGCCGTATATCTTTCGGGGGAGGCGCGTATGAGTCTGGTGGTTCGTGATCTGAGCAAGGCTTTTGAGGACCTGCAGGTGCTTCGTGGGGTGGATCTTACCTTTGGGGACAGTGGAATCTACTGTCTTATGGGATCCTCGGGAACAGGAAAGACCACGTTTTTGCGGATCCTTATGGGGCTTGAGAAGGCAGACTGCGGGGTCATCGAAGGGGTGGAGGGAAAACGGTTCAGTGCGGTTTTTCAGGAGGACAGGCTGTGTGAGGACCGTACGCCGATGGAGAATGTGATGATGGTGGCAGAGCGGTCCGTAACCAGGGAAGCGGCGCAAAGGGAGTTGTGCCGGATTTTGCCGGAGGAGTCCATTTGGCGGCCCGTGTATACCCTAAGCGGCGGCATGAAGCGGCGGACGGCTGTGTGCAGGGCGCTTCTGGCGTCTTTTGATATCCTATTGATGGATGAGCCTTTTACGGGACTGGATGAAGATACCAGGACACAGGTGATACGGTATGTGCGGGAGAGGACCCAGGGGAAGCTGGTGATCTTGTCCACTCATATGGAGGAGGATGCGAGAGAGCTGGGGGCAGAGGTGGTGAGGCTGGAGGAAAGGTGATCAGCCCCAAAGGCAGGTGGAAGAGACGGACGTCTGATGGATAGGATGGCAATAAAAAAGTGCTTGGACCAAGCACTTTTCATGCGGATAACAGGAATCGAACCTGCACGGTCTCCCACCAGAACCTAAATCTGGCGCGTCTGCCAATTCCGCCATATCCGCAGAGATGAAACTATTGAACATTGTATCAAAGGCAGGGATATTTGTCAATATGGAACCTTACACCGTTCTGGTGGACTGTCCCACCACCAGTTCTCCTTTAAACACTTTCTGCTGATTCTGTGCCTTGTTCCGGATCATATCAAAGAGAAGTTTTGTGGTAGCCAGGGCCATCTCCTCCACCGGCTGGCGTATGGTAGTAATGGCGGGATTATAGTAGCGGGCGATATCCAGGCCGTCAAACCCGGCGATGGAGTAATCCTGCGGCACGGACTTGCCGGCATCGAACACTGCTTTGCAGGCGCCGATCGCCACGCTGTCGGACACGGCAAACAGGGCGGTAAGGTCCTGACCGGAGGTCATCACCTTCTGCATCTGACGGTAGCCATTGCCCATAGTGTAGCACTCGATATCCTCGTCGCTGTAAAAGATCCATCTGGGATCAGGAGTAATGTTGTGGTCCAAAAGAGCTTTTCGGTATCCCATAAGCCGCAGTTTCCCGATGCTCTCGTCGTCAGGGGTGGCGGCCAGGAAGCCGATTTTTTTGTGGCCCTGGCCGCAGAGGTAGCTGACCATCTTGTAGCTTTCCGCCATGTCATCTACCGATATGCTGGAGAACCGGTTTCGGTCCATCTGCTCTGTGGAAGCAATGGTGGACAGAACGAAGGGGATATCCAGTTGTCCCAGCTTTTTCTGGCTGTGGGAAAAATACCCGCCCAGGAAAATAATGCCCTTAGGCTTTTTCTCTTTTATCACTTCCATGGCCACGTCCACCTCATTTTCCCCGCTGTCGACCCGGTGCAGAAGGAACGAATACCGATGGTTCTGGATCTCCTCGCCGAAGATCTTGATCATGGCGCTGAAAAACGGATTGTCGATACCTTTGATGAAAACCACGATGGTCCTGGAAACCGACCGTTTCAGATTCCTGGCGCTGTTGTTGGGGATATAATTGTGTTCCCGGATAACCTGAAGCACCATATTTTTCGTCTCCTCGTTAATATCCGGGTGATTGTTGATGGCCCTGGATACGGTGCTGACGCCAACGCCGCATATTTTGGCCACATCTTTGATGGTAATACTGTCCATGGCAATGTCCTCTTTTTTGTTTTTGTACAGGCGGGGTTACCCTTTCACTGCTCCGGCCACTACACCCTCTATGATGTATTTCTGGCAGAACAGATAGAAAATGATGATGGGGATAATGGCAAGGACCAGCACACCCATCATGGCGCCCATGTCGATGGAGCCGTACCCACCCCGGAGATACTGGATGGCAATGGATACGGTCTTAAACCGCTTCATATCCAGGTTCAGGTAGGGCAGCAGATAGTCGTTCCAAATCCACATGGTCTGGAGAATGGCCACGGTGACGCAGGTGGGCTTCATGATAGGGAGCACCACGTCGAAAAAGGTGTGGATAGGGGTGCAGCCGTCGATCATGGCAGCCTCCTCGATCTCCAGGGGGATGGATTTCACAAAGCCGGTGAACATGAACACCGACAATCCGGCCCCGAACCCCAGGTACACGATAATAAGCCCCCAGGGAGTGTTCAGCTTGAGCATGTTCACGATCTTTGACAAGGGGAACATGACCATCTGGAAGGGCACGATCATGGAAAACAGGCACAGGTAATAAAAGATGCTTGTAAATGTGTTTTTCACACGCACAATGTACCAGGCACACATGGAGGTACACAGGATGATGATGAACACAGAGCCGATAGTGATGAACAAGGTCCAGCCAAAGGCTTCAAAGAACCCGGTCTTTTCGATGCCGTTAATATAGTTTTCCAGACCCACAAACATTTTATCCGTGGGGATGGCAAATGGCCTGCGGCTGATATATGCTTTCTTCTTAAAAGAGTTTAAGACCACCAGGGCGATGGGGCAGAGCCACAGTATGGAAAGCAGGGAGAAAAAAATGGTCATGGCTGTATTTTGTGCTGCGTTCTTTTTACCCATTACTGTTCGATCTCCTTTCTTCTGGTGAGGACATTCTGCGTCACGGCGATAATGCCCACAAGGATGAAAAATACCACGGCTTTGGCCTGGCCTACGCCCTCCCAGCCGGCCCGGCCGTAGAAGGTGGAAAAGATGTTCAGAGCCAGAAGTTCCGACATGTTGGACGGCTCTCCGTTGGTCAGAGCCAGGTTTTGGTCAAACAGCTTGAAACTGTTGGTCAAGGTCAGGAAGGTGCAGATGGTAATGGAAGGCATGACCATGGGCAGAGTTACATTTTTAAGGATCTGCCAGTTGGTGGCTCCGTCAATCTTGGCCGCCTCCACCAAATCTCCGGGGACGTTCTGGATCCCGGCGATATAGATGATCATCATATAGCCGATCTGCTGCCAGCACATGAGGATGACCAGGCCCCAAAAACCATACACAGAGGAATGGGTCAGGGTGCGTTCCACCTGTAAAAGGATGCCGTTTAAGAGCAGGCTCCACACATAGCCCAGGATAATGCCGCCGATCAGGTTAGGCATGAAAAATACGGTGCGGAACAGGTTGGTGCCCTTGATCTTTCTGGTTAAAAGGAGGGCAATGGCAAACGCGAAAAAGTTGATGAAAACCACGCTGACAATGGTAAACAGGGAGGTGTACCACAGCGCATGGACAAATGTGCCGTCTGTGAGGATCTTGGCGTAATTGCTAAAGCCGATAAATGTAGCATCGTTGATGGTGGTAAACTTGCAGAATGACAGCCACACGCCTACCAGAAACGGAGCGATGAACCCCATAGTAAAAGCCAGGAGGGTAGGCAGGACGAAAAGGGGAAAGTACCGTTTGATTGCTTTGTCCATAGATTTTTCTTCCTTTCCAGGGATGATGTAAACAATTACTGCAATGGGGCAGATGCTGTGCATCTGCCCCATAAGTTTTGATAAGGAGACGCATTGATTTATATTAAGCGTCATGCGCCGAAAGCCGGAATTCCCTTTTAGTTGTTGGCTGCCTGGTACTCTGCCGCCCAGCCGTCCACAAATGCGGTAACAACCGAATCCCAGCTGCCAGTACCCTGGGCATACTCAAGCATGGCGCTTCCAAGCTGATTCTTCCACTCCTCAGAAGGCATGGTGGTGAAGTTCCATGTCACGGAAACCGTGCCGTTCTTTACATACTCGTCTGCCGCAGCTACCAACGGGTTGGCAGGCAGGTACTCTTCGGTGAAGGTGGAGAAGGGCGTTACGAAGCCCATTTCCTTGGCAAGCCCATTCTTTCCGGCGTCGCTCTCCACAACCCACTGGAGGAAATCAAGAGTGGCCTGGATGTTGGCCTCGGAGGCCTTGCTGTTGACACACCAGTAGTTTTCGGAACCGGTACACAGGCCCTGGTTGGCCTCTTTATCAGCGCCGATGAAGATGGGGAGCATACCAAGATCTTCGTCCGCAACCTCGTTGTCCTTGATGTCATTGTAAGCCCATGTCCCGTTCTGATAGAAGACAGCCTCTCCAAGGGCAAATTCGGAAGCAGCGTCCTCGCCGGTCTTGCCTGACAGCAGAGTGGGAGCGCAGGTGGAGTCGGTGATATACAGGTCAAAAATCTGTTTGAAGTTGTCAAGGTAGGTTCCTTTTACCGCGTCTGTGGAGGTGATGCCGTCTGCCAGATACTCATAGTACAGAGGCAGGTTGGCAAGATGAGTCTTGAACCTCCAGTCGGAGGATGCGTCAAAGCCAGCGGAAGTAAATGCTCCGGCTATGCCCAAGTCGTCTTTTTTAGCCTGGATGTCGTCGGCAACTGCCTTTAAGGTGGCGAAATCCTTGATGTCGTCAGCGGAGGTGATCACTGCACCGTCCATGGCAATGTAGTCGTTTAACAGTTTCTTATTGTAGATCAGGCCGTAAGTCTCGATCACGTAAGCGATGCCTTTTACGGAGCCGTCGTCGATGAGGGCAAAGTCATCGCTGGACAGGTCTTTATACACAGCGGAATCCTTTAAGTCGTAGCAGTAATCTTTCCAGGAAGCCAGGCCCACAGGGCCGTTGACCTGGAACAGGGTGGGAGCTTCGGTCTTAGCCATCTCGGATTTCAGGGTCTGCTCGTAGGTTCCGGAAGCTGCGGTCACCACGGTTACGGGAACGCCGGTTTCTTTGGTGTAAGCCTCTGCTAAGGCTACCCACTGGTCTGCCTGCTCAGGCTTAAAGTTCAGATAGTACACCGCGCCTTCGCCGGAGGATGGGGAGGCGGGAGCGCTGCTGCCGCCTGCAGTGGTTTCAGCGCCTGAATCTGCCGCAGAAGTGGAGTCTGCGTTCTGGTCTGCGGAACCTCCGCCGCATCCGGCCAGAGTACCCAATGCCAGGGCTGATGTCAGCCATAAAGCTATCATTTTCTTTGTTTTCTTCATAATGAATCCTTCCCTTCTTTAAAAATATGATTTGCCAGGTTGCGCAAGCAGGATTCGGTGCGCAAAACGTCTGTGGTCAAAACAGGAATCGAAGATTGGAGTTTTGAGCTGGAGATCTGTTTGGAACCGAACCCGGTAACGATATCGGTAACGTTACCAATCTTGTGGTTTTAATATAGCACATTGACGGTGAGTATGCAAGAGAAAAAAATTTGAAATTGCGTTTTTGGTGAAGTTGTATGGATTTTGGAGAAGAATTTAGATGTTTTTCACAACGAGTTATTTGAGTGAGGAAGAAAGATGTTATGGGAAGTGGCTATGGCCACAAATCCGGATGAAAAAAGATGGCTTAAAGATCATGGGGGTGAGCTTGTGACTTATGATGATCTGTGATCAGGAAGCAGGAGATAAGTTATGGGACTGTTTAAACCCTTAAGAACGATATCTTGCACAAAATGGCAAAATAATGGAATTGCTGTATTGTTGAGTGAGCAATGGGCGGGGATTGTCGTGAGGCCAGGGCGGGAAGGGTGGGATGGTACCGTCCGGGTTCAGATATGCCAAACATTCCGATGAGCCCTTAAAGCAGAAAACACTCGGGGTGAGGCCCTCCTGTTTTCCTGGTCTCATCTCCATGGCATAGATTCACCCTGCCGGTACCATCCCACCCTTCCCGCCCTGGCAAAAGCAGATATTCGCTGGCCGGGATTTGCCCGCTTAAGGTGTTTCCGACAGGGACGCTGTTTCAACGTTGTGGCGGAAAGATATCTGTTTTTTAAGGTGGTTTCGATAGGGAACGCTGTTTCGACTCTGTAGTGAAAAGATAACTGCTTTGTCTGCAGTGACAGGTTGTGCATAACATTTATGGGAACCAATCCTGCTTCTATATTTTTTGTGTGAGTCAATGACTGTCTTGGCTGCCATATTTTTAATTGCCCATATAAAACAAGCGTTTATTGGTGTATACCCCAAGGGCATACCAGAATGGAAATCTCTTCTCTGACTGGCCTCACGACAATCCCCGCCCATTGCTCACTCAACAATCCAGCAACATAACAAATCTCTGGCTTTTTGCTGTAAAAGATTTGGAGAGATGGCAAAAAAATTAAGAAAAAAATTAAGGAAAGTAATTGATAAAAATATCACAATATGCGATAATAGAAAGAGTTGTGAAGTTTTTATACATAAATTTAATATGTGGAGGGATAAGTTATGAAAGTAACCATTTGTATCGGGAGTGCATGCCATTTGAAAGGTTCCAGAGAGATCATCAAGGAGATGCAGGATCTGGTATCCGCCAGGGGATTAAAGGATAAGGTGGACTTAAACGGCGCGTTCTGCAGCGGAAACTGTGTGAAGGAAGGGGTATGCGTAACCGTTGACGGGACTCTGTTCTCCTTAAAGCCTGAGGAGTGTACTGAGTTCTTTGAGAAGGAAATTGTTGGGAGGCTGTAATCATGGCGATCATTGATTTCAAGGCTACGAAGTGTAAGCATTGCTACAAATGCGTCCGCAACTGTGAAGTCAAGGCGATCATGATTAAGGACGGCCGGGCGGAGATCATGCCGGAGAAGTGTATCCTCTGCGGCACCTGTTTACAGATCTGTCCCCAGTCGGCCAAGAAGCTGGTCAGTGATCTCAGCAAGGTGAAGGGGTATCTATTGAGCGGCCAGAAGGTGGTTGTGTCGATTGCCCCGTCATATATGGGATTATTGAAATACAAGACTCTGGGGCAGGTAAAGGCTGCCCTTAAGAGGCTGGGATTTGCCGATGTGCGGGAGACTTCCGAGGGGGCCGTTCTGGTGACGGAGGAGTATACCCGGCTTTTGCAGGAGGGGAAGATGGAGAATATCATCACCACCTGCTGTCCCAGCGTCAATGACCTGATCGAGATTTATTATCCCCAGCTGGTGCCTTATCTGGCTCCGGTGGTGTCGCCTATGATCGCTCACGGCAGGCTTCTGAAGAAGGAATACGGCCAGGATACCAAGGTGGTGTTCTTAGGGCCGTGTATTGCTAAGAAAAAAGAGTCCCAGGACCCGCGGCATGATAACTGCATTGACGCGGTGCTGAATTTCGGCGAGATCCAAAGTTGGTTAAAGGATGAGGATATCTGTATTGAGAACTGCGAGGATGATCCGTTTGAGCGCATCAATCCCAAGGTGAACCGGCTGTACCCGGTGACCAACGGCGTTATCAATTCCGTTATGGCCACAGAGGGGCGGGTGGATTCTTATCGGAAGTTCTATGTTCACGGCACAAAGAGCTGCATCGATCTGTGCGAGAGCATGTCCAGAGGGGAGATCAAGGGCTGTTTTATTGAGATCAACAACTGCGCCGGCGGCTGCATTCAGGGGCCTACGGTGGAAGACGATACCATTTCCCGGTTTAAGGTGAAGATGGATATGGAGGATGCCGTTAAGAAAGATCCGGTGGATTCCAAGACCGTGGCCCAGATGCTGGTGGATGTGGATATGGAAAAGAACTTTGTGGACCGGTCCGCAAGGGAGCCTATGCCTACGGAGGAACAGATCCGGGCGATCTTAAAGGAGACGGGGAAGAACCGGCCGGAGGACGAGTTAAACTGCGGAGCCTGCGGGTATCCGACCTGCCGGGAGAAGGCCATCGCCGTGTTCCAGAAGAAGGCGGAGCTGAATATGTGTATCCCGTTCATGCATGCCAAGTCAGAGTCCTTTGCCAATCTGGTCATGGAGACTTCTCCCAATATCGTGCTGATTGTGGACAAAGACATGAAAGTTATGGAGTACTCGGCAGTGGGCGAGAAGTATTTTGGCAAGACCAGGGCCGAGGCGCTGGATATGTATCTGTATGAGTTTATCGATCCGGTGGATTTCCAGTGGGTATACGATACCCATCAGAGCATCCACGGCAAGAGGGTGAAGTACGAGGAATACAATTTGTCCACGCTTCAGAATATTGTGTACATAGAGAAAGAGGATGTGGTTCTGGCTACGTTTATTGATATCACCAAGGAAGAGGAGCAGGCCAAGGCGGATTATGACAAGAAGCTGGAGACGGTTGACCTGGCCCAGCGCGTCATTCACAAGCAGATGATGGTTGCCCAGCAGATCGCGGGGCTTTTGGGAGAGACTACGGCGGATACCAAGACTACCCTGACGAAGCTTTGCCAGTCCATGCTGGAAGACGGCAATGAAAGCGAGGTTCGATAGATGGGAGTTACGGTTGACGTTGCTTATAAAAGCCTGAATAAATTTACGGAGATTTTGTGCGGGGACAGCGTGGAGATCTTAAAGACCGCTGACTCGGATATCTTGATTCTGGCAGATGGTATGGGCAGCGGCGTTAAGGCCAATATCCTGTCTACCCTGACCAGCAAGATCCTGGGGACCATGTTTTTAAACGGCGCTACATTGGATGAGTGTGTGGCTACGATCGTGGAGACGCTTCCGGTCTGCCAGGTGCGGGGGGTGGCTTACTCCACCTTCAGCATTCTGCAGGTATTCCACAGCGGGGACGCTTACTTAGTGGAGTTTGACAATCCCGGGTGTATTTTTATTCGGGACGGGAAACTGATGGAGATTCCCCGGAGTATCCGGGAGATCGACGGAAAGAAGATTAACGAGTTTCGGTTCCGGGTGAAGAAAGGGGACGCCCTGGTGCTGATGAGCGACGGGACCATCCACGCAGGCGTGGGGCAGCTGCTGAATTTTGGCTGGCTGTGGGAGGATATCGCGGACTACGCGGTGAAGGAGTACGGCAAGACCGTGTCCGCCATCCGCCTGGCTACGGCGATCTGCCATGCCTGCGATGAGCTTTATATGTTCAGGCCAGGGGATGATACCACCGTGGCCTGTATGCGGATCATTGACAGCAAGCCGGTGCATCTCATGACAGGGCCTGCCAGCAACGCGGATGATGATGAGCGGATGGTGGCGGATTTTGTGGGGGATCCCAACGCAAGGACCATTGTGTGCGGGGGCACCAGTTCCACCATTGTTTCCAGGGTTTTGAAGAAGCCTTTGGATGTTTCCATGGATTATGTGGACCCGGAGATCCCGCCCATCGCCTTTATGGAGGGGATTGATTTGGTGACCGAGGGTGTGCTGACCTTAAACCGCGTGCTGCAGCTCCTTAGGCGGTATGTGAAGAAGGAGAGCGTAGCGGAAGATTTCTTTGAGGAGCTGGATAAGCCCAACGGCGGGTCCATGGTGGCCAAGATGATCATTGAAGACTGCACGGAGATCCACATGTTTGTGGGCAAAGCCATTAACAGCGCTTACCAGAATCCGGGCCTGCCTTTTGATCTGGGCATCCGGCAGAATCTGGTGGAGCAGCTTAAGAATACCCTGGAGGAGATGGGCAAGCCGGTTACAGTGACTTACTATTAAGATGTGGAGGAAATGGAGGAGAGAGAGCTATGGTGACAAATGACGCGACCATTTTAAAAGTTAAGCATGACGTGCTGCGGGAGGTGGCAAAGCTGGCCTGGGAGGGCAAGCTGGAGGAGGGCAGAGACGAGATGCCCTACAAGATGATTCCGGGGCCTCAGGCCCAGTTTCGGTGCTGTATCTATAAGGAGAGGGAGATCATCCGGCAGAGGGTCCGCCTGGCGGAGGGTAAGTGTCCGTCCGGCAAGGATTCGATGAATGTGGTACAGGTTATCGGAGCTGCCTGCGAGGAGTGTCCCATCGCTTCTTATGTGGTGACGGACAACTGCCGGAAGTGCATGGGCAAAGCCTGCCAAAATTCTTGTAATTTCGGGGCTATTTCCATGGACGATACGAGAGCGCACATCGACCCGTCCAAGTGCAAGGAGTGCGGAAAGTGTGCCCAGGCGTGTCCTTACAGCGCCATTGCCCATCTGGAAAGGCCGTGCAAGAAGGTTTGTCCGGTGGATGCCATTACCTATGATGAGTACGGTATTTGTATTATAGATGAGAAGAAATGCATCCAGTGCGGGGCCTGCGTGCATAGCTGCCCGTTTGGGGCCATTGGGACAAAGACCTTTATGGTGGATATTATCCGTCTCATCAAGGCCGGAAAGCGGGTGGTAGCTATGGTGGCGCCTGCTACGGAGGGACAGTTCGGGCCGGATATTACTATGGCAAGCTGGAGAACGGCTCTTAAGAAAATGGGTTTTGCGGATATGATCGAAGTGGGGCTTGGAGGCGACATGACGGCTGCCGCAGAGGCGGCAGAGTGGGCAGAGGCTTACAAGGAAGGAAAGAAGATGACCACCTCCTGCTGTCCCGCTTTTGTGAATATGATCAGGCAGCATTTCCCCACGCTCCTTGACAATATGTCTACCACCGTATCGCCCATGTGCGCGGTGTCCAGGCTGGTGAAGGAGCGGGATCCGGGGACCATCACGGTGTTTATCGGGCCCTGCATTGCGAAAAAGAGCGAGACTTTGGATCTGAATATCCAGGGCAATGCGGATTATGCCTTGACATTCGGCGAAATTCGGGCTATGATGCGGGCTAAGGACGTGGAGCTGGAGCCGGAGGAGAACAGCTATCAGGACAGCTCTGTGTTCGGCAAGCGGTTCGGCAACGGCGGCGGTGTTACGGCGGCTGTGGTTCAGTGCTTTGAGGAAATGGGCGAGGATATAAAGCCGGAAGTGATGAAGTGCAATGGGGCGGCGGAGTGCAAGAAGGCGCTGCTCTTGATGAAAGTCGGAAAGCTGCCGGCGGATTTCATCGAGGGCATGGCCTGCGTAGGCGGCTGCGTAGGCGGTCCCAGCAAGCACAAAGCAGAGACAGAGGCGAAAAAGGCAAGAGATACGCTGATCGGCAAAGCGGATAAGCGGAAAGTGCTGGAGAACCTGGAGAAGCTGGGGGCAGATAAGGTGCATATGCATCGGAATTAATGAGTATTGCGGTATGGGAAAGGTCCCTTCCGGCTGGCTGCCGGAGGGGACTGACTTTGAGGAGGGCGAGGGATGTGCTGACGGCGGAAGGGATCTATAAAAGTTATAAGAAAAGGGAGATCCTAAAAGGCGTGGATCTGACGGCTGCTGCGGGGGAGTGCGTGGGGATCGTGGGCAGCAACGGGTGCGGCAAGACGACGCTGCTGTCCATCTTGGCAGGGGCGGTAAAGGCAGACAGAGGAAGGGTCAGCCTGGACGGCAGGGATGCCTCCCAAAATCTTAGGGACCATACCAGGGCAGTGGCTTATGTACCCCAGGAGAATCCCCTGATCGAGGAACTGACGGTCCGGGACAACCTGCTGTTGTGGTACTGTGGGGATAAGAAGGCTATGGAGCGGGACTTGGAGTCAGGGGCAGCGGCATTTTTAGGAGTAGGGGCCATGCTGGGCAGGACTGTGGAGAAATTGTCCGGAGGTATGAAAAAGCGGGTCAGCATCGCCTGCGCGCTGTGCAGCCACGGAAAGACGCTGATACTGGATGAGCCGGGAGCAGCCCTTGATATGGAGTGCAAGGCGGATATCCGCAAGTATTTGGAACAGTACCGAAGGGAGGGCGGGGCTGTGGTTCTGACCTCCCATGAAATGATGGAGCTTTCGGCCTGTACGAAGATGTATGTATTGAAAGAGGGGAAGCTGGAGGCCATAGACCATAAGCTGTCGGAGGAGGAACTGATCGGAGTCTTTCGCCAGACAGGGCAATAAAAAGAAAAAGCGCCGTTTCCGGCTCCTGGGGAGTGGGAAACGGCGTTTTTTACTGTCCATATGCGAGCGGACCGTATATGTACGCGATGCGCATCAATACTTAGAGTTATCCGCAAAACTGCTGTAGGAACTCTCTGCCTGCGGAAGGGGCGCGGCATAACTGCTGCTGCTGACGTCCGGCTGGGGCTGGACACTGGCAACGCCGGTGTTGTCCTCTAAGCGGAACCGTCCGATCAATTCCTTGAGCACGTTGGCCTGGCTGGACAGCTCCTCGCTGGCTGCCGCGGACTCTTGGGAGGTGGCGGAGTTGGTCTGCACCACGCTGGAGATCTGATCCACCGCAATGGCGATCTGGGAGATGGAAGCAGTCTGCTCCTCGGCAGCGCCGGCAATCAGGCCTACAGCATCCAGAACCTTCTGGGAGCTACCCACCACGATCTGGAGGGCCTGGCTGGTTTCGTGGGACAGATCAAGCCCCTCTTTGACTGCTTTTACCGTATCTTCGATCAGGGTGGTAGTGCTCTTGGATGCCTCTGCTGATTTGCTGGCCAGGTTGCGCACCTCGTCGGCTACTACCGCAAAACCTTTGCCGGCGGCGCCGGCCCGGGCAGCTTCTACGGCGGCGTTCAGGGCCAGGATATTGGTCTGGAAGGCGATGTCCTCGATGGTTTTGATCACCTTGCTGATCTCGCTGGAGTGTGTCTCGATCTTGTTCATGGCATTTAAAAGAGATTCCATATCGCTGAAACATACCCCGATCTGCTGGTGGGACTGTTCGTTTTCTTTCTTGGCGGTCCTGGCATGGGAGGCAGTGGACTCCACCTGCTTGCTTACGTCCTGGATGGTAGCGGCCAGTTCCTCAACGGAGGATGCCTGCTGCGTAGCGCCCTGAGCCAGAGCCTGGGCTCCGCTGGACACCTGATCGCCGCCGGCGTTGACCTGATCGGCGGCGGACTCGATCTTGGACAGCGTCTCGCTCATGGAGATCTTCATAGAACGCATGGCCTGTAAGATGTTGGCATAATCGCCTACATATGCCTCGGGATTTTTGCTCTTCACGGTAAAGTTGCCCTGGGCCAGTTCCTTCATGCAGTAATTAATATCGCTGATCAGGACTTTGACAGTGTCCGTCATATTCCGCATGTTGTCCGCCATCTCTCCCAGCTCGTCGCGGGAGTGGTAGGTGATGGCCACATTCATATCGCCTTTGCTGACCCGGGCAGCCACCTGACGCATCTCCTCTACAGGCTTGCGCACGCTGTCGCTCATGGAAAGGGCCAGGAAGATGCTGACCACGACTGCCATCACGATCAGGACGATCACGATGGTGTCGGCGATACCGGCTAACCGCTCGCTTTCTTCCACGTTGGCCAGGGCGTTGGATTCGGAGGTCTCACAGAGACTGGTCAAAATATCGCGGCTGGAGTCCATGTGGGGCTTATAGTTGGATTTATATAACGCAAGGGACTCGTCGTCTTTTTGCTGCGCGGCCAGATCCAGGATCTGGGACAGATAGCCGGATGCCTGATTTAGCTTTTCTTCTACCTGGGTCAGCTGGGAGGATCCGCTCTTGGATGAGCCGGTCATCTTCTGTTCGATTTCCTGCAATTCCTCTACCAGCGTGTACAAGTAGTCGAAATCGCTTAAAGCGTTGGAATAAGCTTCATCGCTGTACTCTACAATGGTCGACAGGATGTTGCCCCGGGCGGAGAATACGGTGCGGCGGGCATCCATGGCTAACGATACGGTTTTAAACTGCAGGTCATAGAACTTCTGCAGCCGTTGGCTCGACTGATTGAGCATAACGATAGAGGTAATACCGACAATGAGCAGCAGAAACACAATAATAAAATAGGATATGAGCATTCGGCTGCGGATCTTTAAGTTCTTAGTCATTTGATTCAACATTTCATAAACTCTCCTTTGTTAAATTTCACCTTCAAAATTTGTGGACGCATTTTTCAGGCTCCCCCACTGCAGCCTTCCTCTCTTTGGTAAATATTATAGTTGTTCAGACATATTTTCCTATGTCCTCACCTCCCTTTATAAAATCTTCTTTGTTCATTGTACATCAAAACTGCCCTTTTTAATAGACTGTTTTTATATTTTTTATATAATTTTTAAGTGATGCCAAACGCACCTAAAAAAGGGGCCTAGGGAAGCTGATTTCCGGCAGCTCTGTATATCTGATACCATTCGCTCCTGGTCAGCTCCACTTTTGCGGCATTGGCGGCATTTTTCAGACGGTCAGAGTTGGTGGTTCCCACGATGACCTGCATTTTGGCCGGATACCGCAGAAGCCATGCGTAAGCGACAGCATCGTTTGTGACGCCGTATTTTTCTGCCAGGTCATCCAGGACCGAATTTAATTCTTTGTATTCCTCGCTGCCGATAAAGGTCCCGCCAAAGAAGCCTTTTTGGATAGGGGACCAGGTTTGGATGACCATATCATTCATCCGGCAATATTCCAATGTCCCGGCATCCCGCATGACGGCGGCATCGTTCATCATATTCACATTGATCCCCGCGTCAATGAGCGGTGTGTGGGCAGCGCTCATCTGCAGCTGGTTGACGGCCAGGCCGTCGGACAAACGTTTTCCTAGAAATTCCATCTGAAAACGATTCATATTGGATACACCGAAATTCAGGACTTTTCCGCTTTTTTTCAGGGTCTGAAAGGCTTCTTCCACCTCATCCGGCTCCATGAGGGCATCGGGCCGATGAAGCAGCAGGGAATCTAGGTGAGAGACTTTAAGTCTTTTCAGGATCCCGTCTACGGAGCTTAGGATGTAGTCTTTTGAAAAATCATACATGGAGTCATGAATGGCGCATTTGGACTGCAGATACAATTTGTTCCTTAAGGCAGGCTGCTGTGAAAGAAGTTCTCCGAAGATCTCCTCGCTTTTTCCGGAAGCGTAAATATCCGCGTGGTCGAAAAAGTTTATGCCTTCGTCAAGGGCGGTGTGTACATAGTGGTCCAGCTGGCTGCTGGTCATTCCCGCAATGCGCATACAGCCGACGCCGATGACGGATACGGGGGTGTTTATGTTGCCGAGTTTTACATATTTCATAACGGACTCTCCCTCTCTTTTCTTAAGTTATAGAATGGTTGGGGGGATTTGTCAAGCGGATCCCCTTTTGGGAGAGATTATCATTGTATTGGAGAGGAAGAGATATTAGGGCATCCTAGTTATATTTGTTGACAAGATCTTCCATATAAAGTATTATAAATTTGGGGATGCGATATCTATTTTCTATAAAAAGTCAGGATGGATGTCAGCAAGATCTTTAGAAGATAGAAACTGGTATGAGTACGCGAAGTCTGCTACGGATGTTGATGTCGATACATCCAGATACTTCCAGGATTGTAAGAGATATTTGGATATTTTGGAGCAGATCAGTTCGTAGGGAGACAGTGAGAGATAAGATCTTAAAATAAGGTGTTGTAAGGAATTTGGATGGCATCAAATCAGAGGGCGGAAAGCAGGAAAAGCTTTCCGCCCTTTTTGGGCAGCAGATCAGGGCTCTATGGCCTATGTGATTTGGTAATGTAAACGTCTTGCGATGCAGAGATCAGCGATTGACAAATTCTTCCATGTGATGTATTATATTAGAGCGGCCTAATAATAACGAATTATAACGAGTGTAGACGAAGTTAAACGAGAGGTGTATGGCATATGTGGAAAATGGGGGACTTAGTGGACAAAGGAGGCAGGATCATGCAATGATTCAGAACCTTCTTTTTATGATGTCATTGTCAGGGACGGTTGTGTTTGTTTTTTATCTGGCAATATATCCTGTTGCAAGACGGTATTTTTCCATAAGATGGAGATATGGGATATTGAAGATGGCAATGGCGTTTTATTTGATCCCTTTTTCTTTATGTAAGTATGAGATAAGAGGGTTTCTGCGGAATCATTCGGCTTTTTTGCGGGAGAAGCTGGACTATATGCTTATTGCATCGGCAGTAGATTATGATTATTTGATCATTTTGAACCAAGGGGTTGTACGGATGTCAGAGAAGGTCCAGATTATGGTTGCCGGTATGGTTGTTGTCGGATCGATCTCTTTTGTCATAATGGGAAGGGAGGCTGTTCAATACTGGAAAGTAAAAGAAAAGAGGATCTCAAGCTGGCGATATGCAGCAGATCAGGAGAAGGAGGAGCTGTTTGTAAAACTTAAGGACAGATTGAAGGTAAAGAGAAAGGTCCGGTTAATTTGTTCGGAATACTGTGGATCGCCGCTGACATGTGGGGTGGTGAGACCGGTTGTCCTATTTCCAGTATGGGATGAGAAGCATAAGATGGATGTCAGGGATGTTGAGTATGTGTTTAGGCACGAATTGATACATATCAGGCATAATGATGTGCTGGTAAAATGGATCTGTGTGCTGCTGATGGCGGTTCATTGGTTTAATCCCTTTGTGTATCTTTTATTCCGCGAGATTTCCTGTATAGGCGAGATGTACTGCGACAGTACTGTGATGGAGGGGAAGGGGGAGGAGGAGAGAAAGAAGTATGCGGATCTTATTTTGAGATCTGCGGTTTCGGAAGGGCATTTAAATCGGTTTGGGGCGGGGATAAGAACAGAAAGTCGTAAAAAAATGTATAAGAGGAGAATTTTAGAGATGAAACAGACAAGAAAACATAAGGTATTTTTATCAGCGGTTGTGGCAGTTTTGATTGGTATGGTTGGTGGGATGACGGCTTTGGCGTATACGAAACCGGTGGTTTTGATAAATGAAATTGATGATGATAATGGAACAGAATTGACGTTTACAACTGAACCTAGAAAATATGAAAAATTAGTGTCTGATCATTTTTTTACAGCGGATGATGGGGCTGTCTATGACTTAAGTGGTATGGACGAGAATGATAGAGCGACTTGTATGCATGATTATTCGATACCTGGGATTATTAGTAAGCATGAGAAGGATGGAGCTGGCTGTATAATAAAAGATTATGAGGCGGCTAAGTGTTCAAAATGTGGAGGGATAAAACTTATAAGATTGATAAGTACTTTATCTTATGTATCTTGTCCCCACTAATTTGAAAAGGAAGTATGCAGGTAAACAAAGGGTATGATCTGACAGGTACAAAGGAATTGATCATGGTGATATTTTGGAATGCCGAGGAGTCTATGACTGTGAAAGAGATAAGGACTATAAAGTTCAAATACTTAATACGTTTCTGTGTGGTCTGCAGAAAATGAATCTGGTGGAAACAAGGAGAGAGGTATCATGTAATGTATATTATGCTATCTGTACCAGAGAGCAGCAGATGCATAAATGGACAAAAAAGATCGTAGCAGAGTTTTATGATAATTCCATTGGGTAGTTTGTAAAGCTTTTTATTGGCGAGGGAAAATTATCAGAGAAAGATGCGGATGAGTTGAGGAAGTTGTGTGAGTGAATTCAATGGTTTGTTGGGGGATGGTCAACCTATAGTAGACGGTTGGAGAGGAGGGGAGAGTGTAATAACTGGTTAGGTATGATTGTTTCTTATACAAAATATATTTTTAGAAAGAAAGGGAGAAATTAAAATGACAAAGAAATTTAAAGTGTTTATCTCTGTTTTATGTATGTGTATTATGTGTAGTTTTACTGTATTTGCGTCTTCTGACAATGGATATGTATTATCAGCAGATGATTTTCCAGGTGTGAAAGTATCGAGAGAGACAAAAGGCAATCTTGAGTTTATTCCGATGGACATCAATGAAAATCCAACGGTTACGCTATCTGGGGATAAAATGCCGAGAAACCAGATAGGTGA
This sequence comes from Clostridiaceae bacterium, assembly GCA_910575585.1. Classification (GTDB taxonomy): domain Bacteria; phylum Bacillota; class Clostridia; order Lachnospirales; family Lachnospiraceae; genus UBA3402. The sequence goes on from CAJTGF010000004.1 coordinate 67,740, forward strand.
ACCTATGGATCAGATGTATTTTTATTATATCTATCTGTACCCAATCGTGAGAATTCCAGAAACAGGAGAGGTTGGTACTTTAGGTCTGCCGATGGCTGGAGCAGCCCAGGAGACAAGGCAATACCTTACTGTACGTCATACTCCTGCAGAGACAGCTGCGGTATATCAGAGGGTCATAGAGGATGGATATGATATGTTGGGGTGGCAGGCCAAAGTGAAATTTCGGTTTGATTTTATTACCCCGATTTCATGGGTCAGAATGATTAATTATGTAGAGGCAGTGGATGAAAATGTTCCTCAGCCTCACAATCCATATCAGACATATATTTTAACTTTTAATTCCTATTTCCAGACAAACCCATTAGAGGAATATACAGTATCTCTTTCGGGAGATGTCCGTCACTTTGATAAATACGACAAGAAAACAGAGAGAGTTCCTTTTAATGCAAGCGTCACATTAAACACAAATCAGTGAGGGAAGCATTATGACAATGACAACGATCAATGGATTTTCTATCTATGCGGTTACTTCCAAAGAGGTGAAGCCTGGTAAGCCTTCATACTTTGCGGAGCAGTTTTCGAAATGGGTAGAGGGATCAAGAAAGGAAGAACTTTCGCAGGAGGAAATAGAACGATTAAAGAAGAAGTATAATTCTGGGAACATGTCAAAAGAAGATTCGGTTTCTTTCATGGGGGAATTGGTAGAGGCCGGGATTATTAGTAAAGTTACAGCAAGAAATATTTATTATGGTTTCGTTCCGCTTGATGAAAGTAAAGTCGATTTGACAAAGAATCAGAGCTTTTTAACAAAATGTGATGATGCGTATGAAAGGCGAATGAACTTTTCCAGCGACTTTCACGGTCTTGGAGTCATGGTAGGGACTGGTGGGATAGATTATTATAGAAACTGGTATGAGTACGCAAAGTCTGCTACGGATGTTGATGTCGATACATCCAGATACTTCCAGGATTGTAAGAGATATTTGGATATTTTGGAGCAGATAAGTTCGTAGGAACGAGTGGGATGCCAAATATTGTTGATTACTAAAGGTCAACAATATTTGGTATAAATAATAATGAAAGTTGTGTTTCACATAAAGCGGTAGATATAACAAGTTTAAATGAATCAATCATAATTTTAATGGTTTGAGATCTCCTAAAGAGTTTAAAGATAATTCTCTGTTATTTTCTCCTTTTAACATGAGCTCAAGGAGCTTTTTTATATTGTTTTTGGAAATAGAAAAGAAGTATGACATCAAAATTGCAGATGAATATATTGAAAATAGAAAAATATTAACGTATAATGGATTATTAGAAATTTTAAATAATTATATTTGGAAACAAGGAGAAGGGATAATGGAAGTCTTAGGTGTTCAACAAAATTATATCTATTCTAATTTAAACAGTAAAGAGTCTAGTAATACAGACTCACAGTTTTTGCAATATATACATGAGATGTCAGAAAATAGGGAAATAGATTCTTTTCAATTGTTGGAGAATAAGTATGGAAAAATTATTTATAATGTAGGGGATGCTTCGAACTTTTCTTATTGGGATAGAAACGATTTTCCAATTGAACAGTTATTTATGGAAAATATTGATGTAGCAACATTATATAGATGGGAACCTAAGAATAAAAAATCTAATCCATCCGGTTTTGAAAAAAGCATACAGGATAGGTTAAAAGGTATTAAAGATGGAAGTCGTTCTGTTCTTATTCATCCTAATATAGAGAAGAAGATGAAACAAGATCCTCAATATGCAAAATCAATTTACAATATGATAGATACGTATTTCCAGAATGATATTATGATAAATGAAAGCATACTACCGGGTTCAACTTATGCAGATGATGAGGATCGGACGATCGGATACAAAGATGGTTCCCTGTATGATATTGACACAAATTATGGATTCGGCCCCGGGCAGACGGCATGGATCGACAGCAGACGGGAGCAGAATGAGAAGGACAAAGCGGAATACATGAGGGAGAGAGCGGAGACACTGCGCAGGGAGGAGTCCATGCCCAACCGCTATGAACGGGCCTTTGTCGATGTGGAGAAGCTGGGAGGGGGCAAGATGAATTGGGCTGCTGACGGAAGCTATGGGGATCTGTTCCCAAATGGGGCGTTGGAACAAGGCGGTCAGACCAGTCTGTTTGATTATATAGGCGGTGGAACAACAGGTGCGATTCGGGATGAGATGTTAAAGGACGGCATTAGCGCGCCAGAACTGATCACATCTATGTTGAATGAGCGGATGACCAACGCTGTGAGAAGCGGAACAGGGGCGCTGGCAAGTGAGATGTTTGGCATACCGGGGACAACTGTGAGGAGAAGAGGGATGAATCTGAGAGCATGATGGGCCCCACTCTCTAAAAGATGTTGACAAATGGTTTCTGATGATGTAAATACTAATTAACGGGGATGGCTATTTGGGAGATTTGCGTACAATATAAAAGAGGGTGACTAAGATGAAGCAGAATTTTGGTTTGACAAAGACGGAAGAGCAGATTATGGAATTGTTATGGGAGGCGGAAGATCCTATGACATTTAAAGAGATCATGGAAGTGGCGGAAACGAAGTGGAATAAGAGCTGGAAAGTCCAGACACTGAATACATTCCTTTTGGGTCTGCAGAAGATGGACCTAGTGGGGGCGGAGAAAGGCACGTCCTGCAATCATTACTACGCGTTATGCACCAGAGAACAATTGGTTCACAACTGGACGAAAAAAATGGTGGCAGAGTGTTATGGCAATTCCTTTGGACGTCTGGTGGCAGCGTTTATCGGGGACGGGGAATTGTCGGAAGAGGATGCCAATGAACTTAGAAAATTGCTGTGAGCGGCGGGGGCCTTGGGGGATGTCAGGGAAACTTGATCAAACATGCACCATAACCAACAGTGTCAGCCAAAGCGGCAGGGACGACACTTTGCCGGGGAATACGCGGGAAACTTACAAGATAAGAGCCGGGATGGACAGTCAGATCATGGAGACATATGGACAGGATGACGGGACGCGGGAAGGATATTCTGTTGATGCCAAAGGGGTTGGAGTCCATGAGACGTGTTGGGAGGCGGAGTATTTGTATGGGGAGTATTTAAAAAGGCGCGCTGTCTGATGTTTCTGTTGGCAGCCGGAAGATGTGGGAGGGCGGAAAGCGGGAGCGCTTTCCGCTCTTTTTTTACTTTATAGGGTGCGCCAGAAAGAAAAATTGTACGCACTTGTAATCATTGCTTGGAAATGTTATAATTTATTTGATTATGTAAGGGAACTGATATAGAAAATAATGCCAGATATGGCAGGAAGGTGGTGATGTTGAGGATGTTGATGATCAATAAAGAGCACAAGGATCGGCTGTTCTGTTTTCTGTTTGGAAGTGAATCCAACAAGGAATGGACGCTTAGTTTGTATAATGCGGTAAACGGAACCGATCACAGGGATGCGGATGATATTTTATTTACGACCATGGATGACGCTATTTATATGGGAATGAAAAATGATGTGTCATTTAACCTTTTCCATGTGATGAACATTTACGAGCAGCAAAGTACCTATAATCCAAACATGGGAGTGCGGCAGCTTATGTACGCGGGGAAACTGTATGATAAATACATCCATAGGAATAAGCTGAATATATATGGAAAACGGATTGTGAAGCTTCCGATTCCTAAATTGGTGGTCTTTTATAATGGAACCGAGGGTAAGGAAGACAGGATTCTTAAGTTAAGCGACGCGTTTGAGACGAAAGGCCAGGCTGTTGAATCGGATATAGAAGTCAAGGTTCGGATGATAAACATCAATTATGGCCAGAATAGAAAGCTGCTGGGAGCATGCAGACCGCTGGAGGAGTACGCATGGCTGGTGAAGCATATTCGTGAGAATCATGAGGATATGGATATTGAAAACGCGGTGGATAAAGCCATTGATGAAATGCCAGCGGATTATGTGATAAGGCCGTTTTTAATAGGCAACAGAGCGGAGGTGAAAGGGATGTGCATCACGGAATATAATGAAGCGGAGACATTACAGATGATTCGGGAGGAAGGCCGGGAAGAAGGCCGGGAAGAGGAGAGGATGGAATTACTGTCGCGGATGGTTCGACGTGGAGATATGACAGTCGAAAGGGCGGCAGAGTACGCGGGGATGACAACAGAGCAGTTTAGCAGCTATGGAAAATAATATATCAGTAACTTAAGCAGGATAGGAAAAAGGCCGTATGGCCTTGGAAAGCAAGGAGGAGAAGATTATGAAGTGTAATGTTTGCGGAGCGGAGCTTGGCGTTGAAGAGAAGGTTTGCCATGAGTGCGGGAACCCTGTAAGTACACAGGAGCCGTCAGGCGCGGGCGCGGCTGGGGAAGGGATGCAGGAGGGTTCAGGGGAAACAGGGTCTTTGGACGGAGCCACTTCCCTGGACGGGACGGGCGAGCCGCCCAGATCCGGAAAGAAGAAGGGCCTTATCATCGGCGGGGCTGTGGTTGGAGTGGCGGCTGTGGGAGCGTTGGCTTTTGGCCTTATGGGGCGCAAGGATCCCAAGGAAGTGGTTATCAGCGCGTTTGAGAATGTCTACACAGAGGATCAGGCGCAGCCCTTGGAGGAGCTGTTCGGGCTGAGCATGTTTTCGGAGAATGCATTGACAGGGGATGTGGAGGATTCCTTTACACTGATCCTGGACGACTGTTCCGAGGCTGAGGTAAAGGCGCTGGCGGGCAGCGGGGTGCGGGTGAGCGCGAAGAGCGACAAAACCAATAAGAAGAGTTCAGCGGATATCGCGTTGATCTACAAGGATATGGATTTTATCAATGTGGACGCTTACTATGGGGATGAGGAGCTGATGATGGCGTTTCCAGAGCTTTCTTCCAAGGTGTTTACCATTGATCTTGGTGAAGGTCTGGCCCAGAGGATCCAGGATTCTCCTTTGGTGGGGCCGATCCTTGAGGAGTCGGGGATGGATGTGGAAGGGCTGTTTGGGTATTTTGAAGAGCAGCTGGAGCTGGCGGAGTCCGGAAAAGCGAACCTGGACTTTGACAGCCTGATGACCCGTTACAGGGAAGGAACACAGGCCCAGGAGAAGTTTAAGGAGGCTTTGTCTGTGGAAAAGGGAGAGAAGGGAACCTTTACCATGGATGGGGCGGAAGTGACCTGCAATGGTTACAAGGTGTTGGTGAGCAAGGATTCTATGATGGAGTTTCTGCGGACTACCACGGATTTCTTCCTGAATGACGAGGAGCTTAAGGAGCAGTTTTTAAATCAGCTGGAGCAGAGCGTGAAGCTGACGGAGATGATGGGCGGCGCAAGCTCAGGGGTTTCCGCCCAGCAGCTGTACGCGGACAGTCTGGAGGATGTGACGGAAGCGGTAAATGAGATGGTGGATTTCCTGGACAAGAGCCTGACCGATGTGAACATGACGGTCTATGTGGATAAAAAGGGACGTCTGGCAGCGGTGGACGGCTCTACCTATCTGATTGATCCGGACGCTGTCGAGGAGGGCGATGTTACCGACGAAGATAAGCTTCAGGTGACTTTTAACTGCAGGCTCCAGGGTGGTTCTTACCTGACCCAGAACATGACAGCGGAGGCAGTGCTGGGCAGGGAGGGGGATGACTTAAAGATTTCTATGGTGAAAAGCGGCTCTTATGACGGAAAACAGCTGACCGGGGATCTGGCCCTGGACGTGAAGCTTGACAGCGACGAGAAGATCGACGCGGGCTTCACCTGCACAGGCTCTTATAATTCTGACGGCGGCGATTATCATATGGGGATGGCTGTGACGGCGGACGACTCGCTGTTAGTGGATCTCTCCATGACCGGCGTTGTGGATCAGCTGGAGAAGGGAACCTCGATCCATGCGGATATTGATGAGTTAAAGATCACGGTGATGGACGCTATGGCGCAGCTGACTTTTAGCGGCGATTATGGGTACGGTCCTTTAAGCGGACAGGTAACTGCGCTACAGGGCGACGCTTTTGATATTCTGGCAGCGGATGAGGCTGACTGGGAGAGCGTTATCATGGAGGTTTACATGAATGTGACGCAGCTGATGTCACAGCTTTCCTACTAAGCGGGGAAAATGACCGTTTAAATATCACAAGAATAAAAATCATAAGAGAACAGGAAGAATGGGTGTATGCGTCTGGTTTATTGGAAACTGGAATTAAAGAGGGCATATAAACGGCTTCCACACCTTTATGCAGGGGCAATCATGCTGTTTTTTCTGGCAGCGGTGATTGCCCTGTTGTCCAGCCGCCTTTTGTACGACGGCCGGGTGGTGGGGAGAGTGGCGGTGGGAGTGTCTGTCCCCGAAGAGGACCAGCTGGCCAGGCAGGTGGTGAAGATGATCAGCTCCCTGGAGAGTGTGGGAAGCGTCTGCGATTTTCAGTATATGGACAGGGAGTCCTGCCTTTCGATGCTGGAGAAGGGGGAGCTGTACGCAGTACTGGATGTTCCGGAGGGATTTGTCCGGGATATTATGAACGGCGCCAATACTCCGGTGACCGTGTGGTTTGGCCCGGACGCCGGGGTGGAGGGGAAGCTGTTTCAGGAGCTGACGGACGCGGGGGCATTGACCCTGGGGGCCAGTCAGGCGGGGATCTACGCAGGCAATGAGCTGTATCGGATACTGGGATTGGAGGAGGCCATCGGGCAGCTGGAGCGGGATTTGAATGAGCGGTATATGGCGTACAGCCTCCGGAGAACCGGGTATTTCCGGCATATGAAGGTGCAGGCAACCGGGGATGTGGATACTATGGAATTTTATGAGATAAGTGTGTATGTGCTGTTTTTATTTCTTGCGGCGATCCCTGTGTCCGGGTATTTGATGCCGTCCCGGCGGGCGCTTAGGCAGAAGCTTTGGATGGCCGGGCTGGGCGGCGGTTTTCGAGCAGCGGCAAGGATCGGGGGCATGGGATTCCTTTTGGCGGCGGCCACTTTGCCGGTGATGGCGGGAGCTGTGGTATGCAATGTGGTGGAGATTAGCGGGCTTTTGATCCTGGCGTGGCTTCTTACCTGCGGGGCTGCGGCCGGGGTGGTGACGCTTTTGTTTCAGATGGCGGGAACGCTTTTGGGGGGGATTATGCTGTTGTTTTTCGTTATCACAGGGCAGCATTTTCTGGCAGGAGGGTTTTTGCCTATGGTGTTTCTTCCTGCTACGATTCAGAGATGGGCGGCGTATCTGCCGTCTTCAATCCTCATGGACACGGTGAAAATGGCGTTTACCATGGAGCCAGACTGGCGCAGGCTGGCGGCGTGTACAGGGCTTTTGGCGGCTGCGTGGGCTTTTAGCGGGCTGATGGAGGTGAGAAGGCGATGAAAAGCGGCGGCGTGTGGTTTTTTCTGTCCTGCAAAAGGTATCTGCGGAAGGTGTCGTTTCTTTTGATCCTTCTTGTCCTTCCGGCGGCGACTTTTTTCGTGAGAGGGCTTGAGGAGAAGGAGGGGCAGGAGGTAAGGATCGCGGTCTGCGTGGAGACGGCGGACAGCGATGGGACCGATGGCAAAACGGCTCTTCTGGAGGAGGAGCTTTTGGAGGCTTTGACCAAACAGGAGGGGGATGAGGAAGACGCGGACGGGAGCGGGCTGTTTCGGTTTTATGAGTGCGGGAGCGAGGAAGAGGTAAAGGCCCAGGTGGCTTCCAGGCAGGCGGAGTGCGGGTATGTGTTTTCCGGTAATTTGCGGGGAAAGCTGGATGAGGGGGATTATAAGCGGTGCATCCGGGTATACTCCGCGCCTTCCACGGTTCTGGCGGATCTTTCCACAGAGGTGGTGTTCGCGGCCTTGATGAAGCTTTATGACAGGGAGATCTTTTTGGATTATGTGATGGAGGCCCAGGTATTAAGGGATTCGGGAGGTGAATCCGGATGGGGCGGCGAGGCCTTTGATGGGGGAATGGAACCTGGAGGGGCGGAGGGCCTGGAGACGCTGGCGGGAGAACTGTATGACAAATGGCTTGCCAGCGGAAGCACGTTTCGGTTTGCGTACCGTTATCAGAACCGGGGAGGTCAGGGACTTGACAGTGAGGGCGGGACGGAGGCCGCGGGAGTGTTTCCGGTTAGGGGGATTGTGGCAGTGTATCTTCTGCTGGTGGGCATGTACAGCGCGGTGATGCTGGGGTATGATGAGGAAAAGGGATTGTTTCTGCCTCTTTCGTCAGGGAGGCGGCTGGTGTGCCGCATGGCAGTTTTGGCGGCTCCGGTGTTTCTGGCGGCGCTTTCGGCGCTGGGGGCGTTAAGGACCGGGGGATGTTTTGGGGACCTGGCGCGGGAGTTTGGGGTGATGGGAGTTTATGTGCTGGCAGTCTGCGGGTTTTCCTATGGGCTGAAGATTATATGCAGGAGGCCGCAGGTTGTCTGCTGTTTGATCCCTCTGGTTTTGGTGGGGAGCCTGGTGTTTTCGCCGGTGTTTGTGGATATCCGGCAGTTCTTTCCGGAGTGGGGGTGGGTGGAGAAGGCGTTTTTGACGTCGTATTATTTGAGGGCGTTTTGAAGGGGGAATAGATTGCGATTTGGTGTATTTTTGAGTGGGTATGGGGCGAGGGTTGTCGTGGAGCCAGGGTAGGAATCGCAGAGAAAATTCAAAAAAGCAGGCATGGATCATGCCTGCTTTTTATCACATCGGTTCTGATATCAGAACCATCTTTTATACTACCTGATACTTAGCCACATAAACCGGGAAGGTATTGGTACCTTTAACCTCTTTATTGGCAGTGATTCTAACGTTCTTATCAGTGATCAGGTACTCTACGGCTGCGCCTTCTTCCACAACCGTATCCTGCATCAGGACGCAGTTCTTAACCTTAGCGCCCTTAGCAACCTTTACGCCACGGAAGAGAACACTGTTCTCAACTTCGCCCTCGATAACGCAGCCGTCAGCAACCAGAACGTTCTTAACCGCAGCGCCCTGGATGTAGCGTGTCGGGTTGTCGTCGCGGATCTTGGTGTAGATAGGACTTGGGTTGAAGAGGGCGTCCAGATTTTCATTGTCCAGAAGCTTCATGTTCTCGTCAAAATAGCTCTTCATGTCGCTGATGCGCGCCATGTAGCCTGAATACTGGAAGCCGTGGACTTTCAGCTTGTCAAGCTGGGGAGCAACGATGTCACGCTCAAAGTAAGAGTAGCCTCTCACAAAAGCGTCATGGATCTGCTCGATGAGGAATTCTCTGCCAACCACATAGATGTTCATGGAGAAGTTCTGGATCCCCTCATCCTTGGGATTGATGAAGATCTCTTTGATATCTCCGTCCTCAACCTTCAGGGTGTAGTACAGACCTTTGCCTACATTGGTTGATTCTCTGGCGCTTGCGGGGATCTCCTGCTGCGCGTAAGCGATGGAAACGTCCGCGCCGCTTTCGATGTGCTCGCTGATCATGGCGTTGAAATCGAAGTTTACGGCAATGTTGGTGTCAGCCATAACAACATACTGCTGTTTCTGATCCTTTAAGAAATCAAGGATGCTGGACAGGGCCTCCACGCGTCCGTTGTATACTTTCACTGTCTTCTCGGCAAAGGGAGGAACGATGTTGAGACCGCCGTTTTTGCGGGTTAAGTCCCACTCGCGTCCGGAGCCAAGATGGTCCATAAGGGAATGGTAATTCTTGCGGACAATAAGAGAAACATTGTCAATGCCGCAGTTTACCATGCTGGACAGCATAAAATCTACCAGGCGGTAACGGCCGGCGAAAGGAATGGAAGCCATCAGACGCTCGCCTACCAGCTCAGGTACTAAGGAATCGTAACTGTTTGGGAAAAGGATGCCCAGGGCATTTGCGTTGGAATTTACCATTGTTCTTCACCGCCTTTTACATTATTATTTACCATAGCATTGGGGCCGATCTTCGCGCTGTCTCCGATATAGATGCCGGAACCAACGGTGGCGACGCCTTTCTCGCTGTCCGTAGGCATGGCGCCTACAACGGCATTTGCTCCGATCACTACGTTCTCCGCGATGATGCAGTGCTTTACCTGGGCTCCTGCCTTGATGGTGGTGCCGCCCATGACTACCGCGTCCTCAACTACCGCGCCCGGTTCAACCTTTACGCCGGCGAAGAGGATGGAATGCTTAACGGTGCCTTCCACACGGCAGCCGTCGGTGATCATGGAGTTCTCAACTACCGCGTCATTGCTGATCTTGTGGCCGGTCATACCGCTGTTTCGGCTGTAGATCTTCCAGTTTTCGTCAAACAGGTTGATGCCGCTGTGCTCCGGATCCAGGACTTCCATGTTGGCCTCCCACAAAGAGGAGATAGTTCCTACATCCTTCCAGTAGCCGTCAAAGTGGTACGCGTACATATTGCGGTTATCCCTTAACAGGTTAGGGATGATGTTGTTGCCAAAATCATTTTCAGAGTTGGGATCGGCTTCGTCCTCAACCAGGTATTTTTTCAAAATATCCCAGTTGAATATGTAGATGCCCATGGATGCCAGGTTGGACTTGGGGTTCTTCGGTTTTTCCTGGAACTCCGTGATCTTGTCGTTCTCGTCAGCTACCATAAGGCCGAAGCGGGAAGCTTCATCCCACGGAACTTCCATAACGGCAACGCTGAACTCCGCGCCTTTTTCCTTGTGGAAGCGAAGGAAATCGCTGTAGTCCTGCTTGCAGATCTGGTCGCCGGAAAGGATAATTACATACTGCGGGTTGTAACGCTCGATAAAGGAAATGTTCTGATAGATGGCGTTGGCAGTTCCCTTGTACCAGTCAGAGCCGGAAGCCTGCTGATAGGGCGGGAGCACATGAACGCCGCCATAGAGACGGTCTAAGTCCCAGGGCTGTCCATTGCCGATGTACTCGTTCAGAACAAGCGGCTGATACTGGGTCAGGATGCCCACGGTATCAATGCCGGAGTTAACGCAGTTCGACAGCGGGAAATCGATGATACGATATTTGCCGCCAAAAGGAACTGCAGGTTTTGCCAGCTTCTGGGTAAGCGCGTATAAGCGGGAACCCTGTCCGCCGGCAAGAAGCATTGCAATCATTTCTTTTGCCATAATATATCCCCCTGAAATATATGATAGTGTGCAGCTGCCCCCCTTAGATGACAGCTGCAATAATACTATGTCCAAATTGTACCACATATTAATGAAAAACGGTAGTTTTTTAGAGGAACATTTCTTGTTTTTTTTATGTTTGTGCATTTTGACGGAACGTATTTATGGAAATTTCATAAAAACAACACTTTACGTAGGGAAAATCATGGGTTATAATAAAAAAAGCCCCGGGGGCTGCAGGGGAGAGACGGGCCGGCAGGGATTGTGCGGCAGGCGCAGGATTTCCCGTCAAAATTATAGATGGTATGTGGAGGGAACAGATATGGTAAAGATTAACAGCACGTTAAAGGCAAAAGAGATCCAGGCTATGTTCGACGGCAAGGAGTATGGAGGGGTTACCTTCCATTTCACCAAGAAAGTGGGCATGGGGTTGATGTTTGACATTGATAATCCGGATGGAAAGAGCGCCGATGATGTTAAGAATCTGGTGAAGTCTACCTTAAAGACAGATCCGATCCTGAAAGCGCTTTTGATCACGGTTGAAGTGAATCTGTAATTACATATTAAGAAGAGACAAAAAGACAGGCCCGGGCGAGGAAAGCCGGCGGGCCTGTCTTTTTTCTTTTGCGGTTCTGTCTGTGGATAGTCAGTTGCGGGATCCAAAGGCTGCGGTTATCCGCGGTCTTCCATGGCGTGGATCAGTTCCACCATCAGCTCATGGGTAGGCGCCGGGACACCGCATTTTTCGGCTGCCCGCACCACAGAGCCGCTGATGGTGTTGACCTCGGTTCTGCGGCCGTTTTTTAAGTCGGCGCAGATGGAGGTGATGCCTTCCGGCGAGTTTATGCTGGTGAGGCGGACCTTCTCTGTGATCTCTGCCTCGTCTGCCTTAAGGCCCAGTCCGTGAGCCACCTCCACAGCCTCATGGATCAGCTTCTTTGCTATGTTCCAGGCATGGTCATTGTCCGCGATGAAACCCATAGGGATCTGGAGCACGCCGGTGAGGGCGCTTAAGGATACGTTGGTGAACAGTTTGTTCCATATAAGCTGCTGGATATTTTCGTGGATGCATCCCACAAATCCGCAGGAATCCAGAGTTTCTTTCAGCTTTGGCAGGAAGTGTTCCGTATCGTCAGTCAGCATGCCGATGTTGGTCTTGCCAAAGCCGCCGCGGCGGACGTGGCCGCAAGCCAGCACGGCGCCGTTGTCCTCTGTGGTGCCGATGATGATATGGTCTTTAGGAGCGAACTCCTCTAAAAGGTCTTCATGGCCCGAACCGTTCTGCAGGGTCATCAGGTAAGTGTCAGGCCCGATGATGCCCTGGTTGGCGGCAAGGGCAGCCTTGGAGAACAGGGCTTTTACAAACAGGATCACCAGATCCATAGGTTTTTGCCCCTGGGTGGAAGTCAGGGCGGTGGGATGAAAGGTGATATCCTCCCCGTTCTCCTGGATCTTTAAGCCCTGGTTGTTGATCTGGTCAACTACGGCCTGATTGGTGTCGATCAAGAACACGTCATTATGTAAAGATAAGCGGCCTCCGTAGATGGAACCCATGGCTCCGGCGCCGATCACTGCTATTCTCATAAAAATGTCCTTCCTTCAAACGTTATTTGGAAAAGTCAGCCAGTCCCTCGATGGCATAAGCGCGGACAGGGCAGGAATCTGCGCCAATGATAGGCAGCGCCGCAAAGGACATGAAAAAGGTGTCGCTTTGTAACTGGTCTAAGTTTTTCAGCACTTCCAGGAAAGTGATGTCTACTTCCATCAGGATATCATGGAAGGGTTTTACGTCTGCCTCGCAGTTCTCAATAGAAACGCCGTCGCCGAAGCCTACGCACTTCACTTTTTTATTGCGGAACCACCAGGCGGACTCGGCGTTGATGAACAGCCGTTTATCCTCCGGACTGTTGGTCTTGGGGGTAAATGGAGGGAACTTCCAGTTGCTGTCCAAGATTACGATATCTCCCTCTTTGATGCGGTCGCCGCAGGCGCGGTCCAAGTCAGCAGCGCCGATATGGGCATTGGGCTCCAGGAAATCGATATTGACGTAAATGGCGCGGCCCATAAAGGCGGTCAGCGGAAGATCTCCTACGGACTTACCGTCTTCAAAATGGTGGTACGGACACTCGCAATGGGTTCCCAGGTGGCTGGTCAGATCCAGGGCGGTGTGGAAATCCGGAATAGGCCCTCCGGTGTTGTAACGGATCAAATGGCAGCGGCGGCTTTCGGTGGCTGGATCTAATACCTTGGTCAGATCGACTACTCTTAAGTTTCCTAACTGATAAACTGGGCTCATGACAATTCCTCCTCATTGTGTTTGCTATGTGTTTAAAATTATAAAGTATACCGGTATACCGGTCAAGTGTTTTTTGTTGACTTTGAAAGATTTTTAAGCTATGATATCTATGAGATATTCTGCCCGGTGATCATGGAGGCAGAGTCTGCAGGGAGGTGTGTTGTGGAGCGGGAGAGGATGAGTTCGCTGCAGATCCAGGCATATGATTATTTAAAAGATATGATATTATCCGGAAAGCTGGATCCGGATGAGCTGTATTCGGAGACGCGTTTGTCAGCTCAGATGGGCATTTCCCGCACGCCTATGAGGGAAGCGATCCAGTGCCTAAGCCAGGACGGATATATTACGGTAGTACCCAGCAAAGGCTTTAAGGTGCGGTCCCTAAGCGGTGCCGATATGGAGGAGATCATCCAGATCCGCTGCGCGATCGAAGGGTTTTGCGTCCATCTGGCCGCTGTGGAGATCCAGTCGAGAAAGGGACAGATGCTGCTGGCGGAATTGGACCGTCTTTTAAAGGAGCAGGAGAAGGTCCTTGACGGCGGGCAGGCCAAAGCCGGGAGCCGGGAGAGCATGGAGCGGTTTATGGAGTATGACCATCAGTTCCACCAGGCTCTGATCGATTTCGTGGGCAATCGGGAATTTGTCCAAACTTTTCAACGATCCATGCATCTGATCCGTCTGACGACCCAGGGAGCGCTGGCAGTGCCTGGGCGGGCAAAGGACACGTTAAAAGAGCATGGATTGATCTATTCCTATCTCAAAGACGGACAAGGAGACGCGGCTTACAAGCTGATGCTTGTGCATCTGATGACGCCTCTGACCATGCATATCGCAGAGTGATATGCCAAAAATCGAAAAGAATCTTAAGATAATCAGCAGGGAGTTTCGAGATGACGATATATGATATTGCGAAAGAGGCGGGAGTAGCGGCCAGCACCGTGTCCCGGGTGATTAACAACAAGCCGGGGATCAAGGCGGAGACACGCAAGAAAGTGCAGGATCTCCTGAAAAAATACAATTATACGCCGGACGCGGCGGCCAGAGGGCTGGTGATGCAGTCTACCAAGCTGGTGGGGATTCTTATTGTGGATATCCGCGTTACCCATCATATCAACAGCGCGTTTCTCATCGAAAAAGAGCTGACGGCCAGAGGGTACTGCTGCATTACCATGAGCACCGGCCCAGAGGATGAGAAAAAAGCCATGTATATCCGGATCCTGGAGCAGCGCCGGGTAGAGGGCGTGATCCTTATGGGTTCCATGTTTATGACAGATAAGGTAAAAGAGAGCATCCAGAACCATTTGCCAAAGGTGCCGGTGGTCATGGTCAACGGATATCTGGATCTGCCCAATGTGTCCGGCATTATTGTGGATGAGGACCACGGCATAGAGCAGTGCGTAGATCTTTTGTTTCGGAAGAACAAAAGAAAGATCGCCTTTGCCCTGGATTCCGTTTCGCCGTCCAACTACAAAAAGCAGGAGGGCTATTGCTGCGGGATGCGCAAGAACAAGGCTCCCAAGGAGGATCTGTGGCTGTATGAGCTTGAGGAGAGTTCCGTAAAAGGCGGTTATGATGTTACACAGAAGATCATAAGAGAGCATCCGGACGTTGAGGGCATCATCTATTCCATAGATCTGGTGGCAGTGGGCGGTATCCGGGCGGCCTATGATATGGGGTATCCGGTTCCGGACAGGCTTGGGATGATAGGCGTTGACAACAGCATTTACGGAGAGATCTGCATGCCGAAGCTGACCAGTCTGGACAACAGGCTGCAGGCTTTGAGCGAATCGGCGGCCAGTATCCTGCGGGAAGGTCTGGAGGGCAAGATTCAGAATAAAAAGATGATGCTGTTTTCCGAGGTCATCGAAAGGGAGAGCACGTAAGGAGAGGAACGTAAAAAACGTTCCGCCTTCCGTGTCTTTTTTATTTCACAATAATGCAATCGATTACGAAAATAAAATGGTGAAGAATATGAAAATTGTGAATAATGTACAAAAATATATTTGAAATAATGGTAAAAAACACAATAAAGAATAACTTGAAAAGTAAAAAAATCTATGATATGATGAAAATATGAAAAGCAATCGATTGCAAAAAGAAGCGGAAAGGAGAGGATGTTCATAGGCCCTTTTGTCAGGAGGATTGGCCGGCCGGAGTGAAAAAGTTATAGGAGATCGCGGCAGATCAAGCTGCCATGATCAAAGGATCAAAAGGAACAGGAGATTAAGCAGGGAAAGGAAAAGAGGAAGATGTTAAGGATCAAGTATGATGATATGGTGGCAGAGTTTAAAAGAGTTCTTATGAGCAGAGGATTCTCCGAGAAGAACGCGTTTGACGCAGCTACGGTTTTTGCCTCCAACAGCCTGGACGGCATCTACAGCCATGGACTGAACCGTTTCCCCAGAGTAGTGGAGTATCTGGACAAAGGCGAGATCGATCCGGCGGTAGTGGCTACCTGCCAGCTGAA
The DNA here is from genome assembly GCA_910575585.1 of Clostridiaceae bacterium. Lineage (GTDB taxonomy): Bacteria > Bacillota > Clostridia > Lachnospirales > Lachnospiraceae > UBA3402. The sequence continues at coordinate 83,477 of CAJTGF010000004.1, forward strand.
AATGGGGGCCGTCGAGCGGTGGAACGGCCACAGAGGTTTTGGCCCCTTAAACGCCAAGCAGGCCATGGACCGGGCCTGTGAGCTGGCCAAAGAGCACGGCATCGGCATGGTGGCCCTGGGCAATAATAATCACTGGATGCGGGGCGGCAGCTACGGCTGGCAGGCGGCGGATCAGGGATGCATAGGGATCTGCTGGTCCAATACCATGCCCAACATGCCGGCGTGGGGCGGCAAGGACAGAAAGATCGGCAACAATCCCATTATCTTCGCGGCGCCAAAGAGCAACGGCGACCATGTGGTAGTTGACTGCGCCGTATCCCAGTTCTCCTACGGCAAGATTGAGGAGGCCAAGTTAAAAGGGCAGCAGCTTCCAGTACCGGGCGGTTACGACGAGAATGACAATCTGACCACAGACCCGGCGGCCATTGAGAAGACCTGGAGAGTGCTTCCCATGGGCTACTGGAAGGGCAGCGGCATTTCTATCCTGCTTGATCTGATCGCCACGGTCTTGACCAATGCCAACTCTGTCCATAAGATCGGAACCTTCGGCGATGAGGTGGGGTTGTCCCAGGTGATGATCGCCATAGATCCGGGCAAGTTCAACGATACCGAGACTACAGACCGCATTGTGGATGAATTGGTGGCGGATATCAAGAGCTCTGTTCCCATAAAGGCTGACGGTGCGGTGTTCTATCCGGGAGAGATCGAGATCAGCACCCGCAGGGACAACAAGGCCAACGGGATTCCCGTTATCCAGGAAAAGTGGGACACGGTGTTGGGGTTCTAAATATGATAAGGGGGACAGGACATGATTTTTTCGTCGATTTATGTAAATGATGACGCGGGCAGGTATCCGCAGGCCATTCAGACAGCCATCGCCTATCTGAAGGACAATGATTTTGTACATATGGAGCCAGGCGTTTATGAGATTCAGGGGAAGGAGATCTATGCCCAGGTATTTGACGCCGAGACCGGAGCGGTGCCGGAAAGGCGCCCTGAGGTTCACGAAAAATACGTGGATGTGCAGTTTTTGGCATCGGGCAGGGAGAAACTGGGGTTTACTCCGGATACGGGAACGTATGAAGTGGACGAACGGATTGACGAGAGGGATCTGATTTTCTATAAGTCTGTGGAGAACGAGGGATTTATCGAGGCAGTGCCGGGGTGCTACAGCATTTTCTTCCCGGCTGACGTACACCGTCCGGCCTGTGCGTCAGGAGAGCCTATGACGGTGCGCAAGGTAGTGGTAAAAGTAGCGGCGGCGCTTTTGTAAGCCATAACAGTAACAGCAGAAAAATATTAAAAATAAGAAGGGAAAGCAGTTATGAGAAGAAGATTAGCGTTAGTATTGGCAGGCATTATGACGGTTGCGACATTGGCAGGATGCGGCGGTACGGCGCCGGCAGGGTCCGGTACGGCATCAGGCGGCGACGGGGGGGCAAAAGCAGAACTGAACCTGATCATCGCGTCCAATCAGACCTCTCTGGATAACCCGTATTCCTACGGCATGGATAAGTTTAAAGAGGTTCTGGAGGAGGTATCAGGGGGCAAGATTTCTGTCACCGTGCATAAGGGGACCCTGGGTGAGAATGAAAGCGAGCTGATCGAGAAACTGGAGATGGGCGCGGCTTCCATGGTAGTTGCTTCACCGGGGTTCATGACTTCCATCGGCGTTCCGGAGGTAGATATCTTCTCTCTGAACTATCTGTTTGACAGCTTTGACCACTGGGAGAAGTGCTTAGACGGTGAGTTCGGCGACAAGATGAAAGAGATCGTTACCCAGAAGACAGGCAATAACTTCCGCATTATGTCCTACTGGTCCTCCTCTGTACGCGATTATTACGGAAAGAAAGAAGTTAAGACTCCGGACGATTTAAAGGGGATGACGATCCGTACCCAGTCTTCGCTGGTACAGCAGGACTTTTGGAAAGCCTGCGGCGCGATCCCTACTTCGGTAGCATGGGGAGAATTGTATCAGGCGCTGCAGCAGGGTGTTGTTGATTCCGCGGAGAACGATTACACCAGCTTCATGTTAAAAGAGCACCACAAGACGGACAACGGTAAGTACATCACCGAGACCCATCACGACTACACCACCCGTCTGCTGCTGATGAGCGGCCATTTCTACGACGGACTGACCGATGAGCAGAAGGCTTGGATCAATGAGGCGGTTGACGCGTGTACTAAGGAAGAGCGCGAGGTTGTTTACCGGATGTTCAAGGAGTCTAAGGAGAAAGTTTTGGCTGACGGCGCTACTGTGATTAACTTTGAGGATGTTGACATCGACGGGTTCAAGGCTCTGGCGCTGCCTATCCAGGATAAGTTCGCGGCAGACAACAACATGACTGCCGAGCTGGACCTGATCCGCGCAGCCGCGAAATAATCAGTCGTTTTAACAGGAAAAGAGGAGAAATGAGATGAAAAAAGCAATTTCCAAGCTGCAGCAGATCCAGATCGCAGTTGGCGGATTCTTCCTTATGATCTTCCTTCTGACAGTGGTATTTCAGATGCTGTTCCGCTATGCGGGCATCGCGGCTACCTGGACTGAGGATGTTTCCATGTATTCCTTTATCTGGGCTGTGTTTATGGGCGGCGGCGCCATGGTTTTAGAGAAAAAACATTTTGCTTTTACCTCCATCAGCGATATGATGAAAAACGAGAGGATGAAGAGCGTTCTAAGTATCATCATTTCCGCTATCATGCTGATCTTTGCCGCGCTGATGGTATATTACGGGATCAAGCTGACCAAGCAGTTCTGGAATTATACCTGGGTGAACATCCCGTCTTTTAAGAGAGGGCCTACTTGGCTGTGTCTGCCGATCTGCGGCGCCACCTCCTGCATCTATCTGGTAGAACTGATCATGGAAGATGTAAATGTTCTCATGAAAGGAGGAAAGCAATAATGGCAGTGTTATTAGTTGTAATGTTTGTTGTTTTCGTGGCCATCGGAGTACCCATTTCCTTTGCTCTGGGAGTGGTCTCCTTTGCGGGCATCGGTTCTCTGAACGCGATCCCCAATACGGTAGTATTTTCCAAGATGTTCAACGGTCTCAACAGCTTTACGCTGTTGGCGGTGCCGTTGTTCATCCTGGCGGCCAATCTGATGAATGAGGGCGAGATTACGGAGAAACTGATCGACTGCTGTAACTCTCTGGTAGGCCATTTCCGCGGCGGCCTGGCGTATTCTAACGTGCTGGTATCCATGATCTTCGCGGGAATCTCCGGTTCCTCCCAGGCGGATACCGCAGGCGTGGGAAAGATCTTCATCCCGTCCATGGAGAAACAGGGGTATGACAAGGGTACCTCCGTAGGCGTCACCGCGGCGTCTTCCACGCTGGGTTCCATCATCCCGCCCAGCATCACCATGGTGGTGTACGCAGGCATCGCCAATGTAAGTACCGGGGCTTTGTTTATGTCGGGTCTGGTGCCGGGGATCCTTTTGGGCCTGGCGATGATGTCAGTGGTGAAGCTGTATTCGAAGAAGAAGAACTTTCCTAAGAGCGACCGTGTTCCGGTCAAGCAGGTGATCAGACAGACAATGGATTCACTCCCGGCTCTGCTGACTCCGATCATTCTGATCGGCGGCATCGTCTCCGGCTTGTTCACCCCCACGGAGTCTGCTGCGTTTGCCTGTATTTACGCGCTGATCGTAGGCATTTTATATTATAAGACCATTAAGGTTAAGAATCTGCCCCGTATCTTGATTGAGACTATGAAGATGTCTTCTCTGTCCTTGTTCGCTTTGGCAACAGCCAATGCTCTGGGCGAGCTGTTAAGCTATTATCAGCTGAACGTGGCAGTGCAGTCCTTCTTCTCCAATATGTCAGGGGGAAAGCTGGTATTTTTGCTTGTTGTAGTGGCGTTTTTTATGTTTGTTGGCACCTTTATGGACGCGGTGCCGGCTATGATCTTGTTTGTGCCGATTATCCTTCCGGCAGCCGTTAACTTAGGAATCAGCCCCATTATCCTGGGCCTGATCATCGTGGTTACCCTGGCTCTTGGCCTGGTGACTCCGCCGTACGGCCTATGCCTGTTGATCGCGTCGTCTATCAGCGGCATCACCATTGAGGACGCGTTTAAGGGAACGCTGCCCTACTTCCTGTCTTCTCTGGCAGTGCTGGCGCTGCTGGTGCTGTTCCCGGATTTGTGGCTGGCCATCCCGGCGGCAGTCTTCCCCAGCCTGTTCTAAAAGAAGGTTGAATAAGGCGGGCAAAGACGATATAATAATGGCATCAAGGTGAGATACGGCACAGAAAGGGACGGTTAGGATCATGAGATTACTGACATGGGATCTGCCCCGGGCAGAGAGCGGGAACACAGAGGCGATGGAGAGGGCAAAGGTTACGGCCTATCTGCTGGACTGGCATGAGAAAGGACCGGTAAAGAAGCGTCCTGCGGTGGTCATCTGTCCCGGCGGCGGATACCACCGCCTCTCTCCAAGAGAGGGCGAGCCTGTGGCCATGGAATATCTTGCCATGGGGTATCATGTCTTTGTGCTGTGGTACACGGTGGCGCCGGGAAGGTTTCCCCAGAGCCTTTGGGAGCTGGCGTCCCTGGTGGCCCACATCAGGGATCACAGTGAGGAGTGGAGCATAGACCCGCAAAAGGTGGTGGTGTCCGGGTTCTCGGCAGGCGGACACTTGGCCGGCAGTCTGGGGGTATTCTGGAACCGGGAATTTGTCTATGGCCCCCTGGGGCGAAAGGCGGAGGAGATACGGCCGGACGGGATGATCCTGTGCTATCCGGTGATTTCATCAGGGAAATACTGCCATGCAGGTTCTTTTGAGAATCTTCTGGGCGAAGAGGCAAAAGAGGAGGAGAAGCGCCGTTTGGTATCCCTGGAGGAGCAGGCAGGACCTCATACGCCCAGGACATTTCTTTGGCACACAGCCACGGATGAGACGGTCCCGGTGCAAAATTCCCTTCTTTTTGCGGACGCTTTGATAAAGAGCGGGGTCAATGTGGAATTCCATCTGTTCCCGTCAGGAGGACATGGGCTTTCTCTGGCCAGGGAAGATACCAGCAAAGGGCAGGAGAGCCTTGTGGAGCCGGGGTGCCAGTGCTGGATCAGGCTGGCGGGAGAATGGATGAAAAGGATATAAAAACAGGCGCTGTCTGGAGGAGATGCTCCGGACAGCGCCTGTTTTGTTTGCCCAGCATGGGAGTTCTCTAACGGATGCAAGTCCCGAGTGCGCGTAGGCAACGACGAAGCACATAGCTGAACAGCAAGGGTGTACGCCGTGAGATGATTACCAGGGATTTTACGAAGGAAAAGAATATGGACTTAATAAATGAACTTTTGAACTGCCTTAATAGCATCGACTACGATATATTTGATGAAGATTACCTAACCCGGCTAAACCGGAACTTTAAATTCGTTATGTTGCTGTATTGTTGAGTGAGCAAAGGGGCCGATTTAGTCGTGAAGCCAGTCAGAGAAGGAGAGATGTCCCGTCCGGGTTCAGATATGCCAAACATTCCGATGAGCCCAAAACGGAAATCAGTCGGGATTAGGCCCTCCTGCTTTCCTGGTCTCATCTCCATGGCATATATTCACCCTGCCGGGACATCTCTCCTTCTCTGACTGGCAAAACCAGAATTCGCTGGCTAAGGTTTGCTCACTTAAGGTGGTTCTGATAGGGAACGCTGTTTCAACTCTGTAGTGAAAAGATAACTGCTTTGTCTGCAGTGATAGGTTGTGCATAATATTTATGGGAACGGATCCTACTTCTATATTTTTTGTGTGAGTCAATGACTGTCTTGGCTGCCATATTTTTAATTGCCCATATAAAACAAGCGTTTATTGGTGTATACCCAAAGGGCATACCAGAATGGAGATTTCTTCGGAGTGGGAACACGATCTGTCAGAGTATCCATACATAAAAATTTGAACATACCACTTTGCGGAACAGCGGAATCTTGATATTGCTTGCAAGTGCAAGGCGGCAGATCCTTTCAGATTCACAACATCGCCTTAACCTTACTCAACAATATACCTGACACCATAAAAAACAGCTATTTTTTCGCTGCAAAGTTGAGGCTGCGTCTCCTACCGGAAACACCTTAAGTGAGCAAACCTTAGCCAGCGAATTCTGGTTTTGCCAGGCAGAGGAGAGCTGTCCCGGCAGGGTGAATATATGCTATGGAGATGAGACCAGGAAAACAGGAGGGCCTAACCCCGAGTGTTTTCCGCTTTAAGGGCTCATCGGAATGTTTGGCATATCTGAACCCGGACGGGACAGCTCTCCTCTGACTGGCCCCACGACAATCCCCGCCCATTTGCCCACTCAACAATCCAACAATTCCATTATTTTGCCATTTTGCGCAAGAAATCGTTCTTAAGGGTCTAAATGAATCACTTGACAGTAGGGATCGCGCCCCTTTTGATACCCAATGGTGTCGAGTTGATAAAGAAATAGAAGCATTGAAAAATACCCAAAGTTATACAGATGAAAATAAAGAAAAACAAGGCAAAACAAGGTTTCTCTAAACTATCATTACCATAATATGACCAATCAAGTAGGAAGTAGGCGATTATTTCGCCTACCTCCTACTTGATTACTGTTTTTGTTTTCTGATTATCTTTAAGATGTAAGTGCTGAGTAAGATACCGCCTGCGGCAAAAACAGCCATGACCGCAAAAACGATCCGATAGCCGGCGATGCCTGAAAAATTGTCAAGGATACCGCCGTAAACGGCATACATGAACGCGCCGGGCAGGTAACCGATAAAGGAACCAAGGGACATGGCGGAACCGGTAATCTCCCGGGGAACATCTACCTCATCCATAGGAGCAAAGAAAATGGCGCGCATACTGTAAACGAAAGCGCTGATGGTCAGGGAAATAGCCATACCCAGGATAATCCCCATGCTCTGATGGGGGAGGATGGTGAAGATCACCAAAATCACGGCCACGATGGCAAAGGCGATCTGCAGGTACCTGGTTGCGGAGCGAAGGACTTTATCCGTTATGTATCCGCCCACAGGGCCGCCCAGCATTTTAAGCCCATACTGGTTAATGATCCCGTATACGCCCACCATAGCCACGGGAAGGGCGTAAATCTCTTCCAAAAACGGTATAAAATAGGTCAGGCCGCAATATACGCTGTATACAAAGAAAACGTTAAAGGAAACCAGCCAGATATTTTTGTTTTTTAAAGCACGGACAACGCCTTCCCATGCCTGCTTGTTGGCGCTGACGTTTTTCTCGGATTCAGAAGGCTTTGAAACGTTCTGGTCCGGTTCCAGCAGGAAGTAAAGGATCACGCCGATGACGCCTGGCACCACGGAGTAAAACAGGATCGCCATCTTCAGTCCGAACGCGTTGCTTCCGAATGCGGAAAAGATGCCAAGAGCGCTGAATGCCACGATGGTATCCATCAGCCCGCGGCCTGCTTCCATAATGCCGAACATACGTCCCTGTTCGTCCTCATTGCCAAGAAGCCGGACCGTCTTGAGCATGGTAGGCCAGTAGAGCATATCGGCGCAGACAGCTAAAAGGCAGTATATCAATAGGAACACGCCGTAAGCCGGAAAGGTGGAAAGCCACACACCGCAAAGACAGATGCTGATCAGGGACAGCGGGATCATGATCTTTTTGGATACGCGGTCAGTCAGATAGATGGATGCCAGAAAGCCGAAAGTAGAGATGAGTCCGGCAATACTCATGGCAGTACCGATCTGGGTGTGGGACAGCCCCATAAATTCCTGCATGGGAACATAAAAAGCATCTTTTAAAAAGCCCAGTTTGTAAATGGTTCCGGCGCCCAGCATCAGGGTGCCGAAAGAAATCCATTTTTTGTCGATTTTCTTTTTAACCTGTTCAGCCATATTTAATACCTCACATATTTTGTCGGGAACTTTATATTATTGCGAAACGGATTTGACAGTTATAAGTATAGTTGTAAAAGTGTGTAATGTCAAGTGAAAATATGTAATTTTATGTAAAAATGTGCTTTTGTGAGACGGATAGGAAGAAAAATCCTTATAATCACAAATAAATATGTGTAAAACTATGTAAAAACAAGTTGCAAAGTGTGTAAAAATGTGTTATTGTATGGATACAAAACGGATTTGACAAGTTTGAAGGAGTTAAAATATATGTTATCAGAGCAAAGATATGAAGAGATTCTGAATGTGCTGGACAGAGAAGGAAGTGTAAAGGCAACGGTTCTTTGCGGTCTTTTAGGGACATCCCGGGAGACGATCCGCAGGGATCTGGAGACCATGGAGGCAAAGGGGATGCTGCGGAGGATTCACGGAGGGGCCATGAAAATGGAAATTTCCCAGGAACAGCATCCGTCTTACACTTCTTTTAAAAAGAGGAAGGACGAGCAGTCAGGGAGCAAGGAAGAGATCGCGGCGGAGGCAGTGAAATATATCCATGAGGGCCAGGCCATTGCGCTGGATTCAGGTACTACGGCGCTGCTTCTTGCAAGGGCGGTCAAGGGAAAGTTCCGCGCTCTTACGGTGGTCACCAATTCACTTGCCGTTGCCAATGAGCTGGCGGGCTGCGAGGGGATCACCCTTGTTGTGACAGGAGGAATTTACCGTTCCGATGAGGAAGCCTTTGTGTCTGATATTGCAACACTGATTTTTTCTAAGATTAATGTAGATATATTTTTCCTCACTACCTGCGGTATCTCGGTAGAGCGGGGGATCACTTATCAGCGGATGGATGAGATTCTGGTCCAGAATAAGATGATGGAGGCGGCGGAAAAAACGGTTGTGATCGCGGACAGTTCCAAACTGGGAGTGAATTCTCTTGTGAAAATGTGCGGGATCGATCAGGTTTCTATGATCATCACCGATTCCGGGGCGCCCCGCGCGCAGATTGAAACGTTTGAGAAAGCAGGTGTGAGCGTTGTGATCTCGAAAGAAAGGAAAGAGTGAATCATGAAAGAAAGACCAAGCGTACTGCTTATTTCCGTGGATGCCCTGAAACCGGATTATGTGTTTGAACAGGAGAAGACAGGGGTGCATCTGCCTGTTATTACCGAATATTTTATTGAGAACGGGCGCACGGCCAGGGAGGGGATGAAAAGCGTATTTCCCACTTTTACCTATCCCTGCCATCAGAGTATGATCACCGGGACGAATCCGGCGGTCCACGGTATTGTAAACAACGGGATTTTTGATCCTCTTGGTCAGCATATGGGCGCGTGGCATTGGTTTGTGAATACAAAGGTGAAAACTTTGTGGGAGGCGGCAAAAGAGTGCGGGTACTGGTCTGCCAGCGCGGCGTTCCCCACATCTGTGGGAGCAAATGGCGATTTTATCGCCCCGGAGTTCTGGTGGGACGGCAGTGAGCTGGACAGCCGCTTTATTGACGCGGTGGCAAAACCCCAGGGAATGATCCTGGAGATGGAAAAGGACATCGGTACATATGCGGGAGGACTGGATCTGTCGGATTCCGGCGATATGCAGCGGGCAAAGGCGGCCATGTGGATTCTTAAGAACAAACTGGAGCCGGTGGCAGGGGAGAAGCCCTTCTTCTTGTCGGCGTACTTTGCCAGCTTTGATGAGAGCGCTCATCAGCACGGAGTTTACAGCAAGGAGGCCCGGGAGAGCCTGGAAAAGATTGACCGGATGGTGGGTGAGCTGATCCGGGAGGCTGAGCGGATCACGGACGGGAATCTGGTGGTCTGCGTGGTGTCGGATCATGGTTCTCTGGACAATACCCACAATATCAGCCCCAATGTCCTCCTAAAGAAGGCAGGGCTCATAGAGACGGATCAGGCGGGAAAGGTGACATCCTGGAAAGCCTTCAGCCAGAGAGCGGGAGGAACGTCGGGGATCCGCCTGGCCGATCCGTCGGACAAAGAGGCTGCCGATGCGCTTAGACAGGTACTGGACGGTCTGGCAAAGGATCCGGAAAGCGGAATCCTGGAAGTGGTGGATGCCCGGCAGGCAAAGGAGAGAGGCGGTTTTCCGGAGGCGGCCTATGTGCTGGTATCCAAAAAGGGGTATGAACTTCGGGACGATACAGACGGGGAGTACTGCCGCACAACGCTGACTCAGAAAGCCCAGCACGGCTACAGCGAAGAATTTCCGGAGATGCGCGCGTCCTTTATGATCGCCGGGAAGGGCATCGGAAAGGGCAATATTGAAAACGCAAGGCTTATTGATGTGGCGCCCACTCTGGCGGCGATCATGGGGGCGGACCTTCCGGACGCGCAGGGCAAAGATCTGCTGACATGAGGAAAGGGGCATGGAAAAGATAGAGGCAATCTTTAAATCTCTTGCGGACTTTCTGTGGGGAGACTGGCTTTTGGCAGCGCTTTTGGGGCTGGGGTTTTTCTATACCGTAATGACCGGTTTTATCCAGTTTCGGTGTGTGGGCCTCATGAAAAAAGGCGCGTTCAGGCTGAAAGGAAAACGGGAAGAAAGTGGGAGTCAAAAAAGATGTTCTTCCTATCAGGCGCTGTGTACGGCCGTTGCCAGCTGTGTGGGCAGCGGCAATATCGTAGGGGTATCTACGGCTATTCTGGCAGGAGGTCCGGGAGCGCTGTTCTGGATGTGGATGGCGGCGTTTTTCGGCATGGCTACCAAGTTCGGGGAGATCGTGCTGGGAATGAAGTATCAGGGAAAGGATCTTAAAGGAGATATAAACGGCGGCCCCATGTACTATATTCAGTATGGAATGGGCTGGAAATGGGCCGGTGTTTTTGTGGCATGCATGCTCTTTATCCAGAATGCAGGGGGGACTCTGATCCAGGCAAACACCATTTCCAATGTGGTCAATGAGGCGTTTCAGGCTCCGTTTGTGGTTACCGGTCTCATTCTGGCAGTGGTTATGAGTTTTATTATCAGCGGAGGTTTTCAGCGCCTGGTTCATGTGGCTCAAAAGGTAGTGCCTGTAATGGCCGGTATATACGTGGCAGGAGGAATCGTTATCCTTCTTTTAAACGCGGGCAGGATTCCGGCTATGTTTGCATCAATCATAAAAGGGGCGTTTTCGCTTGAGGCTGGACTGGGGGCTTTGGCCGGGATCACGGTTCGGGAGGCTATGCGCTTTGGCGTGGCCCGGGGCCTTTATTCCAATGAGGCAGGCGAAGGGTCGGCGGCGGTGATCCACGCCTCCGCGGATGTGGACCATCCGGTGCGGCAGGGACTTTGCGGGATCATTGAGGTGTTCGTGGATACGATGATTATCTGCAGCGCCACAGGTTTTGTGGTACTGATCACGGAAACGAACCTTTCTCACACCAACGCCTCCACGCTGGCAGCGGCGGCGTTTAAGAGTGTCTTTCCGGGTATGCAGTATGTGATCTATATCAGTCTGATCTTGTTTGCGTCCACTTCACTGATGAGCCAGTGGTATTTTGGCCATGTGAGCCTGCATTATCTGAAGAAGCCCCAATGGGCCAATATTTACCGGATCGTGTTTCCGTTTATCATTCTTGTGGGGAGCATGAGCAGTATTGATCTGGTGTGGTTTATCCAGGACTGCGCCCTGGGGCTTTTAATTCTGCCCAATATTGGAGCGCTGATCTTTTTGGCGCCGGAAGTACGGCGGCTGACAAAGGAGTTTATGGATCCGGTCAACGGATATTTGAAGAAAGAGGAGTAATGTTATGAAAGAGGAATTTTTAAAATATACAGAGACAATCCCGGCTGTTGCGCAGGCGGCGCGGCTGGAAGAGACCTTTTGGATCAATGACAAGATGCTCCCAGGGGGAGAGAAGAGGATCACCCAGGTTTGTCCGGAGCAGATTAAAGATGCCAGCGACCGTCTTTTAAGGTTTGCCCCGTATTTAAAACGGGTGTTTCCGGAACTGGAGGCATCTAACGGCATAATAGAATCGGAACTGCGGGAGATCCCCAAAATGAAGGAGTGGCTTCACTTGGCATATGGCACACAGCTTAAGGGAAGGCTGATGTTAAAGATGGACAGCCATCTGCCGGTATCCGGTTCTGTCAAGGCCAGGGGAGGCATCTATGAGGTGCTAAAGCACGCGGAGGATCTGGCGCTGGAAGCCGGAAAACTGAAAGTGACCGATGATTACAGCGTACTGGCGGATCCGCAGTTTACAGAATTTTTCGGGAATTATACGGTCCAGGTGGGCAGTACGGGCAATCTTGGCATGAGCATCGGGATCATGAGCGCCAAGCTGGGCTTTCGGGTTATCGTCCACATGTCCGCGGACGCGAAGCAGTGGAAGAAGGATCTACTGCGCAGCCGCGGCGTGGAGGTCATGGAGTATGAGGACGACTACTGCGCGGCTGTGGAACAGGGGAGAAAAAATTCCGATGAAGATCCCATGAGCTACTTTGTGGATGATGAAAATTCCCAGAACCTGTTTATGGGCTACAGCGTGGCCGGGGAGCGGTTAAAGGCGCAGCTGGAACAGCAGGACATTGTTGTGGATGAGGAGCATCCTCTGTTCGTCTATATTCCCTGCGGGATCGGCGGGGCGCCGGGCGGCGTCACTTACGGGATTAAGCAGATCTACGGGGATCATGTACACTGCTTTTTTACGGAGCCGACCCACGCGTGCTGTATGCTTTTGGGCATGGCCACAGGACTTCACGACGGCATCAGCGTGAAAGATCTGGAGATTGACGGAAAGACGGATGCGGACGGTCTGGCCGTGGGGCGGCCTTCCGCATTTGTGGGGCGTGTGGTAGAACCTGTGCTGTCCGGTATTGCCACGGTGGAGGATAGAAAGCTTTATGATCTGATGCGGGGGCTGATCGATAGTGAGGATATTTTTATTGAACCAAGTTCCTGCGCGTCTTTCGCGGCGCTGATCCGTCCGGGCGATCTGGAGGATTACGTGAAAAAGATGGATCTGGAGGATAAGATGGAGCGGGCTACCCATATCGCGTGGGCTACCGGGGGCTGCATGGTGCCGCCTGCGACCAGGGAAGCATATTTGAAGATGGGGCTGTAGAAAGAGGATTCCATGAATTATCGTTTGTTGGTCCTGGATATTGACGGAACCGTCACCAATTCGGAAAAGCAGGTTCTTCCCAGGACAAAGGAAGCCATTCTCAGGATCCAGAAGGCCGGGGTGAAGGTGGTCTTAGCGTCGGGACGGCCGCCGGAGGGAGTGTTTCCTGTGGCCCGGGAACTGGGATTTGAGACATACGGCAGCTATATCCTGTCGTTTAACGGCGGGAAGATCCTGGATGTGAGGACAGGGCAGTGCGTGTTTGAAAAATGCCTGCCCCGTCATCTGCCGGGACGCCTGTGGGAGGATGCCGTCAGGCATAAGATCGGGTTTGCCGCCTACAGGGCGGGGGCCATTGTAGCGGGGACAAAGCCGGATCGGTATCTGGATATGGAGTCGCGGATTATGGGAATGCCGGTGGAATACCATGAGGATTTTAAAAGGCATGTGGATTTTCCGGTCAATGAATGTCTGATCACCGGGGAACCTGGGGTACTTGAGAATCTGGAGCCGGTTTTTTCCGGAAAATATTTTCATGAGGCGGAGGTGTTCCATTCAGAACCGTTTTATCTGGAGGTGACTCCGAAAAATGTGGATAAAGCCTACGGCCTGAAATATCTTTTAAGGATCCTTAAAATCTCCAGGGAGGAGATGGTGTGCTGCGGGGACAGCTTTAACGATGTTGCCATGCTCCAGTATGCGGGGGTTGGAGTGGCTATGGCCAACGCGCCGGATCCTGTCCGGCGTATTGCGGATTATGTTACGGTGAATGATAATGATCATGATGGGATAAAGGAGGTGATCCAGCGGTTCTTTTCATAATTTACAGGCAGATATCTTCGTTATCCGAAGCAGGAAACCGGCGTGGATTTTCCTGCAGGGTAAACGCAAGCTTTTTAAGTAAGCAGGCATAACACTTAGAGGATATGTCTGCTTAATCATTTCTATAAACTTGGTAAGGATAGTTTCGGAAAACTGGAATTGCATTAAAGTTCTCCGGCGGGAATTTTTTTATTTTGGTATGCCGCAATAAGTTTATTAAGCCATTGGTCTTTATAGTTTAATACAAGACTGTCATAAATCAGTCCAAAATCATCAGAAACATATTCCGACAGTTCACTTTCGATATTTTCCTCAATTATCCGGAATGCCTGTTGTCTTATTTTGCCTTGTTTTTCTTTATTTTCATCTGTATAACTTTGGGTATTTTTCAATGCTTCTATTTCTTTATCAACTCGACACCATTGGGTATCAAAAGGGGCGCGATCCCTACTGTCAAGTAATTCATTTAGGTAATCTTCATCAAATATATCGTAGTCGATGCTATTAAGGCAGTTCAAAAGTTCATTTATTAAGTCCATATTCTTTTCCTCCGTAAAATCCCTACCACATTTTGCTTTTGCTTGCTATTTGGCGACGGCAGCTTTTTTCCTGCTTTAGCAGAGTTCTATTTACGCATTGCGTCCTATTTGCAAACTTTTTACTTCATCAATGGAGAGGCCAGCATATTCAGCGATTTTTTCCAGGGTCAAAATCCCATCAGCTATCATTCGTTTCGCTGTATCAATCATAGCCTCTTTCCGCTCTTGGGTACGCATATCTTCAATCACTTTACACATCTCGCTCACCCCTTTCGGATTTTCTTTCAAATATCTTGTGCGCTCTGCTATCAGTTCAAAGTTCATATCATCAGCATCGGTACAGTTGAAGTCGTGCATCAGCTTTCCAATGTCGGACGATCCCCGATACTCGCCGTTCACATAAAGAATATGTTCCCCGTCCTCAAATGTTTTACCTGTTGATAGGTTCATCCGCTCAATCCGATAGACGGGTTCGCCCATACCATAGAAGTCCTCTTCGACAATAAAAATCGTGTAGGTGTCTGGCAGCTCGCTAAACGCCTGCCCAGCGCTCAGGTTTTCCACGTCCATTACACTGGAATGGTATCTGGCTCGGTGAGGGTCTGCGCCCTTGTCTGCACGCTGGATTTCCAAATCATATTTTTTGCCTGTGGTATCTGTTCCATAAGCGTCGAGACAAATTGAGCGCGCCTCGGCCAGTCGTTTCATATCTTTCTGTGTCTGACAGTCGGTGATAGTCAAATCCAGCTTTCCTGTGATGATACGTAATACCAATTCAGCCAGAGGAATATTATCTTTGAACAGACAGCGCATAAAATCATCGTCTATGGGCCGCAAACTGCGCAAACGCAGTAAATCCTCCTGATGTTTTTGTTCTTCTGTTGTCAAAAGTGTCACCTGCTTTCCACAATAGGAGATAACAGAAAATTATCTATGCTTATATTACCACAAATTGCTCCGCTTTTCAAGAATGGCAGTGTCAAACACATTCTGCGTTTTCCTGCATTTATTATTGAAAGATTGTCTGAAATCATGTACAATGAATGTGAAATTTAACACAAGGGAGTAAAGGAGAATGATTATGGGCAAGAGACCAACAGTGTTGATGATTCTTGACGGCTACGGCCTTAATGACAAATGCGAGGCCAACGCGGTCTGCGAGGGCAGGACTCCGATCATGGACCAGCTGATGAGCCAGTGTCCCTTTGTGAAAGGGCAGGCCAGCGGTCTGGCAGTGGGACTTCCCGACGGGCAGATGGGCAATTCCGAGGTGGGCCATCTGAACATGGGGGCAGGCCGTATCGTGTACCAGGAGCTGACCAGGATCACCAAGTCCATTGAGGACGGGGATTTCTTTGAAGTTCCGGAGTTTTTGGAGGCAGTGGAGAACTGTAAGAAGAACGATTCCGCCCTTCATATGTGGGGCCTGGTGTCCGACGGCGGCGTTCACAGCCACAACACCCATATTTACGGGCTTTTGGAGCTGGCCAAGAGACACGGGCTTGAGAAGGTTTACGTTCACTGCTTCTTAGACGGCAGGGATACGCCTCCGGCGTCAGGCAAGGGATTTGTGGAGGAACTGGAAGCCAAGATGAAGGAGATCGGCGTGGGCAAGGTGGCCACGGTCCAGGGGCGCTACTACGCCATGGACAGGGATAACCGCTGGGACCGTGTGGAGCGGGCTTACCGGGCGCTGACTCTGGGAGAGGGGACTCCTGCGGCAAGCGGCCCGGCAGGGATCCAGGCATCCTACGACGCGGAGAAATTTGACGAGTTTGTGGAGCCGGTGATCGTTATGGAGGACAATAAGCCTGTGGCTACGGTCCAGGACGGGGATTCCGTGATCTTCTACAACTTCCGTCCCGACAGGGCCAGGGAGATCACCAGGGCGTTCTGCGATGACGAGTTTAAGGGATTTGACAGAGGAAAGAGGCTGAACCTGGTGTACGTGTGCTTTACGGACTATGACGACACCATCGGCAATAAACTGGTGGCCTTTAAGAAGGAGAGCATTACCAATACCTTCGGAGAGTACCTGGCTAACCACAACATGACCCAGGCAAGGATCGCGGAGACGGAAAAGTATGCCCATGTAACCTTCTTCTTTAACGGCGGTATCGAGGAGCCTAACAAGGGTGAGGACAGGTTCTTGATCCCATCCCCCAAGGAGGTGGCTACCTATGACCTGAAACCGGAGATGAGCGCTCCCGGTGTGTGCGACAAGCTGGTGGAGTGCGTTAAGTCCGGCAAATATGACGTGATCATCATCAATTTCGCCAACCCGGATATGGTAGGCCACACGGGTGTGGAAGACGCGGCCATTAAGGCCATTGAGACTGTGGACGCCTGCGTGGGAAGAACGGTGGAAGCCATCAAGGAAGTGGACGGCGTTCTGTTTATCTGCGCTGACCACGGCAATGCGGAGCAGCTGGTGGATTATGAGACCGGCGCGCCCTTTACGGCCCACACTACCAACCCGGTTCCCTTTATCCTTGTAAACGCGGATCCGTCGTATAAACTTAGAGAGGGCGGACGTCTGGCGGATATTGTTCCTACCTTGATCGAGCTTATGGGTATGGAGCAGCCCAAAGAGATGACCGGAAAGTCCCTGCTGGTGAAGTAGGAAGCAAAACATATCCAGGTGTACCGCTTTTAAGATGGGCGGTACACCTGGATATGTTGTTTTTATGCTGTTTATTTAAACTGGAGTGTGATTTGGTGTGATACCATATTGTATGTGTGGAGTCCCAAAAATGTTACAAGCTTTCCAGGCTTGATCAGTCATAAATGCTGTCCACGTCCCAGCCAATGATCATTCCGCTGACCCCGTCGATCTCAAATTCATACTCCAGGGTTCCATGGAAAAATTCTCCTTCATAGATCAGCCGCCCGTCGTCATAATCAGTCTTGACTTGTCCCCAGGTTACATCACCGGATTTTAATCCGGCCTGTTTCAGCGCTGCGGCTTTTGCGGCTTCCACATTGGATATGGCGGCTTTCTGGGTAGAGCCGGATGTGGATGCCAGATAGTTTTTGGCATCGTATTTCCAGCCGATGATGGCGCCGGTGCTTCCGTTGATCTCGTACTGGTACTCTTTCTTTTCCCCGTCCACAAATTCAAATTCGTATTCCAGCCGTCCGTCGTCACGGTCTGCCTCTGTCTTTGTAAAGGTTACATTTTCCTCCTTCTGGCCTGCGTGAGCTAAAGAGATCTCTTTGGCCCGGTCCTGGGAGATGGTGGTTTTCCGACTGTTGTGGGTTGCTTTTGCCGGCTGGGCGTCGTATTCAATAGTCAGAATCATACCGTCCGCGGCCAGGATGTCATAGTCGTATTTTTGGTAATCCGCGGTGACGAATTTTATTTCGTACACCAGCTGTCCGTCCTCCATATCGGTCGTTGCCTTTGCAAAGGTTACGTCCTCTTCTTTCTGTCCCGCGTTTTCCAGGGCAATGGATCTTGCCTTGTCTTCCGTGATCTGGGCTGCCGGCGTGTTCACTGCCATAAGGGCTGCCATGGTTCCTGCTGTCAGCGCGGTGCATGCTGCTGCAAATGTTCTCTTCATTCTCTGATCCTCCATTACTTGCTTTGATTTTGTTACGGTTATATTATATATGAAAAATATGAAGAATTTGTTAAAATTAAAAAATAATTCAGAATTCAAATATCTTACTATAAATCTCTTCGCACAGCGCGTCCACATAGGCCGGGTCAGGCAGGTCTTTGCCTGTGACGAGGAAGTCCTGGATGATCTGGAACCGTTTCAGGCTCATCTCCTCCTGGGACAGGGATTCCCTGTCTTCGATCTTATCATCAATATCGGAAGCTTTCCAGGTGTCGCAGAACCAGGATATAAGCTCCTGGGTTTTTTGTTTTTCTATGTCAATCTCCGGGCGGAGTTTTTTGGCGGAGTTTAGGGTCTTAAGGTACACAACTATGGAGAAGATCCCCATGGCTGTCATCGTACCCTGGAAAATGAGCCTGGAGGTGCCTGCCATGGGCAAACGGATGATGCCTGTCCAGCACGTAAGGCTCACTGCCAAAAGCAGGCTGCCTACACACAAAAACGCGGTGGCGGAGGACTTTAGATCGTCATACCGCTGGGCTTTGGTCTCATAGACGCGGGTTCGCCGGGGAACGGCATCTTCCAAGGCAGCGCCGCCTTCCTTGTCCTGCATCTCCTTTAACTGTTCATTCAGACTGGCCAGGTAGGTTTGCCGGGCAAGGAGCAGTTCTTCTTGTTCTTTTTCTTTCATGGCCCTGGCGGCTTCCTGGGATTCCACCAGAGGGCCGCCGCAGTCGGTGCAGACCGTGATGCCGTCTACAAATTCCATATCGCATTTGGGACAATACATGGGGATACTCTCCTTTGTGTTGATTTATACCTATTATAATGCAGAAACAGGGATTCGTCCATAGGAGTTTTGTTTTGGAAATTAAACATGTGTCCTATGGAAAAATAAATGCTTTTGTGTTACACTAGAAAAACCATGGCATAGAAATGAGGAGACATAAACGTATGAAGACAACTGCCTTGTTAAAAAGGTTTATCCCGTATTACAGAAAATATGTATGGATCATGGTGATGGATTTGTTCTGCGCGGGTCTTACGACCATCTGTGAGCTGGTCCTTCCGCTGATCCTGCGGTATATCACCAATGTGGGCATGAATGACCTGGCGTCTCTCACGGTGCGTATGGTGATCACTATCGGAAGTCTGTACTTTGTCCTGCGGATCATTGACGGCATGGCCAGCTTTTACATGGCGTATACAGGCCATGTGATGGGGGCGGCTATTGAGACGGATATGCGGGAGGACGCTTTTGAACACCTGCAGAAGCTGTCGGACAATTATTTTAACAACACCAAGGTAGGGCAGATCATGTCCCGGATCACCAGCGATCTGTTTGACGTGACGGAGTTTGCCCACCACTGTCCGGAGGAGTTTTTTATCGCGTTTTTGAAAGGCGCGGTGTCCTTTGTGATCCTGTCCCGGATCAACCTGCTGCTGACCGTGATCATTTTTCTTTTGATCCCTGTGATGGTGATTTCCTGCACATATTTTAATCTGCAGGTGAGGAAGGCGTTTAAGCGCCAGAGGAACCATATCGGCGAGCTGAATGCCAGGATTGAGGACAGCCTTCTGGGGAACCGGGTAGTCCGGGCATTTGCCAATGAGAAGGTGGAAATTGACAAGTTTAATCACGACAATCAGGAATTTTTAAAGATCAAGCGCCATACGTACAAGTATATGGCGGCGTTCCAGAATACCATCCGCGTCTTTGACGGGCTGATGTATGTGGTGGTCATCGTGGCAGGCGGTATTTTTATGGTTGAGGGGCTGATCGCTCCCGGGGATCTGGTGGCTTATACTATGTATGTGACCACTCTGCTGGCCACTATCCGCCGCATTATTGAGTTTGCGGAGCAGTTCCAGCGCGGCATGACCGGGGTGGAGCGGTTTGTGGAGCTTATGGACGCCAGCGTGGATATTTTTGACGAGGAGGGTGCGGCGCCTTTAAGGGATGTGGAGGGAGAGATCACCTTTAAGAATGTGTCGTTTGAGTATCCCGATGACCATACGCCGGTGCTGTCGGATATTGATATTACCATTAAGCCGGGAGAGAAAGTGGCTCTGGTGGGGCCGTCCGGCGGCGGGAAGACGACGCTGTGCAATCTGATCCCCAGATTCTACGATCCCACCGCCGGGGAGATCTTTATGGACGGGCAGAACATAAAGAAGGTAACCCTTGCCAGCCTTCGGAGCAATGTAGGGGTGGTGCAGCAGGATGTGTACCTGTTTTCCGGAAGCGTGTATGACAACATTGCTTACGGCCGGCCGGGGGCAAGCCGCCAGGAGGTCATGGAAGCCGCCAGGCTGGCGGGAGCCCATGAATTTATCCAGGAGCTTAAGGACGGCTATGACACCTACGTAGGGGAGCGGGGCGTGAAATTGTCCGGCGGGCAGAAGCAGCGCATCAGCATTGCCAGGGTGTTTTTGAAAGCGCCCAAGGTGCTGCTTTTGGATGAGGCCACGGCGGCTCTGGACAATGAAAGCGAGCATTTGGTGTCGGAGTCTCTGGATAAGCTGGCCCATGGCAGGACCACGCTGACCATTGCCCACAGGCTGACTACCATCCATGGGGCGGACCGGATACTGGTGCTGTCCGGAAGCCGGATTGTGGAGGAGGGAAACCATGAGACCCTGATGGAGAGGAAAGGCATCTATTATCAGCTGTACACGTCGGCAAATATTGTGGGCAGCGGCGAAAAAAGTGTTACCAAAAAGTGAAGCAGACAGAGGAATTATAGAAAAGAGGAGTTGAGATCATGAAAGTAGCGATCGTGACGGACAGCAACAGCGGGATTACACAGGCAGAGGCAAAGGAATTGGGGATTTTTGTGCTTCCCATGCCTTTTATGATCGATGGGCGGGATTATTATGAGGATATCAACCTGACCCAGAGAGAGTTTTATGAGAAATTAAAGGACGGCAGCGACATTTCCACTTCCCAGCCGTCTCCGGAGTCGGTGACAGGGCTGTGGGATAAGGTCCTTGAAAGTTATGACGCCCTTGTGCATATCCCCATGTCCAGCGGGTTAAGCGGTTCCTGCCAGACAGCGGTGATGCTTTCGGAGGATTACGAGGGAAAGGTGGAGGTGGTCAATAATCAGCGCATATCCGTGACCCAGAGACAGTCGGTGATGGATGCCAGAGAACTGGCAGACGCAGGCAGGAGCGCCGCGGAGATCCGCAAGTATCTGGAGGACACGAAGTTTGATTCCAGCATCTATATCATGCTGGACACCTTAAAGTATCTGAAAAAGGGAGGCAGGATCACCCCGGCCGCGGCGGCGCTGGGAACGCTTTTAAAACTTAAGCCGGTATTGCAGATCCAGGGTGAGAAATTGGACGCGTTTTCGAAGGCAAGGACCATAAAGCAGGCGAAAAACGTGATGATGACAGCCATTGGCCATGATATGGAGAACCGGTTTGGGGATAAGTCGGGCAGGCGCATCCATCTGTTTATTGCCTACACGGACAACGAAGCGGCAGCGCTGGAGCTTAAGGAGGAGTTAAGGGCAGCGTTCCCGGAGACGGGGGAGATCTATATTGCGCCCTTGTCATTAAGCGTCAGCTGCCATATCGGCCCCGGGGCGCTGGCTATCGCGTGTACGAAGGCTATGGATTAAGCAGGGATTATATGGAGTTTGGGCGACAGGGATATAACATCCCGAAAGCAAGGCACTAGTAGTCAGAAAAAGGGTCCGGGGAAACGGACGGCGTAAACGGATGGAGAGAACGGCTGCAGGCGGGAAGCAGGGAGGAAAAGGCAGTGCCGGTATTAGGTTGGGTAAAAGGGGTTAGGTGGAAACGGACCATCAGCATGAAGGTGCCTTTGTGTCTCCTGTTTTTGATGATCGGTTTTTTTCCCATGTACATTTTGAGCAAGGTGACGGACCAGTCGTTTCGCCAGACCCAGATTGATTTCAGAGTTATGGAAGTGCAGAACCAGTGTCTGATCATCAGCAACAAGATGAGCCGGGTGGCCTATATGAATGAGGACAGCCGGGATCTGTCCGTGGATGTGGAGCTGGATACCATAGCGGATATCTTTAACGGCAGGATCGTTGTGGTCAACCGGAATTTTAAGGTGATCAAGGACACCTTCCGGCTGGCCGAGGGGCGGACCCATGTGGCGGAGGAAGTGATCCGGTGTTTTCAGGGGGAGAGCAGCAGCAGGCTGGAAAAGGATAAGCATTATTTTGCGTTGGCAGTTCCCGTGTATGACAATACGGAGGAGAAGAATATCGAAGGGGTGCTGGTGGCCACGGCTTCCACGGAGAATCTTACCAGCATGGCGGAGAAAGTATCCGACAAGGCGGCGTTTTTTCAGCTGATGACCTTTGGGATCCTGGTGCTGGCGTCCGGCGTTTTGGCGGCGGTCCTGGTGCAGCCTTTTGTCAGGCTTAAGAAGGTCCTGAACCGGGTGGCGGAGGGAAGCCTGGAGCAGGTGATCTCGGAGGATGCCTACAGGGAAACCAGGGAGATCTCCTCCGCCATCGGGAATACCATCCATAAGTTAAAGACCGTGGATCAGTCCAGAGATGAGTTTGTGTCCAATGTGTCTCATGAGCTGAAGACCCCCATCACTTCCATCCGGGTACTGGCCGACTCTCTCATGAGCATGGAGGACGCGCCGGTGGAGCTGTACCAGGAGTTTATGGCCGATATCTCGGATGAGATCGACAGGGAGAGCAAGATCATTGACGACCTTTTGTCCCTGGTGAAGATGGACAAATCGGTGGAGGAACTAACCATTGTCCAGCTGGATATCAACGGGCTGGTGCAGCAGATCATGAAACGGCTTCGGCCCATTGCCAGGAAGCGGAATGTGGAACTGATTTATGAGAGCATCCGGGAGGTGACGGCGGATGTGGACGAGGTGAAACTGTCCTTGGCGGTCAACAATCTGGTGGAAAATGCCATCAAGTACAATGTGGACAACGGGTGGGTCCGGGTGACTCTGGATGCGGACCACCAGTTTTTCTACATCAAGGTGGCGGATTCGGGCATCGGGATACCGGAAGAGTATCAGAGCCATGTGTTTGAGCGGTTCTACCGGGTGGATAAGGCAAGGTCCAGGGAGACCGGAGGAACGGGGCTGGGGCTGGCGATTACCAGAAAGGTGATCCTGATGCATCGCGGAGCGATCCGTCTGGTGAGCAAGGAGGAAGAAGGCTCCACATTTACCATGAGGATCCCTCTCAACTACATTTCCCGGGGAACAGAGCGGACATCTTAGGACGTGTCTTGGGTGTGTTTTGACCAAGGAGATAAGGACTGGAGGCAGAAGATGGGACGAAAAATGTGGCTTTGGCTGCTTTTTCTCATAATGATAACGACTTTGGCAGGCTGCTCAAAAAGGGCCGAGGAGCCGGGGACGCCGCAGGAGGGAGTCTATAAGATCTACTATCTTAACGCTTCCATGACCCGGCTGGCGCCACGGGAATATCACACAGATACCAAGGGGCAGGAGGAGCTTGTGGCAGAGCTGATGAATGAGTTCCTTAATGTTCCCAATGATGTGGACAGCCAGGTGGCTTTGTCGGACAAGGTAGGGTATCTGGGATACCGGCAGGAGGAGAGGGTGTTGTTTTTGTATTTTGACGCAGGGTACACCAACCGGGTCAATATGAAAAACACCAGGGAGATCCTGTGCAGGGCGGCCTTAGCCAAGACCATGACTCAGATCGACGGGATTGACTATATCAGCATCTATGTGGCGGATCAGCCCCTTCTGGATTCCTACGGCAACCCGGTGGGGGTCATGGCGGATTCGGATTTTATCGAGGGGATCAGCGATATCAACGCCTACGAAAAGAGCCAGCTGCGGCTGTTTTTTGCCGACGAGACCGGCAGTAGGCTGGTGGAGGAGAGCAGGGAGGTGGTCCACAGCATCAATACCTCCCTGGAAAGGCTGATCGTGGAGGAGCTGATCAAAGGACCGGGGACGGAGGGGCATTTTCCCACGCTGCCCGGGGATACGAAGCTTTTGAACGTGTCGCTGAACGAAAATATTTGTTACATTAATTTTGATTCCACATTTTTAAATAATACCCTGGAAGTAAAGGAGTATATTCCTATTTACTCGATTGTCAATTCCCTGTCGGAGATCTCCACGGTGAGCAAGGTGCAGATCACCATAAACGGCTCCCAGGATGTGATGTTTCGGGATGTGATCTCCCTGAACACACAGTTTGAGAGGAATCTGGAGATCGGGACAGAGTAAGGATTAGGGATACAGTCGGCATGGAAGGACGGAAAAAGGGGAATAAGAAAGGATAACAATTGAACAGAAAAAGACCACTGGAATGTTTAGCAGGGGGATTCGTACTTGGAGAGGTATTGGCTCTGCTGCCTGTGGGATGGATGGCGGGGATTCTGGCTGTTTTGGCGGCCGGGGTCTGTTATCTGAGGAAAAAATGCGGCAGGAGCCTGATATGGTGGTTCCTGCCGTTGTTTGTGGCATGTGGGATTCTTACGTGCCGAAAAGACGCAGAGGAGAGCCGTGGGTATGAGCGGATCGCGGCGGAAGTGAAAGGGCAGGAGATACAGGCGGAAGGGACGGTGAAAGGGATCCAGAAAAGAAGGGATGGGGACGGCCTGGTGCTGGAACTGGGGGATGTGTTTATAGGGGCCGGGGAGACAAAGAAAGAGTACGGAGGGCTTTTGGTTTACACAGATCCTGAAGAAGGCGATGGGGCGGTCCCCGTGGGCGGACGCGTGCGGGTCAGGGGAAGACTGGAACGGTTTGCCGGGGCAGGCAATCCCGGGGAGTTTGACTCGGAAGGGTATTATCACGCCATAGGGATCGAGGGCAAGATATTTGCCAGGGATGCGGTGTGCCTTAAAGAGGGGTATTCTTTGTACCTTGACGGGATCTACAGGCTCCGATGCCACGCCGGAGCCGTGCTTGACCGGATATGCGCGGAAGAGGATACAGGGATCTTCCATGCCGTCATCCTGGGGGAGAAGACGGAGCTTTCGGCAGATATTAAAAGGCTTTACCAGATCAGCGGGATCTCCCATCTTTTGGCTGTCAGCGGACTCCACATCTCCATGATCGGGCTGGGGTGCTACAGCTTTTTGCGCAGGCTGGGAGCCGGTTTTTCATGGGCCGGCGCAGGCGGAACGGCGGTGACGGTTACCTATGGGATCCTGGCGGGCGGAGCGGGTATCAGCGCAAGCGTAAGCCGGGCGGTCCTTATGGTGCTGATGCGGATGTGGGCCGATTGTCTGGGAAGGACCTACGATATGAGGACTGCGGTTTCTGTTTCCGGACTTATTTTGCTGGTAAAGTCTCCGGGGCTTTTGTTTCAGGCCGGGTTTCAGCTGTCCTTTGGGGCGGTACTGACTTTGAGCATGGCCCAGCCTGTGCTGGAGGAGTGGCTGGGAGCCAAAAAGAGATGGCAGAGAACGCTTTTGGCCGGCATCGCCGTCCAGGCTGCCACCTGCCCGGTGGCGGCGTTTCATTATTTTGAGTATCCTGTCTTCGGTATTCTGCTGAATCTGGCAGTGATCCCTCTTATGTCCTATGTGCTTTTGTCCGGGATCCTGGGGGTGGTATTGGGGTCCGTGGCAGCGAAGGCGGGGATGATGGCGGTGGGAACGGGACATTATGTCTTAAGGCTGTATCAAAGCCTTGGAGAGACAGTTGCCATGATCCCGGGATCCCTTCTTGTGACGGGACGGCCGGGCTGGGCGCAGATAGGGGCCTACGGGGCCATGTGGTGCGGGCTGTTGGCTTTTATGGCCGCAGGGACAAGGAAGGAGACAGTAAGGGGGAAGAGAGTCCTGGGACGGATGGGGGGACGCCGGGTATTTGCGCTGTTGTTTGCCTTAATGAGCCTGACGATCCTATTATTTCGCCCTCCTTTACAGGGGATGGAGGCAGTATTTCTTGATGTGGGGCAGGGGGACGGGATCTGCATCCGTACAATGGATGCGGTGGTGCTGGTGGACGGCGGGAGTACGGACAAAAAGACGGTGGGAACCGGGGTATTGGCGCCGTTTTTGAAAAGCAGAGGGATCAGCCGGGTGGATTACGCCATTGTCAGTCACGGGGATCTTGATCACATATCAGGGCTTATGGAACTTTTGGAGAAAGACTGGGGGATACGGATCAGCCGTGTGGTCCTGCCCGGTATGGGGCAGGGGGACGACGGTGTCTACAAAAAGATAGCGCAGGCGGCCCGGCGCCATGGGGCTGTGGTATATTGGATGGAGCGGGGAGATCAGATCCGGGAGGGAAAGCTTGGGATTTCCTGTTTGTATCCGGGGAAGGAAGCCGGAGGGGAGTTTCTGGCAGCAGGGGACAGGAACGAACATTCTCTGATGCTTTTGGTACACTATGAGTTGGCGGGCATCCTCCTTACCGGCGACATGAGCGCCAAAGGGGAGGAGAAGTGGCTGGCAATGGGCGAATTTCCCCGGATCCAGGTGCTGAAAGCGGCTCATCACGGCTCTTCGTCATCTACCACGGAGGCGTTTTTGGAGAGGATTAAGCCAGAGTGGGCGGTGATCTCCTGCGGGGAGGGAAATCGGTACGGGCATCCTGGCGCGGATACGCTTGAGCGGCTTTACAGGCAGGGAACAAGGCGGCGTGTGACTGCAGAGGCAGGCGCGGTGACCGTGTGGACCGATGGGAGGAAGATGACGGTGGACACATTCAGGAACAGCGGAGATTCATCTTGAAAACCGGGAAGACCTTGGGTATAATAGAGAAAATAGATAAGCGAAAAGGGGGAGGAGTTATGGGCGGCAGAGGAGGATTTTTTACGGACGGAACTCGTTATATTATTTCGGGGATCTGTTTTATCTTATTCATTGCGGTTGTGATGATCATCCCTAAGGATCTGAAGAGGGATGAGACCTGGCGGGTGGAGGCCCATATTGTAAAAAAGGAAGTGGCGCAGACAGATAGCGGGGCTGTGTATCTGCTGCACACGGAGGACAGTGAGGGCAACGAGGCTACATATCAGATTGTCCAGGAGGCGCTTAATGAGCGGATGACGGCGGAGGATGTGCATAAGCAGATCCGCAGAGGCAGATATTATCGGCTTAAACTGACGGATGGGGAGCCTTATGGGTGCGATTATCCGGTGATATGCGGGGCGGCTACGTTGATTGACGGATTTACGGAGGAGAGTAGTACATCGCTGGACTAATTTTATTTTTTCATTGGCGAAAATACAGGGGGCTTTTATGACAGTATGCATGGAGGTTTCATTTTGTTGTATTGCTGTATAGACGAGACGGAGTAGTGGCAGGCCGAAGAGAGAGTCGGTCCCGTCCGGGTTCAGCCCTCCTGTTTCCCTGGTCTCATCTCCATGGCATAGATTCACCCGCCCGGCACACAGCCTCCCTTCTCTCCCGGGCAAAAGCAGAATTCGCTGGCCGGGATTTGCTCACTTAAGGTGGTTTCGATAGGGAACGCCGTTTCGACTCTGTAGTGAAAAGATAACTGCTTTGGTGGCAGATCCTTTCAGGTTCCCAACAACATCGCTTTAACCTTACTCAACAATATACTTGAGGCCATAAAAAGAAGCTGTTTTTCGCTGCAAAGTTAAGGCAGCGTCCCCTACCGAAACCACCTTAAGTGAGCAAACCTTAGCCAGCGAATTCTGGTTTTGCCAGGCAGAGGAGAGCTGTCCCGTCCGGGTGAATCTATGCCATGGAGATGAGACCAGGAAAGCAGGAGGGCTGATACCCGACTGATTTCCGCTTTGGGCTCATCGGAATGTTTGGCATATCTGAACCCGGACGGGACAGCTCTCCTCTGACTGGCCTCACGACAATCCCCGCCCATTGCTCACTCAATAATACAGCAACATAACGAATTTAAAGTTCCGGTTTAGCCGGGTTAGGATACTTGAAGAAAATATAACCAGAATGGAATTTGTATACCAGAATCCACATTAAAAAGGATGGGGCTGTTGCACTGATAGTTTTCTAAACATCATTGCAACAGCCCTTTCCTGTCTTTTTCTTTGCCATAAACTCTGAAAAACAGGCAGATGAGTTTCTCCGGAACAACCATTTCCTGCAAGCTGATACCGCCATGCACAAAGTTCATGCCGCCGCCATTCATCTTAATACGAATGCTCTCTCTCGGTGCAAAACCGCAAAAGCCAGACTTCCCGTCCAGGAACTTCACAGGCAATAAGTAGTTTGGCTGTACGCCTTTTTGCATGATTGCATATCGTCTGCCATACTCCACACAGCGTTTCGCGCTTTCTTTTTTCAGATCATTGATTTTTCGGCGGTATAAACGCCATTTAATTATTTCATGCCACATTGGCAAATAAGTTTTTGGTTTCATAATAAGCAATTATGCTTCTGCTGAATTTTGGACTCACTGAATCTCAAATTGCAATTTTTCGCTTTTGAGACTTCTGTTCCATTGTTTACTGTCTCTCTGTGTTCTTTAAATAAATGGTACTTCTTGCCGCACCTGCTTTTTTGAGCCAATTTTTTTCAATCATCGACTGCAAAATAATTCTCGCTCTCCGCTGTTTCACATTAAGAAGTTCCATCGCCTTATTTGTTGTTATTGAACCATTTTCTAAAACATATTCGTAAATGAGCTGTTCCTGTTCACTATCCGGCATTTTCGTGCTGCTATCCGGCATTTTTATAGTGTTATCCGGCACTTTGCTTCCATTATCCGGCACTTTTTCGGCACTGTTGTGGTCATTGAGGTCACGATTGAGGTCAACGGTATCACTGATTTGACCTCGATAAATATTGATACGCAAATCAACCTCACCGCCAATGAACTCCGGCTCCCGCAGTCCGGCAGCTTTCACTTTATCAATAATTCTTGGAATGCCACTTCCCCAATGCTCGATCAAGTTCATATAAGCAAATGCATGAGCAAGAGCTTCATTTCTGATTTTGGAATATCCTTCTTTCATACGCTCCATCGTCTGTCCCATTGGCAGCTTTCCAGGAGAAGTGATTTCCAGCCGGTTGTCATATACCGCAACCTGTATCGTTCCATGATCCAGATAGCTGCGATGTACCATGGCATTGATAATCAACTCACGAATAGCATCCGGTGGAATTTCATAAATATCCTGCCGGTAAATTCCCACAAACGTAGCTCCCAAGTGAATGTTTCGCAAGACAAACTGAAATGCTTCCTCTATTTGCTCCCAAAGCGGGCCGTGATATTCTCTACGGTCAACAAATACCGCTTTTGTTGTACCTTTGAACACACCGCATTGTGTTGTGACATGAAGTCCTCCGTTACCAGTCAAAATGGCAAAGGCATTGGACGGATAATCTTTTCCGTCACGCTCAATCAAAACCCCCCAAGAACGCAACTGCTGTCTGCCAACATCTTTGATAGATGCTTTCTGTTCCTCATTATGAGCGTTTTTCACCGCCTGTTCCTTCATGGCTTTGCAAAGAGCATCAATATCTTCATCTGTAATCGTTAATCCAGTACACAAAGCCTGATCGAAATAGCGGTTGCTTCCTTCAAACATCAGCTCTTTAATCATGTATTCGTCAGCAAGACGGGTAGTTCCGGCAACACGGACATATACCCCGCTTTCTCTACCAAAAGCCTTGATATAATACGGTCGCTGTCTGCCTTCAGAAATTTCCGCTACAATGACCGTTTTACCATTAATGGTCTGCAAGGTAATGTCTGGAATAATCGCCGGTTCACAGCTATCCGACACAGCATTGGCAATAGCATCCATCTTTTTGAATACATCTTCCCTGTCAAAACCAATCACTTCTCTGGTTTTATCCGCAATTCCGAAAATAATTTTTCCACCGGTTCCGTTGGCAAAGGCAACCACAGACTTCATATATTTGATGCTTTTTTCCGGCAGATTCTCTTTGAACTCCACATTTTTTGATTCACCTGCAAGAATTTCTCCTATGGTCATAATAGCACCTCGCTCTCTTTTACAGCTTTATGTACTGTCACGAGCATAGGTCCAATAAATTGAATCAATGCTGAAACAGCTGCTCCAAATTCTGCAACTCCCTTTATTGCCTGCAATGAAGTTATCAATCACAACTACCACAACCACAGATATAATCATTTATAATTGGTGTGCTATCCATATATTTCACAAATTTTGCAAGCACACCTGCATAATCTTCATAATCTGCCTGAAGCAGTCGATTAGAACAGCTGTTAAAATCATATTGGATTTTTCTCAGTTCTTTTCTATTTAATTTCATAATTTTTCACCCCACAAAACGGGCAATACGCACCCGTCATTTTTAATAATGGCTTAATTTTGGCAGTACGCTTACAGCAGGGGAAATTACAAATTTCCATTGCTTCTATACCTGACCGAATAGAATCTTCACTTTCATGCATTGGGCGTTTTCCAGCCTTGAATGAAATGACTCCATTTTTATAGCAAGTTCAAGTACATCATCGGTAACGTAATTTTCGCTTATCAAGCCGCAACTTGGACAAAATATATTAAATACGCCGTCATCCTTCAAATCAGAAGGTGTCCCCTTAAAATATGTGCCACAATGCTCACATTGTAAAAGAACATAACCATCATCATCTGTGGAAAATAGAAATCGTCATATTGATCTCATCACTCATTCTTTCCCCTTTATTTTAGCCAAAACATCCTGGAAAATTGCATAATTCTTCTTCACGCCGTCGTCCAGGCTGAAATCTGTTTTAACTTTGTGATTGTGCTGTCGCTCCAGGAAGTTACGGTATCATTCTGCTCCTGCAAACGCATAAAAAAAGTATTCAAATCTATCTGACCAAAGGACATGTCCCTTAACCGGTACTTCTCTCCAATGACTATCAGCATAAACTCCCAAACAAGTCGGCTCTTCTTCATCATCGCATACAGGCTTTTGCCATCCGTGTAATCGATTTTTCAGTTGGATACTGGAAAAGATTCTGCTCCATAATGTTTTGCCTCCTTACGGTTCCTCTTTTTTATCAGGAACAAATTCCATGATGTCTCCAACATCGCAATTTAATACGGAACAAATTTTTTCTAATACATCCATGCTGACATTTTCATCTTTAGACAACTTCGACATTGTTGTCGTGCTGAAACCGGTCTGCAAGCGCAAGTCTTTTTTTATCATGTCTTTATCAATCAGCATTTTCCACAGCTTTTTATAGCATACTGCCATATTGTCACCTCTTACCATTATTCCCGCTCAAAGTTCAGTATTCTCGCTACTTCCTCTATCATAGCATAAAAGTGCGAATACTACAATCAAAATATCAAAATTTCAAATTTATACTTTACAAACTCGCAGTTTAGATTTGCTATTTTAGAAATCAAGAATGGCATGAAAGATAAAGAACTACTTTTCCAAAGATTTACTACGGTTCAATTCTTAAAAATTTAGAAAGATAGAAAATATGCTTGTGTATTTCGGAAAAAAGGGTTATAGTGTTATAGGCAATCGTGTATTGCGGAGTATTTGGCGGGGAGAGCATGGCTGTCCCCAAAGATATTAGGAGGGTAAACATTTATGAAGAAAAAAAATCTTGCAAAGGTAATGCTGGTTCTGGCCTGCAGCGCTTCCTTGGCTGCTTGTTCAAGTTCTGGAGATAACGAGACTACGGAAGCTACCACCGCGGTGGAGACCACCACAGCCGCTGAGACGACGGAGGCAGAGACCACGGAGGCAGAGACAGAAGCGCCTTCCGGTCCTATGGAGTTAAGGATCGGCCAGGTGGAAGGAGCTGCCCACGGCAATAAGTGCTTTACCGTGGCAACGGCGGTCATCGACGCCAACGACACGATTATTGCGGCTTATATTGACGAGTATCAGTTTATGGACGCAGAGCAGGAAGGCGTTCCCAACAGCGAGGCATTTACAGCGGCAGGAAGCGTTGCGGAAGGTCAGGTTCTGGGTTCCAAGAGAAAGAATGACAATTACTATTCTGAGATGATGGAAAAGTCCGGAGCCACCATGATGATCTCCTCAAACTTTGATGAGATCCAGGCTTTTGCGGTGGGCAAGACGATTACGGAGCTGGAGGAGCTGGCAGGCAAGACTTCTGAGGAAGTTTTGGACGCGATTTCCAGCGCTACTCTGGTAGATGCCCCAGGTTATCTTGGAGTGATCGCTGATGCTGCCAAGGCGGCTAAGGAGAGTAAGTCTGTGGTCTATGAAGGCGACAGGGACAATCTGCTTTTGAACGCGGAGACATTTGCTGCTCACGGTGATAAGTGCTTTACGCTGGCTGCCACTTTAAATGACGGCGAGAATGTGATCTTGTCCTATCTTGACGAGTTCCAGTTCCTGGACGGAGAGCAGGAGGGCGTTCCCAACAGCGACGCGTTTACAGAGGCAGGGGCTGTTCTGGACGGCAAGGTGCTGGCATCTAAGAGGGTGAACAACGAGTTCTATTCCGAGAACATGAAGAGCGCCGGAGCTACCATGGAGATCGCGGCCAACTACGACGCCATCCAGGAATTTGTAAACGGCAAGACCCTTATGGAGCTGGAGGAGCTGGTAGCAGCCAACTATGTATCCGAGGAGGAAGAGACGGAGGCAGCTGCGGAAGAGGGCGGCGCCGATGACAGGACTGCGCTGGAAGAAAGTGAGAGCGAAGAGGTGGATGCTATTTCCGGATCTACGCTGGTAGATAAGTGGGGATATGTGGCGGCTATTTTGAACTCTATTGGTTAATTTCGCAGAGAGAGTCTGGGGGGTATCGCACCTTGGTGTGGGATATCCCCCCCTTTTTTATGGGGACCGCTTTCGGGAGCGGGGAAAGGCAGGGGATGCATGGGGATGAAAGAGTTCGTAAAGAGGGCGTTATATGTGGGAATGCAGTGTACTTGGGGAGGGCTCCAGACTTTTTTGGGACTGCTGCTGTTTTTGTATTATAAAAATGCGCCTCATGAGATCTACCATGGGGCCGTGTACACCAAATGGAAGCTTAAGGGAGGGATTTCCCTTGGGCTGTTTATCTTTGGTCCCGACAGGGATGAGGAGTGGTGTCGGCAGATGGCAATCCACGAGTATGGCCATACGTGGCAGTCTCTCATGCTTGGCCCCGGTTATCTTGCGGTGGTGGGACTGCCTTCGTTTCTATGGTCAAGATCCGGAAGGTGCATTGCCCTGCGAAAGGAGAAAAAGATCCCTTACTCGGCCTTTTACACGGAGCGGTGGGCGGACAGTCTGGGAGCGAAAATGACGGCGTTTCTATAACATGGAAAGGCGAAAAATATGGATTTTTATAAACGGGTCGGCATCGTGTGCAGGCAGATCCCCAGGGGAAAGGTGGCTACTTACGGGCAGATCGCGCTTCTGTGCGGCAGGCCAAAGAACGCCAGGCAGGTGGGATACGGGCTGCGACAGGGGCTGGCGGGGGAAGGGACGCCTGCTTACCGGGTGGTAAATTCCAGGGGTATTTTAAGCGGAGCCGCCAGTTTCGAGACTTTTGACATGCAGAGGATGCTTCTGGAGGGAGAGGGCGTGGCGGTTACATGGACAGAGGACGGCTGGAAGACGGATCTGAAGGAGTATGGGTGGAAGAACACCATGGAGGACGCGGTTTATCTGAAAGGACTGTTTGAGAAGGAGGAGGGCGGCGGATGAAGGTCTTGAACCAGGACATTAAGACGGGACAGTTTAAACAGGTGTACTTGATCTATGGGGACGAGGCTTTTTTAAAGAAAAGCTATAAGAACCGGTTAAAGGAGGCTGTTGTGGGGGACGACTCCATGAACTTTCACCGGTTTGACGGGAAGGGCATTGACTTGAAAGAGGTCATAAGCCTGGCGGATACCATGCCTTTTTTTGGGGAACGGCGCATGATCCTTATTGAGGACAGCGGGCTTTTTAAGGGAGGCGGGGCAGATCCGTTGGTGGAATATCTGCCGGGGATGCCGGACACCTCCATCCTGGTGTTTGTGGAGTCAGAGGTGGACAAGCGCAGCAGGCTGTACAAAAAGGTCAAGGACCTGGGATATGCGGCGGAGATGGGCCGGCAGGATGCCAGGCAGCTTTCCTCCTGGGCAGGCGGGATCCTGGCAAAGGAGGGGAGGAAGATTACCGGGCGGACCATGGAGCTTTTCCTGGGAAAGACAGGGGATGATATGGAGAATATCCGCATGGAGCTGGAAAAGCTGATCAGCTATACCATGGGGCGGGACGTGATCACGGATCAGGACGTGGAGGAGATCTGCACGGCCAGGGTCACCAACAAGATCTTTGACATGGTGGCTGCCATTGTCACCAGAAGGACCGGGGCTGCCATGGAGCTGTATGAGGACCTTTTGACGCTTAAGGAGCCGCCTATGAGGATACTCTTTCTGATTGCCAGGCAGTTTAACCAGATTCTCCAGGTAAAGGAGCTGACGGCTCAGGGCATGGACAGAGGGACCATTGCCTCCAAGCTGAAGATGCAGCCTTTTGTGGTGGGAAAGGTGATGCCACAGGCCAGAGCTTTTTCCAGGGAACAGATCCTGTCTTATGTGGATCTGTGCGTGGACGCGGAGGAGGCGGTAAAGACAGGCCGTCTCAATGAACGGCTGGCAGTGGAGCTTCTGATTACCAGAAGGTATTGACAGATAAGCAGAATGGCAGAATGTCGGATTAGCAGATTAGCAGATTAGCAGATTAGCAGATTGGCAGATTAACGGAATGTCGGAATGGCAGATAAGCAGAATGGCAAAATGGCAGATTATCAGGCTGGTATGCAAAAACAAAAAAGGTTTCGGAAACCGCCACACCCACGGATCTCGAAACCTTTTAAAATGTTTATAAAGCCAAATCTTGCAGATTAAGCCATAGCGCTTACAGCTTTGCTCAAACGGGCAACTTTTCTGGAAGCGTTGTTCTTATGATATACGCCTTTTGTGCAGGCTTTGTCAATCTCGGAGATCGCGTTTACTAAACTTGCCTGTGCAGCAGCCTTGTCACCGGCAGCGATAGCAGCGTCAACCTTCTTTATGGAAGTCTTTACTTTAGATCTGATAGACTTGTTTCTGTCAGTCTTGGTTTGTGTAACTAAGATTCTCTTCTTAGCAGATTTAATGTTAGCCAATCTGGGCACCTCCGATTAAAATTAATATTATTAAAGTTCTTTGGTTTGCATCAAAGTCTGGACACGGACAGATTAATGTAAACATGCTTTAATATTTTATCCAATTAAGGGTAGAATGTCAATACATATTTCCCGGTTTTTTGGAAAAAATAAGGGAAAAACAGAGAGATCGGAGGGTTCGTGATGTTTGAGATTCGGACAGACCTGGCGGTGGAGGAAAAAGAGAGTTTTCCAGGCAGCGGCGGGGAGGTAAAGGGGGTGTCCCTGCGGGAGTGGAGGAAGGCGTTCAGTAAGATTAAGCTGACAGAAGTGGTCATATTGGACGAGCAGGGGGCCAAGGCCATGGGCAAGCCGGTGGGAGCCTATGTGACCATGGAGGCCAGGGCTTTGACAAAAGGCGATGAGGATTATCACAGGGAAGTGGCCGGGGAATTGTCCATGCAGCTGAAAAAGATGGTGAAGGAGCTGAAAAAGAAAGGGAAGATACCGGATAAAAAGGATATTCATGCGCTGGTGGTGGGACTTGGGAATCCGTCGGTGACACCGGACTCCCTGGGGCCTAAGGTCCTTGGCAATCTTAAGGTGAACCGGAATATGGATGAGGGGGAGGACGCGGTCTTAAGTGGCATTGTACCGGGAGTCATGGCCCAGACAGGGATGGAGACGGCGGAGATTTTAAAAGGGATCATCCATGAGACAAAGCCGGAGCTGGTCATTGCCATCGACGCCCTGGCGGCCAGGAGCATCCGAAGGCTGGGGACCACTATCCAGCTGACCAATACGGGAATCCATCCCGGTTCCGGTGTGGGGAACCACCGCCACAGCCTTACCATGGAGAGCCTGGGGATCCCGGTGCTGGCTATCGGCGTGCCTACGGTGGTGGGGGCTGCGGCCATTGTCCATGATACCATCGCTGCTTTGAGCGGGACTTTGGCCAGCCATATGGAGACCCAGGAGATGGGGGATTTTCTGGATCATCTGAACCCAGATGAGCAGTATCAACTGATCTGCGAGCTTCTGGAGCCGGAATTTGGCTCGCTGTATGTGACGCCTCCCGATATTGACCTGACGGTGAAACGGCTCAGCTACACCATTTCCGAGGGCATACACATGGCATTTTATCCTCATTTCAGCACATCTTAAGAAAAAAACGGAAACTCTTTCATATGATAGATAAAAAGGCCCTCCGGGGGAATCGGGATCATGAGAAGATTTCGTTACGATACGGCTCAGATTTTGAGAATGGTCATGCTGGCAGCAGGCGGGGTCCTGATCCTGGCAGCGGCGGGAAAATACGATAAGGAGTTGGACAAGGGACAGAAAAAGGAAGCATGGCGGCAATACGGCCGGGAACTGATGGCCCAAGGCGGCGCTGCGGTGTTCTGGCAGTCGTACCCGGCGGCAACAGGGGCAAAGGAGGCAAAAGAGAAGGACTGTCTGGAGGAGTCATCATGGGTGGAGCAGCTGCTTTTGTGGTTGGGAGGCCAGAGCCCAAGGGTAAGGTTTGGGGGGAGCAGCAAAAAGGCGAGGGACGGATCCGGGGATCCGGACCCTGCCTTTCAGGACTATCTGGAGAGCCAGAGGGTGGTGCGGGAGTCCAGCTACCTTCTTTTCGGCGGCGGGGAAGAGACCAATACGGACAAGGCGGATCTGGCAGGCGGGTACGCGGAAGGGCAGGCGGAAAAAGGAGGGGAAGACTTGCCGGCGCAGGAATTTGCCCTTCAAGCGGGAGATCTGCCAAAAGCCACGGCGGCCCACCATGACAGCGGAAGTTTGCCGGCGGCGGGGACCCGGTATGTGGTGGAACAGCTGGCGGATTACGATTTTCTTATAAAAAATTTTTACAGCGTCCATTCCTCCACCACCGCAAGCCGGGAGGAAATGAACGCGGCGGCGCTTTTGGGGGAGGATCTAAGTCTTGAAAAGGACAGTGAGAAGCCTCAGATTCTTATTTACCACACCCACTCCCAGGAGACTTTTGCGGATCATGGCGCCGACAGACCGGAAGCCACGGTGGTGGGCATCGGCGATTATCTGGCGGGGCTTCTGGAGGATATGGGCTATGGGGTGATTCACGATACCCAGGTGTATGATCTGGTGGACGGCAAGCTGGACCGCAGCAGAGCCTACGACAACGCCCTGAAAGGAGTCACGGCCATTTTGCAGGAGAATCCGTCCATTGAGGTGGTGCTGGACATCCACAGGGACGGGGTCAGGGAGAATCTACATATGGTGTCAGAGGTTAACGGGAAACCTACGGCTCCTATTATGTTTTTTAACGGCATGAGCCAGACGCCGGAGGGGCCTATTGCGTACCTGGCAAATCCTTACAAGAAGCAGAATCTGGCGTTCAGCCTTCAGATGCAGCTGGACGCGGCGGCGTATTTTCCGGGCTTTACCAGGAAGATCTATCTAAAGGCTTTCCGCTACAACCTGCATCTGCGGCCAAGATCCGCCCTTATTGAGGTGGGAGCCCAGACCAACACCTATGAGGAGGCGAAAAACGCCATGGAGCCTCTGGCCCGGATCCTGGATATGGTGCTTACGGGAGGTGAGCAGTAACGGGGCCATAGACAGCGGTGGGTTGTCACAGGGGGGAGGCTCATTGGAAACTGGTTGCAAGGTTGGAGAAAAAATGTTATATTCTTCTATATCTGTCAGCGGGATCTTTTGAGTCTTGCTGTGATTTGACTGTAACCGTTCAAGGGTTATCTGAACGGTTGCATTTGACCAATTAGGAAAGGATAAGATACGTATGCCGATCATTGACCAGAACAAAATCCGCAATTTTTGCATTATCGCTCATATTGACCACGGCAAATCCACTTTGGCGGACAGGATCATTGAGATGACTGGTCTTCTCACCAGCAGGGAGATGCAGTCCCAGGTATTGGATAATATGGATCTGGAGCGGGAGCGGGGGATCACCATCAAAGCCCAGGCTGTCCGCACGGTTTATAAAGCCAGAAACGGAGAGGAATATATTTTTAACCTGATCGACACCCCGGGTCATGTAGATTTTAATTATGAGGTTTCCAGAAGCCTGGCGGCCTGCGACGGGGCCATTCTGGTGGTGGACGCGGCCCAGGGCATCGAGGCCCAGACCCTTGCCAATGTGTACCTGGCCCTGGATCATGACCTGGATGTGTTTCCGGTTTTGAATAAGATTGATCTGCCCAGCGCGGAGCCGGACAGGGTGGCGGCGGAGATCGAGGATGTTATCGGTCTGGAGGCCGCGGACGCGCCTAAGATCTCCGCCAAGACGGGGATCAACGTGGAGGAAGTTTTAGAGGCCGTGGTGGAGAAGATCCCGGCTCCGTCAGGCGATCCCCGGGCGCCCTTACAGGCTCTGATCTTTGACTCTCTCTACGACTCCTACAAGGGGGTCATTATTTTCTGCCGGATCAAGGAGGGGACCGTAAAGAAAGGGACCACGATCCGTATGATGGCCACGGGAGCCCAGGAAGAGGTTGTGGAGGTGGGGTACTTCGGAGCCGGGCAGTTTATACCCTGTGAGGAGCTTAGCGCGGGCATGGTAGGTTACATTACAGCCAGCATTAAAAACGTGAAAGATACGGCGGTAGGCGACACGATCACCGACAAGAATAACCCTTGCAGAGAGCCGCTGCCGGGATATAAAAAGGTTACATCCATGGTTTACTGCGGCCTCTATCCGGCGGACGGGGCCAAGTACAACGACCTGCGGGACGCCCTGGAAAAGCTGCAGTTAAACGACGCGTCCCTGTTTTTTGAGCCGGAGACATCCATTGCTTTGGGCTTTGGCTTCCGCTGCGGATTTTTGGGCCTTCTGCACCTGGAGATCATCCAGGAGAGGCTGGAGCGGGAGTACAATTTAGATCTGGTGACCACGGCGCCGGGGGTGGTGTACAGGGTCCACAAAAAGAACGGGGACATGATCCAGCTGACCAACCCATCCAATCTTCCCGACCCGTCGGAGATCGAGTACATGGAGGAGCCCATTGTCACGGCGGAGATCATGGTGACCACGGAGTTTGTGGGAGCCATCATGACGCTGTGCCAGGAGAGGCGGGGCGTGTATCTGGGAATGGAGTACATTGAGACCACCCGGGCGCTGCTGAAATATGAGCTGCCGCTGAACGAGATCATATATGACTTTTTCGATGCCCTGAAATCCCGGTCAAGAGGGTATGCTTCCTTTGACTATGAGATGAAGGGGTATGAGCAGTCGGAGCTGGTGAAGCTGGATATTTTGATTAACAAGGAGGAAGTGGATGCCCTGTCCTTTATTGTCCACGCTTCTTCTGCCTATGAAAGGGGAAGAAAGATGTGCGAGAAGTTAAAGGATGAGATCCCCCGGCATCTGTTTGAGATTCCGATCCAGGCGGCTGTAGGCGGAAAGATTATTGCCAGGGAGACGGTAAAGGCCATGCGCAAGGACGTGCTGGCAAAATGCTACGGCGGCGATATCAGCCGAAAGAAGAAGCTTTTGGAGAAGCAGAAAGAAGGAAAGAAACGGATGCGCCAGGTAGGCAGTGTGGAGATCCCGCAGAAAGCCTTTATGAGCGTGCTGAAACTGGATGAGGAATAGCTTGAGGGATTGATATTGAGAAAACCACTGGAATTATACATCCATATCCCATTTTGCGCAAAAAAATGCGGTTACTGCGACTTTCTTTCAGGGCCGGCCCCTGTGGATACGCAGAGGCGGTATGTGGAACAGCTAATGGAAGAGATCGCCTGCCAGAGTTTTCATTATCCGGGCTACCGGGTCACTTCCGTGTTTTTGGGAGGCGGCACGCCTTCGGTATTGGAGCCAAAGCAGCTTTTGGGCATCTTGGACCAGGTGAGAGGCCATTTTCGCCTGACGGAGGACGCGGAGGTGACCATGGAAGTGAACCCCGGCACCGTGACCATGGAGAAACTGCAGGCATGCCGGGAAGGGGGGATCAACCGGATCAGCATCGGGCTCCAGTCGTCGGATGACGGGGAGTTAAAGGTCCTGGGGCGGATCCACACCTACGACGAATTTTTAAAGACGTTTCAGAGGGTGCGGCAGGCGGGCTTTTCCAATGTGAGCGTTGATTTGATGTCCGCGCTGCCGGGCCAGACGCTGGCTTCCTGGAAGACGACCCTTAAAAATGTGACCATGTTAAAACCGGAGCATATCTCCGCTTACAGCCTTATGATCGAGGAGGGGACGCCCTTTTATCACCGATATCATGATCATCCGGAGCTTTTGCCAAATGAGCAGGAAGAGCGGGAAATGTATTATCTGACAAAGCAGTATCTTCACGGCCTTGGATTTGAGCGGTATGAGATCTCCAATTACGCCAAGCCGGGATATGAATGCCGCCACAATACAGGCTATTGGACCGGGGTGGAGTACCTGGGCCTGGGCCTGGGGGCTTCGTCCTATATCCAGGGCTTTCGGTTTCGCAATGAGCCGGATCTGGGAACTTACTGTCAGATTGCCATGGCCGGGCCGGACGCGGATGAGCGCCTCCACAAAGAGATTGTCCGTCTGACCCACAAGGAGATGATGGAGGAGTTTATGTTTCTGGGACTTCGGCTTATGAGAGGCGTTTCAGGACAGGAGTTTGAGCGCAGGTTTGGAGTGAGGATGGGAGACGTGTATGGGGAGGTACTGGCAAAACTCTTAAAAAATCGTCTCATTGTCATAGAAGAGCCGTATGTGCGGCTCAGTGAGTTTGGGATCGATATCAGCAATTATGTGTTAAGCGAGTTTCTGCTCTGACCATTATCGATATATACAGCCGGGAAAACGGGGAAAGAAACAAAAAGGCCGCTGTGCAGCTGGAAAACTGCAGCGGCCTTTGGCGTGCTTTTTTATTCCGGAATGTAAAAGACCTCTTCCGTGGTGGTGCCGTGGGCAAGAGCCTCCTCGTGGGTGGCGTAGAAAATGTCGATCTTATTTTCGATCACATTGGAACCGATATCTTCCACCGTGTAAATGATACCGTCGATCATCAGGCGGGTGCCGATGGGGAAGATGTCAATGTCAGCAGAGACGGTGTGCTCCGGCTGCGGCTCGGTGCCGCTGTAGGTCAGGTTGGAAACGGAGGAAGGACAGCAGATGTCGCAGCCGCAGTATCCGGTTATGGTAAACATGCCTTTGGAGACCGGTACCGGCTCCGGTTTTACCTCCTTCTTGGGAGCAAAGCCGGGACCTTTCTGCCAGGAAGGGAGGACTTTGTCCGAAGACGCGTCCTTGTGGTTGTCGGAAGCTTTTGAGCCGGATGAAGCCTGGTCCCCAGTGTTGGCGGAAGCCTTTCGGGCATTTTGGGAGTCAGCGGAATCCTGCTTTTGAGAGGAATCGGGGCCGGAAGCGTTTGGTCCGTCCTGGGAAGCGGTCGTATCCTGGGCCGGAAAGGCATTGGAACCGGAAGCCTTCGGCGTGTCCTGGGAACTTTTTGGCGCCTGTCCCACAGCTGCTGTGGAGCCGGAACCTTTCCCTGTGTCCCGCAGAGAGCCGGAGGCTTCCGGGGCCTGTCTGGAGACGGAGATGTCTCCAGGTCCCTGGGGAGCCGGTGAAACGTCATCGGCGTCCTTGGCAGCAGATGCCTCTTGGGAGTCCGCGTCCTGGCTGCGGTCGGCGGCAAGAACAAAATCTTCCGAATCTTTATGATAGGTAAGTTCGCCTAAGAAAACTCGTTCTTCTTCTGTGACGGCGTAAGCCGTGACCCGAAGCTGGTCCTGCTCAAACTGGTCCCAGTCCATGGAACACTTAAACCCGTGATATCCGTCTCCGATGCTTTCCTGGAGCTTTTCCTGATAATGGTCCGCTTTGACGGAAGCTGTCTTTAAAACCGTCTGGGAATCGGTGGGATAAACGGAGATCTCAACAGGGATCACATGGCCGTAGCTGTCACTGTCCCAAACCCAGCCGTAGATAGAAGAGCTGTCAGCGCCTTCCAGAGTTCCCACAGGGGTGGCGGCCATGGCGGAAAAGCAGGCCGCAAGGCTCAATGCCCCGCTGGCAAGAGCCAGGGATAATTTTTTTAAAATGGAATGTTTCATAGTCGTTCTCCTCTTGAATGATCATCAGCCTGTGACCGTCCGGTCAAAAGCCGCGTGTACGTCAACGTACTTCAATAGAAATAACCGCTTTGTTGATTACAATTATATTACAAATATGTTAAAAGTCAAGGAAATCGTGGCAAAGTGGGGGAAATTTGGTAAAAACGTAAGAATTTCCAGAGAAAAGTGGTTGTTAAAGGGAGAGAATGTCCTTAAAGTGGCAAATAGTAATCAAAAGAGCCTTTGGAGGATGCCCCAGAGGATGGAAAACTTTATAAAAAAGGTATTGACAAAAAGTATCCGAAGGACTATATTAGGAGCATAGCGATTAGCACTCAATCGATATGAGTGCTAACAAGCCTAAATCACAGGGAAAGGACGGGGGATATGGAACTGGACGAGCGGAAAGTCACTATTTTGAAAGCGATCATAAAGAACTATATGGAAACCGGGGAACCGGTGGGGTCCAGAACCATTTCCAAGTATGTGAATTCCAAGTGGAGTTCCGCCACCATACGCAATGAGATGTCCGACCTGGAGGAGATGGGCTATATCGTCCAGCCTCACACATCGGCGGGACGGATCCCTTCCGACAAGGGATACCGTTTCTATGTGGACCAGATCCTTCTGGAGAAGGATAATGAGGTGACGGAGATCAAGGAGATGATGGTCCAGCGCATGGGACGCCTGGAGCAGGTGTTAAAAGGTCTGGCCAAGAACCTTGCCAGCAACACCAACTACGCCGCCTTAATAAGCGGTCCCCAGTATCACCGCAACAAGTTAAAGTTTATACAGCTGTCCAAGGTGGATACCCATAAGCTTCTGATCGTCACAGTGGTGGAGGGCAACATCATCAAGAACACCATGGTGACCATCCAGCAGGAGGTGACCGACGACGAGCTTCTGAACTTAAATATCCTTCTGAACACCAACCTGAACGGGCTGACCATTGAGGAGATCAATCTGGGAGTCATCAGCAGGCTGAAAGAGCAGGCCGGGGCCCACAGCCAGGTGGTGGATCTGGTGCTTAACGAGGTGGCGGCGGTGATCAAGGCCGACGAGGATGAGCTTCAGATCTATACCAGCGGGGCTACCAATATTTTTAAGTACCCGGAATTAAGCGACAGCGGCAAGGCCAGCCGGCTTTTGAGCACGCTGGAGCACACGGAGACATTGCAGGAGCTGGTGGATACGGTGGGAGCCGACAGCGAGACGGGGATCCAGGTGTACATCGGCGACGAGTCGCCGGTGCAGGCGATGAAGGACTGCAGCGTGGTTACCGCCACTTATGAGCTGGGAGAAGGACTGAAAGGCACCATCGGCATCATAGGGCCAAAGCGGATGGATTACGAGAAGGTGCTTAAGACTTTGAGAAATCTGATAACTCAGTTAGACGCAACCTTTAAAAAAGAAGACGGATGACGGCGGGGCCGGGGGATCCGAAAAGAGGAAAGGTGAGAGTGCAGTGAGCGAAGAGAATAGAAGACAAGAGGACATGGAGCAGGACCTTGTGAGAGACGAGGCGGCTGACAGCGGGAAGGAGGCGGAGACAGCGGATACCCCAGACGATGCCCAAAAAGAGGGGACGCAGCAG
Source organism: Clostridiaceae bacterium (assembly GCA_910575585.1). GTDB lineage: Bacteria > Bacillota > Clostridia > Lachnospirales > Lachnospiraceae > UBA3402. The sequence continues at coordinate 126,931 of CAJTGF010000004.1, forward strand.
GAGGAAGGCCAGGAGGACGCCCAGCCCAAGGAGGAAGAAAAAGATTCTCCAAAGAAGGGATTTTTTGGGAAGAAGAAAGAGAAGAAAGACCCAAGGGACGCCCAGATCGAGGAACTGACGGACCGGCTCAAGAGGAACATGGCCGAGTTTGACAATTTCAGGAAGCGGACGGAGAAGGAAAAGTCCGCCATGTTCGAGATAGGGGCCAAGGATATCATCGAGCGGATCCTGCCGGTGATTGACAACTTTGAGAGAGGCTTAAGCTCAATGCCTGAGGATGCCAAGGGAAGTTCCTTTGCCGAGGGCATGGAGATGATATATAAGCAGCTTTTGAAAAACCTGGAGGAGGCCGGCGTTAAGCCCATTGAAGCCGTAGGCCGGCAGTTTGATCCCAACTTCCACAACGCTGTGATGCATGTGGAGGATGAGGAGCAGGGGGAGAACGTGGTAGTCCAGGAATTTCAGAAGGGATATCTGTACCGGGACAGCGTGGTGAGACACAGCATGGTACAGGTGGCCAATTAGGAGACGGGGCGAAAGGGCAGTTTCTTTCGGGACAGTTTCCAGGAATCATCCGGATCGGCGTCCGGATCGGATCAGCAGCAGACTCATTAATTTAAAAATGGATTTTATATAGGAGGAAAACGCTATGGGCAAGATTATAGGGATTGACTTAGGTACAACCAACAGCTGTGTGGCCGTTATGGAAGGCGGCAAGCCGACGGTCATCGCCAACGCGGAGGGCGTCAGGACTACGCCGTCTATTGTGGCATTTACAAAGACAGGGGAGAGACTGGTAGGCGAGCCGGCAAAGCGTCAGGCGGTCACCAACGCCGACAAGACCATCTCTTCCATCAAGAGACATATAGGAAGCGATTACAAGGTGGATATTGACGGGAAGAAGTATACCCCCCAGGAGATCTCTGCCATGATCCTGCAGAAGCTGAAAGCGGATGCGGAGAGCTATCTGGGCGAGAGTGTAACGGAAGCCGTTATCACGGTTCCGGCCTACTTCAACGACGCCCAGCGTCAGGCCACCAAGGATGCGGGAAAGATCGCGGGCCTGGATGTAAAGAGAATCATCAACGAGCCTACGGCGGCAGCCCTGGCTTACGGCCTTGACAACGAAAAAGAGCAGAAGATCATGGTGTACGACTTAGGCGGCGGTACTTTCGATGTGTCCATCATCGAGATCGGTGACGGCGTTATCGAGGTGCTTTCCACCAACGGCGATACCAGACTGGGCGGCGATGATTTTGACAACCGCGTTACCCAGTGGCTGATCGACGAGTTTAAGAAGGCGGAGGGAGTTGACCTGTCCGGCGACAAGATGGCTCTTCAGAGATTGAGAGAAGCTGCGGAGAAGGCAAAGAAAGAGCTTTCCACCGCTACCACCACCAACATCAACCTTCCCTTTATTACTGCCACCAGCGAGGGACCGAAGCATCTGGATATGAACCTGACACGGGCCAAGTTCGACGAGCTGACCCATGATCTGATCGAGAGAACGGCCATTCCGGTGCAGAACGCTTTAAAGGATGCGGGCATCACGGCTTCCGAGCTGGGCAAGGTTCTGCTGGTAGGCGGTTCCACCCGTATGATCGCGGCGCAGGAGAAGGTAAAACAGCTGACCGGACACGAGCCTTCCAAGAGCCTGAACCCGGATGAGTGCGTTGCTATCGGCGCAGGCATCCAGGGCGGCAAGCTGGCAGGCGACGCGGGCGCAGGGGATATCCTCCTTCTGGATGTTACTCCGCTGTCTCTGTCTATCGAGACCATGGGCGGCGTTGCCACCAGACTGATCGAGAGGAACACTACGATCCCCACAAAGAAGAGCCAGATCTTCTCCACTGCGGCTGACAACCAGACTGCTGTAGATATCCACGTGGTACAGGGCGAGAGACAGTTCGCCAGGGACAACAAGACTCTTGGCCAGTTCCGTCTGGACGGGATCCCGCCTGCAAGAAGAGGCGTTCCCCAGATTGAAGTTACCTTTGATATCGATGCCAACGGTATTGTTAACGTATCCGCCAAGGATCTGGGAACCGGCAAGGAGCAGCATATTACCATCACCTCCGGCTCCAATATGTCCGACTCCGATATCGAGAAGGCCGTAAAGGAGGCTGCGGAGTACGAGGCCCAGGATAAGAAGCGCAAGGATGCCATTGACGCCAGAAACGACGCGGATTCCATGGTATTCCAGACCGAGAAGGCTCTGCAGGAAGTGGGAGATAAGGTTGACGCCAACGACAAGGCTGCCGTTGAGGCTGATCTGAACGCTTTGAAGGAAGCCATCAACCGGGCTCCGGTTGAGGAGATGACCGACGCGCAGGTGGAGGATATCAAAGCAGGCAAGGAGAAGCTGATGACAAGCGCCCAGTCACTGTTTGCCAAGGTGTATGAGCAGGCCCAGGCGGCAGGCGCGGGAGCTGGATCTGCCGGAGCAGGCCCGGATATGGGAGCAGACGCTGGCGGGGCAGGCCAGCCGGATGATGATGTGATTGACGGAGATTTCAGGGAAGTCTAAAGAGATAAAGAACGCATAAGCGTTGCAGAAAAGTGTTGTAGCAGTACAGCACTTTTCTGCGGTGTTTGAAGGTAATCGTTCAGATAGGTCTGCGCGTTTACCGCGCTGGCCGTACGAAAACGTAATGGCAGCAGGTATCCGGCCCCATCGCGAAGCGATTTTTATGGCCGGATGCGTATCAGTTCAAGGGTTATCTGAACGGTTGCGTTTGGAGATCGGAAAGGTAGGCCAGTATGGCAGAGAGCAAGAGAGATTACTACGAAGTCCTGGGCGTCCCCAAGAACGCGGACGATTCGGCGATCAAAAAGGCGTACAGAGTCCTGGCAAAGAAATATCACCCCGATGCCAATCCGGGAGATACAGAGGCGGAGAAAAAGTTTAAGGAGGCTTCCGAGGCATACAGCGTCCTAAGCGACAGTGAGAAGAGACGGCAGTACGACCAGTTCGGACATGCGGCCTTTGACGGCGGAGCAGGCGGAGGCGGCGGTGGTTTCGGCGGGTTTGGAGGCTTCGGTGGATTCGACGGCGCGGATATGGGGGATATTTTCGGAGATATTTTCGGGGATATTTTCGGCGGCGGACGTTCCAGAAGCAGTTCCAGGTATAACGGCCCCATGAGGGGAGCCAATGTGAGGACCAGCGTGAGGATCACCTTTGAGGAGGCGATCTTTGGCTGTGAGAAAGAGATTGATATTAATTTTAAGGAAGAATGTTCTTCCTGCCACGGAACAGGGGCAAAGCCGGGCACGTCGCCGGAGACTTGTTCCAAGTGCAACGGCAAGGGTAAGATCATGTATACCCAGCAGTCTATGTTCGGCACGGTGCAGAATGTTCAGACCTGTCCGGACTGCGGCGGCACGGGAAAGGTGATCCGGGAGAAGTGTCCGGACTGCCGGGGTACTGGGTATATTACCAGAAGGAAGAAGTTAAAGATCACCATCCCCGCAGGCATCGACGACGGACAGAGCATCCGCATGGCAGGTTCCGGGGAGCCGGGGACAGGCGGCGGAGAGAGGGGTGACCTTCTGGTGGAGGCCGTGGTGTCCAAGCATCCGGTGTTTGTCCGCAGGGAGACCAGTATTTACTCCACCGTGCCTATTTCCTTTGCCGTGGCGGCGCTTGGCGGACCTGTCCGCATTAAGACCGTGGACGGGGAAGTGGAGTATGAAGTGAAGGCCGGGACCCAGACGGATACCAAGGTAAGGCTGAAAGGCAAGGGCGTGCCGTCCCTTCGGAATAAGGCAGTGCGGGGCGACCACTACGTAACTTTGGTGGTCCAGGTGCCGGAACGGATGAATGAAGAGCAGAGGGAGGCTCTGCGGCGGTACGATGATCTGATGAACGGCAGGACGCCTAAGGAAGAGGGCGGACATAAGAGGAAAGGGTTGTTTAAGTAACATACTGTTTTGGAGACGGGAAGCATCCGGACGTGAGCCGGGTGCTTTTTTGCGGTATGAAATATAGTGAAGCAAAAACAGGCGGTCTTCTTGACCGTGGGATAAATATATGGTATTATTAATTTACCTCAAAGGTAAATTTTAAGAGAGGTGATGGATTGGATATTACGTACAAGAACAGGAAAATAGAAAAGATTTGTACGGATGCCAGAACTGCGGTGAAAACCTACGGCAGAGAAATGGCCGATAAGATACATATGCGTATCGATGAGATCGCTGCTGCGGATACTGTGGAGATGATGATACAATTTCACATCGGCAGATGTCATTCTCTATCACAGAACAGAAATGGGCAGTATGCGGTGGACCTGGTCCATCCATATAGATTGGTATTTGAGAAGAATGGAAACGAGATCCAAATAGCGAATATTCTTGAGATTGTCGATTATCATTAAGAGTAAAGAGGATATAATAAGGAGGTAGCGCTATGGTGAGAAGTCGCAGTTATATAGCAACGCCACCTGGGGCCACAATTAAAGAGCAGTTGAATGACAGAGGAATGAAGCAAAAGGAATTTGCAGCCAGGATGGATATGTCCGAGAAGCATATCAGCAGACTTATTAATGGGGATGTGCAGCTTACACCTGAAGTTGCGATAAGATTAGAGATGGTCCTTGGTATTCCGGCAAAATTTTGGAATGATCTTGAAGCGATTTACAGGGAGAAGATCATAAAGGCAGAGGCAGAGAATGCTATGGATGGGGATATAGAACTAGCTAAACAATTTCCATACACCGAAATGGCAAAACTTGGATGGGTTCCGCAAACCAGAGATGTTAAGGAGAAGGTTATTTATCTGAGAAAGTATTTTGAGGTGGCAGAGCTGCTGCTGCTTAGCAATGATCAGATTTCAAGGATCGCCTGCAGAAGACTGGCAATTACAGAAAAGAGCGACCTTGCTTTAATGGCATGGGTTCAGGAGGCAAAAATAAAAGCGCGTGCCATCCAGACAGCCCCTATTAATATCAAAGGTTTAATGGCGGCCATGCCAAAGATCCGTAAAATGACTGTGATGAAGCCGGAAGGATTTTGCCCGGAGATTAAAAAGTACCTTTCAGATTGTGGTATTGCTTTGGTTTTCCTGCCTCATCTAAAAGGATCTTTCCTACAGGGAGCCACATTTCTGGACGGAAACAAGATTGTGGTTGGACTTACGGCAAGAGGAAAAGATGCCGATAGATTTTGGTTCAGTCTTTTCCATGAGTTAGCTCATGTAGTTCTTGGACATGTGGGTCAGACAAAGGGAACAACAGATGAAGATGAGAGGGCGGCGGATGCTTTGTCAGGAGAGTGGTTGATCTCTAAAGAGGAGTTTTATGCGTTCAGTCAGGAGGGAGATTACTCAGAGCAGAATATCCTTAGGTTCGCCAAGGAGCAGAAGATTGCGCCGGGGATTGTTGTTGGCAGAATGCAGATGGAGGGACTGATCAAGTATAATATGCTGAACAACCTGAAAGAAAAATACGAGATAGTTATATAGCATTTGTTTCATACTATAAATGAGCAAATCTGAAAAATATACAAAAATGCTTTGGTTTATCCTAACCGTTACATGGGGTTCAAAAGGCAAAACTAGTTTTCTTTGTTTGTATTGTATATTTTAAGAATTATATTTTGTACAACATTTACAAACACCAAAAGTGTGTTTTGGTAATTATTTTAAATTTGTTCATTTATAGTTATATTGACATTTGTATGATATTGATATATAGTATAAATATGATGTGTGCATATCACGGTTTAATCTAAAAATTTATACTATTTAGGAGGATAATATTGAGAAAGTATGTTTCACTGTTAGCTTTAGTGATATTAGTTGCGTTTTCAATATTTCCATCATATGCAAGTGAATTTATAGCTAATGACGGGACGAAGGTTGAAGTTAAAGTGATTGACAGAGAAGATATTCCTAATGGTGGGAAAGATATATATGTTTATACCAATGGAACATTAGACTATTATTTACTTGTTGATGGATTGGTGAAATTATACTCTAAGCCTGTGAATTTAAGTGGTACTGTTGCGGTAATTCATTAAAGGTATAATGATGGAAAGAATGTTAGAAAGTTGTTGGGGCATTTTTAATGTTATATTACTTTTAGGCATCATTTATTTTATAATTCGGATTTATAAAAAAATCCATAAGTGAAAATTATATTGGATATTTAAAGAGGAGGGTGGAATGTTTGGCATATTTGAACCCGGACGGGACCGACTCTCTCTTCGGCCTGCCACTACGCCGTCTCATCTATACAACAATATAACAAAATGAAATCACCGTTTTATCCCAACCAGGATCACTTAAGCACCACGCTTAAATTCAAATCATTAAAATCTATATATCTGGTGGTGTAAAATAGTTTGTGTCTTAGGAAAAAAGGCTCCTTTTGGGTATGAATTCAGATATGATAATTCTTATCGAAAAGGAGTATTTTTATGGCTGTAGCTAAGGAGCAAATTCGTAAACGTAAAACCATCCGCCCCCACTGTAAAAAGCGCCGCTTCTCAGCGGCGTATTCTATGACATTTGGCTGGAAGGCCCTCTGACCATGGTAACAGTGGTTCCAGGTCTTTTGCTGCTATGGCCCCCTCGGCATTCATCAGCTCTGGGATTCTTTCCAAAAGATATTTTATATAATAGTACGGATTCAGCTCATTTAATTTCGCCGTTTCTGTGATACTGTAAATCACCGTGCTTGCATGCGCGCCTTTTACGGAGTTTATCAGTACCCAGTTTTTCTTTCCCACACAAAACGTCCGGATGCTTCTCTCTGATGCTGAATTATCAATCGGGACGTCTCCATTCTCCAGAAATACTTTCAGATATGCTTCTTGATTTACGCTGTACTTCAGGCCTTGGGCTGTTTTCCCTTTCGGCAGGCAGCTTTCGTCCTTCAGACGCTCTTTTACCCATGCGAAATACTCCTCCACCAGTGGTTTGATCGAGGTCTTCCTTTCCTTCAGTCTTTCTTCTCCTGAAAGCTCCTTGAGGGTCCCTTCCAGCTTATAGATCGTGCTGATCCTTGCCAGCGCCTGGTACGCTGCCGACTGGCGCACCGCTTCGGGGCAGCTTTTTCCAAGTGCTTTTACCGCATCCGCGTAATCTGGCCTGGCATGGGCCCAGCAGTTTGCGTTCCTAAGACCCGGCAGTTCCCTTTCTATCTTGTGGTACTGCTCCAGACCATCCGTCACCAGAATCCCTTGATAATCCTTACAGAATTCTTTCGGATGGCTGCTGTTTCGCGTCTTCTGGTATTCATACAGGACCACTGGCTTTTCACAGTACATCTCCCCGCTCCGGTGTACCCACATATAACTGGTGCTTCCCGCACCCCGTCCATCCCGGATCACTTCCACAGGGGTCTCATCCGACTGGGTAACCGGGTATTCCAGCAGCCGTTCTTTCAGGCAGGCATACATTGGCGCTAGGTATCTCACACAGCACCGGATGATCCATCCCGCCATCACCTGACAGGAGATATGGACTCCATTTCGGCTGAATTCTTGCTCGATCCGGTACAGCGGCAGCTTTTATCAAAAAGGGGTTCTATACCATTGGCGCGCTGAAGACGAACCGGATCGTGTATCCCTGCGGCATAAAACAGAAGATTAGTGGGTTTGCCCTTCATCTACGGAAAACAGATTCCAATGTCAGCCTCGTGACAGTTGGCAGCCGGAGTTATTATGTCTACCGATATGAAGGAAGCCTCAATGGCATCGATACTGCCGTAGTACTGATCAGCTACCCAAAAGACGCATTCCATGCCCCCAAAGCTCTACGGGCTTTTATCAGCACGGATGTTTCTTTGAGTACCCGTGAAGTCCTGGACAAATATGTGGAACGGTGGCCGATCGAGGTGTTCTTCCGTCAGTCCAAGGACAAACTGGCACTTGACAGGCATCAGGTTCGTTCCTCGAAAGGAATCCAGAGGTATTGGCTGCTGATGTCACTGGCTCATTTGATTGCATGTACTGGATGCGGTGAAGCCATGTCCTTTGAAGACGGTTATACTTATATTTATAGCCATATCCAAGAGGAACGATACCGTTTCATCTACCAGTGGGGGGCAAGGCACGTCCTTTTTAAGGAAGTCTTGGCTTTAGTAACATAGGCGCATTGTGCAGTTTTCTAAATTTGCTCATTTATAGTTTCATAGAAAACAGGAGGATCATGTAAAGGCATGGTCCTTTTCAGTTAGATATCTTTATCCCGATGGAGAATATTGATGTTAAAAATATGGCAATATGATCCATTGTGTGTTAAACTTGTAAGGAATAGTTTTACGGGTTTATTAAGGAAGCGTGTCAGCAGGATATTTTGTATAAATGGAGGGATCAAACAGTGACAGGATCACATATCGGTTTCATCGGTTTCGGAAATATGGCTCAGGCCATGGCGGAGGGGATGATCCGGGGAGGAGCTTTAAATCCGGATCAGATCTACGCCTGTGCCAGGGATTGGGATAAGCTGCAGGATAATGCCCGCCGTTACGGGGTACATGGCTGTAAGACGGCCGGTGAGGTGGCGGAGAAGTCGGATATCGTCATTGTGGCAGTAAAGCCCTATTTGGTGGAGGAGGCGTTGACGCCTGTTTTGGAGATCCTTAAAAGGAAAGTGGTGGTTTCCGTGGCGGTTAATGTGCCATTTGAGAAGTATGAGGAGTTTCTGCTTCCCGGCACCCACCATTTGAGCACGCTGCCCAACACGCCGGTGGCGGTGGGAGAAGGGATCATCCTGTGTGAGAAGCGTCATTCCCTGACTCGGGAGGAGTTTGAACAGGTGAAAGGTTTATTTTCCTCCATGGGGATGGTGGAGGTTGTGGATGGAGAGCATCTGGGCATCGCAGGCGCCGTAAGCGGGTGCGGCCCGGCTTTTGCGGCCATGTTTGTGGAGGCGTTAAGCGACGGGGCGGTGTTTTACGGGCTCCCCAGGGAGCTTTCCTATAAGCTAGCAAGCCAGATGGTGGTGGGGACCGGGAAACTGCAGCTTGTGACAGGGCGTCACCCGGGAGTTATGAAAGACGGGGTGTGTTCGCCGGGAGGCACTACCATAGCCGGTGTTGCCGCCATGGAGCGTAACGGGTTTCGGGCAGCGGTCATAGACGCCGTTGACGCGGTTATGAAAAAGCAGAAAGGGTGACTCCAGGGGATTTTTGCAGGGCAGGATTCATAAGGACGGGACGGATGGCGCCGAAATAACGGCAGGAGGGAAAACGATGAAACAGAGAGAAGGAAGATTCAGACGGATGCGGCAGACGGCAGCAGCGGTGGCTGTGGCCATTGGGGTAGGGCTTCTTTTATCAGGCCCGGCTACGGCGCTGGCAAAAGTGAAGGCAAAAGGACCGGGGGGCATCGATGTCTACGATTATCCGGGATTTAAGGGGGCCGGGCCGGGGGAATATACGGTCAGCAGCTGGAACTATGAAAGCGATGAGCAGCTGGGGCCGGCCTACAGGGGAGGTCCCTATGACAGAGGTTGGAGGTACACGCCGGACGGCTGGTGGTATCGGTATGATAACGGGTCATGGCCTTCCAATGAATGGGCCTGTATTGACAGCCGCTGGTATTATTTTAACGAAGGAGGCCATCTGAAGACCGGATGGATGGACAAGGACGGATATCGGTATTACTTAAATCCGGTGGATGACGGGAGCCTGGGGGCCATGAGAGTGGGATGGCAGATTATCGGAGGCAAAGCCTATTATTTTAACGGTTCATCGGACGGAATGTACGGGGCGCTTTTGACCAATACCACCACGCCCGACGGGTATCGGGTGGGGGCTGACGGAGCCATGGTGAAATAGAGAGGAAAACAAACCGGCAGGCCAAAAAAGAAGCGGCCTGCCGGTTTGCGTTTTTGTTTTTCCCGGATCCCTGAAAAAGTGTGATTGAGTTTCGTAATGTGTAATGCAACAGGAATTTCGAAAAGTAGTATTGTTTCGTTTCCCGAGTTCCGGTAGAACAAAATGTTTTTCACCCGTTCAATAGAATAATGCGGCAGGGTGTGTTTTTATTGCAGAAAAAAAGAAAAATAGGGTGGAAAATACAGGAATCGCAAGTTTATAGGCGTAACCTGTTGACAAGGGCAAACTATATAGGTTACAATCTCAACAGAGAATGGAGGTGTCGGGGCGGCGATGGAGGATTTGACCAGAGAGACAGGGGCAACGGACGGGATGAGCCAGCAGGAGATCCTGGAACAGGAAATAGGGGAGTTGCCCATAGGATACATTTCAAAGAAAAATATCCATGGAAAGACGCGGTACTATCGTCAGTGGACGGAGAATGGGAAGATAAAGAGCCAGTATATCAGAGAGGAAGAGCTGGAGGAGATACAGGATCAGATCGCCAGGCGAAAGGAGCTGCAGCAGAGGCTTAAGGAGCTGAATCAGAAGTCAAAGGGTACGAAGCGGGCTTCCACAGGCGCCAGGAGCCGGGGCGCTGCTGCCATGGCATTTCCGGAGATGGATTATGAGACCAATGTGATCGTGGGCGAGGAGCTTCTTGCCATGGCTTCCAATATCCAGAGCAACCGCAAAAGGGACTGCTACAAAGAGCTTTCCGGGTATCTTTCCGGGGAAGGCGGGGAGCGGGTATGCATCGTCTGCGGCCTTCGCCGGACGGGCAAGACCACGATGATACGCCAGGCCATTTTGGATATGGAACCGGAAGAGGCCAAGCGGGCGGCGTACATCAAGACCACCGCGGCAGACAATATGGAAGTGATGAACCGGGATCTGCGGCGGTTAAACCAGCGGGGATACCGGTATGTGTTTATCGACGAGATCACGCTGATGGATGACTTTATCGATTCGGCTGCCATTTTGTCGGATATTTACGGGGCCCAGGGGATGCGTATCGTGCTGACAGGGACCGATTCCCTGGCTTTCGCGCTGACCATGCGCCAGGAGCTGTTTGACAGGGCTATTACGGTGAGGACCACGTTTATCCCGTTCAGGGAGTACAGCAGGCTTTTAGGGGCGGACAGCATTGACGAGTATATCCGGTACGGCGGGACCTTAAGGGCCAACAAGCCTTCGGGAAGTGACGGCGGGGAGACGGGGATCATAGCCAGGATGGACGGCTCCAACGCAAAGGAGACGTTTGCCCTGTTTAAGGACTGGGATTCCACCAAGGATTACATTGAGAGCGCTGTGTGCAGGAACATTCAAAGGTCCCTTGCGGGCAGCAAGGATAAGAGCCAGTTTGCCAGCTTAAGGGCGCTTTTGGAGACCGGGGAATTGATCGGGGCGGTAAACCAGATCATGGAGGATATGAATTTGAACTTCCTTCTCCTAGTGGCGTCGGACAACCCGTCGTTCCACGAATTTCGGCTGGCAGTTTGGAATATGCGCAACGAGAAGGTGCGAAAAGAGCAGGCGGACGGGCTGACCAAGGCCCATTTGGCCCAGATCAAAGAGGCGCTGGTGGCTCTTGATCTGGTGGTGGAGTGTCCGGCGGAGACAACAAGGCCGGGGACGGAGCCTATTGAGAAGGTGATATTTACCCAGCCGGGTATGCGGTACTGCCAAGTGCAGATGCTGGTGCAGGATCTGGTCAACGGGGAGCGGTTCGCCTCTTTAAGCCAGGTGGAGAAGCGGGAGCTTGGGGAGCGCATCCTCATGGAAGTGAGGGGACGGATGCTGGAGGAGATGGTGCTGATGGAGACGGAAAAGGCATTGTCGGGCCGGTATCAGGTGTTTAAGATGCAGCTTGCCACCGGGGAATTTGACATGGTGGTCTACGATACGCAGGAGAATAACTGCACCCTCTGCGAGGTGCGGGGGACCAACGGGGCGGCAAGAAACAGGTTCCGCCGGGTGCCGGACGCGGAGAAGTACCGGCAGATCGAAAGACGGTTCGGGTCCATCCGGGAGCGCATCATGCTGTGCCGGGATCCCCAGCTTATGGGAAATGACAGCGGCAAATACTGCAGGATCGAGGATTATCTGCGGGGACTTTCGTGACAAAGAGGCCCCTATGGGAAATGGGCGAAAAAAGCAATAAACAGGAGAATTAGGAAGATGAAATGGCATAAATTTACGCTGACCACCACCACGGCTGCTGTGGATTTAGTCAGCAGTTTGTTTGATGAGATCGGAATTGAGGGAATTGAGATTGAGGATAAGGTGCCGCTGACCGAGGCGGAGACCAAGGGCATGTTTATTGATATTCTGCCGGATATGGGTCCTGACGACGGGGTGGCAAAGGTCAGCTTTTATCTGGAGGATTTATCGGATCTGGACCGTATACAGAAAGAGATCGATGAGGGACTTGAGGAGCTTAGACAGTTTGTGGATGTGGGAGCCGGGACCATGGAACGGTCGGAGACGGAGGATAAGGACTGGATCAACAACTGGAAGCAGTATTTTAAACCCTTTGTTGTGGATGATATTTTGATTAAGCCTACCTGGGAAGAGATCCCCCGGGAACATAAGGACAAGCTTCTGATCCAGATCGATCCGGGGACGGCTTTCGGCACAGGCCAGCATGAGACTACCCAGCTGTGCATCCGGCAGCTTCGAAAGCATGCCGGACAGGGCGCGAAGATCCTGGATGTGGGGACAGGAAGCGGGATCCTTGGGATCGCGGCTCTTAAACTGGGGGCCGGGGAAGTTTTCGGAACGGATCTGGATGAAAATGCCGTGGCGGCGGTAAAGGAGAATCTGGAAGCCAACAACATCCCGGCCAAACAGTTTCAGGTAGTCCAGGGGAATATTATTGAGGAAAAAGAGATCCAGGATCTGGCCGGGTACGGCTGCTATGACGTGGCGGTGGCCAATATCCTTGCTCCGGTCATCATCCTTCTGCAAAAGGAGATTCCCGTTCATTTGAAAAAGGGCGGCGTGTTTATTACTTCAGGCATTATCAACACCAAGGAGGAGGACGTGAAAAAGGCCCTTGCCTCCAACGGTGAGCTGGAGATCATAGAGACCGCATATCAGGGGGAATGGGTGTCCATTACCGCCCGGAAACTGTAAGGAGAGATCGTGTACCGTTTTTTTGTTGAGGAAGATCAGATAGGAGAAAGGGAGATCGTGATCACAGGCAGCGATGTAAACCACATCCGCAACGTGCTGAGGATGAAGCCGGGGGAGCAAATGGCAGTCAGCGACGGGAAGGGAAAGGATTACGGCTGCAGAGTCAGGGAGATTTTCCGTGACAAGGTGATAGCGGACATCCTGGAGGAGAAAGGGGCGGAGGGAGAGCTGCCTGCCAGGATCTATCTGTTCCAGGGCCTGCCAAAGGGCGATAAGATGGAACTCATCATCCAGAAGGCGGTGGAGCTGGGCGTGTATCAGGTGATCCCTGTGGCCACCCGCCGGGCAGTGGTGAAGCTGGATAAAAAGAAGGAAGAGGCAAAGGTCAGGCGGTGGAACGGCATCGCCCAGAGCGCGGCCAAACAGTCGGGCAGGGGCATCATCCCCCAGGTGGCGGCGGTGGCGTCTTTTAAGGAGGCTCTGGCGATGACGGAAGGGTTTGACGTGAAGGTGATCCCGTTTGAACATGCCAGCGGAATGGAAGGGACAAGACAGGAGTTTCAGCGGATTCAGCCAGGGACCGACGCGGCGGTCTTTATCGGGCCCGAAGGCGGATTTGAGGACGAGGAGATCGCTTTGGCCCGGTCCATGGGCGTTACGGCCATTTCTCTGGGAAAGCGGATCCTGCGGACGGAGACGGCGGGGCTTATGGCGCTGTCGGTGATCGGCTATCTTTTGGAGACAGCGGACGCTTGATCCGCCGGGCTTTTGGCAAGGCAGTACGGGGAGACGGCAAAGAATAAGAGGAAGTTGACAATGGAAGCGTATTTTGACAATTCAGCCACCACAAAGGTATTTGACTGTGTAAAAGATATTGTGATAAAAACTATGACAGAGGATTATGGCAATGCGGCGTCCAAGCATTTAAAAGGCGTGGAGGCGGAGCGGTATATCCGGGAGGCGAAAAGCGTGATCGCCAAATCCTTAAAAGCCCAGGAAAGGGAGATCGTATTTACGTCCGGCGGTTCCGAATCCAATAATATGGCCCTTATTGGCGGGGCTATGGCAAACCGCCGCAGAGGCGGCCACATCATCAGCACCAATGTGGAACATTCGTCGGTTTACAATACCCTGGGCTTTCTGGAAGAGCAGGGATTTGAGATCACCTACCTGCCGGTGGATAAAGAGGGGCATATCAGCCTTTTACAGTTACAGGACAGTCTGCGCCCGGACACGATCCTGGTGTCGGTGATGTATGTAAATAATGAGGTAGGCTCTGTGGAGCCGGTGGAAGAGATCGGAAGGATCGTAAAGGAACGTCAGCCCCAGGCCCTGTTTCATGTGGACGCGATCCAGGCTTACGGAAAGTATGAGATACGTCCCAAACGCCAGGGCATTGATCTTTTAAGCGTCAGCGGCCACAAGATTCACGGGCCAAAGGGCGTGGGATTTTTGTATATAAACGAGAAAGCCAAGGTGAAACCTTTGATATACGGCGGCGGCCAGCAAAAGGGTATGCGTTCCGGCACGGAGAACGTACCCGGGGTAGCTGGCCTGGGAGCGGCGGTGAGGGAGATCTACAGGGACCATCAGCAGAAGGTGGATTATTTGTACGGGCTGAAAGCGTATTTTATGGACCGGCTTGGGGAGATTGAGGGTTGTGTTGTCAACAGCCAGCCGGGCAGGGAGAGCGCGCCCCAGATCGTCAGCGTCAGCTTTGAGGGGATCCGCAGCGAGGTGCTTCTCCACGCGCTGGAGGAAAGGGGGATCTATGTGTCCTCCGGCTCGGCCTGCTCCAGCAGCCATCCGGGGCTTAGCGGAACTTTAAAAGGCATCGGGGTGAGGCCGGAGCTTCTGGATTCCACCCTGCGGTTCAGCTTCGGGCTGTTTAACAAAAAAGAAGAGATTGATTACGCCATAGAGGTTATAAAGGAGCTTTTGCCGGTGCTGCGCAGGTATCGAAGAGGGTAGCGGCAATCGTTACAGGAAAAGAGAGAGGACGGCAGGAAGGACAGATGATGTTTCAGTCATTTTTGATTAAATATGCGGAGATCGGCACAAAGGGGAAGAATCGGTATCTTTTTGAAGATGCCTTGATGAAGCAGATACGCCACGCCCTAAAGGAAGTGGACGGCGGGTTTGCGGTGACCAAGGAGTTTGGCCGCATCTATGTGGAGGCAAAAGGGGAGTACGACTTTGAGGATACCGTGGCGGCGCTTAAGCGAGTGTTCGGCATTGCCTGGATATGTCCCATGTTCCAGATTGAGGAAAAGGATTTTGACAATCTGAAAAAAGAGGTGGTAGCCTATGTGGACAGGGTGTATCCGGACAAGGCACTGACGTTTAAGGTGGATTCCCGCAGGGCCGACAAGAAGTACCCGGTGACGTCGGAGCAGATGAACCGGGATCTGGGAGAGGCGGTGTTAAACGCGTTTCCTCAGATGAAGGTGGACGTACATCATCCCCAGGTGATGCTCCATGTGGAAGTGCGCAATATGGTAAATATTTATTCCAAGATGATCCCGGGGCCAGGCGGCATGCCGGTGGGGACCAACGGCAAGGCCATGCTGCTTTTGTCCGGCGGCATCGACAGCCCGGTGGCCGGGTATATGGTGGCCAAAAGAGGCGTGAAGGTGGAGGCGGTTTATTTTCACGCGCCGCCTTATACCAGCGAGCGGGCAAAACAGAAGGTGGTGGATCTGGCCAGGCTGGTATCCCGGTATTCCGGCCCCATGAGGCTCCATGTGGTGAATTTTACGGATATCCAGCTGTATATCTATGATCAGTGTCCCCACGAGGAATTGACCATTATCATGCGGCGGTATATGATGCGGATCGCGGAGATGATCGGGAAGGAGTCCGACTGTCTGGCGCTGATCACCGGGGAGAGCATCGGCCAGGTGGCCTCCCAGACGGTCCAGTCGCTGGCAGCCACCAACGAGGTGTGTACGATGCCGGTGTTTCGGCCTGTGATCGGCTTTGACAAGCAGGAGATCGTGGATATCTCGGAGAAGATCGGCACATATGAGACTTCCATTGAGCCTTTTGAGGACTGCTGTACGATCTTTGTGGCAAAACATCCGGTGACAAAGCCCAATGTAAAGATGATACGGCGGTCCGAGGAGAAGCTTGGGGAGAAAATCGACGATATGGTGAGAACGGCGGTTACTACCAGGGAAATTCTGATGTGCAGCTAAAGAGGGGGCAAAAAGGGCTGGAATGTAAGATTCCAGCCCTGACCTTTACCGTTATCGAATGATATAGGGGGAAAGAACGCCTAAGATCTCATCAACGCTGCTTTCGCTCTCTGTGTGGATGTTCAGATCAATGGGTTTGGAAAGATCCAGGCTGAAAATGCCCATGATGGATTTGGCGTCAATCACATATCTGCCGGATACCAGATCGAAATCTACGTCAAACTTTGTCAGATCGTTGACAAAGGATTTTACTTTATCAATAGAATTTAAAGAAATACGTACTGTTTTCATGGAAAACCTCCTTAAGTGTTAATGGTCTACTGTAAATAGTACAGATATGAGGATGAAAAGTCAATAGTTAGTTTGCTGAAAAATTAAGAAGACACTTGATTTTGGAGGAGGAATTATATGAGAAAAGCAGCCCTGCGCAATCTGGGATGTAAAGTTAATTTTTATGAGACGGAGGCCATGGCGCAGCTTTTGGAGGAGGCCGGGTATGAGATCGTTGATTTTGAGGACGCGGCGGATGTGTATATCATCAATACCTGTTCGGTGACCAATATCGCGGACCGGAAGTCCAGACAGATGCTCCACCGGGCAAAGAAGAGAAACCGGGAAAGCGTGGTGGTGGCTGTAGGGTGTTATGTGCAGGCTGCGGGAGACAGGCTGAAAGAGGACTGGGCCGTGGACATTCTTGTGGGCAACAACAAAAAGACGGAGATCGCGGCGATTTTGGAGGAGTATTTTGCGGGAAGGGAGTTAAAGCGGGACGCGTATCTGGTTGATATCGGCAGTGTGCGGGAGTATGAGGGGCTGGGGATCAAAAGAGGGTCGGAACATACCAGGGCGTTTTTAAAGATCCAGGACGGGTGCAACCAGTTTTGCAGTTACTGCATCATCCCCTACACCAGAGGCCGGGTCAGGAGCCGGAAACCGGACGAGATCGTGGAGGAGGCCAAAAGGCTGGCAGATCTGGGATATCAGGAGATCGTGCTGACAGGCATCCATTTAAGTTCCTACGGCATGGATCTTTCAAAGGAGGAGTCCCTTCTTGGGCTGATGGAGCGTTTGGACGGCATAGAGGGGCTGAAACGGATGCGGCTGGGGTCTTTGGAGCCGCGTATCATTACGGAGGATTTTGTAAAGGCTCTGGCTAAGCTTCGAACCATTTGCCCCCATTTCCACCTTTCGCTCCAAAGCGGCAGCGATGAGGTCTTAAAGCGGATGAACCGCCGTTACACTGGGGAAGAATTTAAAAGAAGCTGTGAGATCCTGCGCAAATGGTTTGAGTACCCGGCTATTACCACAGATGTGATCGTGGGATTTCCCCAGGAGACGGCCAGGGAGTTTGGGGAGACGGTGAAACTTGTCCGGGACGTCCGTTTTTACGAGATGCATGTGTTTAAGTATTCCAAGCGGGAGGGGACTAAGGCGGCCGGCATGGACGGCCAGGTGGGTGAGCCGGTAAAGTCGGCCAGAAGCGATATCCTTCTGGGGATCGGAAAAGAAATGTCCAGAGAATACCGGAAGGGCCTTCTGGGGCAGGAGCGTCAGGTCCTGATGGAAGAGAAGATGGTGATCCATGGGACACAGTACCTGGCAGGCTACACAAAGGAGTATGTAAAGGCTGCGGTTTTGTGGGACGAAACCCTTAAGGGGAAGATGGTAACCGGGGTCTTAAAGGAGATGGTAACGGATGAGGTAATGCTAATGGACAGCAGCCATGAAGATCCCTGATATAAATATTTAATAAATATCCCTCTTTACGAATCGGCAAAAGTAGTATAGAATAGATGGGAACAGTTAAAGGACGTGAGGACAGATGGGCGATATTCATAATACACAGTTTTTTAGAGCAGCACAAGAGAATACCATGGATGTGAGCCAGGTTTTGGAGCAGGTATATCAGGCTCTGCGGGAGAAGGGATATAACCCTGTGAATCAGATTGTAGGGTATATCATGTCCGGAGATCCGACCTACATTACCAGCCATAAGAACGCCAGAAGTCTCATTATGAAGGTTGAGCGGGATGAGATCCTGGAGGAACTTCTGTCTGTGTATATTGATGCAAGACTAAAGTAGATTCGTGTAAAGTACCATAAGAAGGCTGTCAGATTATTGCCGTGGGCGGATCTGGCAGTTTATGTCATTTTTAGGTGGAATTGTCAGAGCGTTGGCGGCCCAGGATGGATGAACGTGCGGAAACCATATGGAACGCATGGGTGACGCGCTTTTTGCTGTGGAGTAAATGAAAATGAGAATCATGGGTTTGGATTATGGGTCAAAGACGGTAGGGGTGGCTGTGTGTGACCCTTTGGGTCTTACTGCCCAGACGGTGGAAACCATTGTCAGGAAAGAGGAGGACAAGCTCCGCCGCACATTCAGGCGGATCGAGGATTTGGCCAGGGAGTATGAGATTACCTCCATTGTTTTGGGTTATCCTAAAAATATGGATGATTCGGTGGGGGAGCGGGCAAAGAGGACGGAAGCATTTAAGGAGATGCTGGAAAAGCGGACAGGCTTTCCGGTGATCTTGTGGGACGAGCGGCTGACTACGGTTGAAGCCGACGAGATTTTGAAAGAAAGCGGCGTGCCGGTCCGGGAGAGGAAGAAAGTCATCGACAAGGTGGCGGCGGGGATCATCCTCCAAAGCTATCTGGATTCCCCAAAAGGGGCGGCGTCACAAGGTTTAGAGGAAAGGAATGACAGTTAAAGTGAATGAGGAGAAAATGATCACTCTTGAGACCGGGGACGGGGAACGGGTGGATTTTTATGTGCTGGAAGAGACGCGCATAAGCGGCATGAATTACCTTTTGGTAACAGACGCGCCGGAGGATGCCGAGGAAGGCGAGTGCTACATCTTAAAGGACAAGTCAAAGGCAGAGGAGGAAGAAGCTGTCTATGAGTTTGTGGAAGATGACGGCGAGATGGATTACCTCTATAAGATCTTCACGGAACTGATGGAAGATATGGATGTGGATCTTAAGAAGTAGGGGGACTGCGGGGAAGGAAACGCTTTGGCATAAGAGGATAAAGGTGTTGAGGGCCGTGGAATGGAACTGGATGTGTTTAAGAAGCTGCTGAAAGAAAAAGGACTAAAGGTAACGGGACAGCGTCTTTTGGTGCTGGAGATCATGGCTGCCCATCCGGGGGAGCATCTTACGGCGGAGGAGATCTTTGACCTTGCAAGGGAAAAATCGCCGGAGATCGGCCTGGCCACCATTTACCGGGCTCTGCAGGTTCTGGTGGAACTGCATGTGATCGATAAGCTAAGTTTTGACGACGGGTTTGCCAGGTATGAGCTGGGACGCAGCCTGGGCAGCGAGGGGCATCACCATCACCACGCCATCTGCTTAGGGTGCAAGGCGGTGATCTCTCTGGAGGAGGATCTGCTGGGCGCCCTTGAGCAGGATCTTTTGGAGCGGCTTGGATTCGCGGTGACGGACCATGAGGTGAAATTGTACGGATATTGCAGGGCATGCAGAAAGAAAAGCGCTTGCGCCGGAAAAAAGGAGCAAAGCCTATGACAGGCAAAGAAGACAAGAACAAAAAAGAATTGGAGGAATCGGATTGAGACCACAGAGTAGGAAACAAAATCAGGGACAGGGGCAGGCCCCTAAGGTGAAGATCATCCCCCTGGGCGGACTGGAACAGATCGGCCTGAACATTACGGCCATTGAATATGAGGATAATATTATCGTGGTGGACTGCGGGCTGGCTTTTCCCAGCGATGATATGCTGGGGATCGACCTGTGTATCCCGGACGTGACGTATTTGAAGCAGAATATTGACAAGGTGAAGGGATTTGTCATCACCCACGGTCATGAGGATCATATCGGGGCGCTGCCTTACGTATTGCAGCAGGTAAACGTTCCGGTGTACGGGACTAAGCTGACGGTTGCGTTGATTGAAAATAAATTAAAGGAGCACAATCTGCTTAAGACTACCAAGAGGAAAGTGGTAAAGCACGGGCAGTCCATTAATCTGGGGTGCTTCCGTATTGAGTTTGTGAAGATGAACCACAGTATTGCCGACGCGTCGGCGCTGGCCATCTTTACCCCGGCTGGGATTCTGCTGCACACAGGAGATTTTAAGATCGACTACACCCCGGTGTTCGGGGAGTCGGCGGATCTGCAGCGGTTTGCGGAACTGGGCAAGAAAGGCGTCCTGGCCCTGATGTGCGACAGCACCAATGCGCTGCGGGCAGGGTTTACGCCGTCGGAGAGAACGGTGGGCAGGACGTTTGATGGGATCTTTTCCGAACACAAGAACAACCGGATCATTGTGGCTACGTTTGCTTCCAATGTGGACAGGGTGCAGCAGATCATCAATTCCGCTTACAAGCACGGGCGGAAAGTGGTGGTGGAGGGCCGCAGCATGGTCAATGTCATCGGCACGGCCAGCGAACTGGGCTATATTAAGATCCCGGAGGGGACATTGATCGATATTGACCATCTGAAGAATTATCCGGATGAGAAGACGGTGCTGATCACCACGGGAAGCCAGGGAGAGTCCATGGCGGCTCTGTCCAGGATGGCATCCAGCATCCACAAGAAGGTATCCATTAAGCCGGGAGATGTGGTCATCTTCAGCTCCACGCCCATACCGGGCAACGAGAAGGCGGTGACCAAGGTGATCAACGAGCTTTCCATCAAGGGGGCGGAGGTGATCTTCCAGGATACCCATGTGTCGGGACATGCCTGTCAGGAGGAGATCAAGCTGATCTATGCCCTGACCCATCCAAAGTACGCGCTGCCGGTACACGGTGAGTATCGCCATCTCATGGCCCAGAAAGGACTGGCCCTTTCCATGGGGATCCCCAAGGAGAATATTCTTTTGATGTCTTCCGGAGATGTGGTGGAAGTGTCGGAGGATCAGTGCCGGGTGGTGGACCATGTGCAGTCAGGGGCCATTCTGGTGGATGGTCTGGGCGTTGGCGATGTGGGCAATATTGTGCTGCGGGACAGGCAGAACCTGGCCCAGAACGGCATTATCATCGTGGTGCTGACATTGGAGAAATACAGCAACCAATTGCTGGCAGGACCGGATATTGTATCCAGAGGCTTTGTGTATGTCAGAGAGTCGGAGGATCTTCTGGAGGAGGCCAGGCATGTGGTGGAGGACGCGGTGAGAGACTGCCTTGACCGCCATGTCAGCGACTGGGGCAAGATCAAGAATATTATCAGGGACAGTTTAAGCGATTTTCTGTGGAAGAAGATGAAGCGGAACCCGATGATCCTTCCTATCATCATGGAAGTGTAGGGGGAAGAGGGCAAGGTGATGGGATATGAGTGATACGACCAGAGAGATCAACAAGGTGACCGGTACCATTATCCGGGTATCGTGGAAGCTGATCGTGTATGCGGTGGTGGCGCTTTTGATGTATGAGGGCGTCACCAGGGGATACGCCTTTGGCCATGATATTTTTTCTTCGTCAGCCATGGCTTCGGAGCCTGGGGTCGATATGAGAGTGACCATCAAAGATGAGGAGGAAGTGGCGGATATCGGCACGGCCCTGGAAAGGGCAGGGGTCATAAAAAGCCGGTACGCGTTTATCATCCAGTGCATTTTTTATGATTACGGCACTTCGGACCATCCGGTGGAGGGAGGCACATATCTGCTGAATAATTCCATGACTTCCAAGGAGATCATACTGGCGCTGCGGGACGGGATAGAGGACGAGGCGGAAGAATGATCGTAGATGAGAGAGTCAGGGATTACATCCATTCTCTGGAACCGGAGCAGGGATGCCTGGAGGAGGAGATTGCCAGAGAGGCAGAAGCGGGAAATATTCCCATCATTAAAAAAGAGACGGCGGCAATGCTTAAGACGCTGGTGACAGCAAAAAAGCCTGGGGCGATTCTGGAGGTTGGGACCGCCGTAGGCTATTCTGCTTTATTGATGGCAGGAGTGATGCCGGATTCATGCCGGATCACCACGATTGAAAAGTATGGGCCCAGGATCCTGGCGGCCAGGGAGAATTTTAAGAAGGCAGGGGTAGAGGACAGGGTCACGCTTATGGAGGGGGATGCCGGGGAGATACTGAAAAGCCTTAAGGGGCCTTACGATCTTATTTTTATGGATGCGGCCAAGGGGCAGTATATCCATTGGCTTTCGGATATTATAAGGCTTATGGCGCCTGGGGCCATGTTGTTTTCCGACAATGTGCTGCAGGAGGGAACCATCGTCCAGTCACGTTACGGGGTGGAGCGGAGGGATCGGACCATCCATGGGCGGATGAGGGAGTATTTGTACCGCTTAAAGCACATGGAGGAATTGGAGACGGCTATTGTGCCTGTGGGGGACGGGGTGGCTTTAAGCGTCTTAAAGGAGCAAAGGAAGGAAACGGAGAGGAATACGGGATGAGAGAGACGGAGTTGCTGATGCCGGCGGGAAGCCTTGGTGTGCTGAAAACCGCGGTGGTCTACGGCGCGGATGCCGTGTATATCGGCGGAGAGGCTTTCGGGCTTCGGGCAAAGGCCCACAATTTTTCCATGGAGGATATGAAAAAGGGCATCGGGTTTGCCCACAGCCGGGGCGTCAAGGTGTATGTGACAGCCAATATCCTGGCCCACAATCAGGACCTGGACCAGGTGGAGGGGTATTTTGAGGAGCTTAGGGAAGTGGGGCCGGATGCCCTGATCATTTCGGACCCCGGGGTGTTTACGGCGGCAAGACGGGTTTTGCCGGAAGTGGATATCCATATCAGCACCCAGGCCAACAATACCAATTACGGAACGTATCAGTTCTGGCATGGCCTTGGTGCCAGGCGGGTGGTGTCGGCAAGGGAGCTGTCTTTGGAGGAGATCAAGGAGATACGCGGGAAGATCCCCAAAGATATGGAGATCGAGACCTTTGTTCATGGGGCCATGTGCATTTCCTATTCAGGAAGGTGCCTTTTAAGCAACTTTTTTACGGGGCGGGATGCCAATCAGGGAGCCTGCACCCACCCCTGCAGGTGGAAGTACGCCCTTGTGGAGGAGACGAGACCGGGGGAGTATATGCCGGTGTACGAAAATGACCGGGGGACATTTATTTTTAATTCCAAAGATCTTTGTATGGTGGAGCATATTCCGGAGCTTATGGAGGCGGGGATCGACAGCTTTAAGGTGGAGGGGCGCATGAAAACGGCTCTCTATGTGGCTACGGTGGCCAGGGCTTACCGCAGGGCGATTGACGACTGTAAGAAGGGCCGGGATGTGTTTGAGCAAAATTCCGGGTGGTACAAGGAGGAGATCGGAAAGTGTACCAACCGGGAGTTTACTACCGGGTTTTTCTTCGGAAAACCGGGAAGCGACGCCCATATCTACAAAAGCAGCACTTATGTGAAGGATTACACGTATCTGGGGACCGTGGATCAGGTGGATCCCAGAGGGTTTGCGCGGATTGAGCAGAAGAATAAGTTTTCCGTGGGGGAGACTATTGAGGTGATGAAGCCGGACGGGCGGAATCTGTCTGTGGAGGTGAGAGAGATCCGCAGCCAGGACGGGGCATTGCTGGAGAGCGCTCCCCATGCCAAGCAGGTGGTGTATGTGGATTTGGGGGAAGGTCTGGAGGAGTTTGACATTCTAAGGAGAAGGGAAGGGTAGGCGTTATGATGTGGATTGCGGGAATCGGTGCGGCAGTTTGCCTGGTCTATTATGGGGTTATTGTGTGTTATTCCGGAATTTCCACATCATTTGCCTGGTTCTGGCTGCTGGCCGGGATCTTTTTGGGCGCATTGTCCGCAGGGGCGTGGTACGGGAAACATCATCCCAAGCGGGTGCCTCTGTGGCTGTCCGTGTCGGCGGTGACCTTTCTTCTGGCTTCGGTGGTGATCTTTTGCGTGGCGGAGGTGTTTATCTTTCTGGGGGTGGCGGGCGCCAACCCGCCTCATCTGGATTATGTCATTGTTCTGGGAGCCAAGGTGGAGGAGGAGCGCATCAGCAATTCCCTGCAGATGCGTCTGGACAAAGCCTATGAGTACAGCCGCAGGAATCCGGAGACCATGTTTATTTTGTCCGGAGGCAAAGGTAAGGATGAACCTGCCACCGAGGCTTCGGTGATGTATGAATACTTAAAGGCAAAAGGGGTTCCGGAAAGGCTTTTGGTGATGGAGGAGCGGTCGGAGAGCACGGTGGAGAACATGGCTTACAGCAAAGCGCTGATTGATGAGATGGAAAAGGGCAAGGACAGCAGAATGGACAGCACGCTCCACAAGGCCCCGGGGCCGTATATGGAGGTGGAGGATAAGCCGGTGCAGGTGGGGGTGCTGACCAGTGATTTCCATGTGTTCCGGGCCGTGCAGATCGGGAAGCGGTGCGGTATCCCGGAGGTTTACGGGATTGGGGCGCCGTCGGATGCGGTGCTGTTTGTCCACCTGTGCGTCAGGGAGTGCGCGGCGGTTTTGAAGGATAAATTGATGGGGAATATGTAATACTATGCAGGGAGAGGGTATTTATCTTGGTCAAAATAGGATTGAAATTGCCGGTCTATGAGTTTGAGGCGGAATTGACGTCGCATAAGCTGCCGGGGAGATAAAGTTATGCCTATGGCGGCGTGCTTGATGTTTTAGGAAGGCCGGATTACTATGAGTCCGATTTTGCGAAAAGGGCGGTAAAAGAGATTGATGATTCCCAACTGATCTCCCCATACAATGTGATCAGCCCGGTTTTGGGAAGCATCAGCACAAGGCAGCTGTCCAGTGGGGTGAAAATGGTGATCCTGTTATATTCGGTGGCAGACATGACCGGCAATGGCGTCAGTATGGGAGGAAATTGCTATCCCCTTGTATTTGAAATGGCAAAGGAGAGGGACGTATTTATCAGAACCCCCTATGTGGATGATATTCCAAAGGGACAGTCTGTTTCGGCTTTCTGTGTGAATAACAGGAGAATAGTCCATACCAGCGATGAATATAGAAAGATGTGCGCTTATTACAGCTGTGATGATTTTGATGAAGAGGATGAATACTGCAGGAAATGGGCTGCAAGGATTCCGGTAAGATAACGAAACGGGAATCTTTGCGGCGAGTCAATATAAAATTAAAATAAGTAAAGGAATGAATGACTATGACAAGTGTAAAGGATTTGGATGCCTACCGGTTTCTGCGCCAGAAGGAGGTTAAAGAGTTAAATTCAGTCGCCTATTTTCTGGAACATAAGAAAACCGGGGCCAGAGTGTTTTTGCTGTCCAATGATGACGAGAACAAGGTGTTTTCCATCGGATTTCGGACGCCGCCGTCGGATTCCACCGGGGTGCCGCACATTTTGGAGCACAGTGTTTTGTGCGGGTCAAAGAAGTTTCCGGTAAAAGACCCCTTTGTGGAGCTGGTGAAAGGTTCCATGAACACGTTCCTCAATGCCATGACGTATCCGGACAAGACGGTGTATCCGGTGGCCAGCACCAATGACAAGGATTTTCAGAATCTGATGAATGTATATCTGGACGCGGTGCTGAATCCCAATATTTATAAAGAGCCGAAGATCTTTATGCAGGAAGGGTGGCACTATGAGCTGGAGGAAGAGGACGGGGAGCTGACGTATAACGGCGTGGTATACAACGAGATGAAAGGGGCGTTTTCCTCCCCTGAGAGCGTGCTGGAGCGGCACACCCAGAAGGTGCTGTTTCCTGATACCTGCTATGGCTATGAGTCGGGCGGAGATCCCAAAGACGTGCCGAAGCTGACGTATGAGGCATTTCTTGATTTCCACAGAACGTACTATCATCCCTCCAACAGCTACATTTATCTCTACGGGAACATGGATATGGCCGAAAAACTGCAGTGGCTGGATAAGGAGTATCTGGGCGGTTACGATCGGCTGGAAGTGGATTCCCAGATCCATATGCAGAAGCCCTTTGACGCGCCTAAGTTTGAGGAGATCAGCTACTCCATTACGGAGGAAGAGGACGGAGAAAACGGGGCGTATCTGTCTGTCAGCAACGTGGTGGGGACGGATCTGGACCCGAAGCTGTATGTGGCGTTTCAGATTTTGGAGTATACCCTGATCGAGGCTCCGGGCGCGCCTTTGAAGCAGGCTCTTTTGGACGCGGGCATTGGGCAGGATATTTTCGGCGGATATGACAGCGGCATCTTGCAGCCTTATTTTTCCGTCATCGCAAAAGGGGCGAAGGCAGAGCAAAAAGGCGAGTTCCTGGCAGTGGTCAAGGGCACGCTTCGGAAGCTGGCAGATCAGGGAATCAATAAGAAAAGCCTTTTGGCCGGGATGAATTATTCGGAGTTTAAGTACCGGGAGGCGGATTACGGGACTACGCCTAAGGGGCTGATGTACGGGCTCCAGAGTCTGGACAGCTGGCTGTACGGCGGGGACCCGCTGATGCATCTGGAGTATCAGGAGACCTTTGATTTTCTGAAAAAGGAAGTGGATAACGGGTATTTTGAGGATCTGATCCGGGAGTATCTGCTGGACAATCCTTTTGAGGCGGTGCTGGTGGTAAAGCCGGAGAAGAATCTGACGGCCAAAAATGACAGGGAGCTGGCAAAGCGGTTAAGGGATTACAAGAAGGGGCTTTCCAGGGAAGAAGTTTTAAAGATCGTGGAACAGACCAAGGAGCTGAAAGCGTATCAGGATACGCCTTCCACCAAGGAAGAGCTGGAGAGCATCCCCATGCTGAAGCGGTCGGATATCGGGACTAAGGCGGAGGAGCTTAGGTGGAAGGAATACCGGATAAAGGGCGTTCAGGTGCTGCATCATGAGATGTTCACAGCCGGGATCGGGTATCTGAAAGTGCTGTTTAACACGGACCGGGTACCGGCCCAGGATCTGCCTTATGCGGGACTTTTAAAGGCAGTCTTAGGGTATGTGGATACAAAACACTACAGTTACAGCGACTTGACAAGCGAGATCCATTTAAACAGCGGCGGGATCGGGTTCAGTACCTCGGCCTATGTGGATTTAAGGGATCTGCCGGGATTTACGGGGGTGTTTACGGCGGATGCCAGGGTGCTGTACGAGAAGCTTCCCTTTGCTTTTGAGATGATCGGGGAGATTTTGTCCGGGTCTAAGCTGGAGGACGAGAAGCGGCTGGGAGAGATCCTTAGGGAGACGAAATCCAGATCAAGGATGAAACTGGAAAATGCCAGCCACAGCGCGGCGGTGTCCAGAGCCACTTCCTATTTCTCGCCTACCTCGGCCTTTAACGACTGCACCGGAGGGATCGGATTTTACCGGTTTTTGGAGGATGTGGTCAGGGATTTTGATAAGGATGCCAAAAGGCTTATAGAGAAGCTTAAGGAAGTAGCCGGAAGGCTGTTTACGGTGGACAATATGCTGATCAGCTATACGGCCGACGCCAAAGGGTTTGGGGCTTTGGAGAGTTGTATGGACAAGCTGACGGAAAAACTGCCCAAAGGGGACGGGAAAACTTATGAATTTGCCTTTAAGGCGGAAAACCGCAATGAAGGGTTTAAGACTTCTTCCCAGGTGAATTATGTGGCAAGGTGCGGGAATTTCAGAGATGAAGGGTTTGAGTACACAGGGGCGCTGCGTATTCTGAAGCTGATCTTAAGCTACGATTATCTGTGGCTGAATCTGCGGGTAAAGGGCGGGGCTTACGGATGCATGAGCGGGTTTGGACGGTCCGGAGAAGGCTACTTTGTGTCCTACCGGGATCCGGGTATGGCCAGGACCAACCAGGTGTATGAGAAGATCGTGGAGTATCTGGAGAATTTTGACGCGGATGAGCGGGACATGACCAAGTATGTGATCGGGACGGTCAGCGCGCTGGATACTCCGTACACTCCGGCGGATAAAGGGGCAAGAGGGTTGTCCGGGTATTTGTCCGGGGTGACGGACGAGATGCTGCAGAAAGAAAGGGATCAGGTGCTCAGCGCCCGTCCGGAGGATATCAGGGCTTTGGCCGGCATCGTCAAGGCGATTTTGGATACAGGGAGCTTGTGTACCATTGGGAGTGAGGAGAAGATCGAGGCGGACAGAAAGATGTTCGGTGAGACAAAGAATTTGTTTAACGGATAAATGTAAGAGGAAACGAATATGAAAGAAGATTATAAGTCAGGTTTTGCAGCCCTCATCGGTCGTCCCAATGTGGGAAAATCCACCTTGATGAACCATTTGATCGGACAGAAGATCGCCATCACTTCGGAGAAGCCCCAGACCACCAGGAACCGCATTCAGACGGTGTACACGGATCAGCGGGGCCAGATCGTCTTTTTGGACACTCCCGGCATCCACAAGGCCAAGAATAAGCTGGGAGAGTATATGGTCAATGTGGCGGAATCTGCTTTGAAAGAGGTGGATGTTATCTTGTGGCTGGTGGAGCCGTCTACGTTTATCGGGGCAGGGGAGCGGCATATTGCCGAGATTCTTGGGAAAGTAAAGACGCCGGTGATCTTGGTCATCAATAAGATCGATACATTGAAGGATCAGGACGAGGTTCTCACCTACATGGACGCTTACCGGAAGGTCTGCGATTTTGCGGAGATCGTGCCGGTGTCGGCGCTGCGCAGCCGGAATACGGAGAAGATGACAGAGCTGATCTTTAAATACCTTCCCTATGGGCCTCAGTATTATGATGAGGATACGGTGACGGACCAGCCTATGCGGCAGATCGCGGCGGAACTGATCAGAGAAAAGGCGCTGCGGCTTCTGGAGGAGGAGATCCCACACGGGATTGCGGTGACGATCGAGGCCATGAAGGAGAGAAAGAACGGGATGTTCGATATTGAAGCCAATATCGTGTGCGAAAGGGAGTCCCACAAGGGGATCATCATCGGGAAAGGCGGCAGCATGCTCAAGAAGATAGGGACCGCGGCCCGAATCGAGATCGAGAACCTGATGGGGGAAAAGGTGAACCTGCAGCTGTGGGTGAAGGTAAGGAAAGAGTGGCGGGACAGTGAGCTTTATATGAAAAATTATGGGTATGTTCCGCAGAAGTGAGAAAAGATGGCTGACAGCCTGGGCAGATCCTGCCCAGGCTGTCTTTGACTGAAAGATTGATAAGATTGTTTTAGTAGTTCTCGGCATGAACCTCAAAGTAACTTTGGGGATGGCTGCAGGTGGGGCAGACTTCGGGAGCGTTTGTTCCGATCACAATGTGTCCGCAGTTGCGGCATTCCCATACCTTCACTTCGCTCTTTTCAAATACTGCCGATGTCTCCACGTTTTTCAGAAGGGCGCGGTAGCGCTCCTCGTGGTGCTTTTCGATGGCGCCTACCAGACGGAATTTGGCGGCAAGCTCAGGGAAGCCTTCTTCCTGGGCAGTCTTGGCAAAATTCTCATACATGTCTGTCCACTCAAAGTTCTCGCCGTCTGCGGCCGCGGCAAGGTTGGCCTTTGTATCGCCGATTCCGTTTAA
This sequence comes from Clostridiaceae bacterium, assembly GCA_910575585.1. Lineage (GTDB taxonomy): Bacteria > Bacillota > Clostridia > Lachnospirales > Lachnospiraceae > UBA3402. The sequence continues at coordinate 156,408 of CAJTGF010000004.1, forward strand.
CTCTTTGAACCACATTTTTGCGTGCTCTTTTTCGTTGTCGGCTGTCTTCAGAAACAGGGCCGCGATCTGCTCAAAGCCTTCTTTTTTGGCTTTGGAGGCGAAGTAGGTATACTTATTTCTTGCCTGGGATTCCCCTGCAAATGCTGCCTCCAGATTTTTCTCTGTCTGTGTTCCTGTGTACTTTGTTCCCATGTTTTTTCCTCCTAAATGGTATTATGTACTCTCGGAATCTCTCCTGCACCTGCCTTTGTGGATGATTTTCCGTCATATGCACATAAATTTAATCAACGTACATTCCGCGTACGCCTCATAAATTTATGCACATCTGACAAAAAAACATCTCACAAAATCAGGCACAAAGAGACTCCGAGAGTACATTATTTAATATCACACGCTGTCCGGCCCTGCCGGAAAAACCGGCCCCCTACATGGCGGGGATTTGGCCAGCATGCGCAATATTTGTGTATTCTGCGATATCCTTGCTGATTGCGCGGATATCGCCAACGGTTAAGCCGCGGATATGGCCGCGGCTGCCTATTTCTTTCTGCATGCCGGGCAGAGATAAAATACTTTTAGATCGTAGGACAGGATCCCTTCTCCAAGCTGGCTTTCCAGATCCTGGGTCAGATCTTGAAAATTGATGTCGGACAGCGCGCCGCATCTCTGACACACAAGATGGTCGTGTTTTTGGATCTTGTCATAGCGGTCGGGGGAGCCTTCCATAGACAGTTTTCGTATCAGGCCCTTTTGGCACAGGGCGTTTAAGTTATTGTAGACCGTTGCCTGGACCACTTTCGGCTCTGTTTTTTTCAGTTCTAAAAAAATCTGCTCAGCTGTCATATGACTTTCCGACTCGCTGATCCGTCTTAGGATCTGTTCTGCGTATTTTGTCATCGTCTCACCGCCTGATTTTAGAATTATTCTAATTATAATACTGCCCGGAAGATTTGTCCAGGAGATTTTGCTTAAATCTTAGCTCCCTGATCCAGTATTCGGTCAAGGCGCGAAAACAGCATGAAGCCAGTGACGGATGCTGCCAGGATATCGCTGATGGGTTCCGCCACAAATACGCCGAAGACCTGATCGGAGAGGAACTGGGGCAGAAGGAAGATCAGAGGGATCAGGAGCACCAGTTTTCTAAGGCAGGCCATGATCAGGCTTATCTTGGCCTGTCCCAGAGCCATAAAGGTCTGCTGGCAGGAGATCTGTATGCCGGTGGAAAAGATGCCCGCCATGTAGATGCGCATTGCCCACACCGTAAAGTCCACCAGGGCAGGATCGCCGCTGAAAATATTGGCAAATACCTTGGGGATGGTGAGAAAGAGGATCCACAGAAGGGCGGCATAGCCGGTGCATGCGGCAAACTGGCAGTAGAATGTCTGTTTAACCCGCTCTTTTTTGCCGGCTCCGAAGTTGTAGCTCATAATGGGCTGACCGCCCTGGCATATTCCCTGGAGGGGCAGGGTTACCAGCTGGCTGCAGGAGGAGATGATGGTCATGGCTCCCACGGCCGTGTCGCCGCCAAAGCGTGACAGGCTGCTGTTAAAACTGATATTTAAAAGGCTTTCGGTGCTTAGCATGACAAATGTGGAGATCCCCAGGGCCAGACAGGGCAGGATGATCCCGGGTTCCAGCTTTAGGTCAGGCAGCGTAAGGCGCAGCATGGTCTTTGGTCCCCGCAGGAACAGAAGCACCCACACGGCGCTGACTGCCTGGCTGATCACCGTGGCAATGGCGGCTCCCTGAACGCCCATTTCAAATCCGAATATGAGTATGGGGTCCAGGATGATGTTGCAAACAGCGCCCATGACCGTGGTGATCATGCTGAATTTGGCAAAGCCCTGGGTGGTGATAAACGGGTTCATCCCCATGACGATCATCACAAAAACGATCCCCAGGATATAGATGCGGGCATAGGACAGGGCGTAAGGCAGGGTCACGTCGCTGGCGCCGAAAAGCCTTAAGAGCTGGGGGGCAAACACATAAAATACAACAGTCAGAGCCGCGGCGAATATCATGAGCACGCAGAAACAGTTGCCAAGGATCTTCTGGGCGCTTGCCTGGTCGTTCTTTCCCATGGCAATGGCGGCCCTGGGCGCTCCGCCGGAACCGGCCAGCATGGCAAAGGCGTTTATCATCATTAAGATCGGCAGAAACAGCCCCACTCCCGTGAGGGCAGAGGCGCCGGCTTCAGGGATGTGGCCGATGTAGATCCGGTCCACAATGTTGTACAGCATGTTGATCAGCTGGGCCACCACCGCCGGTATGGCCAGGTTCAGCATAAGTTTGGGGATGCTGCCGCTCCCCATGTCCTGGTTTGTTTTTGACTGGGCCATAAAATATCACTCCTTTTTATGATGTGCTTTCAGAATCTCTCTTGCGCCTGCCTATGTGGCAGATTGGCAGATTGGCAGATTGGCAGATTTTCCGCCATATGCACATAACTTTATGTGCGTCTTTTCATTACATAATAGCTTGTTTGCCATTATTTTTCAACCTGTTTATGGCCGGGAGATGGGGGATGCCTTGCGCAATGAGGGCGCAGGTGATATGATGATAGGAAAGCGGAAGATGAGATAGGGGGATCTGATGAGAGAGATTTTGGAGATGACCGGCATGGTGATCAAAGTTTCTTCTGTGGGAGAGTACGACAGAAGGATGGTGATACTGACCTGGGAGCGGGGGAAGATCACGGTTTTTGCCAGAGGGGCCAAACGGCCGGGAAGCAGCCTTATGGGGCCGTCCCGTCCGTTTGCCTTCGGAAAGTTCAAGCTCTATGAGGGAAGGGATTCCTATACCCTGCAGTCGGCGGACATCGGCAGGTATTTTGAGGAACTGGCCGGGGACATGGAGGGGGCCTGCTATGGGCAGTATTTTCTGGAGATGGCGGATTATTACACCAGGGAAAATGTGGACGGCAGCGGGATGCTCCTTTTGGTCTATCAGTCTCTTCGAGCTCTTTTAAAGCCCAGGATCCCCAACGAGCTGGTGCGGCGGGTGTTTGAGCTAAAGGCCATGGTGGTCAACGGGGAGTATACCCAGAAGCCGCCTGTGGCGGTCAGCGATTCGGCAGGGTATACCTGGGAGTATGTGGTGGCGTCGCCGATGGAAAAGCTGTATACCTTTGTGGTGACTGATGAGGTGCTGGAAGAGTTTGGGCGGTGCGTGGACCGAAATAAGGAATGCTACATAGACAGGGAGTTTTGCTCGCTGGGTATTTTGAAGGCGCTGACGGCCGGGGAGAAGGGCGTAAGGTGAAAGATGGGACGGATATGGTCTGCCGCGTCGGATATGAGACGCGGAAAGTCAAAAAGGTATTGAAAAGAAGCCTGAAAAAGGTTATACTGTCCAGGATAGCAGCAGGCAGGAGGAAGATTATGAAAAAGGCAGCGGCGTGGGCATTGGCCTTGGGGCTTTGGATGACGGCGGCAGGGTGTTCGCCGAAAACCAGCGCGTTTCCCCCAAACCAGAACGCCATTTATGTGTCAAGAGACGGGGGGCTGTATACGGCCATTATAGAGGAGTATGACCCGTCGGATACAGGTTACAGCGCACAGGAGTTAAGGGCTATGGCAGAGGCGGAGCTGTCGGAATATAACGGGGAATTTGCCTCGGGGGCTGACAGTCAGCCGGTTTCGGTCGCGGAGTGTACGGTTGCCCAGGGGAAGGCATCCATCGTGTACCAGTACGCGGGGCCGGAGGATCTGTGCCGGTTTACGGACATGAGCCAGGATGCGAAGAACCATCCAGAGAGCCTTTTGGTGACCACCAACTCCGCAGGCATTGACGGGGAGGATGGGGGAACCTGGACGGACGCCAGGAAGAAAGAGGTGGCATCCCTGGAGACGGTGATGAAGAGAAAGGACCTTCCCATGGTGGTGGCAGAGGGAACGGTGACCATTCAGACCGAGGGGCGGATCCTCTATTACAGCGGAGCCGTGGAGCTAAGGGATGAGTATACGGCGCAGGTGACAGGCGGAACGGCCTATATCGTGTTCCGATGAGGGCAGGATCTATAAAATAATGATATCGCGGCGCTGTTGTGTCAGCCATGCGGCCAGGCCGCGGCGAGAGGTACGCAGGCCGGATCAAAATAAAGAATAAAGGCAGGATGATAAAATGGAAAAGACCATGGAAAAGATTGTGGCATTGGCAAAGTCCAGAGGATTTGTGTATCCGGGTTCTGAGATTTACGGGGGCCTGGCCAATACCTGGGATTACGGCAACCTGGGCGTGGAGCTTAAGAACAACGTGAAGAAGGCATGGTGGCAGAAGTTCGTCCAGGAGAGCCCCTACAATGTGGGCGTGGACTGCGCCATCCTGATGAACTCCCAGACCTGGGTGGCATCGGGGCATCTGGGCGGGTTTTCCGACCCGCTGATGGACTGCAAGGCATGCAAGGAGCGTTTCCGGGCCGACAAGCTGATCGAGGATTATATGGAGGAGAACCACATCACCATAGAGGGAAGTGTGGACGCCTGGTCCCAGGAGGAGATGAAGGCATATATTGAGGAGAAGAATATCTGCTGTCCCAGCTGTAAAAAGCATGATTTTACGGATATCCGCCAGTTTAATCTGATGTTCAAGACCTTCCAGGGCGTGACGGAGGATGCCAAGAATACGGTGTATTTAAGACCGGAGACGGCTCAGGGCATTTTTGTCAACTTTAAGAATGTCCAGAGGACTTCCAGGAAGAAGATCCCCTTCGGCATCGGGCAGATCGGCAAGTCCTTTAGAAATGAGATCACGCCGGGCAACTTTACGTTCCGTACCAGGGAGTTTGAGCAGATGGAGCTGGAGTTCTTCTGCGCGCCGGGAACGGATCTGGAGTGGTTTGCTTACTGGAAAGAGTTCTGCATCAACTGGCTGAAGGGCCTGGGCATGAAGGACGAGGAGATGCGCGCCAGGGACCATTCCCCGGAGGAACTGTGCTTCTACAGCAAGGCTACTACGGATATTGAGTTTTTGTTCCCCTTTGGCTGGGGCGAGCTGTGGGGCATTGCCGACAGGACCGACTATGATCTGACCCAGCACCAGAATACCTCGGGACAGGATATGGCTTATTTTGATGATGAGAAGAAAGAGAAATATATTCCTTATGTGATCGAGCCGTCTCTCGGCGCTGACCGGGTGACCCTGGCCTTCCTGTGCGCCGCCTATGACGAGGAGGAGATCGGGGAGGGAGATGTGCGGACGGTTCTTCATTTCCATCCGGCTATCGCTCCGGTGAAAGTTGGCGTTCTGCCGCTGTCAAAGAAACTTAATGAGGGCGCGGAGAAGATCTACGGGGAACTTAGCAAATATTTTAACTGTGAGTTTGACGACAGGGGCAATATCGGGAAGCGGTACAGAAGACAGGATGAGATTGGAACGCCTTTTTGCGTGACCTATGATTTTGATTCGGAAGAGGATCATGCGGTGACGGTCCGCGACAGGGATACCATGGATCAGGTGCGGGTGCCTATTGCGGAGCTTAAAGGGTATCTGGAGGAGAAAATGCGGTTTTAATCCCGTTCAGCCGGCAGCCGGAATATCAGCCACAAAGGCAGGCGGAGAGGAGATTCCGAGAGTACATGGCAAAGACAAGGAGGAACGTTTTATGTCTATGGAGCAGTTATCGCTGTTTGACAGTCAGGAGACGTATCATCCTTTGGCCAGCAGAGTAAGGCCGGAGACTTTGGAGGAGTTTGCGGGCCAGGAGCATCTGCTGGGAAAGGGGAACGTGCTGCGTCGGCTCATAGAGAATGACCAGATACCGTCTATGATCTTCTGGGGGCCGCCGGGGGTGGGGAAGACCACGCTTGCGGGGATCATTGCCCATAAGACCCATGCCAGGTTTATTAATTTCAGCGCGGTCACCAGCGGGATCAAGGAGATCAAAGAAGTTATGGCCCAGGCGGAATCCGACCGGAGGATGGGAGTCAAGACCGTGGTGTTTGTGGATGAGATCCACCGCTTTAATAAGGCTCAGCAGGATGCTTTTCTGCCCTATGTGGAAAAAGGAAGCATCATCCTTATCGGCGCCACCACGGAGAATCCGTCCTTTGAGGTCAACGGCGCTCTTTTGTCCCGGTGCCGGGTGTTTGTGCTGCAGGCCCTGTCCGTGGAGGACCTGACAAAACTCCTTAAACGGACTTTGGACCATGAGAAGGGGTTCGGGTATCTGAATATCGACATATCCGACGACATGGTGGACATGATCGCCCGGTTTGCCAACGGGGATGCCAGGATGGCCCTTAATGTGCTGGAGATGGCGGTGACCAACGGGGAAGTGACTGCGGAGAAGACCATCATCACCAGGGAAGTGCTGCAGCAGTGTGTGTGGAAGAAAAGCCTTTTGTATGACAAAAAGGGGGAGGAGCATTACAATCTGATCTCCGCCCTCCACAAGTCCATGAGAAATTCCGACCCGGACGCGGCGGTGTACTGGCTGGCGCGGATGCTGGAGGCAGGGGAGGACCCGCTGTACGTGGCCAGGCGTCTGGTGCGGTATGCCAGCGAGGATATCGGGCTGGCGGACAGCCAGGCCCTGCAGGTGGCGGTGGCGGCGTACCAGGCATGCCATTTTCTGGGGATGCCGGAGTGCAACGTGCATTTAAGCCACACGGTCATCTATTTGTCCATGGCTCCCAAATCCAACTCCGCTTATAAAGCCTATGAGAGGGCAAAAACAGACGCGGAAACCATGCTGGCGGAGCCGGTCCCCCTTGTGATCCGCAATGCGGTCACCGGTCTTATGGGGGAACTGCACTACGGGGAGGGGTATGTGTATGCCCATGACACAGAGGAGAAGGTGGCTAAGATGCAGTGTCTGCCGGACAGTCTGGCGGGAAAGGCGTACTATCGTCCCACAAGCGCAGGAGCGGAGGGGGAGATAGCAAGAAAGCTGGAGCAGATCAAGGCGTGGAAAGCGCAGTGACGGCCAGGTTTTGGCATTATCCGGAATGTAAAATGGTCATTGTGTGCAGGATGCGTTCCATCAGGGCGGTATTTTTTGGCAGAATGCCGCCTTGACGGAGCGTATATTTGAAGGTAGAATGTTAGCATGCTTACATTTTACAAATCCGGCGGGAAAGGGATGCGTTTGTATGGGGAATGAGCGTATAGGGTTTGAGATTCGCACGCTGTCCAATCTGATCCAGCGGAAGATCAATCAGATGGTGGCGGAAGAGGAGGACACGCTGACGGCTTACCAGCTTTGGGTGCTGGAGTTTCTTATGGGCCGCGGGGAGGAAGAGACGGTCCAGAGGGACATTGAGGAGAAGTTTTCCATCCGCCGCTCTACGGCCAGCCATATGCTGACGCTGATGGAGAATAACGGCTATATCAAGCGGCTTCCGGTACCCCAGGACGCCAGGATGAAGCGGATTGTGGCCACCCCAAAGGGCGCTAAGGCCCATGAGCGGATGAGGGACCGTCTTAGGCGGTTTGAGGCCATGTTAAATGACGGCATGACAGACGCGCAGCTGGGAGAGTTTCTGCGCATGATCAGGAAGTTTGAACAGAATATTTCATGAACCGGCCTATACGCGGGGATCAAGACGCCAACGAAAAGCAGCAGGGTTGGCGTTCTTTATGGAAATATTGTCAGTATGCGAACGAAGCTAAAGGATGCGAGAAACAGATTTTGGCGGCCTGACAGGCAAAACAAAGCGGCGTGTGGAGCAACAAAGTGTACAAGGAGGAATCGTGATGAAAGATAACAGAGAATTATTTGAAAATGCCCCGGTGTCAAAGGCCGTGGCAGTCATGGCTGTCCCCACTATGATATCCATGCTGGTGGTGGTCATTTATAATATGGCGGATACATTTTTTATCGGGCAGACCGGGGACCCGATGCAGGTGGCGGCGGTTTCCCTGGCAACGCCGGTGTTTATGGTATTTATGGCTCTGGGCAATCTCTTCGGCATCGGAGGCAGCTCGGCCATCTCCAGGGCTTTGGGGGAGAAGAAGGCGGAGAGGGCTAAGAATATTTCTTCGTTCTGCTGTTACGGTTCCCTGGGGCTGGGGATCGTTATGGCCCTTTTGTTCCTGGTGGGCATGGACGGGATCTTAAAGCTTATTGGGGCCAGTGAGAATACTGTGGGATATGCCAGGGATTATCTGACCTACATTGCCTTCGGCGGTCCTTTTATTATGTTCGGAACGGCGTTCGGCAATATTTTGAGGGGAGAAGGGGCGGCCAAGGAGTCTATGATCGGCAATATGATCGGTACGGTGACCAACATTGTCCTGGACCCTATTATGATCCTGGGCCTTGGCTGGGGCGTGGTAGGAGCGGCGGTGGCCACGGTCATCGGAAATATGGCGGCCAGCGGATTTTACCTGGCGTACTTTTTGAGGAAAAAGTCTAGCCTGTCCATCCGGCTTGGGGATTTTAAGGCCGGGGAGCGGATCGCGTCCGGAGTCATGGCAATCGGGATCCCGGCATCCCTTAACAACATCCTTATGAGCTGCGCCAATATTGTGCTGAATCAGGTGCTTATCAGCTACGGGGACACACCTGTGGCTGCCATGGGAGTGGCCATGAAAGCCAACATGCTGCTGGTGCTGCTGCAGATCGGGCTGTGTTCGGGGATACAGCCTCTCATCGGCTACAATTACGGGGCCAGGAACAAAAAACGCCTTATGCAGGTGTTCCGGTTTACGGGGATCTGCGCCGTGGTCATGGGCACGCTTTTGACCATCCTGATGGTGGCGGCGAGACAGACCATCATCCGGGCGTTTATTGATGACAGCCAGGTTGTTGCCTATGGCATCCAGATGGTGATCGCCCTGCAGATCTCGGGGCCAGCGCTGGGGATCTTGTTTTTGTGCATCAATACCATTCAGGGCATGGGAAAGGCCGTTCCCTCTCTGGTGCTGACCATATGCAGGCAGGGGCTGGTGTTTATCCCGGCCGTGTACATCCTCAACGGGATCTTCGGGCTGGACGGGGTGATCTATGCCCAGCCAGTGGCGGATTTTATTTCCATCGTCCTGGCTTTGGCCATCTGTCTGGGGATTTTTAGGAAGATGGACAAGCAGGGGAAGGCGGAGGCTTAGAGGGTGGAAGTTGGGAAGGCAGGCAGGATTTTGCGTATCTGGGAATTGTTTTTCACATTTATGAAGATTGGCGTATTTACCTTTGGGGGAGGATACGCCATGCTTCCTGTTATGGAGGACGCCTGTGTAGCCAAAAAGCAGTGGATCAGCCATGAGGAGATGATGGATATAACGGTCATCGCAGAGGCCACGCCGGGTCCTATCGCCATTAACTGCGCCACGTTTGTGGGGTACAGGCAGGCCGGGATCCTGGGAGCGGCGGCAGCTACCGTTGGTGTGATCCTGCCGTCTTTTTGCATTATATTTGCCGTCTCCCTGTTTCTGGATCGGTTCATTGGGATACGATGGATAGCCAACGCGTTTCGGGGGATCCGGATTGGGGTGGGGCTTCTCATCGCGGACGCGGCGGTGAGGATGATGAGAAAGATGCCGGGGACTGCGGTTTCCAGGCTGATCATGGCGGTGTCCTTTGGGGTGATGCTTCTGGCCAATGTGTGTTCCCGGCGTGTGTCGGCTGTGGTTATTATGGCGGGGGCCGGGGTGTTTGGCCTGGCGGCATCCGGTGTCAGGAGGGAGAGGTAATCGATGGCGGGGACTATCTGGGAGTTGTTTTTGGGATTTTTCCGCGTGGGATGTTTTGCCTTTGGAGGGGCTTATGGGGCCATTCCCCTTATACGTGATATGGTTTTGAGCCATGGCTGGATGGATGACGAGGCGCTGGCCTGCATGATCGCTGTCAGTGAAAGCACGCCGGGTCCTATTATGGTGAACCTTGCCACGTATGTGGGAAGCATCCAGGCGGGGGTGTGTGGCGCTGCCGTGGCCACCGTGGCTGTGGTGCTGCCTTCGTTTGTGCTGATCCTCCTGATCACGGCGGTTATGAGGACTGTGATCCAAAATCCCTGGGTGAAGGCTGTTTTGGAGGCAGTGAAGCCCTGTATGGCCGGGATTATCCTGGCTACAGGGGGTTATATGACCATTAAAGGGTGCGTTTTAGGCGGGGGAATGGGACGGTTTCCTATGGATGTGAGAGCTGTGGTCATTGTGGTTGTGCTGTGGGGCGTTTTGGCGGCAGGGCGCAAAAAGAAAAGGGTGTCGCCGGTTATGGTGATGGTTTTGGCAGCGGGGATGGGGGTTTTGCTGTATGGGTGGTAATGGGGCGGAAAAATATTTTAGGAATAGTGATTTTTCTGTTGACAAAAGGCGATTGGTGTGATAATATATCTAAGGCTTAAGCATGGCTTTGAGCTTCAGGAAAGACGCTGATGTGGCACAGGTGGTAGCGCACCTCATTGGTAGTGAGGAGGTCACGGGTCCGAGTCCCGTCATCAGCTCTTTGGAAAATTCCCCGGAAATTGCGGTTTTATTCGATAAATACCGTGTTTCCGGGGATTTTTTGCGTTATGAATATCATGGTTGAAATGATGCATATAACGTCTGAAAAGTACAAAATATCACACAAGTATCACACGAATATCACACAAGTATCACACGAATATCACACGATATTTCCAGTGAGTTTCTGGAAATGTCCATTGATTTTTTTATTCTGCCTAACGGCTTCGATATCAATGGCATTACGATATACAGATTTCATGATGTTATCAGAAATCCATCCTCCTCTCTGCATGATGTACTGGTCTGGAACTCCTATGGCATGCATGATGGACGCTGCGTAATGTCTAAGATCATGGAATCTAAAATGCCGCAGTCCAGATCTGGCCAGAGCTCTTTTAAAGCGGTTGCTTAACGCATCCGGATTTATGGAGATGATCCGCCCTGTTTTTCCTTTTATTTTATTGATAACAAAATCCGGATATTCAATCACACGATAGGAACCATAGGTCTTTGGCTGTTTGACGATATACTCACGATCCGGTCCCAAGACCATGCTTTTGGATACGGAAATTTTATTGCCCTTGATATCCGATGCTTCTAAGGCGCATATCTCACCGCGGCGCATAGGACCAAAAGCTGCCAGCAATACGGCAATCTCCAGATCAGTCCCCTCAATCAGTTCCAAAAGCTTTTTAATGTCGTCATCAGACGGGCAATAGAGTTCAGGCCGTTTTTTCTCCGGCAAGGTAACTTTCAGATGGAGATCAGGGATAAACATGTCTATTGTCGCCGAAAAGAGACCATAGGCGTTGTGTACTGTTTTAGGGGACAGCTTTCTTGACATATCGCTTATCCATATCTGTACATTAGTGCTTGCTAATTCATCCAGATATAGCCGTCCTATGTCTTTCATATAACATTCCTGCACCTGTTTATAGCCTCTTATGGTGCTGGGTGATAAAACCCCCGACTTAACGGCTATGTACCGCTCTGTGGCCTCGTAGAGGGTTATGCGCATGGGTTTTTCTTCTGCCTTTTCGTTTTTCCATCGTCTGGCCATGTCCTGGGCTTCTTTTTTGGTGGGAGCTGTAAAGGATTTGTAATGCTTTTTGCCATCTTCATCCGTGTAGTCATAGACCTGGATGCGGATGTTGCCTGATGGCAGAGCGTTCTTTTTCTTTCTTGCCATAAGTTGTACCTCCTTTTTGGGTATAAAATAACAGCCAGCGGATTTTCCGCTTGCAAGGCTGCCCCGAAGATGGTACAATAATTTTGCGAATGATGTGCCATCTTCGGTATATCTAAAACCGTTCGGTGTTGGTAGCATCGGGCGGTTTTTTAAATTGACAAATAATTTGGATTGGAATATAATATGCTTAACAAGACAGCCGGAAAGTAGGCGTACACTACCCGTCCCGGCGAAACTTAAGGACTAAAAATAGTCGTTAGCTTACCAGGGCAGGACGGCTATTTTTTATTTTTCAGATTCAGAATTCCAACAATCAAAAGACCGATTGTCAGTATAACCATGAATTCCTCATATGTACTCGTAATAATCACCCCTTTCCGCAAGACTCGGAACGGGTGAGAACACGTCCCCCGGCTGCCCAGGTAAGCATATTATATTGTCATGGTGCAGGTATTCAAAATATTACTTTATGCAATCCCCTCAATTTTATCCTTAAGCCTTCGAACCTCATTCTCCAAGCGGTTCACCCGGATCAGCAGCATTTCCTTTTCATTCTCCACTTTCAGAGCGTCATCCAACTTCCGGGAGAGGTCAAGATGGCCTTCTGCGATAATCTGGATATTTTTGTTAGTCTCATTTTCAAGGGTCATTTGGATGTCGGTTACTTTTCTTTCTACCCGATCAAGCCTGGACTCCATCTTATCAAGCCTTGCATCCACGTTGTCAAGTCTTTCGTATATGGGTTTGTTTACTTCTTTTACGGTTTCACTTACAACTTCGGCTATCATTTCTAAATCTTTTTTCTCTAACATCTTTTTATCCTCCTTTTATTTTCAATTTTCCTCCGCTTTCCCCAATACTTTTCCTAATACGATAATCCTGTCTCCATCAGCTGTAAGAGGCGGGTAGTTCGGGCTAAGAGAATATTCATAAGTCTAAGTTCTGAAAGTCAATCCAGAAATCATCGTATATGTTGACCTTTATTTTATCCTGAAATGAATATGCCTGTACACCAAAATCCTGTTGCTCCAGGTAGTAGACTAAAATATTTTTATTTCTTGGATCCACGATCCAGTATTCCCTTACTCCTGCCTTGGCATATAGGTTTAGCTTATATATAAGGTCACGCCCAGGGTCACTTGGAGAGATAATCTCTATAATCCAGTCAGGAGCCCCAGAGCATCCCCGATCTGTCAGTTTATTAGGGTCACATATGACGCTAATATCAGGCTCCACCCAATCCTTATCATTCGCATCCAGATTTACTGCAAATGGGGCCGGATAGACTTTACAGCCGCCTTTATGGGAGTCAATGTAATTTCCTATGATTTTTGTAAATTGCGATACTAGCTCCTGATGCAGGCGACTGGGAGGAGCCATGTTATAAATCTGCCCGTTGATTAACTCCGCTCTTACATCTTCCGGAAGATTCCAATAGTCTTCTGCGGTATAGAATTGTTTTTGTGGTAGCGCCATAACGAAAACCTCCTTTGCTTTTTGATTAATCGCTGATGATTTCATATGACCCTTCTAGTAGTCTGTCCTTGAAATATTTGTGTAAATATTATCATATGTACTTGAGCTCTGGATCAATGTCAGCCTCTGCGATATCTTCTGCGGTAATCTCATCGGTCTTGTACGTCCAATGATAAACTACTGGCGCCTCATTGATCTCATCACAATACCTATATATCCGGTCGATAAGTTCCTGCTTGCTTTCCACACGGATTCCATGCAGGCACTGACGCGCCATCTTGCCGAAAAAACTTTCTATAAGGTTTAGCCATGAGCCATGCGTTGGTGTGAAAACAAACACAAAACGCCCGGGACGTGTTTCAAGGAATGCCCTCGTTTCCCTGGATGTATGTGCAGAATGGTTATCAAGAATAAGACGGATGGTATCGTGTTCCGGATACATTCTGTCTACTTCTTTCAGCCACTCGATAAAGTCAGAACTTTTATGGGTATCGCTGACTCGGGGAATGATCTTTCCCGTAAGCAGGTCGATCCCTGCAAGCAGTGAAACTGTACCAAGGCGTTTGTACTCATAGTCACGGCCTACTGTGCCATGCTTTTGCGTAGGCGGAAGATCCTGCGCAATATTCTTCAGCGCCTGGATCCCCGGTTTCTCATCATAAGATAAGGTAACTGTTTTGGGGGCATCCATATCAATGGTAAGACTGCCTTCCTCATCAAAGCACATCTCTACCTGCTTGTAGACAACCAGTACGTCATGCATCTTCGCCTCGAAATCAGGATCCTTGCGGACAAGATAATAATTGATCTTATTCGGCTTGATCTCATTACTGGCCAGGATACTGTAGATGGTATTGGCTGATATTTTGGCAAGGCCAGGATATCCCGCGTCTTCGCAGTTGGTGCGGATATGGTCACGGAGCTTTCTATATGTCCAGAGTTCCTGCGCATAACCAAGTTCGTTTGGTTTTATACAGGCAATACTGGTAACCCAGCATTTTTCCTCATCGCTTATTGTGTTCGGTTTGCCGGAACGGGAAGCATCATTCAGGGCATAGTCTTTTCCAGCCGCAATGTATTTTGTAACAATGGAAGCCACCGTATTGGGATGTACCCCAATAGCTGTTGCAATCTCACAGTTGAGCATGCCGCTGGCGCTCATAAGCAGGATTTTTGCCCGCTGCACTTTACGGTATTCACCTGTTTGTGACTTGGAAAGTTTCTCCAAAACAACCCTGTCTTCGTCTGTTAATGTTATATTGCCGTATTTTTTATTTCTGCCCATGGTTGTGTACTCCTGAATAATATTGATACAACCATTATACTATACGTCAATTATACACACAAGCATTTTAAGGACAGACTACTAGAGCTTAGGGAAGTAAAAGAAGCAATCCTCTCCGGCTGGATCACCACTGGCCCAAAGACCAAAGAATTTGAATACCAGATAGCGGATTTTTGTGACGCGGACAGGGCTGTGTGCCTTAATTCTCAAACTGCTTGTGCAGAGATGGCTCTTCGGGTTTTGGGGATCGGAGTGGGAGATGAGGTTATCGTTCCGGCCTATACCTATACGGCGTCAGCATCTGTTGTGAATCATGTGGGAGCGAGTCTGGTATTGATCGATGCCCAGGATAACTGTCTTGAAATGGATTACAACAAATTGGAGATGGCAGTCACAGAGAGGACGAAAGCCATTATACCTGTTGATCTGGGGGGGATTCCTTGTGATTATGAGAAGATTTTCACTATTGTAGAAAATAAAAAGAACTTGTTTATGCCTGCTAATAAGATTCAGAAAGCCATGGGAAGGATTGCGGTATGCGCGGATGCCGCCCATTCATTGGGAGCAACCTGGCATGGACGGAAAACGGGAAGCATAGCGGATTGGTCCAGTTTCAGCTTTCATGCGGTAAAAAATCTGACAACGGCTGAGGGTGGGGCCCTTACATGGAAAACGATATCAGGGATCGACAATGAAGAGATATACCATCAGCTTCAGCTTTATTCCCTCCATGGGCAGTCAAAAGATGCGTTCTCGAAAATGCGTCCCGGGGCCTGGGAATATGATATTGTGGGGCTTTGGTATAAATGTAATATGACAGATATTATGGCAGGAATGGGTCTAGCGCAGTTAAGCCGGTATGAGAAGATTCTGGAAAGGCGAAAAGAGATCATTAAAAGGTATGACGAAGCTTTTAAGCCGTCAGGTATCGAGGTACTGGATCATTACAATCAGCAGCGTCAGTCGTCAGGACACTTGTACATAACCAGGATACCCGGGATATCAGAGGAACAGAGGCAGAAGATCATTGAAGAGATGGCAGAAGCGGGGATAGCAGTAAATGTACATTATAAGCCACTGCCTATGATGACTGCATATAAAAATCTGGGATTTGATATTAAAGATTATCCGAATGCCTATAAAAGTTTTGCAAATGAGATCACATTGCCATTACATACAAAACTGACAGATGAAGAGGTGGAATACGTGATCAAAAATTATTCCAGGATTGTCAGAAAATATGTATGAGTTAAATTTCTATTTACCATAAGGAGTGTGATTGTGTGCTGAAAAAATGGGATAGGCTTCCTGAGTATATGAGAACCGATGCAGTGCGACCGTATTACGATATATTAAAAAAGAGACGGCTGAGTCTGATGGTGAAAAGAACTTTTGATTTTACAATTTCTGTGGTATTGGCTGTGGCTTTATTGCCAGTTATGGCAGCTATCAGTGTGGGGATAATGGCGGATTCAAAAGGTGGGATATTGTTCACACAGGAGAGGATAACTCAGTACGGGAGAAAGTTTAAAATTTTAAAGTTTCGGACTATGGTAAAAGATGGGGAAGGATTAGGATCACAGGTGACGGTGGGTCATGATAAGCGGATAACAAAAATAGGGAGCTTGCTGAGAAAATACCGTTTGGATGAACTGCCCCAGCTTTTTAATATTATTCTGGGAGATATGAGTTTTTGTGGCGCGAGGCC
The DNA here is from genome assembly GCA_910575585.1 of Clostridiaceae bacterium. Lineage (GTDB taxonomy): Bacteria > Bacillota > Clostridia > Lachnospirales > Lachnospiraceae > UBA3402. Next base: position 172,449 of record CAJTGF010000004.1, read on the forward strand.
GGAAGTACCATGCTTTGTCAGGAGATATTCCGAAGAAATGATGGCAACACTGTTGCTTCCAGCGGGTGTCACAAGTGAGGCCAGTATCAAATTTAAAGATGAAGCAGAGATTCTGGATGGGGTGCAGAATGTAGATGCGGTTTATGTAGAAAAGATTCTTCCAGAGAAGATGAAATATAATCTTTATGCGATCAGGGAATTTGGATTTTTGAGAGAGCTATGGGTTATGGTGAAAACGGTAAAGGCGGTATTGAGTCTGAAGGGGATATTTGATTAATGAGAAAAGACGATTTGAAGAGTATACAAGGCAAAGAACTGGAAATGCTCCTTTATTTTCAAAAAATATGCTCAGAACATAATTTGAGATTTTATTTATGCGGAGGCGCATTGATAGGCGCAATAAGACATAAAGGCTTTATACCATGGGACGATGATATCGATTTGTTTATGCCAAGGCCAGATTACGAAAGGCTTCCGACAATATGGAAAGCTTATGCGGATACAAAACATTATTCTTATTGCAGAACAACAAAGACAAAAGTTTATCATGATGCTGGTGCGTCGATTCGCGATAATTATACAACTTTTATAAACCGACACAGTATAAATGATGATATCTGCCATGGATTAGCTCTTGAGATCATGCCTATCGATGGATGTCCAAAAGGAAAAATCACTAGGATAATTCAGATAGCAGATGCAATGATATTTGCTCTTTTTAACGCGCAGCGAATACCCAATAATAAGGGATGGATACTTAAACTTTTAGCAAAGATTATTTATAAATTGATTCCCTCAAAGAAACTGCGATACTACATATGGAAAAAAGCAGAAAAACGTATGACCAAATATAAATGGGAAGACTGCAATCAAGTTACTGAGTTGATCGGTTCTTTAAGAGGAATGATATTAAGGCATCCAAAAGTTGATTTTGATAATATTGTATATAAAGAATTTGAAGGACATCAGATTCCGGTTATGACCGGGTACGATAGATATTTAAAATTAATTTGGGGAGATTATATGAAGTTTCCTCCGGTAAGTGAAAGAGTTGCTAAACATGATACGGTGTTTATTGATATGAATAATAGTTATAGAGCATATAAAGGAAGGTATTATTGTATTAAGAAAGAGAAGCAATAATAGGAGAAAATAACATGAATATAGCGATTATCATTGCTGGAGGAACAGGGCATAGAATGGGACAGGATATTCCAAAGCAATTTATCAATGTATTTGATAAACCTGTTATCATTTACACATTAGAAGGGTTTCAAAAACATCCACAAATAGACGCGATCGAAGTTGTATGCATTGATGGATGGCATGATGTGCTTAAAGCGTATGCAAGACAATTTAATATAACGAAATTAAAATGGATTGTTTCAGGTGGAACTACAGGGCAGGAGTCTATACGTAATGGTGTTTATAATCTTGAAAATAAATGTAAAGATGATGACATCATTATAATCCATGATGGGATTCGGCCTATGGTTGACGAAATGGTATTATCAGATGTCATTGTTAAATGTAAACAATATGGAAACGCAGTTACATCAATCCCATATAGTGATCAAATATTTGTTATTGACGATGAAATATCTACACTTAAATATATTCCAAGGGAAATATTAAGAAAAGTTACGACTCCACAGGCATACTATTTTGGGAAATTAATAAATGCGTATCATGAAGCGTTTTCTAAAGAAATTGGGATTTATGGTTCCTCGTATACAAATACAATGATGGTTGAACTTGGAGAAAGGTTGTACTTTGCGGCAGGTTCTGAAAAAAATATAAAGCTGACGACAAAGGATGATATAGAAATGTTCAAAGCGTTACTGATGGCGAAAAAAGATAATTGGTTAAAATAGGAGAACAGACCATGGAGTATGATATTAAATATGAAAATGACATTGAAAGAGTTATAGGTTGTATTCCAAAGGTAGAAGAATTAAAAGAAAAAGTGATTTTAGTTACAGGAGCTTCTGGGTTAATAGGTTCTGCTGTTTCAGATATACTATTTTATCTTAATAGTAAAAAGAACTACAACATTTCCATATTTTTGGCAGGACGGAATTTAGATCGGATAAGATCTCGGTTTTATATATATAAATATGGTCATGATTATAAATTCTGCAAATTTGATGGAATGAGCAATGAAAAGATAGACATTCAGGCGGATTACATAATACATTGTGCCGGATATTCGAATCCCAAAGCTTATGCGCAATTCCCAGTTGAAACCCTGCTTGTTAATATATATGGATTACATACAATTTTGGAGTGCGCAAAAAGAAATTTATGTAAAAGAGTTTTATATGTATCATCAAGTGAAGTGTACGGAAGCAGGGATGTGGAAAATCTTTATAGTGAGAAAGATTATGGATATGTTGATATATTAAAACCGCGTTCATGTTATCCAAATGGCAAAAGAGCAGGTGAGACATTATGCAGCGCATTTACAGATGAATATGGAATAGATACGGTGATCGTTCGGCCAGGACATATATATGGTCCGCAGATCACGGATGGAGATGATCGAGCTGTTGCTCAGTTTACAAGGACTGCGATTGCTCACGAAGACATAGTTATGAAGAGCGCAGGACTTCAGCGTAGATCTTATTGCTATTCTTTAGATTGCGCTTCAGCGATTTTGGCAGTGCTTGTTAATGGAAAATCCCAAAATGCATATAATATCTCAAATAAAGATTCGATCATATCGATCAAAGGGGTGGCTGAGGAATTTGCTAAGATCAGCGGCCGGAATATCCTTTTCAAACCTCCAACAGAAAGTGAAAGGAAGGGATATAATCCAATGTCGATATCTGCTTTAAATTCAGAGAAAATCGAATCTATCGGATGGAAAGCGCAATTTGATATCCATGAAGGTGTAAAAAGAACAATGGAATCTTATGGATGGAATAATGAAGGTTGTAATTGATATGATATATCCAATACAGGTACTTCAAATTGCGATTGGCGGTTGTGAATATGGCGGTGTTGAGAATTATTTATATCAGAATTACAAATATATAGAACATAAAAAAGTAAAATTCTCATTTTTCTTTTTAAAGGGTAATTCACTAAAAAGTAAAATGAATAGTCAGGTGATCAAAGATTGCGAAATAGAATCACTTGCTCCGCCGGATGGACTATTGGGATATTTTCGAGTTATATTTTATTTGCTGAAAAAAATAGATAGGAAAAAATATCATATAGTCCACATCAATACAGGTTCTTTAGTGGTAACATTTGTATGCATCAGCATTGCGGCATTAAAAGGGGTAAAGATGAGGATTTCACATTCTCATAGTACACACTCCGTTGGGAATGTTGCGTCAAATGATGTTACAAAACGATTGATCAAGATCATGACTCCTTTTATGCAAGCTGTTGTTATTTTACTTTCAACGCACTTATTTGCGTGTTCCCAAGATGCGGGAAGATCTTTGTTTGGAAAACTAGGGATTCGGAGCAGAAAATTCAGGATCATGCCGAATGCCATAGAAATAGATAAATTTATTTTTGACCAGGATGTAAGAAGGAAAGTTAGAGAACAGCTGGGAATCTGTGAGAGTACTTTCGTTATAGGACATGTTGGAAGATTTGATGAAAATAAAAATCAAATTTTTTTATTAGAAATTTTGAGGAAACAGCTGGATCATCATGCAGATGTGATACTTTTGCTGATCGGTGATGGTGATAATTTGAGTCGAGTTAAGAAAAACGCTATTTGTAAAGGAATTGATAATGCGGTTCTTTTTTTAGGAAGAAGGTCGGATGTCAGCGATCTAATGCAGGCAATGGATGTTTTTGTGCTGCCATCGTATTTTGAAGGGTTGTCAATTGTGACGATTGAGGCACAGACAGCAGGTCTGCCGGTGTTTTTATCTGACACATTGTCAAGAGAACATAAGGTTACCGATGATGTATATTTTTTGCCAATCTCTGCAGGCGCTGAAAAATGGGCTCAGTGTATTCGAAGAAGAGAAAGTGAGCGTATGGATACAAGCAAGATAATAAAAAGAGCTGGTTATGATATACATCAATCTTCAAGTGTGTTGGAACGTGTATACAGTAAAAAATATATTATGAATAAAATTGGGATACGATAAAATGATTGCAAAGATAAGAAATCAACAGGTTCCAGAGGTCAATTTTCCGTTGATTATGTTGATCGTCACTCAGTTTTTAGGGCTGTTGACAAATCAAAATAATTTTGCGGTAGATATGGCGCTGCTAGTTTTTTCTTTCTTTTTTACAAGAAAAGTAGATATAAAGTACATAATCATATCTGCTGTATTTGTGCTTCTGATCTTGGCCAGGTATTTAACCGGACACAGCGCTGTAAAAGGTTACTTTGCTCCAATACATCATTGTACAAAATATTTAAATACTTTTTTTGGCATTTCAGTATGCTGCCTGATCCAATATATGAGTGAACGGGAAAAAAGAGTTATGATGCATACAGTATGTATATGCTGTATAGTGACGGGTGTTTTTTCCATAGCTTACGAATTGCAAAGTCCATTAGCGATACGATACAGAGGATTATATGGTGGAGAATATCCGTGGATAGTTTCATTTGACCAGATATTTGCGTATTCTATTTTTGCTGTTATGTTGCTGATAATGTATATTTCAGAGAAGAGAAAGAGTAAAAAAGATTGGCTGTATGTTTTTACAGCAGGCATGAATCTATCCCTGCTGGTATTATCAAAACTGGCAACACCCATGTTTTTAGCTATCATGATCGCGGTTATTTATTATACCTATTTTCTTATAAAAAAGAAAAAACTGTATATGATTATTTTGACCTATTTAAGTGTATGTATCCTTCTCATTAGCAAACAGATACTAAATTTTATTTTAAGATTGAATACTGGTCAGGGTTTTGTTGCTTCCAGAGTAAATGCGGTAATAAATGCTCTGCTTAACAATGGTGGTCAGACTACCTCTCTTTCTAACAGGCAGGTAAAAATAGATATTTGTATAAGCAGTTTAAAGAGGAATCCATGGGTAGGGATAGGATTTACAGATTATAATGAGTTTACAGTGGGATGTCATCAGGATTGGTATGATATCTTGGCGGTTTCGGGATTCCTTGGTTTCATAGTGATCATAATTTTTTTGATTTTATACAGTCGAAAAGTATATAGGCATACAGAAGCTCCAAAGGATAAGATCAGATACGTTTTTGGCTTGATATATTTTTTTACGCTAGGGTTTTTTGATCCATGCCTTAATATCAGTATTATCATCGTTGTGTTTGGGTTGATTCCTAATTTAGGAGTTTTGTTAAGGAGAAAGAATGGAAAAGGAATTTAGTTTTATAACGCTTTCTTATGATCATGAAAGATACATTATTGATCATTTGGAAAGCATAAAAGTGTTGATACAAAAATATGGAAAAGATAGATGCATAAACTATATTTTTGCAGACGATGCATCAATGGATGGTACTGTGCATGTTGTAAAGAAATGGTTAGAGAAGAATCGTTCCCTTTTTTGTTCTGTTAAAATCATTGAACATGAGACTAATGTAGGGATCGTAAAGAACTTAATGGATGCCATTGGAATATGCGAGACTGACAATTATAAATTTTTAGGCGGAGATGATAAATACGGTACATCAAATATATTTAAACTCGTTGATGATGCAGGAGATAGATTATGGATTACGCCTACTATACCTTTTGGGACATTTAGTAAGAAGCAGATAAATGCTGCAGATCGCAATTTTTCTTTATTAGAATATGCCAACAGCAAGGGGAAAGTAAAACAACTAATGGGAATAAAAAATATTTTCCATGCACCCGGAGTTTTTATACCAGGAAAATATTTAAAAGAGAAGCAGTTTGTCAAGTACATAAGAGAATTTCATTATATTGAAGATTATCCTATGTGGCATTATCTATTATATGAAAAGAATGTAGATATAGTCATAAGCAGACAGCCATATATATATTATCGATATGGAAGTGGTGTGTCCACTAAAAAGAAAGAAGATAGTTTTAGTCCATATATCGAAGAAAGGAAAAGAATCTTTAACCGTTTTCAGTTAAAGATGTATTTATATCCTAAGATCATAAACCCATATGCATACTATATTTTTTTCCTTCAATGTATCATATGGCTGAAATACCATGTTTTTTCTAAGAAAACACAAAAGAACTCAGCCATACTGGAAGAGAGGGAATAGATCCATGGAAAAGGAAAGTTCAGGTGAGCGGATTGTGTGGGTGGACTGTCTTAAATTATTTGCGTGTTTGGCAGTGTATGTAGATCATACAAGCGGTTTTTTATATTTCAATCCTTATATCCTATATGCGTCTTATTTTTCGGTTCCTGTCTTTATATTTCTTAGCGGAATGACTGGGTATGGATCCAACAGCAAACATGTATCCGAACCTTATCTTGAGGATATGAGGAGGAGATTACTGCGGATTGTGATCCCTTATGCCATAGCAACAGCCTTTTATGTGGTGTATATATATAGAATGTTTGATCTAAAGACATATATATTGTCCTTACTGCGGTTTGACATAAGCGCTCCGTTTTACTTTTTGGTTTTTTATATACAGCTTGTTATGATAGGAAGGGGATTATATAAGCTGATCCAGTGGACTGGAAAGAGAACATATTTTCAATGGATTTATCTTTTCGAGATATTTGTATTCGTTTTGTTCGCAGCCTTGATGATGCGATATACGTATGTATTACCTGTTCATGGAGGTGGGAAATATTTATTTGGCGGTACTTATTTGGTTGTGTACTTTTTGGGAATGATATTTGGAAAATACTGCAAAAGATTAGTCTGGGGGGGTAAGTTAAGCTGTATTGTTTGTGCTTGCAGTATAGCCCTATCGGTACTTTGGGTTATATTTATGGTAAAAGATCAATTTCAGATCGACGGGCGGCTTATGTATTTTGGAGCCGTAAATCCGCCGGGATTTACTCTTGTTCTATACACAGGTATGATCATTTTGGCTGGATGGAGTCTGGATGGGGCGATACGATCGTCTCAAAATATTATTTTGAATAAACTATGGAAATGGATTAGCAGAGGCGGGAAATATTCCTTATATGTTTATCTGTTTCATCTGCTGTTTTTATCGATTTTCCAAAGAAAGGGTGGATATATCCAAAACATCTGGATGAAAAGGATCGCCTGCAGTTTATTTGTGTTTGGCGGCTGCTATATCATTGGAGTGATGATCGAAGCCGGAATGAAAAAATATATACGGTCAGAGGAACAGTATGGAAAGAACAAAAAAGTTGAAAATCTTAGTAACGGCTATTGGAACCGCGTCAGCGACGGCTATCGTGACACAGCTGAATAAATTAAAATCTCAGATACCAATATACGTAATTGGAGCTGACATATACCAGAGATATGAAGTAGGAACGGCAAAATTTGTGGATGAATTTTATCAATTCCCGTCGGCAGTGGAGGACCAGGAAAAATATTATGAGTTTCTCCTTGATTTCTGCGGACAACACAATATCGATTACCTTTACTCTACCATAGATGAAGAGGTGGCATCCATGTGCAGACATAGGGATGAGCTGATGCAGGCGGGGGTTGTTTTATGTAATGCAGACAATGAGACAGTTTTTTTAGTGCATGATAAAGTCAGGTTCAGCAGATGGATCGCAGAGGAATTCCCCGAACTGCACATCAGGACATATGAAAATATCGGACTTGTTTCGAAATATAATCTCCCTGTTTTTATTAAACCGAGAAACGGGAGAGCGAGTATGGGATGCATGAAGGTAAGCACTGAAGAGGAATTAGAGAGGATAAAACATAAAATTGATAATGAACAAATAGTGATTCAGGATTATATCCAGGGAGATATCATTGTAGCGGATGTAATTAGAAACCGGAAACATAAAACATTCAAAGCAATACAGCGTTTAGAGATACTGAGAAATAGCAGTGGATGTGGTATAGCAGTAAAGATCATAGATGATAAACGACTTGACAAGATATGTCAGAATATAGCTGAAAAATTAGATTTAAACGGAGTTGTGAACATGGAGTTTTTCAAAGAGGGAGATTCTTTTAAGATGATCGAGGTAAACCCGCGTTTTTCAGCAGGAACGATGTATACATGTCTGGCAGGCTATGATCTTGTGAAAAACTCTTTGAATATTGCCAGGGGACTTTCCTGTGTTGACGAAAATGTTACAGTTGGAGGATATTATGCAAAACGATATGAAGTTATCGAATTATAGTTGGATAAAAGATATAGCAAAGACTGACATAGGAGGAAAAAAGATATTAGTAGCAGGAGGAACAGGGTTTATAGGAAAAAGGTTATTGCAGATACTCTCATATCTAAATGCCGAAGTTTATGCCATTACCCGCCGCAACGATTATATAAAAATGAAAAATATTGTCTATTTAAAAGGAGACTTAAGGAATCTGGATGGATTAAAGGAAATGAGGAATGGAAACAGGTATGATGCGGCTGTCTATATGGCTGCCAATATTCCTTTGCGGGGGGAGAAGAAAGAAACTTTATTTGACGCGAAAAGGGCCACGCTTGATCCATATCTGAATTTTCTTGAGGCGTTTGGAGAGGACGTAAAGCAGCTGATATATATTAGCAGCATAGATGCCATAGGACATTGCGCACAGGAAGGTTACGGTGAAGAGATATTTCCGGATACTCCCACACCATATGGTCTGGCCAAGTATGCGGGGGAATTTTATACGAAAAGCCTGGCAGAAGGATTGGATATTCCGTATGCAATACTCCGCTTTTCACAGGTATACGGACCGAATGAACCTGTTGTAAGGATAATCCCTATTTTGAAAGAATGCCTTTTGGAAAATAGACAGTTTTCTCTGATTACTTCAGGAAATGAAAAAAGAAGGTATTTATATATTGACGATGCGGCGCAGGCTGTATGCCGGGCCATAGTGAATAAAGAAATGGGGGTATTTAATATAGCAGGACCTGATACGGTGACGGTTATGGGCCTGATCAGGCTGATGGAGCGTATTTGGAACAGAAAACTGGATCTGGAAGTAAAAAATATAAAAGAAGGGGAAGATAATATTCCTTCTATAGACAAAGCGGAAACGTTATTGGGATATTGTCCTGAAATATCAGCTGAAAAAGGGCTTGTAAAGGTTAAGGAGGAAGAAAATGAGTCATTTGGATAGATCGAAGCGGATGATGGAAGCGGGGATGGAATATCTGTTTGGCGCAACGCCGTATATCGACCCGATCCTTTCGTACGGTAAAGGGAGCTGTGTGTGGGATGTAGATGGCAACCGGTATCTGGACATGAACGCTGGACAATTCTGTATGACTTTTGGACACAGTTATAAACCGTTTATTGATAGGATAACTGAGCAGATGACAGAGATCTATCACTCGAATACGTCTGCTTTAAGCGATGGCATATTTGAAGCCTCTAAATTAATGGCGGAAATCAACCAATATAATGTGAGCAAAACGTTGTTCTTGTCAACAGGGTCTGAGGCCAATGAGGCGGCGATCAGATACGCGAAATTTTATACAGGAAGAAATGGGGTAGCGTCTGTTGATAAAGGATATCATGGACTTACATTGGCGTCTCAATCATCCACTATGGCCGGAAAATGGTCTCTTCCGAAAGTGGATGGAACATTTTCGGTAAAAACACCAGTTTATATTCATTCAGAAGAGAAAGTGGATGAGGAAATATTTGTATCGGATTGTATCAAAGAGTTAAAACATCTATTTAATACCGTAGGAGATCAACTAAGCTGTTTTATCATAGAACCGATCATAGGTGTAGGCGGGATGGCGAAAATACCTGCAAGGTATTTGAAGGAGTTAAGAAAGCAGTGTGATGAATATGGGACGGTATTAATCTTGGATGAATGCCAGTGCGGATTTGGGAGAAGTGGTGAATGGTTTGCTTATCAGATGGACGGTATTATTCCTGATATGGTCACAACAGCAAAGGCTATGGCAAATGGATTGCCTGTCAGTGGTCTCACAATGAGAAAGGAGATAGCGGAAAGGGTTGAGGGGAGATTGACTCATTTTAGCTCCCATCAAAATGATTCCCTTGCGGCTGCGTGTGTAATATTTGTAATAAATGAGATTAAAAACAGGAATTTACTCAGTGGAAATAAGAAAAAGGGAGCGTTACTGCTGGATGCGATCTCAGAAGTATGCGGCATGACAGAAGGACTTTCGAATCCAAGAGGGTGGGGACTTATGTGTGGATTTGATATTGATGACACTCTCATAAGTGATTACAGGCAGGTCAGTGGCCAATTGAGAGAGGCGCTGTTAAAAAATGGGGCCTTGGTTCAGGCTGTCAGGCAGGGACGGACTTTTAGGGTTATGCCTTCTTACTGTATTACAGAAGCTGAGATTGTGGAATTTAAAGAACTATTTGAAAGGTCGGTAAAAGAGATATTCTCTTCAAAATGAAAATGATTTTGAGAGAAGAGCGCTAGTTGTAGTGGCAAAAGACAATATGTGCAAAAAAGAAAGGACGAGTATTATATGCAAAAAGAGAAAAAGGTCCGGATGTTGAATTTTCCTGAACGTGGGGACGACAGAGGGCATTTGGTGATCATGGAAGGGGAGAAGGATATTCCTTTTGCGATCAAAAGGGCATTCTATATTTATGGATCTGAAGCGAAAGTGGTAAGGGGGCAGCATGCCAACCGCAGAAGTGAGTTTGTCCTTATCAATGTGGCCGGAAAGAGCAAGGTAAAGGTCAGGGACGGAAAGGGGAATGAGACGGTCTATTGCCTGGACCGGCCCCACACCGGAATCTATCTTCCGTCAATGGTGTGGAAGGACATGTATGATTTCAGTCAGGATTCCGTGCTGTTGGTGCTTGCAAGCACCCATTACGACCCGGAAGAATACATACGCAGCTATGAGGAGTTTGTAGCCGCTCTCAGCACGGGGGGGTAACACGCTCTGTTAAGTTCATCCGCCTTCCGGAAGGAGTTAAAACCAGACTGAGGGAGGCGGCATAGATGCAGGTAATCAAATATATGTTCCAGCCCCATGGGGATGACCGTGGACAGCTGATCGCGTTGGAAGAGCTGAAAGATATCCCGTTTCATATCAAGAGAGTCTATTATCTGTATGACACGGCAAAAGGGGTCGTGCGGGGAAAACATGCCCACAGGAATTTAGAACAGATCCTTGTGTGTATCCATGGCAGCTGTAAGGTGAGACTTGACAATGGTGAAGAAAAGAAAGTGGTTCTGTTGGAAAAACCTTATGAGGGCCTGTATGTGGCGGGGAATATGTGGCGTGAGATGTTCGACTTTTCAGAAGACGCCGTGCTGATGGTGATGGCCTCCCAACTGTATGATGAAGAGGACTATATCAGGGATTATGACAGGTTTTTGGAGCTTGCGGCGAAGGCCAGGAGATAAAACGGTTTGAGGAAATTATGGACAGAAAGGTTATTCCATGAGCAAGTTGCGTTTATTAGCAGAGAATTTTTTAATATATGGGGTTGGGGGCGTTATAAGTAAGATGGTACCTCTCATCATGACGCCCATTATTGTGAGGCTGATGCCGGATTCGGCCTGTTATGGCGTGAATGATCTGTCAAATACCATTGTGTCGTTTGCAAGTGCCATTGCGGTGTTTGGAATGTATGATGCCATGTTTCGGTATTTTTTTGAAGACGAGAGTGAGGATTACCGAAAACGTGTTTGTTCCACGGCTCTGACATTTACATTGGTTATATCGCTCTTTGTTTTTATTGTGATGATGATTTTGAGGGAGCCGATAGCAGGCTTCTTTTTGGGGGATAAAGGGCTGGCCGATCTTGTGGCTATCTCTGCTGCAGCGACACTGGTGGGAGCAACAAACAGCATTGTCTCCGCGCCTACAAGGATGCAGAATAAGCGGAAGATATTTTTGTGTACGAATCTGGCAGCGCCTGTGATTTCTTATTCCATAGCAGTATTGATGTTGATAAATGGTCATTTTATGACGGCTCTGCCAATGGCGGCTCTTATATCGGCAGTGATGATGGAATTTATCTTTTTTGGTTTGAACTACAGATGGTTTGACTTAACCCGATTTGATTTTGTGCTGCTTAAGAAGATGCTTGTGATCGCTGTTCCGCTCATCCCAAGCTTTCTTGTCTACTGGATTTTTAATTCCAGCGACAGGCTGATGATAAGCAATATCATGACAGTTTCAGATGTGGGAATTTATTCTATAGGGTCTAAGCTGGGCCAGGCCAGCCAGCTTATCTATACGGCCTTTGCAGGGGGATGGCAGTATTTTACGTTTGCTACCATGAAAGAGGAGGACCAGGTTAAGAGTAATTCCATGATACTTGAATATATGGGAGCGCTGTCCTTTGTTGCGGCCGCATTTATCTGCGCATGGAGTTATGGGATCTATAAGCTTTTATTCGTTGGAAGTTATGTGTCAGGTTTTATCATCGCGCCGTATCTTTTTTTAGCTCCGCTGCTCCTGATGCTGTACCAGATAGCGGCAAGCCAGTTTGTGATAAATATGAAGACCTGGCCTAATATGCTGATCTTGTTTGGCGGGGCGGCGATGAATGTGATGCTTAACCTGGTTTTGATACCTGCTATGGGGATTGAGGGGGCGGCGGTGGCGACTCTGCTGGGATATGTGGCAGTGAATGGGATATGTATTTTTGTGATGCTTAGATTGGGGCTTGTGATGTTATCTAAGAGGTTTATAGTTGTTGCTATGGGCATGCTTTTGTATTTCGCATTGTGGAGGTTATTGTTTGTAACGAATACTATGGCGGGAACCATGATGGCGGTTCTATATGCGGCTGCATGTGCCGCGGCATATAGGAAAGATTGTGCCGCACTGGCTGCAAGAATAAAATTTAAAGGGAGAAAACGATGAAATATACAGCTGTCAAGTTAAAATACTATGATTATATATTGATAGCAGTTCTCTATGGATTATTGCTGTTTCCATATATGTGTTCTGTGTTAAATACAATCCCTACAGCAGATGATTTTTCGTTTGCGAATGAGATGAGACAGTGGATGGGTATAACAGATAATTATGTTGCTGCATTAATAAGATTTGCTGCGTCGCAATGGCTAAATTGGGGGGTCATGGTTTGTCATGATGTTTCCATGTGGATTTAACCCGTTAGACAAGATATCAGCTCTTGATAACTATGTTCTATCTTGATGTAATGGATTTTGAGAGTGTCAGGAAGAATATGCCAAGAGAGGAATTCGACATTGTATATGATATGCTGGTATTGGCGCCGGATCATATTAAAGAGAGATTGACGCTTTTAAATTGTGACAGGTATATAATGATTTCTTCGGCTGAAATATATGAAGAGCGCCATATTGGGATTCGGGAAGAGGAGTATAATGCGGAAAGAGAAAATTGGGCATATTGTGGTTACGAAGGTGCTTCCTACAAGATAAGGAAACGATATGCGGAGTCGGCACTGGTAACTGATTTTAAGGATATTCCATCTATAAGGGTAAGATTTCCGGTTGTTTTGTCTTCCGAAGATTATACAAAGCGGATTGTGTGGTATGTCGAACATATTATCAACCGCATACCCATGTATATCAATAATATGAAGGAAAAACTTGCGTTTATTTCATCTGAAGATTCAGGAGCGTTTCTGGAACGATTATGTGATCTGGATGGAGGAACCTTTCAACTTTTTAGAGAGCATAAAGCGATAAACGCTGCAGGAGAAGGGATTCTTTCGCCTGCGGAAATATGTCAGCAGATAGAGACGCTTTCTGGAGAAAGGGCTATTTACAGCAATCCCATGCTATTTACCCCAGATGTTGATGAAGCCCCTTTTAATGGCTGCAGGACATATTCGTTAGATACCAGCGCGGCTAAACAAACAGGATTTACGTTTATGAGGAATGAAGAGTATCTTATGAGTATTTTGAAGAAACATATTAATCATGTATAAGTCTGCCATAGTGGTAGAACTGATTACTACAGGGGCAGATAGGCGTTTTTGAGTTTAAAGGAGATGGAGGAAAGCAATGGAACAAACAAAGATCATGCCCAATAATCTGCTCAGAGACTTTGAGCAGTATCAAAAGGAATTTGAGGATGCTGCGCTGTTGGCGCTGCGGTCAGGATGGTACATATTGGGGGAGCAGCTTTGCAGTTTTGAGGAGCAGTTTGCGGCTTATAATCATGCGAAATACTGCGTTGGTCTGGCGTCAGGACTGGATGCTCTTTGGATCGCGTTCCGGGTCCTGGGCATCGGTGAAGGGGATGAAGTGATCGTTCAGGCGAATACCTATATTGCCAGCGTTATGGGGATTACGATCAACGGGGCAGTGCCTGTATTTGTCGAACCTGACGACTATTATGGGATAGATGCGGACAGGATCGAGGAGAAGATAACAGGGAGGACGAAGGCGGTCCTGGCTGTACATCTTTATGGTATCCCATGTCAGATGGATAAGATTGTGGATATTTGTAACAGACATAAGCTGGCATTGGTTGAAGACTGCGCCCAGTCCCACGGCGCCAGCTTTCATGGTCAGATGACAGGAACTTTTGGAGATGTGGGCTGCTTTTCCTTTTATCCTACAAAAAATCTGGGGGCCTTTGGAGACGGGGGAGCAGTACTTGTTGGTTCTGATGAACTGGATGCCAGGTTCCGGATTTTTCGCAACTATGGTTCGGAGGAACATTATAAGAACATCATCGTGGGAGCTAACAGCAGATTAGATGAGATACAGGCGGGTATGCTGAAGGTTAAGTTAAAACATTTAGACGAGATAACGGCCAAAAGACAGATGATTGCGAAGCGGTATGATGAAGGGATTACAAATCCGAAGTTTATGCTCCCAAAGGTCAGGACGGGATGCAGTGGTGTGTACCATCAATATGTGATAAGAGCGGAAGATAAAGAGCAGAGGGAAAGCCTGATAGAATATCTTGATGAAAGGGGGATTGGTACGATCATACATTACCCGATACCGCCGCATCTTGCGGAGGCATACAGGTATCTGGGGTATAGGGGTGGTGATTTTCCTATTACGGAGCATTATGCAGATACCGTATTATCCATTCCAATGTATAATGGATATACGGAAGAGGAGCAGAGGTATGTGATTAAGGCGTTGAATGAGTTTTAGTTGAAGGTTTAAGGGAAGATTCTTTTGCCGTCGTGCGGCAGTTTTACATATTACGTTCTCATCTGCGAAAAGGGCAGGTCATTTGCTGGTTGGCAAGGTTTGCATCAGAGCAAAGAAATGTTGCTCCTTGCCGCTGCTGAAATAGTTATACCACGCTTCCAGCGTATCAGGTTGAAAGACTTCCAAACGCTCAATGCTTTGTCTTGCCCATAACAAAGCCCCAGTGGAACTTGCGGTAATCAAGTTGTGGTCTGCAACAGAGGGGTTATCAACATAGAAGTGCTGTCCTTTGTAATGGGGACAACACATTTCAAGGTATCCCATTCCATTGCTGGTGTGGGGGCGGTGATCCAGTAGGCCTGCATTTGCCAATGCAACAGTGGCACCGCAGATGGCACATACCGTAGCGCCTGCTAAAAGGAGTTCGCCTGCTTTTTCAATAATAACACCATGCTTCAGGTCGTTCCAGGTGTTTGCTCCTGGCAGCAGTAATACACTTTTTTCGTTTACCGCAATATCGCTGATGGAGCAGTCAGGAATGATAGTAAACCCGCCCATTGTCTTGACAGGTTCTTTTGAGATACCGACTGATTTGACCGATATATCCGGCGCGTCCTTTTTGAAAAAGCGTTTAGCATTTAGTTCTGCGGTGGCTTTCCAATATGATACGAGGTGATGAACTTGTAAACGTTCTTGCAAAAGTCGAGAGTTTCGTCCCTGCCGACAAGGCGAAAGATATTGAAATAAAGATAAATCAAATCTGCATAGATTTAAGCTCATGGTCAGGCAACAGAAATATCCAACCATACTTGCAAATGATTAAGGCAGCTTTAGAATATCACAAACTGCTTTCTTTTGAATACATAGCTCACCATGGAAATAAAACTGTGAGAACCGTTGAGCCATACCAGCTTGTATTGAAAAGCAGTCACTGGTATTTTTATGGGTATTGTTATAACAGGAGCGACTACCGCCTGTTCAGACTATCCCGTATGTCAGACTTGCAGATAAAGCAGGAAACCTTTGCCGCGCGGCATTATCAAAAACCGATTTTGGATTTTGAGGAAATTATAGAAACGATGCAAACAGATATTAAAATACGCATCCACAAATCTGTGCTGGATAGGGTTCTTGAATTTTGTAGCTATGACCACTTTTCGCCGGATGGTGACGAGCATTACATTGTAAATTTTCCGTTCATTGAAAACGAATATTACTATGATATTCTCCTTAGCTTTGGAGATAAGTGCGAGTGTCTTGAGCCTCCACATATCCGCGCAAAGTTGAAGCAAAAAATATACGATATAGCTGCGATATATAGCAATTAGCACCTCAAACAGCAATAATAACGCTGATTGCTTTTGGCTCCATAGCATATTTGAATTTGTTGTCAGCAGCTCCGCATAGTTTTTGTGGTCTTGTCCATATCAGTGAGAAGAAATAACCGACCGGCTGTGAGGGCAGGGGGCGATTCATATAAAATGCAGACAAGCCGCAGCCCGATGTCTTGATCAGACTGTGGCTTGTCTGCGTTTTACGTTTTTTACAGCAACACAAAATGCCTGATAATAGGAAGAAATATCACAAAATTCCTTGACAATTGACAAATATAAGGTTTAAAATTTTATATAAACTTATAATGTGATGTTAGGGTCAAAAGGTTTTTTGACCCCTGATGCCTACGGATTGCTCCGCATTTCATGCTCCCGCAATCCGAAAAACATTCAAAATCCGCCCTGTCGGGCTGCTTTTTCATGTTTTTTCGGGTCCCAAAGTCATGTATTGACATGCAAGCATGTCATACATGACCTTTTGACCCTGGCATTATAATGTTCTTGTGGGTAAAAAGTTTACACTACACTTCCATCGTGGCGGCGCCCCTGACATTTTTGTGCTGATTGGCGCAGCCTTATGGTCGAAAAGGGCATGTGACAGCTGCGCGGGGAAAGGGAGCCGGGCAGACATGTTAAAAAACAGAGGTTGGAGGATAACCATGGGTTACGGATATTACGGCTGGGATCAGAAAGATGTTTTGGCAGTAACAGATGAATACGAAGGGATCAGGACTCCTAAAGATCTCTACGACGCGTTGTTTCCGATCTGGTGCGCGTATACCTGCGCGCCAAGGCTGCGGGAGCAGTGGAGCAAAGAGAACAGGACCTTAGGGCAGTGTTCCATTACGGCGTTTTTGGCCCAGGATCTGTTTGGCGGCAAGGTGTACGGGATCCTTCGTCCGGGGGGAAACTATCATTGCTATAATGTGGTGGGGGATTGTGTGTTTGACCTTACCAGCGAACAGTTTGGAGAGGAAGCGCTGTGCTACGACAATAATCCGGAGCAGTTTCGTCAGGACCATTTTGCCAAGGAGGAAAAGCGGCAGCGGTATGAGTATCTGAGAGACCAGCTGAAAAAACAGTTTGGGAAAGCATCCGGCGGGAAGGCAGAGTGAAGGAAAACATAGGAGGGATGACCATGACAGGTAATAAACTGGTTTTGGCTTATATCGGCAACGGGAAGAGCGCAAACCGCTACCATATTCCTTATGTGCTGCAAAGGAGAGACCGATTTGCCATAAAGACCATATATTCTCCCCGCATCCGCCATGATGTGTGGGAGCAGTTGGAGAACGTCGCGTATACGGAGGATCCGAAGGATGTGTTTGCGGATCCGGACATTGACCTGGTGGTGGTAAACACCGGGGTACAGCATCACTATGAGTACGCGAAGCAGGCTCTGGAAAGTGGGAAACACTGCCTCTGCGAGAAACCGTTTATGGCCACCAAAGCCCAGGCCCAGGAGATTTTCGACATGGCCAAGGAAAAGGGGCTGTTTTGCTGCGCTTACCAGAACCGCCGCTATGACAGCGATTTTCTGACGGTCCAGAAAGTCATTGAGAGCAAAAAACTGGGAGAGCTTTTGGAGGTGGAGATGCACTATGACTATTACCGCCCCCAGATCCCCCAGGGAACGGACCGGTTCTGCGCCTTGGAGTCTTACCTCTATGGACATGGCTGCCATACCCTGGACCAGGTCATCAGCTATTTCGGGAAGCCGCAGAAAGTCCACTATGATGTGCGGCAGCTTCTGGGAGAAGGGCGGATGAATGATTATTTTGACATTGATCTGTACTACCAAACGCTGAAAGTGTCGGTAAAATCCAGCTATTTCCGGGTAAAGAGCAGGCCCAGATTCCTTGTTTACGGCAAAAAGGGGATGTTTGTCAAGGAGACGGAGGATCGGCAGGAGGAGCATTTAAAGCTGTTTTATATGCCGGGAAGACCGGAGTTTGGGCTGGATGAGCCAAGGCACTACGGCCTGCTGACGTATTATGACGAAGAGGGGATTTTCCATGAGGAAAAGGTACCCAGCGCGGCAGGGGATTACGGTCTGGTCTATGACGGGATCTACGAGAGCATTGTAAATGGGCGGGAACCGGTTATCAAGCCGTGGCAGACGCTTTTGCAGATGGAGATGCTGGAACAGGGAGTTGCTGGCCTGAAGTAGCTTCTTAGATCGTGTGGCTGCATTGAGCGCAGGCGGAAAAAGCCCCCGGGCAGAGGGAGGATGGGATCCTCGTTTCTGTCCTGGGGGCTTTTTGTGATTGTATGGGGGGATTTACGATTTTGCCAAAAGTTTTCCCACATACCGTCCGAAGGTGACGGTGCGTCCGCATGCCATTCCGGTGGAGAGATTGGGGTAGGTGTTGGCAAAATAGCAGCCGCTGTCATTGCCTACCACGTACAGCCCAGGGATGGGAGCGCCTTCTGTATCAATGGCGTTCATGTTGGTGTCGATCTGGATACCGTCCATGGTACACAGAACGTATCCGGTGTTCTTGGCGCCGTAAAACGGAGCTTTGTCCACAGGGGTCAGGCGGAAGGGCTCTTTGCCGAAATCCGTGTCTTCCCCGGCATGGGCCAGCTCATTGTAGCGCTCTACGGTGGCCGCTAACTGGTCGGTGGGAAGTCCCAGCTTCTGGGCCAGCTCCTCAATGGTGTCAGCCTGGGACACGAACCCGTCTTCAATGAGACCAGGCAGCATGCCGTTTTCGATTACCTGGAACGGGATATTGGGGTCTGCCCCATTTTCAAAGGGATACAGGCGGGAACAGCCATGCATTTTAAACTGCTGGGCATAGGTAGTCCAGTTGCTGTCAAATAAGGTGTAATGGCAATGGCCTTTCTGGTATTCATCGGCGTGGAGGATGCCCTCATAGGTGCCGGACTCATTGAAGAATCGTTTTCCGTCGGCATTGACCTTAAGTCAGGGCTGGGAGTCCATCCAGAAAAAGCCGTTATCTCCGGCTTTGGCGGTCTCGGCGCCGGTTTCCTGGTCAGGACGCAGGGCGCAGCGGTCAAACATCATCATAGAATGGGTCTCGTCCATCTTCGCTCCAGCCCACAGGCAGGCTTTGATGCCGTCGCCGAAAGCGCCGGGTTCGGAACCGTTGCGGCCGATGATGCGCAGGTTCCAGGGCTGGAGGGCTTCTATCATCTCATAGTTTAGGGAGTATCCGCCGGTGCATACCACCACGCCTTTGGAGGCGGTGTAGCGGACGTATTTATCATCGCCGTTTTTGGCGATGCAGCCGGTGACGCGGTCGTTTTCTTTGGTGAGTTTGATCATTTTGGTGTTGTAATCAAACTGCGCCCCAAGGCCCAGAGCGTAATCGTATAAGATCTTGTTGCCGTCAAGTTCGCCGCCCTGTCCGTCGTCGCTGCCGGTCCATCTGGGAGAGTGTCCGGTGGCAAAATGCTCATAGCGGGCTTCGTCCACGGAATCCCCGGGTTCATGCCACAGCTCCACGCCCCGCTCTGCCAGTCGGTCGCCATACCAGTCTATGGCAGCCCCGGACTCGTCGCAGAATAAACGCACCAGATCCTGGTTGATGTGGCCGGCAGCGTACTGGGTGGCCATGGTTATGTAGTCGAATTTATCGATCTTTGTACCCCACTCTTTCTGATACCGGGAGTCGATGGCCGCCAAGTCGTCGCGGATGCCTACGCCGGTGGAAAAACGGTCGATTCCGATGACTTTAGCGCCTTCCTCCGCTGTCGCCGCAATGGTGAACATGCCGCCTGTGCCGCAGCCGATTACCAGGATCTCCGTCTCATATTCGGCGGTGATGTCGCTGTCGGCGATCTCCGGTTCCGTTCCCAGCCAGTCGCCGTCCCCGTTTTGGGATGGTTCGGTGATGACTTCAATGGGGATCTCGCCTTTTGCCTGGGCGATGCATTTTGCCGCTGCCTTGGACACTGCGGTGGTAGTGATGGTAACGCCGGCGATGGCGTCGATCTCGGAGCTCTGAGCCGCCATAAGGGCAGCTTTCAGCTCTTCTTGGGCAGCCTAGCCGATATCCGGCGTCTCGCTGGACAGATCCAACACCACATCGGTGATGCTGTTCTCGTCAAAGGTCATGGTAACGGTGATGAGGCCCATGCCTTCTGCCTGGGCAGAGTAGGCGCCGGGCGTGTACATCCCCCCGGATGTGGCCGCCGTAGTGGCCTGTTCCCCGGTGGCAGTCTCAGAGGCAGAGTCTGCCGTGGAGGCGGTCCCCGCCGTATCAGTGGAGCAGGCGCCCAGAATACCGATTGCAGCCACGGAAGCAGTGCCTGCCAAAGCGCCTTTCAGAAAATCTCTTCTTGAAAGATCTTTCATGGAAATTCCCCCTTTGTAGATTAGATAATTGATTATATTTAGACAATTTTATCATATCGGATATCCGTAAAATTGTCAATGGATGCGGCTTACATCAGGTTGGCGAATAAAGAGGCCCCGAACACGGTAAGCAGCCCGGCGACCGCAATGGCCAGACTGATGACGGTTCCGAAAAAAAGGGAGTCTGCTGCTATGGTTTTCATATATCGAACCTCCATCGTTATGCAGGGGTGATCCTGAGGACGGCAAATATTTACCGGAAGAAGTCGCGTGTTCCCTGCATGTGCAGGGATGATTCCGGGCAGTACATAAACCTTCCAGATGATCATCTGTGTTTCTTGCGTATGTAGTACTAGTATAACCCGTTTTAAATAACCTTCCGTTTCGCCAGTCTACTTTCCCGATAGCACAGAGGGAAAATGCTCAACGTAGCCCCACTACGCCTCCGCTTTTCCCTCTGCACTCTCGGAAAAGTATCCTTGCCGAAACAGAAAGGTATTTAAAACGGGTTATACTAGTGTTCTGTCCGATTTATATTTAGTCTAATTCAATTTTCTATAATCAATAAAAATAGCTGAAAAATGCATAAATAGGTTTAGCTAAATATAATACGGTCAGAACACTAGTCGCCAGTACAGAGTTCTTGAAGTGTTAAAGACTAACAGTAGTGCTTAAGTGTAGGACAGGGAACAGGAACGCCGTAATGCGAATGTGTGAAGCAATTTATCATTGTGTAGGGTAGTCTGTTACCTTCTTAAGTGACCAACAAGGATTAGTCGTTAAAGCGAGACTATAAGAACGTATCGGAGTCCGAGAATGCGGCATACCTGATATGGTTATACTAAGAAGCTCAGACAGTTCTGTACATGAGCCAGCAGGGAACATCAGCCAATGTGATAAAATATTATGTGTATGTGTGGCAGAAGCTGTGGAAGAGCAAACGGCGAAGAGACCAGTCCTATTGGCTGTCTAAGGATATATCTGACAAGTGCTTATTAGGTGAATGGCTTATTGAAGAGCCGTATGCCTTTATAATGTACGTGCGGTTCTGTGAGGGGCTTTTGAGACTTAAGCCTCTCATCGTGAAAAAATAGATGAAAGGATGTGAAAAGTTGAGACAAAGTCTACTCGACGGAACATGAAAGACAGAGATCTTATTAAACTCTTAAAGAAAAATGGCTGACAGCTTGATAGAATCAACGGAAGCCACCACATTTTCAGAAAAGGGGGTGTGACTGTTTCGGTTCCTGTGCATGGAAAAGATATTCCTACTGGTCTGCTACATCAAATCTTGAAAGTTACGGGATTGAATTAGCTCCGACTTTCAATAAAGTAAAAAGGAGGTTTTGTTATGTTATTTGTATACCCTGCCATCTTCCACAAGGAAGAGGAATCCTACTGGGTGGAATTTCCCGATCTGAAAGGATGCAATACCTACGGTTCCACCATTCCGGAAGCTATGGAAATGGCACAAGAAGCCCTTATGGGATATCTTTTATCATTATTAGAACATGGAGATAACATTGCTTCTCCCTCTGATATTTCTGCCATTCACGCAGCTGACGGATTTACGTCCCTTGTATCGTGCGACATTAACCAGTATAAGGACACAAAGGCAGTAAAAAAGACTTTAACCATACCGTCATGGCTGAATGATCGTGCCATTTCTATGGGAATTAACTTCTCTCAGGCATTACAAGAAGCCCTTCTCTCCAAAATACAGGCTTAGCCTTTATCAGCTATCCCGATCTTCGCATGGAATCGGGGTAACTCCTTTTCTTTTTTCAAAAATAACCTAACCCGGATAAACAGGAACTTTAAATTCGTTATGTTGCTGTATTGTTGAGTGAGCAAAGGGGCCGATTTAGTCGTGAAGCTAGTCAGAGAAGGAGAGATGTCCCGTCCGGGTTCAGATATGCCAAACATTCCGATGAGCCCAAAACGGAAATCAGGAGGGGTTAGTCCCTCCTGCTTTCCTGGTCTCATC
>CAJTGF010000005.1 GCA_910575585.1 Clostridiaceae bacterium
CTTCTTAAAATACAATCAGCAGCGAGAGCGGCCGCACATTTTGGTCTCTGTGTCAACCCCTTTTCTTAAATTTATTGATAAATTTGAGTTAGACCGTAGGATGAGATTTTTTCAATCAGCTTAACTTAATGACATTGGGTCTCATCTCCATGGCATAGATTCACCCGGACGGGACAGCTCTCCTCTGACTGGCAAAACCAGAATTCGCTGGCTAAGGTTTGCTCACTTAAGGTGGTTTCGGTAGGGGACGCTGCCTCAACTTTGCAGCGAAAAACAGCTTCTTTTTATGGCCTCAAGTATATTGTTGAGTAAGATTAAGGCGATGTTGCTGCAAACCTGAAAGATCTGCCGCCAAAGCAGTTATCTTTTCACTACAGAGTCGAAACAGCGTTCCCTCCCGGGCTCCACCACAATCCCCGCCCATTGCTCCCTCAACAATACAGCAATAAGACCATAAACCGTAACACTTGGATATGCCTGCCATAGATCTTGTTTTTCTGGGAATATCATGACAAGAAGATCCTGCGATATTTTTTAAGTGATATCATGGAGATCCCTCAGGAAGAAATCTATGCAATACACCTTAAAGATACTTTTTTGAGAAGGCGATGGCGATGGCAGAAATTAGGGATCCTGGACCTTTTATCAGGGGAGGCGTATGATAATCTGAAAAGGTGCGTTGGCATCAGTATTCTGGATTTTGATTTCAGCGACAGACCGGAATGTCACAGTATCTACACCCTAAGAGACAAGAATGGAAATAAATTTTCCGATGTCCTGGAGATTCACGTTCTGGAGCTGAAAAAGGCGGCAGCAGGTAATTCAGGGGCAGAGGAATGGATACGATTTTTTAACGCAAAGTCAGAGGAGGACTTGGATATGATAAAGACGAATAATCCGGGAATCTTGGAAGCCATAGGGGAATTAAGGCGCATGAGTCTAAAGAATCCGCTGCGGCTGTGGTATGAGGCTTATATGAAGAGTGTCCGGGATGACAGGGCTTGGCGAAAATTATGTATAGAAACAGGGCTTGGCAAGAGGAGAGGAATATAAGCTGGTAAAGCAGATCTGCAAGAAGCTGAGAAGAGGGAAGGGGATCACATCTATAGCAGAAGAGTTGGAGGAGGAATCAGACCGGATAGCGGTCATCTGTAATACGGCAAAGGCATTTGCGCCGGAATATGATGCCAAAGAAGTTATGGAAGCGCTCACAACTTCCGGAAAGGATAAAACATAAGTCGTCGCCAAAATCATTTTTTCATACGTTCAAAAGAGCCGAACGGTCTGTGAAAAGCCGGACCGAACCGGCCCAGCCACAGCGCAGAGAGTCAGCTTTATGGAACTGAGTAAAAAATAGAGCGCCATAATTGGCAAAAAGGGGTTTTCTTTCCCTATGATATGAGGTATAATCACACAAAGCAAGGCCCCGTTCTTTCAGGCAAAGGGTCAGACATGGCCAGAGAAAACGCGGGGACCGGATATAGGAGGAAGAACATGTTAGACATCAGATTTGTGAGAGAAAACCCGGACGTGGTAAAGCAGAATATCCGGAATAAATTTCAGGAGGCCAAGCTCCCCCTTGTAGATGAAGTGATCGCCCTGGACAAGGAAAGCCGCGCCGCCAAGACGGAGGCGGACAACCTCCGCGCCAGCCGCAACAAGCTTTCCAAGCAGATCGGTCAGCTTATGGGCCAGGGGAAGAAGGAGGAGGCAGAGGAAGTAAAGGCCCAGGTGGCCGCCAATGCCGCCCGCCTGGCAGAGCTGGAGACCCTTGAAGGGGAGCTTCAGGAGAAGATTTTAAAGATCATGATGACCATCCCCAATATCATTGACCCCAGCGTTCCCATCGGCAGGGACGACAGCGAGAACGTGGAGCTGGAGAAGTTCGGGGAGCCGGTGGTGCCGGATTTTGAGATCCCATACCATACGGATATTATGAAAAGCTTTGACGGCATTGACCTGGATGCGGCGGGGAAAGTGGCCGGCAACGGATTCTATTATCTCATGGGGGATATTGCCAGGCTCCATTCCGCTGTGATCTCCTATGCCAGGGACTTTATGATTGATCGAGGCTTTACTTACTGCGTGCCCCCGTTTATGATCCGCAGCAATGTGGTTACCGGCGTTATGTCCTTTGCGGAGATGGATGCCATGATGTACAAGATCGAGGGGGAAGATTTATATCTCATCGGCACCAGCGAACACTCCATGATCGGCAAATTTATTGACACCATCACGCCGCAGGAGCAGCTTCCCAAGACCCTTACCAGCTATTCCCCCTGTTTCCGAAAAGAGAAGGGAGCCCACGGCATTGAGGAGCGGGGGGTTTACCGGATCCATCAGTTTGAGAAGCAGGAGATGATCGTGGTATGCGCCCCACAGGAATCTCCCATGTGGTATGAGAAGCTGTGGAAGAATACGGTGGATCTGTTTTGTTCCCTGGACATCCCCGTAAGGACTCTGGAATGCTGTTCCGGGGATCTGGCGGACTTAAAGGTAAAGTCCTGTGATGTGGAGGCATGGTCTCCCAGACAGAAGAAGTATTTTGAAGTAGGTTCCTGCTCCAATTTAGGAGATGCCCAGGCCAGACGGCTTAAGATCCGGGTAGACGGACCGGATGGCAAATACTTTGCCCACACGCTGAACAACACGGTGGTGGCTCCGCCCAGGATGCTTATCGCCTTTTTGGAGAACAATCTGCAGGCGGACGGCAGCGTTAAGATCCCTCAGGTACTTAGACCTTATATGGGGGGGATGGAAGCGATCCGGAAGAAATAATCCCAAAGAAAAAGGGGCTGTGAAAAATACAGCCCCAGTTTTATTTTTATAAAAGCAGATCCGCAATTTTGATGCTTAAGTCTTTATAAATACAGGATTCGATCCCGTTATCAAAATTATACTGACCGGTTTTTTCGTTGCTGTCAAAGTCAAAGACATTGACAGTCCGGTTTTGAGGATTTATGATCCAGTACTCCCGGACGCCTGCCGACCGATATTTAAAAAGTTTTATCCCATAGTCCATACGTTCTGTGCTGGGAGAAACAATCTCTATGATCCAATCCGGAGCGCCATTACAGCCATACTCATCCAATTTGCTTTGATCACAAACAACGGAAAGATCCGGCTCAACATAGGTTTTGTCATCGGCATTTAAAAATACGGCAAATGGGGCAGGGTAGACTTCGCAGCCTCCGTCCTTGGAATCAATGTGATTTGTAATTGTTTGACAAAGCCGATTTACAAGCTTTTGATGTATCCTCTTTGGAGGAGCCATATCATAGATTTGCCCGTCAATTAGTTCGGCCCGCTGGCCTTCCGGCAGAGCGTAAATATCTTCAATTGTATGGCATTGTTTT
The DNA here is from genome assembly GCA_910575585.1 of Clostridiaceae bacterium. GTDB lineage: Bacteria > Bacillota > Clostridia > Lachnospirales > Lachnospiraceae > UBA3402. The sequence continues at coordinate 3,357 of CAJTGF010000005.1, forward strand.
CGCAGCAGTGGCATATGAATACTCCTTGGACAAGTTTAAATCATGCTTCTTGTAAAAGATATGGCTGCTATTTTTTAACGTCAATAACAGGGATCTGGCTGTCTGTAAAGGCTGGGCCGGAGCTGTAGGCCGCTTTGGCTTTGGCCTGCCTTACCTTGCGGGCCTCCGGGGTCACCAGGGCCTGGGCCCGGGTTTTCTTGTGTTCTGTCACCGTCTCCCTTGCTTCCCTGGCCTCAGCATCCAAAAGGGCTTTTCGAATGGAACCATCCTGGGCATCCACAAAAGTTTCCTCCTGGTCCTGCCCATTGACCGTCTCGCCTTCGCCGTTTTCTTCCTCTTCTTCCGGCGCTGCCGGTTCCTTTGACTCGTCGTCCAGTCCCAGTTCGGCTTTCTTGGCTTCCTCCAGCTCTTTCTCCGCCTTCTGCTTTTCCGCTTCCGTAGGCAGCTTCTGATATTCCCCGTTTTGGGTGTAATCCCGCATCGAGTCGTCAAGGGCCGAAGCTTTGGCGTGTTCCTGCTTGATCAGCTCCAGTTTCTTTCCGCTTGGGATATTGGGATTGTTCTTAATGTCGTTAACCCGGTCCAGGGCCGCGGCGGCGTGAGCGGCCTTGACCCGCTGCACCTCCTCCTTGGTTTTGCAGTTTTTCAGTTCCCGCTCGTAAGCCTCCCGCTCCATCTCAACGGCCTTGGCCTTCTTGTAGGTCTCCGGATCATGCTCCTTAAGATACTCCATCTCCTGGGCGGTAAGCCGCTTTCCGGACATCATCTTCAGCTCGATCTGGGCCGCCATCTGGCCGGAACCATCCTTTTGGGCCTCCCGGATATCCTCCAGCTGCTTTCTTGTGCTGTCGTCAATGGATGTCTTTCCGTCGGCTGTGTAATCGCCGCTTGTCTGCTTTTTCTGCCATTTCATCTTCATCTCCATACTCTTGGTATAGGAATTGATGGAAGTAACCATCATGATACTCATGCAAACCCCTCCTTTCGCTGGTCTTTTTAGAAAGTCATCTACCTGTTATATCGTCAAAACGCGGGATATCTTAATCCTGCCTGGCGCGCCGATATTTTTGCGGTTGATTTTTTCCCCCAAAATCTTTATAATGTTCCAAAGACCATGGAAGGATGTGAGGGGAATGTACCAGATAGCTCTGTGCGATGATGAAGAAAAGGAACAGGACCGGATTGAAGCGTATCTACAAGGCTACTGCCAGGAAAAGCAGCAGCCCAGGTGGCAGATCCGCCGCTTTTTCAGCGGGGAGGAGCTGATACAGCAAATCACGCAAAAGGAGTACGCACCGGATCTTGTGCTCCTGGATATCTTTCTGTCCGGCATAACGGGAGTGGAGACAGCAGAAACCATGCGCCGGATCGGTTTGTGGATGCCCATTATCTTTCTGACCACATCCAGGGACCATGCCCTGCATGCCTATGAGGTGGATGCCATCCAGTACTTAGTCAAGCCTGTGGACCGGAGGCGTTTCTTTTGCGCCGTGGATTCTGCCGTGGAGAAGATCAAAAGAGGAAAGCCGCGTTCCATCCTCGTAAAGACGGCAGGAGGCGTCCGCCAGCTGTTTGCGGACCAGATCTTGTACTGCGAATCCCAGAAAAACTATCAGGTACTGCATTTGGCCTCTGCGGAGTACAAAGTCCGCATGACCATGGAGAGCCTGTGGAAACTTTTAGGATCCTATTCCCAATTTGGCAGGTGCGGACGCTCCTACATCCTGAATATGGACCATGTAATCTTTGTAGAGCGGGAGGAGATTGCCATGGACAATGGGTACACCATCTATATCCCCCGAAATAAAGCGGCAGAATTTAAAAAGGCTTATTTTGCCTACTACTTCAAACAGGCAACTTAATGCAGCATATTCTATCTGTTCCCCAAAACAGGCAAATCATACCATATTATGGCGCGTATCTCTTGAAAATGCTATAATAAAATATCCGATTATTTCAAAGGAGGTATTGGGTATGCTGGGAGGTTCCTTTTGGGTGGCCCTTTTTCGAAATGCCATCAGCCTCGGGCTGATGCTGACCTTTTTTCTGATGCTGGACAGGCCGAAACTATCCATGAAGAAAGCCATATGGTGCTATGGCGCCTTTGGCATCACTCTTTTACTCCTCTACAGTGTGTGGTATCGCCTGCACGCCGTCAGCTTTGTAAAATACGCGCCCCTTTCCAGTCTTCCGGTCATAGGGGTATTCTGCACAGTAATGAGCAGAGAGGCCGTTTACCTGTCCCTGTATAAAATAGCCCTGGCTTTTTATTTCTTTTCCGTGTGTACCTTTTGCGGCGTAGATGTTGCCCGATGGTGGTTTGACGGGAATATGTGGGTGGATATCGCGGTGCGTTTAGTCTGTTTTATATTCATTCTCTGCTTTACCTGGACCAAATTCCGAAAACAGTTTTTAAACGGCGTGGATTTTCTCATAGAAGAGATGGATCTGTTCAGCGCCGTGACGCTGTTCGTGTCCGTCATGACCGGGGCTGTTATGGCCTACTGGCCTAATCTTCAGGGATTTTCCATTTTTAATATGGTGCGCGCCTTTATGATCCTCTTTCTCGTAGGCGTCCTCCAGTACGCCATCCTTCATCTCTACATCCACCTGGGCTATGAACACTATTACCAGGCGGAGAAAGAGCTTTTGGAGGTTAATGAACAGCTGCTCCACCAGCAGATGGAATTGATGCGGGAATCGGAGAAAGAGGCAGCCCGGATCCGCCATGACGCCCGGCATCACGTGCTGCTCATAAAAGAGTATGTGCAGAAAGGGGAGCTTGAGGAACTGCTGGTCTACTTAAACCAGTACGGTGAGGACATAGAAAACTACAAAAGCAGGGACCTGTGCCAAAACCGGGCCGTAAACAGCATCCTGTCAGCCTACGACAGAAAAGCTAAGCACCAAAACATAGAGGTCCGTATTGATGTAAAGCTTTCCGAAGGGCTGGCCATCCGGGACATTGACTGGATCGCCATCCTTGCCAATCTGTTTGAGAATGCCATCCACGGGTGTACGGATTCCGGGGCATCAGAAAAACACATCAGCATTTACATTGCCCAAAAAAGGAACAAGGTGATCATCCAGTGCTGCAATACCAGCGGCCCGGTGATCTTTGAAAAAGGTCTGCCCCAGTCAGGGACAGGCGGCGGCATGGGCGTGTTCAGCATCCGCAAGGCGGTTTTGCGCTATGGCGGGGAGACGGATTTTGCCGTAGAAAACGGCCAATTTGTCACCAGAATCCTTTTAAACCTCCCCGCCTGACCACCCTCTAGGACAAATCCTGGGGCAGTCTTTCGGGCTTTGCCAGAAGGGAATAGTTGGTGTGGTAGATCACAAACCCGGGAGCTCCCCCCGCCGCTTTCTTCACATGCTTTTTCTGGATATAATCGATCTCCACCTTGTCATTGTCCCGGCCGCTGGAATAGTAGGCGGCCAGCGCCCCCGCCTCCTCAAAAGCGCGGTCAGGCAGCTCTTTCCCGTCGCATTTTACGATGACGTGGGAGCCGGGGATGCCCTTGGCGTGGAACCACCAGTCATTTCCCGTGGCCATCTTAAAAGTCAGCTCCTCGTTCTGGTAATTATTTTTCCCCACATAGATGTGAAAACCGTCGGAGGACAGGTAGTGGAACGGTTTGCTGGTGATCTTCGGCTTCTTTCCCTTGACCATGCGGCGCTTGATGAAGCCGTATTCCGTCAGTTCCTCCTTAATCTGCACCAGATCCTCCTCGTTGAGGGCAATATCCAGGGCAGTGCTGATGGACTCCAGATGGTCGATCTCCCCCTTGGTCTCCAAAGTCAGCTGGGTCAGGGCCTCAAAGGTCCGTTTCAGCTTGTTGTATTTGTCAAAAAACTTCTGGGAATTTTCCCTGGCAGTCAGCTGAGGGTCCAGAGGAATGGTGATCTCCTGATCGGTGTAGTAGTTGTGGCAGGTAAGCTGCTTTTCCCCGCCGGAAAGCTCATAGCCGTAAGTGTTCAAAAGTTCTCCGTAAACCTTGTACTTGTCCCGTTTCCGCGTATCGCTTAGCTGCTTGATCTGCAGGTCATACTTCTTGTAATTGCGCTCCAGGGCCGTCTGGACGATCCGCCGCAGGTCCGCGGATTTCTGCCGGATGCGGGTCAGGGTATTTTTCTCGGCGTAATACTGTTCCAGCAGCAGGCTGATGGAGTCAAACGGCCGGGACTCATAGTCCGCGCCCTCAAAACACGTAAGAGGCAGGGAAGCAAATTCCACAGGTTCCCCCCGGCGGTATATAATGTTGGGGGCAAAGTCCCCCAAACGGACATCCTCCATCATCAGGACAAGGGTGCGGTGCAAATGGGTCAGCTCATGTTGGGAAAGCTGGTTGGCAGAGCGCTCGCCGTCAATAGACGCCAGATGGCACAGCTCTTCCCCCATAGTGGGGCTTATGCCCGTAAGCTTCATGTACAGGGCTTTTCTCACCGGTGCCGGGGCTGCCTTCATAAGATCGGAAAAGCCTTCCAGAGAGACCGTCAAAGGATCCCCCTTGCGTTCCGTCTGAGGGATAAAGTAATCCCGCCCCGGCAGCACCTCCCGAACGGAACTCATCTGGGAAGACACGTGCTTGATGCTGTCTAGGATGGCGCCGTCCTCCTTGCAGAAAATGATATTGCTGTGCTTTCCCATCAGTTCCACAATAAGGCGTTTGCGGCACAGATCCCCCAGCTCGTCCAGATGCTCGATCTCAAACTCGATAATGCGCTCCAGGCCGGGCTGGCGTACGGTCAGGATGCGGCCGGCGCCGATGTGCTTTCGCAGCAGCATGCAGAAATTGGGGGCCGTAAGAGGGCTGGGTTTGTTCTTTTGGGTGAAATAGATCAGGGGGAGGCTGGCGTTTGCCGATATCAGCAGGCGCAGGTTCTCCCGGTTGTTCTTTATGGTAAACAAAAGTTCGTCTTTTTCCGGCTGGGCGATCTTGTTGATCTTGCCGCCTTCCAGTTTTTCTTTTAAATCTCTTGTCAGGTTTGCGATAACGATCCCGTCAAATGCCATGGCAGTCATTCCTTCTTTCTTTTTAGGTATACGTTGATTATAGCGGATTGGCGGGGGATTGACAAGGAGGAAAGGACTATGAAAGGGGTGGGGGAAATTTTCTTGACATCCGTTTGCGGGGCCATTATAGTATAGAAATAACATTGCGTCAGGAAAGACGCCAACGGGGGCGGTTTGTCACGGCAGAAAGAGACAGGCGGCCTTGGCAGGAAAAGGAGAGAGGTAAGAGCATATGAACCGGAGAAATTACCAGAAAGAACTGGATAAGATCCTGGAGGACCTGGAGCGGCAGGGACGCGCCCCCCGCCTTCTCCTTCACAGCTGCTGCGCCCCCTGCAGCAGTTACGTGCTGGAGTATCTGTCCAGGTATTTTTATATAACCGTGCTGTACTACAACCCAAACATCTATCCGCCGTCCGAGTACCGGCTGCGGGTCAACGAGCAGGAAAGCCTTTTGTCCCATATGAGCTTTGCCCATCCGGTGGAGATGGTGGAAGGTTCCTTTGAACCGGAGGCGTTTTACCGCGCCGTCCAGGGGCTGGAAGGGGAGCCGGAGGGCGGAAAGCGGTGCCTTAAGTGCTATGAACTGCGGCTTTTGCAGGCAGCTAAGGAGGCAAAGGCCGGGGGATATGATTATTTTACCACCACGCTGACTATCAGCCCTTTAAAATCCGCGGACAGGCTCAATGAGATTGGGGAGCGGATCGGACGGGAGCAGGGGGTGGCGTTTTTGGCGTCGGATTTTAAAAAGAGGGACGGGTACAAACGTTCTATTCAGCTTTCCAGACAATATGGGCTTTATCGGCAAGATTATTGTGGCTGTGTTTATTCGGCTGGCGCCTCCTTGTAGATGGTGGTGTGGTTTAGGCGAAGTTGTTGGAGGAGGCCCATGAGGAGCTGTGTGCGGTCCGGGTTCAAATATGCCAATCATTCCGATGAGCCCCTAAAACAGAAAACACTCGGGGTTGGGCCCTCCTGTTTTCTTAGGTCTCATCTCCATGGCATATATTCACCCGGACCGCACACAGCTCCTCATGGGCAAAAACAGGGTTCGCTAGCTTAACTATAACTGGCTGGGTGTTATTTCTGATGGGGGGAGAAAAAGCTCCCTGTAGGTAGGATAACTGCTTATATAGCAGATATCTTTTCGCTGTAGAGTTGAAACTGCTCCCTATATGGGAAATTCCTTTTCATAAAATGTGTAGGTGGCTACAGCGTGAATTAATATTCATTGCACTGTATAAATATATGTGGGTATGCACGATCAAATATGTGTATGACCGCTTTTTATTGTAAAAGGCTAACAAAGATTCATTAAATGGTTATAAAAGGGGGGTACCCTTATCTTAGTATTATTACTCATTTCGCAATTCTCTATAAGATTGTATTGAGAAATACCCTTATCTTTTAAAGTTTTCCATAAAGGGTCAAAAGTAATCATAGACGCCACCTCACAATAAAAGCGTACAAGCATTTTTCAAAAAAAGGAAGTATTTAAGCAAGCAAATCCCAGCCAGCGAATTCTGCTTTTGCCAGGGAGGGAAGGGAGGCTGTGTGCCGGACGGGTGAATATATGCCATGGAGATGAGACCAGGAAAACAGGAGGGCCTAACCCCGAGTGTTTTCCGCTTTGGGCTCATCGGAATGTCTGGCATATCTGAACCCGGCCGGCACACAGCCTCCCTTCCCTCCCTGGCTCCGCCACAACCCCCGACTTTGCTAAGCTTAATAAGTTTTAGACTTTACAAGGCACTTGGAACCACCGAGGATGACTATAGGAAGAAACATCACCCCCCAGAAACCGACCCACAAACAACCATTGGCAAAAACTTATGAAGCTTTCGATTTCGTACTTGACACCAGTAGTTAATTGTACTAAAATTTATGTACGAGGGTAGTACCAAAATAAGGATAAGAAGGAGAACAAAATTATGCTTTCAAAGACTTTAACCGTAGTTAATCCATCCGGTCTCCACTTAAGACCAGCGGGCGTTTTGTCCCAGACTGCTATGAAGTTCAAATGTGACGTGATCATCGAGTGCGGCGAGAAGAGAGTCATTGCCAAGAGCGTGCTGAACGTTATGGCTGCCGGCATCAAGTGCGGAACCGAGATCACTCTGATCTGCGACGGTGAGGACGAGGCTGACGCTATGGATACGATTTCCAAGGCTATCGAGTCCGGTCTGGGCGAGATGTAATTCCTACTTAACGATCTGACAAGGGGTTGCTGCAGGAGCAGGTGAGGAATCTGCGGGCAGCAGCCCTTTTTTTGTTACGATCCCGGCATTTTGCTTTTTTACAGGTTCCTGTTTACATACACTTTATTACAGTAATCTTGTTGTTGTATAATGTCTGAAACTGTAGTAAAATGGAATGGCTATGGAACAAGGCAGTGACAGGAGGGAGACCAATTGGCGGCTAGTTTATTGCATACCCCGGAGGGGGTGCGGGATATCTACGGCAAAGAGTGCGTCAGAAAGCTTGCGGTGCAGGAGCGGATCAGCAGCGTGTTCCGTCTGTACGGATATGAGGACATCGAGACGCCTACATTTGAGTATTTTGATATTTTTAACAAGGAGAGGGGCAGCGTCACGTCCCAGGAGATGTTTAAATTTTTTGACAGGGACAACAACACCCTGGTCCTTAGGCCGGATATGACGCCGGCCATTGCCAGGTGCGTGGGCAAGTATTTTTCCGACAGGGCCTGGCCGGTGCGTTTGTGCTACCGGGAGCGGACCTTTACCAACAACACCAGTTACCAGGGACGGCTCAAAGAAGTGACCCAGACCGGGGTGGAGCTTATTGGGGACGATAAAAGCGGGGCGGACGGCGAGGTCATCGCCCTGGTCATCGATTCCTTAAAAAAGGCCGGGCTTAGAGAGTTTCAGGTGGAAGTGGGGCAGGTGGAGTTTTTCAGGGGTCTGACCGAGGAGGCGGGCATGGATAAGGAGACCTGCGAGCTTTTGCGGGAGCGGATCGAGAACAAGAACTACTTCGGGGTAGAGGAGCTGGTGTCCAAGCAGGCCATGGCTCCCACCTTGCGGGAGCTGTTTTTACGGCTTCCGGAGCTGTTTGGCAGCCTTGATGAGATCCGGACCATCAAATCCCTGGTGACCAACCGCCGTTCCCTGGCCGCCATTGAGCGGCTGGAAGAGGTGCAGGAGATCCTGGAGGCTTACGGCCTTTCGGAGTATGTGTCCTATGACCTGGGGATGCTCAGCAAATACCGGTACTATACCGGCATCATCTTTAAAGCCTACACCTATGGGACAGGAGAGTACATCGTAAACGGCGGGCGGTATGACAAGCTGCTGGAACAGTTTGGAAAGGATGTGCCGGCAGTAGGGTTTGCCATTGTCATTGACCGGCTGATGATGGCCATGGACCGGCAGAAGATCCCTGTGGACACTGGAACCCAGGTCACGGCGGTGCTTTATAAGCCGGAGGATAAAAAGGAAGCCATAAAAATCGCCTGCCGCCTTAGGAGCCAGGGCAAAAAAGCCGCGCTCATGGCCATGGACGGGGAGGCGGACCGGGAAAAATGGCAGCAGTTGGCCCTTAAGCGGGGCTTTTGCAGCGTTGTGACAGCGCACTCAAAGAGCGGGGAAACAGGCTCTGGCGCAGCCATGTATTAGGCACAGGAGGATGATATGAGCGAGTTGTTGACGATCGCCCTGACAAAAGGGCGGCTGGCGTTTCGGACGCTGGAGCTTTTGGAGAAGGTGGGGATCACCTGTGAGGAGATGAAAGACAAACATTCCCGCAAACTGATCTTTGTCAATGAGGAGCTGGGCGTACGGTTCTTTCTGGCAAAGGCCAACGACGTGCCTACCTATGTGGAGTACGGGGCGGCGGATATAGGCATCTGCGGTAAGGACACCATCCTGGAGGAGGGGCGCAAACTGTACGAGGTCATTGACCTTGGATTCGGCAGATGCCGGATGTGCGTATGCGGACCCGAAAGCGCCAGGGAACTGTTGAGCCATCACCAGCTTATCCGGGTGGCCACCAAGTATCCGGCCATTGCCAAAGATTACTTCTATAATAAGAAGCACCAGACCGTGGAGATCATAAAGCTGAACGGCTCCATTGAGCTGGCTCCGCTGGTAGGGCTTTCGGAAGTGATCGTGGATATTGTGGAGACCGGCTCCACCCTTCGGGAGAACGGCTTAGAAGTGCTGGAAGAGATCTGCCGGCTGTCCGCCAGGGTCATTATCAATCAAGTGAGCATGAAACGGGAAAATGAAAGGATCACCGGACTGATCCGGGATCTAAAACGAGTATTGCAGGAGGACATGACATGAGGATCATCTCGCTGGATGAGAGTACAAGAGAAAATATTTTGTCGGATCTTTTAAAAAGAGATCCCAATAACTACGCCGAATACGGAGACGCGGTCCAAAAGATCGTGGATGATGTGAAAGAAAAGAAGGACGAGGCGCTGTTTGCCTACACAAAGAAGTTTGACAAGGCGGATATTAACGCCGCCAATGTCCGGGTCACCGAGGCGGAGATCCAGGAAGCCATGGAGGCGGTGGAGCCCCGGCTTTTGGAGATCATGAAAAAGGCCATGGACAATATCCGGGACTACCACCAGATGCAGGTGCAGCGCAGTTGGTTTGACACCAAGGAAAACGGCATCATCCTGGGCCAGAAAGTGACGGCCCTTGAAAGCGTAGGTGTCTACGTGCCGGGAGGGAAAGCGGCCTACCCGTCGTCAGTGCTGATGAATATCGTGCCGGCGAAAGTGGCGGGAGTTGAGCGGATCGTCATGGTGACGCCTCCGGGCGCTGACGGAAAGGTAAACCCGGTGACTCTGACCGCGGCCTGTTTGGCAGGCGCCACGGAGGTGTACAAGGCAGGCGGCGCTCAGGCGGTGGCGGCCCTGGCCTTTGGCACCCAGTCCATCCCCAGAGTCAATAAGATCGTAGGGCCGGGCAATATCTTTGTGGCCCTGGCCAAAAAGGCGGTATACGGCCATGTAAGCATCGACAGCATCGCAGGACCCAGCGAGATCCTGATCCTGGCCGACGAGACGGCCAACCCAAGGTTCGTGGCCGCGGATCTTTTGTCCCAGGCAGAACACGACGAGCTGGCGTCGGCCATTCTGGTGACCACCAGCAAAGAGCTGGCCAGGCAGGTTTCGGACCAGGTGGACGCCTTTGTCCAGCAGCTTTCCAGGAAAGAGATCCTTGAAAAGTCTCTGGAAAATTTCGGGTATATCCTGGTGGCCGCTACCATGGAGGAGGCCATTGAGACGGCCAACGCCATTGCCTCGGAGCATTTGGAGATCGTCACCAGGGATCCTTTTGCCGTCATGACCAAGATCCGCAACGCCGGGGCCATCTTTGTGGGAGAATACAGCTGTGAGCCTCTGGGAGATTATTTTGCCGGCCCCAACCATGTGTTGCCTACCAACGGCACGGCTAAATTTTTCTCACCCCTGGGGGTGGATGATTTCATCAAGAAATCCAGTATTATTTATTATACCAAGGAAGCTTTGGAACCGGTACATAAAGACATTATCGCCTTTGCCCAGGCGGAGCATCTGACAGCCCATGCCAATTCCATTCAGGCGCGGTTTCAATGACAATATATGCTCAGGAGGGATCTGATCTTATGGATGGATCGACACAAACGCGGGTCGGGATCGTTGACCGAACCACAAAGGAAACCGATATCCGCCTAAAACTGAATCTGGACGGCACGGGAGAGGCTTTGATCCGCACCGGGATCGGTTTTTTTGACCATATGATGACCGGCTTTGCCAAACACGGCCTCTTTGACGTGGATCTTGCCGTCAAAGGGGATCTTCAGGTGGACACCCATCACACCGTTGAAGATACCGGGATCGTGCTGGGCAGGGCCATAAAGGAAGCTGTGGGGGATAAAAGAGGCATTGCGCGGTATGGCTCTGTTATCCTGCCTATGGATGACGCCCTGATCCTGTGCTCCGTGGATCTGTGCGGCAGGCCCTATCTGGGATATGACCTGCGCCTTGACCGGGAGAAGGTGGGGGAGATGGAGACGGAGACGGTGCGGGAATTTTTCTATGCCGTGTCCTACGGGGCAGAGATGAACCTGCATTTCAAACAGCTGGACGGCATCAACAGCCATCACATCATCGAAGGGGCTTTCAAGGCATTTGCCAAGGCCCTTGACCAGGCTACCCGGTATGATCAGCGGATCCCGGGTATCCTGTCCACAAAGGGGGTTTTGTGACTGCATGAAACCACCAAAGCTGATCATTCGCGAAGTAGAAAAAGAGGAGCTGACCAGGGCGCTGTTTCGTCAGTTTCAGCGGCGTCAGGTAGTAGGCGACTGTCTCCGCAAAGAAGGCGGACAGTGGGTAGTCCGGCCCGATCCCTTTGTGGATCAGTGGAGCGAGGAGGATTACGGATTTCTCATCCAGTGCCTTAAGGACACGTTGGACATAGGCGGCGCGGTGTTTGGAGCCTTTGCAGACGGCGTTTTAAAAGGCTTTGCCTCTGTGGACAAAAGACCGATGGGAGCCAGCGGCGATTACCTGGACCTGACCAGCCTCCATGTGTCCCAGGAGCTGCGAGGCATGGGGATCGGAAAAAAGCTGTTTGATACGGCGGCTTTGTGGGCAAAAGGGCAGGGGGCAAAGAAGCTTTACATCAGCAGCCACTCGGCTGTGGAGACCCAAAGGTTTTATGAGGCCATGGGATGCGTAGATGCCTTAGAACTTTCCCAAAAACACGTGGAGCAGGAGCCTTACGACAGGCAGCTGGAGCTTGATCTGGCTGCCTGGGAGGATTTTGCCGGCAGACAGACATCAGATACGAAATGATATCGGGGGTGGAAGTTTTGAAGATTACCGATTTAAAATGCCCTTCCTGCGGAGGGAAGCTGGAACCCATGAAGAATAACCCTAAGATCGTGGTGTGTGAATATTGCAGCAGCCAGTTTATGCTGGAGGAGGATCAGACCATAAACTATCATATCCACCAGTATCCCGGGACAGCGCCCCAGGCTGGGGCCGGCATCCGCAGGGACGATTCCTGGAAGACGGCGGTGGCAGTTCTGGCAATTTGCGCCGCAGTCTTTCTGGCAGTAGGAATCTTTGCGGGGCAGATGGAAAAAAACGGCGGCTCAAACGCAAAACGGACCCAGTTCCAGGCGGCGGGATATGAGACGGCAGGGAAGATGGAAAGCCAGGACGCCATGGACCAAGACCCATCTGCCATGAGCCCTCTGTGCGTTGCCATGGTGGAAGCCATGTTTGGGATCAGCGCAGACCAGGTAAAAAAAGAGGATCTGCAGCAGGTGACATATCTAAAACTGACCCAGGGGCAGGGAACCTGCGCGTTGGAGTACAGCTTTGAGGACCCTTACGGAGAGGAACCCTTTGCCCCGGTGGCGGCATCGCTGCCGTCCCAACAGTGGGACAGCGGGGACCTTGCCTTGTTTTCGGGCCTTATTAAGCTGGATTTGTCCCAAATGGGGGCATACAGTTCCATAAAAGAAATGGAAAAGCTTAGGGGACTGGCGTGTACCGGCCTGGACCTTTCCCAGATCAAAGAGCTTTTGGCATCCCCCGGGCAGCTGACAGAACTTTCCGCAAAGGGGTTGGAGAGCCTGGAGGGCATGGGAGAGTTTGAAAACCTGGAGATCTTAAGGCTTGAGGATATGGAGAACCCGGACCTAAAACAGCTGACCCCCTTAAAAAAACTGCGGATACTGACCATTAAAGAGCAGGAGCCCACGGCCTTTGGCAGTCAGGAACCAAAAACTCTGACCGACTACAGCCCTCTGTCAGTGCTCACTGCCCTGGAACAGCTGGAAGTGGCCTCCCCTCTTATGCGGGATTTCCGTTTTTTAGATTCCCTGGAAAACCTTACCAGCCTGTCCCTGGAAGACACAGAAGCCATAAGCCTGGAACCTGTAGGGGAGCTTGAAGGTCTTACATCCCTGTCTCTTGTGGACAACGGCTCCATAAAAGATTACGGTCCCATAGGCCGCCTTAGGGGCCTTACGGATCTGACCCTGGATAAAAGCACCTCCCAGGACGACCCGGATCTGTCGGTCTTAACGGCTCTGACGGATCTGGATATCAGCGGCTTTCTCTCAGTCTCCTTTTTGAAGAACATGGGCAATTTGCGGCATCTGTCCATCCATGGCTGCAATGTGGATGAAATCGGCGCCTTGTCGGGCCTTACCGGCCTGGAAAGTCTGGCCTGCTACTCGGTGTGGACCTACGGGGTACCGCTGCGGGACCTGGCGTTTGTTGACCGCATGCCAAACTTAAAAGTACTGGATCTTAGCGGCATCAGCCAGGGCGGCGTCTGGGGCGGCTACCAGAGGAACACCGAGGTCCTGGGCGATATCTCCAACGTGTTCAATCACCAGGGACTGGAAGAACTGTATCTGAACAACTGCATGTTTGAGATCGATTTTGACCGGCTTGTGGAGAATCCGTCCCTTCGGATCCTGGAAATGCGGGAGGTCGATCTGAAGGAAAACTTTTATGTAAAGACTCAGGGCGGCATGACGGATCTGTGGTATGATGATGTGGCCCTTGACAATTATACCCGGTTCCTTGCCAAATACCCGGGTCTTGGGCAGCTGTATCTGGACGGAAATCAGCTGACCAATATCCAATTCGCGTCAGATCTGAAAAATCTGACCCATTTGGGCATAAGAAATAATTATGTCACAGACCTGTCTCCTCTGGACCAGGCGGAGAACCTTAAAGTCCTTGACATTCGGGAAAACCCCATCAGCGGCACGGTGGAGAGCGACGGAAAGGTGGAGATCTTGCGGTAAAGGTTACCCCAATCTGTCAAAGCAGGTGTCCGAACACATTTAAAAATATTGCAGGTTACGTAAGCGTTCAAGGGTTATCTGAACTATTACCAGGTTACAGGTTCCACGGCTGCCAATTGTCGTCCTGGCATAAAACGTTTTCGCGGCTGTAGAAGGGCAGATCTGTCTCTGTTAATCTGCGGACCCACCTGGGCCTGGCGCCTAAGTCCGCTCCAGGCCCGAAGCTTTTGTATTCGGCAAACAAGCAGGTGTCATGGGCGCTGGTTTTCCCCCAGTCATGCCAGCCCTGGCTTATGATGTGCTGATCCATAAAACAGTTGATGAGAACGGTCTTGGCGTAATCCCGCCAGGGCCTGCCAAGGTAGGCGGAACAGGGCGGGCAGTCTCCCAGAAAGCGGCAATCTTTCATCACATAGCCATAAGTCTGGCCTTTGGGCGTGGAGGCGGCGGTCACATAGCTGTTGACCGGACGGCCGATGTCCTTTGAGAAAAAATCACAGGATTCAAAATAAGCCGTGGCGCTTCCGAACACAAAATCAATATCCCCCTCCATATAGCAGTTCCGGTAATAATGGCGGCCGTTTATGCGGGGGCTGAACTGCTTTGGCCCCACAAAGCCGTTGGGTTCGATCTCTTTAGGCGGAAGGGGACCAGTAAACAGGGTGTCCTGGTTGCCTAAAAAGCGGCAGTTGTCAAACATCAGCCGGTCGCCGTCGGCGTAGAGGGCGATGGCCTGGCCGCAGACCGGTCCCGGTCCGGCGGTATTGGCCACGGTCAGATTACGAAAAAGAATGTCATGAGTGTCAATCAGACAGGAATAGGTGCGGAAAGTCCCCCGCCGCGCCCCGTCCTCCATGGTCATGGCAGCGTAGAGATCTCCGGTTAATATGGTATCCTGACAGGAATCGCCCAGAAAGGTAATGCAGGGATGGGTGATCGAGATCCTTTCTTTGTACACGCCTTTATGAATATACAAGGTGACGGGTTCTTTACACCTGTCTGGGATGGAGGCCAGGGCGGCTCCTATGGAGACAAAATCCCCGGTGTTGTCTGCGGCAATATGAATGTTCATAGTCTTCCTTTCTTGAAAACATATCTGTAAGATCTGTCAATCTGTCAAAAACTGTTCTTATCCTACCACAGGATTATTTTTTCAGTCAAGAGATATCCACAGTGCCTTCCCTGTTCCGGATGCCTGCTGCCATTACGTTTTCGTACGGTCAGCGCGGTAAACACGCAGACCTACCTGAACGGTTACGTTAAATAGCCATAGTTTTCCACAAAAGACAACCTTAGCTTGCAAAATCCGGTGGTTTGTGTGTATAATAGAACAGTTCATCCAAGACGGTAACCTATCATAAGTCCGCAGAATGCAGATAAAACGGCAATTTCGGCATAGCGCATAAGGGAATCTGCGGACATAAAAATAGAAATAGAATGGGAGCATGGAGGAAAAATATGGCAAAGGCACAGTACAACGCAGACAGCATCACGGTCCTGGAAGGACTGGAAGCTGTCCGGAAAAGGCCCGGCATGTACATAGGCGGCGTGGGGATCAAGGGCCTAAACCACTTGATCTACGAAGTGTTGGACAACTCGGTGGACGAGCACCTGGCCGGGTTCTGCAGTCAGATTTGGGTGACGCTGGAGGAGGACGGCTCCTGCACCGTAAAAGACAACGGCCGCGGCATCCCAGTGGAGATGCACAAAAAGGGGATGTCGGCGGAGCGGGTAGTCTTGTCAACCCTTCATGCCGGCGGCAAATTCGACAACCAGGCTTATAAGACCAGCGGCGGCCTTCACGGCGTCGGCTCCTCGGTGGTCAACGCCCTGTCAGAACACATGGATATTAAAGTATACAAAAACGGGTTCATCCATCACGACGCTTACCGGCGGGGCATCCCGACGGTGGAGCTGATAGATGGCCTTCTCCCCACCATGGGGCGCACAAAGGAGACCGGCACCGAAATCAATTTTCTCCCGGACGGGGAGATCTTTGAGCGGATACGGTTTAAAGCGGACTGGCTAAAAAGCAGAATCCATGAGACTGCCTATCTGAATCCCGGCCTTACCATAACCTATGCCAACAAGCGCAAAGGCGAGGAGGAAGTCGTGGTATACTCGGAACCCGAAGGGCTTGTGGCCTATGTAAAGGAAGTAAACGCAGGCAAGACGCCTATCCACGACCCGATATACTATAAAGGGACCATGGACCAGATCGAGGTGGAGGTCGCTTTCCAGTTTGTGGATGCCTTTGAGGAAAATGTATCCGGTTTCTGCAACAACATTTTCACCCAGGAGGGAGGCACCCACCTGGTAGGATTTAAGACCAAGTTCACGGCTCTGATCAACAGCTATGCCAGAGAGCTGGGGATCTTAAAGGAGAAAGACTCCAATTTTACCGGGGCGGACACCCGCAACGGCATGACGGCCATTGTGGCCATTAAGCACCCGGATCCTATCTTTGAAGGCCAGACCAAGACCAAGATGGCCAGCGCGGACGCCACAAAAGCGGTGTTTGCCATTACCGGCGACCAGTTGCAGCATTACTTTGACCGAAACCTGGAAGTATTAAAAGGCATCATTGGCTGCGCGGAAAAGTCGGCCAAGATCCGCAAGGCCGAGGAGAAAGCCAGGACCAACATGCTGGCAAAGTCAAAATTCTCCTTTGACAGCAACGGCAAACTGGCCAACTGCGAAAGCCGGGAGCCGGAAAAGTGCGAGATCTTCATCGTGGAGGGAGATTCCGCCGGCGGCTCGGCAAAAACTGCCAGGAACCGTCTCTACCAGGCCATTTTGCCCATCCGGGGAAAGATCCTCAATGTGGAGAAAGCTTCCATGGACAAGGTGCTGGCCAACGGGGAGATCAAAACCATGATCAACGCCTTTGGCTGCGGTTTTTCCGAGGGGTACGGCAATGATTTTGATATCAGCAGACTGCGCTACCACAAGATCATCCTTATGACCGATGCCGATGTGGACGGAAGCCATATTGACACCCTTCTTCTGACCTTCCTCTACCGGTTTATGCCGGAGCTTATTTACAACGGCCATGTGTACATCGCCATGCCCCCTCTTTTTAAGGTGATACCAAAGAAGGGGGAGGAGCAGTATCTTTACGACGAGAAGGAACTGGAAAAATACCGGAAAAGCCACAAGGGGGAGTTTACCCTGCAGCGGTACAAAGGACTGGGGGAAATGGACGCCAGCCAGCTGTGGGAGACTACGCTGGATCCGGAAAACAGGGTGTTAAAGCGTGTGGAGATCGAGGATGCCCGCATGGCTTCGGAGATCACGGAGATGCTCATGGGCAGCGACGTGCCGCCAAGGCGGCAGTTTATCTATGAGCACGCCGGCGAGGCGGATATCGACGCCTAGAGGGAGGAAAGAATGGCAGAAAAGATCATTACAACGGAATATTCGGAGGAGATGCAGAGGAGCTATGTAAACTACTCCATGAGCGTCATTACCGCCAGGGCCATCCCCGACGCCAGGGACGGACTAAAGCCGGTGCAGCGGCGGGTGCTCTACGACATGAGCGAGCTTAAACTAAACCACGACAAGCCCCACAGGAAGTCGGCCCGTATCGTAGGCGACACCATGGGTAAATATCATCCTCACGGCGACGCCTCCATCTACGATACCCTGGTAGTGTTAAGCCAGGACTTTAAAAAAGGCATGGCCCTGGTGGACGGCCACGGCAATTTCGGCTCCATCGAGGGGGACGGAGCTGCGGCCATGCGTTACACAGAGGCCAGGC
This sequence comes from Clostridiaceae bacterium, assembly GCA_910575585.1. GTDB lineage: Bacteria > Bacillota > Clostridia > Lachnospirales > Lachnospiraceae > UBA3402. The sequence continues at coordinate 20,924 of CAJTGF010000005.1, forward strand.
TGCAGAAATTCGCGGAAGAGGTGTATCTAAAAGACTTAGACAAAACCGTGGAATTTGTCCCAAATTACGACGAGACGGAGAAAGAACCGGCAGTCCTTCCGGTCCGGGTCCCCAATCTTTTGATCAACGGCGCCGAGGGCATTGCCGTGGGCATGAGCACCAGCATCCCGCCCCACAATCTGGCCGAGGTGGTGGAGGCGGTGAAAGCCTATATTAAAAACCCTCACATTGATACAAAGGAGCTGATGGACCATCTGCCCGGCCCTGATTTTCCCACAGGAGGGATCATCGCCAACAAAAAAGACCTTCCCGCCATCTACGAGACCGGCGTAGGCAAGATTCGGCTGCGTGGGCGGATGGAGGTGGAGCTTGGTAAGCGAAGGACAGACAAGGATAAGCTGATCATTTCCCAGATCCCCTACACCATGGTAGGCGCCGGCATCAACAAGTTTTTGATGGATGTGGCGGATCTGGTAGAGTCAAAGAAGCTTACAGACGTGACCGATATCTCCAACCAGTCCGGCAAGGAGGGGATCCGCATTGTCCTGGAGCTGAAAAAAGACGCGGATGTGGAGAAGATCAAAAATATCCTGTACAAGAAGACCAAGTTAGAGGATACCTACGGCGTCAATATGCTGGCCATCGTAAACGGCCGTCCGGAGACTTTGAACCTGCGGGGCATCCTGAAAAATTATCTGGATTTCCAGTACAACAACAACCGGAAAAAATACCGGGTCCTTTTGGACAGAGAGCTGGAAAAAAAGGAGATCAAAGAGGGCCTTATAAAAGCCTGCGACGTAATCGACCTGATCATCGCCATCTTGCGGGGGGCAAAGAATCTGAAAGACGCCAAAGCCTGTCTGATGAACGGGGACACTTCCAAGATCCAGTTTCGCAGCCCCGGCTTTGAACCGGACGCCAGAAAACTTCGCTTTACGGAAAAGCAGGCAGGGGCCATTTTGGAAATGCGGCTGTACAAGCTGATCGGGCTGGAGATTCTGGCGCTGGAAAAGGAGTACAAGGAGACCCTGAAAAAGATCAAAGAATACACCAAGATCCTGGAGGACAAAGAGACCATGGACCAGGTGATCATCGAAGATCTGGACCGGATTAAAGAGGAGTTTGCCCTTTTGCGCCGCACCGATATTGAGGACGGCAAGGAAGCCGTCTACGAGGAGGCGCCGGTGGAGGTCCAGGAAGTGGCCTTTGTCATGGACCGGTTCGGATACTGCAAGATTTTTGACAGGACAACCTTTGAGCGCAACCGGGAGACCGTGGAAGCAGAGTACCCCCATCTGATCCAGTGCATGAACACGGATAAGATCTGCCTGTTTACGGACAAAGGCAACCTGCATCAGATCAAGGTTAAAGACATCCCGGCGGCAAAGCTTCGGGACAAAGGGGTGCCTGTGGATAACTTAAGCAAGTTTGACGGCGCAAAAGAGGTTATTTTGTGCCTTACAAGCCTGGGATCGATCCTTGGCAAAAAACTGATTTTTGCCACAAAGATGGCCCTGGTAAAGCAGGTACCAGGGGAAGAGTTTATCACCAACAACCGGACCGTGGCCGCCACAAAGCTCCAGGACGGGGATGAGCTGGTCCATGTGACCTTGGCAAATTATGAGACAGATGTGGTGATTCAGACGAAAAACGGGGTCTTTTTGCGTTTTCCTTTGGAAGAAATTTCGGAGATGAAGAAAAATTCCAGGGGAGTGCGGGGGATAAAATTGGAAAAAGATGACGAATTGGAAGCTTTGTATTTAATTGGGGACAATCCTGTGGTACAATATAAGAAAAAGGACGTGCATTTGAACCGGTTAAAGATGGGGAAACGGGATGGAAAAGGAACCAAGGTCAGAAGCTGATCCGGGGATCGGATGGGAAGCCGGAAAGCCGAATAAAGACGGGGCTGGCGGGCTTAAACTTCTTTTCTGAATTATGTACCCATGGAAAGCGGACTTAAAATTTTAAGCAATAGGAACACGTTTGCGAAAAGAGAGAAACTAATACATCTATAAAAACAGGAGGTAACGATTATGTCAGAGAGTAAGATTCCGACTCCCCACATCCAGGCGAAACTGGGGGAGATCGCGGAGACGGTTTTGCTGCCGGGGGATCCCCTTCGGGCAAAGTACATTGCCCAGAATTTCCTGACAGAGGTGTCCCAGTTTAACGAGACCAGAAATATGCTGGGCTTTACGGGAAATTATAAGGGTAAAAGGGTTTCTGTCATGGGAACCGGCATGGGATGTCCTTCCATAGGGATCTATTCCTATGAGCTGATCCATTTTTACGGGTGTAAGAACCTGATCCGCGTAGGCACGGCAGGGGCTTTAAGACCGGAGGTAAAGGTGCGGGACATGGTATTTGGCATGGGCGCCTGCACCACGTCAAATTATGTCAAGCAGTTTCGGCTGCCTGGGGACTACTCCTGCATCTGCAGCTATGAACTTCTGGCCAAAGCGGTGGAGACGGCCAAGGAGCGGGGATTTTCCTACCATGTAGGCAATATTTTAAGCTCCGATATGTTCTATAATCCGGATATCCCGCCTGCGGGAGTCACCTGGGACCGCATGGGAGTCCTGGCGGTGGAGATGGAAGCGGCGGCCCTTTACAGCAACGCGGCTTACGGCGGAGCCAACGCCCTCTGCATCTTGACGGTATCCGATTCCATCGTGACGGGAGAGGTTACCACGGCCCAGGAGCGGCAGACATCATTTACCAATATGATGGAAGTAGCCCTGGAACTGGCATAAAAGAAAAGCGACGAAGCTTTCCCGCAAAAGCGGGAATTTGCGGCAAAAGATAAAGAGTTGGAAAAGAGGATGGAGGACCAATGAGGGGAATGATTGACAGCCATGCCCACCTCTGCGGCAAGGAGCTTTTTCCCGGATGGCGGGAGATCGCCCAGCAGGCCAGACAGGCGGGGATAGAAAAGATAATGATCATCTGCAGGACCGTGGAAGAGGCAAAAAGGGCCTTTGACCTTGCAGGTCAGGATTCCATGTTTGACGTGGCCGCCGGGCTGCATCCCAACGATATCCTGGATACGCCATTTGAGGAGTGGGCCCGGTTCATGGATCTTTTCCGCGACCCGAGAGTGAAGGCTGTGGGCGAGATCGGGATTGATTATTCCTTCTATGAGACTGTGGTGCCCCAAGTGCTCCAGAAAGAAGTGTTTATCCGCCAGATTGATCTGGCCAACGAATTGAACAAGCCGGTGATCGTGCATATGCGCCATGCGGCGGAGGACACCCGGCGGTACATCAAGTGTCATTTAAAGGCTCCGGGCATTATGCACGGGTACAGCGGCGGCGGCAAAGCCATGGGGGAATTTTTGGAGCTGGGGATGTACATCTCCTTTTCCCCGGCCGCCATCCTGGAATCGGAACAGGACGATGCCCGAAGCGTGGCCGCCAAGGTCCCCTTAGACCGGATCCTGGTGGAAAGCAACGCCCCTTTCCGGGCTCCCACCTCCATGACAGGAAAGGTCCACGGCCCGGAGACCGTTGCCGGCGTTATGGATTATATCAGCAGGGTCAGGGGCATTTCCGTGGAGGATCTGTCCCGGGCCGTATACGCAAATTACAAGAGGCTGTTTTCTTAAAACGCCTCTTTTTTTGATGTTTTTGTGGAAGAGTACCGATGGATGTATGCAATACAAAAACAAATGTATTTTCTTAACGGAAAATAGTTGCATTTTTCGTTATTTTGTTGTAGGATATACGAGAATCGGTTTTTGAATATAAAATCATGATTAGGAGAATAAACGATGGAACTTACGAGAAGATTAAAAGTAGGCGTTTTAGGAGCCACAGGCATGGTGGGACAGCGGTTTATCGCCCTTTTGGAGGATCATCCCTGGTATGAGGTGGTGACGGTGGCGGCCAGCCCCAGGTCCGCGGGAAAGACTTACCAGGAGGCCGTAGGGAACCGCTGGAAGATGACCACTCCCATGCCCAAGGCCGTAAAGGATCTGACGGTCATGAATGTAAACGAAGTGGAGAAGGTGGCCGCAGGGGTTGATTTTGTGTTCAGCGCCGTGGACATGACCAAAGAGGAGATCAAGGCCATTGAGGATGCCTACGCCAAGACCGAGACGCCGGTGGTGTCCAACAACAGCGCCCACAGATGGACGCCGGACGTACCCATGGTGGTGCCTGAGATCAACCCGGAGCATTTTCAGGTGATCCCGTTTCAGAGAAAGCGCCTTGGGACCCAGAAGGGATTTATCGCGGTGAAGCCCAACTGCTCCATCCAAAGCTATGCCCCGGCCCTTACGGTGTGGAAGGAGTTTGAGCCTTATGAGGTGGTGGCCACAACCTACCAGGCGATCTCCGGAGCGGGAAAGACGTTCCAGGACTGGCCGGAGATGGAAGGCAATCTGATCCCTTACATAGCAGGGGAGGAGGAAAAAAGCGAGCAGGAGCCTCTGCGGCTGTGGGGCACGATCGAGAACGGGGTCATCGTCAAGGCCAATGATCCCATTATCACCTGTCAGTGCATCCGCGTTCCCGTCTTAAACGGCCATACGGCAGCAGCCTTCGTCAAGTTCAGAAAAAAGCCGGAAAAGGAACAGCTGATCCAAAAGCTTCAGGAGTTTCAAGGGGTTCCCCAGAAGCTTGGACTGCCCAGCGCGCCGAAGCAGTTTATCCGCTACATGGAGGAGGACAATCGGCCCCAGGTAAGTCTTGACGTGGATTTTGAAAACGGTATGGGGATCTCGGTGGGACGGCTGCGGGAAGACGCGATTTATGATTATAAGTTCGTAGGGCTTTCCCACAATACGGTCCGGGGAGCGGCAGGAGGCGCCATTTTGTGCGCGGAACTTTTGACGGCTCAGGGGTATATCGAGGCGAAATAAGATCAACCTCATTGCCCCGGCAGCTATTGACGATCGCGAATTTGACAAGTTCCGGACTACATTAAAGGAGGTATTGTCATTTATAAAATACTCCGGCGATGCGGATAAACTGGTAAAACTGGTGGATTCCGATCAGGACCACATGATACTCCGCTCACTTTTATAAGCAAACCTATAAGCAGACGCCCCAGGGCAGGGATTGCCGCCAATCCCTGCCTTGTTTTTTCCAGTTCCAAAAAACCATCTTGTCTGCAACCTACAACTGTAGTAAAATAGTAAAAATAGCTGTGCCAGACAAAAACATACAGGAGGCAGGAAAAATGGGATATACAAAAACAGATTTCGGTACCATGAAGGACGGCAGGGCGGTGTATCGCTACACACTGACCAACGAAAACGGGGTTTCGGCTTCCTTCACGGACTTTGGAGCCATCTGGCTCACCATGGTGGTGCCGGACAGGGACGGAAATATGGCTGACGTGGTACTGAATTACGACACGGTGGAGACCATCCAGGGAGGGACCGGCCACCTTGGGGAGATGGTAGGGCGGTACGCCAACCGCATCGGCGGCGCCAGATTTACCCTTAACGGCAAGACCTATGAGTTGGAAAAGAACTCATCAGGAAAGAACAACCTTCACAGCGGCCTGAACTTTTACCGGGACCGGCTGTGGGAGGCCGAGGTGGAGGAGACGGAGCTTGGAACCTGCGTCAGCTTCCATCTGGAAAGCCCTGACGGGGACCAGGGATATCCGGGCAACGCTCACATAACGGTCAGCTACACCTTAACAGGCGACAACAGCCTGCGATTGGATTACCACATGGTATGCGACGCGGACACCATCGCCAACTTTACCAACCATGCCTACTTTAATCTGGCAGGTCACGATTCCGGCTGCGCCATGGGGCAGAAGGTGTGGATGGACGCCGACTATTTTACCATCACTGACGCGGAATCCATTCCCACAGGCCAATTAGTCCCCGTAAAAGGCACTCCCATGGACTTTACGGTGATGAAGCCATTGGATCAGGACATTGACGCGGATTACGAGCCCCTTAAGTTCGGCAACGGCTATGACCATAACTGGTGCTTAAACCATGAGCCTGGACAGCTGGCTCTGTGCATCAAAGCCCTGGACGAGGCCAGCGGCCGGGCCATGGAGGTGTACACAGACCTTCCCGGCGTCCAGATGTACACCGGCAACAGCTTAAGGCCCGTGTGCGTTGCCAAAGGCGGGGCATACTACGAGAAACGGCATGGGTACTGCTTTGAGACCCAGAACTATCCGGACGCGGTCAATAAGGAGAATTTCCCGTCTCCGGTGGTAAAGGCGGGGGAAGAATATAAAACCACTACCATCTATAAATTCCTGACCGTCTAAGCCTCCTGGCCTGGAAAGATCCACGGCCAGGCCAGGCGCAAGCGGCTGGAGAGATTATCAAAAAGCGGGGTAAGACATGACGAAATCTTTATACATAGCGGAAAAACCCAGCGTGGCCCAGGCGTTTGCCAATGCGCTGAAAAAAAACTGGCGGCGGGGCGACGGGTTCATGGAGGCTCCGGATGCCATTGTGACCTGGTGTGTGGGACATCTGGTGACCATGAGCTATCCGGAAGCCTATGATCCCGGCTTAAAGCGCTGGAGACTGGAGACTTTGCCGTTTTTACCCAAAGAATTTAAATATCAGGTCATTGACAGCGTCAGCAAACAGTTCCAGATCGTCAGTACGCTGCTGAACCGTCAGGATGTGGACACCATCTATATCTGCACCGACTCCGGGCGGGAAGGAGAGTACATCTACCGCCTGGTGGATCAGATGGCCGGGGTCCAGGGCAAAAAGCGAAAACGGGTGTGGATCGACTCCCAGACCGAGGAGGAGATCCTGCGGGGGATCAAAAACGCCAAGGACTGGAGCGCGTACGACAATCTGTCCGCCTCCGCCTATCTGCGGGCCAAGGAAGACTACCTGATGGGGATCAATTTCTCCAGGCTTTTGACCCTCAAATACGGCAACGCCATCTCCAACTACCTGCACACCGATCGGACCGTTTTGTCCGTAGGCCGGGTCATGACCTGCGTGCTGGGAATGGCGGTGCGCAGGGAGCGGGAGATCCGCAGCTTTGTGAAGACGCCCTTTTACCGGGTGCTGGGAACTTTCTCATCCCCCGGCCAGCCGTCTCTGCCTGACGCCGCCTCTTTGACGTTTGAAGGAGAGTGGCGCAGCGTAGAGGGATCCCGCTACTTTGGAACGCCCTTCCTCTATAAAGAAAACGGATTTAAAGAGAAAAAACACGCCCAGGAGCTAATCGATGTCCTTTCCAAAGATCCGCCCCTTACTGCGGTGGTGGCCAAGATCGAGAAGAAAAAGGAGACGAAAAATCCGCCCCTTCTCTATAACCTGGCGGAGCTGCAAAACGACTGTTCCAAAATGTTTAAGATCAGCCCCGACGAGACCCTTAAGGTGGTCCAGGAGCTGTACGAGAAAAAGCTGGTAACCTATCCCAGGACCGACGCCAGGGTGCTGTCCACGGCGGTGGCAAAGGAGATCCACAAAAACATCGGCGGCTTAAAGCAGTTTCCTCCTCTGGGGATGTTTGCGTCGGAGATATTAGAGGCAGGAAGTTTTAAAAACATCACAAAGACCAGATATGTCAATGACAAGCAGATCACCGATCACTACGCCATCATCCCTACGGGCCAGGGACTTTCCGCATTAAACCGCCTTGGGGCGCTGTCCCAGAAGGTTTACGAGGTGATCGCAAGGCGTTTTTTAAGTATTTTTTATCCCCCGGCTTTGTACCAGAAGTACAGCCTGGATCTGGAGCGGATGAAGGAACACTTCTTTGCCAGCTTCCGGGTCCTGGTGGAAGCGGGATATCTGAAGGTTGCCGACGTATCCCAGGGGAAAAAGGGGAAGGCCCAGGACAAAGCCGACCCGGCAGGCGCCTTTACAGACGATGGCAAAAAAGCCGGACAAAAGGATGGGGATAGCGGGGAGCAGTTCCAGAAAAACGTGGACAACCCGGAATTTATCCGCATGCTGGCTGGCCTAAAAAAGGGCATGGCACTGGATATTCGCGGTTTTGCCGTCAAGGAGGGGGAGACCTCTCCGCCAAAGCGCTACACCTCCGGCTCCATGATCCTGGCCATGGAAAACGCGGGGCAGCTGATCGAGGACGAGGAACTTCGGGCCCAGATCAAGGGCAGCGGCATCGGCACCAGCGCCACCAGGGCGGAGATCTTAAAAAAGCTGGTAACGATCAAGTATTTGGCCCTAAACGGCAAGACCCAGGTGATCACGCCGACCCTTTTGGGGGAGATGATCTTTGACGTGGTGGGCGCCTCCATCCGGCAGCTCTTAAACCCGGATTTGACAGCCAGCTGGGAGAAAGGGCTGACCTACGTGGCAGAGGGCAGCATCACCAGCGACGAATATATGGAGAAGCTGGAGCGGTTTGTGGCCGGGCGCACGGGAAATGTGCTGAGGCTCAACAATCAGTGCCAGCTGCGGGAATATTTTGACGCTGCCGCTAAATATTATAAAAAGTAGCAGTTTTTGGAAAGAGGAGGAGAGAGATGAAAAAAGAACAGATGACCATCAAAAAGCTATATGATACCACAAAGACCATGGCCGGGCCGTATCTGGAGCAGTATACCTACCCGTGGGAAGTATTTCCCCATATTGGAAAGATCGTGAAAGAGCTGGGAAACAGCTTGCCTGCCGAAGAGTACCAACAGGTGGGGGAGGATGTATGGATTCACAAGACCGTCACCATCCCTCCTACGGCCACCATCAAAGGGCCTGCCATTTTCGGCAGGGACACCGAGATCCGTCCCGGCGCCTTTGTCCGCGGCAATGTGCTGGTAGGCGAAGGCTGTGTGGTGGGCAATTCCACAGAGCTGAAAAACGTGATCCTGTTTGACAGTGTCCAGGTGCCTCACTACAACTATGTGGGAGACTCCATCCTGGGGTACAAGTCCCACATGGGGGCCGGTTCCCTGACCTCCAACGTAAAATCTGACAAGACTTTGGTAAAGGTCCACGGGGAGGACGGGGACATTGAGACAGGGCTTAAAAAGTTCGGCGGGGCTGTAGGCGATTTCGTGGAGGTAGGCTGCGGCACCGTGCTGAATCCCGGCACTGTGGTGGGACCTCACAGCAACATCTATCCCTTATCCAGCGTGAGAGGATGCGTAAACCAACACTCCATCTACAAGAGGGATGGCGTGATTGTGGAAAAAAGAGAGCAGTGAACACAAATTTGGCGGGATCCATCAGGATCCCGCCATAAGTTTGCAATGCATATTCCGGTCACTTTGTCCCAAATATCCGGTCACCTGCGTCTCCCAGCCCCGGGCAGATGTAAGCGTCCTCGTTAAGGCAGCGGTCCAGATGGCCCACATAGATGTGGATGTCCGGATGAGCCTCATGAAGGCGTTTCAGACCTTCGGGGGCGGCGATGATGGACATAAACTTAATGTGCTTTCCGCCGTGCTGCTTGATAAAGTCCACCGCAGCCGCGCCGGAACCGCCGGTGGCCAGCATAGGGTCCGTCACCACGATGGTCCGCTGCTCAATGGGGCTTGGCAGCTTGCAGTAATACTCGTGGGGCTCATGGGTCTTCTCGTCCCGGTACAGGCCGATATGGCCTACTTTGGCAGACGGCACCAGAGCCAGGATGCCGTTGACCATGCCAAGGCCAGCCCGAAGAATAGGGACTATGGCCAGCTTCTTGCCGGCGATCATGGGGGTCAAGCAGGTCTCAATGGGAGTCTCCACCTCCACGTCCTCCAAAGGCAGATCCCGCAGGGCCTCATAGCCCATGAGCATGGCGATCTCTTCAATAAGAGCCCGAAATTCATTGGTCCCGGTGTTCTTGTCCCGAAGCTTGGAGATCTTGTGCTGGATCAAAGGGTGATCAAAAACGGTTACATTTTCCATAAAGACAAGTCCTTTCTTTATTTTCCATCCATATTAAAGGTGACAATGGCATAATCTCCCAGGGCGTGGGGAACGGGTATGGAGAAGTACAAAACGCCCTCATGGGTGTAGCTGAACGACTCCGGAAATGCAGCGTCCTCCGACGAGCTTAAGGGGAAGTCCGCCTGCTCAAACAGCTGGGTAAACTGCTCCAAAGACATGGAGGAGCGGTGGGCCAGCAGCAGCCTGGCCGTCTCCTCCGATGCCTGGTAAAACTGCACGTCGTCGGACATCACATATCCGGCCATGGTATAGGCGTCGGAATAGTCGTTAAAACCAAGGCTTTTTGCCTGCTTTAAGTCAACGGTATTGGTGTAGAATACATTGGTGGGGTAAGGACCGCCCTGGACCTGGCAGGTGCCTTTGTATACCGCCGTAAGGCGGCTGCGGTCCACAGACACCACCTTGCAGGTAATGTCAAGGGTCACCGGATCTTCCCCCGCCGTAAGATCCGCAATGGCGGTGGCATTGGTCAGCAGCAGTTCATTGACCTGTTCCTGAATCTTTGGGTCGCTTAGATTGGAGACTACCGGGTACTGGATGGATATGGAGCCTTTTTCCGTGTTCTTGTAAGTCTCTACTTTAGCGGACACATTGGAGGAGGCGCCTAAGGTCTCCTGGGCGTCTTTTGTCTCCGGGGCCGTGGTGGGCGCCGCCGTGGCGGCCACTGTGGAAGCGGCCATGGTCTCCTTTGCCGCGGAGGTATGGATGCCGGAAAGATCCAGCTCCTCGTGCCTTCCGGTGCAGCCGGACACAGCCATGCAAGCGGTCAAAAGGACTATTGGTAATATGTAATCGTGCTTCATGTAAACTCTCCTTTGTAAGTTTCCTCCATTGTACCACAGGACAGGGACTTTTGAAAAGAGATATTCTTTATCTTGTCAGAATCTGACGGGTGTTATATACTGGTTAATACCTTTTTCAATGTACAGGAGGAAAACAAAGATATGGAAAACAGTAGGAGAAGACAGCGGGATACCGGGCTGGCGGTGTTTTTTGTCAGCGGCATCTGCTCCATCAGCAGCGGAGTGGTAGTCAGCATCCTGCAGGAAAAATATGGGTTTGCCTACGGCATGACGGGGACGCTGCTGTCCATGATGAGCATCGGCAATCTGCTTGCCGGGTTTGGGGCAGGGATCTTGCCGGGAAAAATCGGCATGAAGAAGACCATGGCCCTCCTGACCGGCGGGTATGCTTTAGGGTACGGGGCCATGGCGCTGTGGGGACAGATCTGGATTCTTTTGGCGGCGTTCTTTCTTGTGGGCATTGCCAAAGGCAGCGTCATCAACTGCTGCACCATCCTGGTAGGCGACAATTCCCGGGACAGGACCAAGGGCATGAATGTGATGCACGGCTGTTACGCCTTCGGGGCCCTTTTGTGTCCGTTTCTCATTGCCGGGGCTCTTAAGGCCGGGGACGGGCTTGTTATGGCAGCCCTGGCTCTGTGCGGTCTTTCGGTGTGGCTGGCATTTATGGCCGTGCCTGTAGAGCGTGTTAAGGGGAAAACAGCCAGGAAGACAGACTGGGGATTTTTGAGAAACAGAAAGTTCTGGCTTTTGACAGGACTTTTATTCTGTCAGAACGCGGCGGAGACCAGCGTTAACGGGTGGCTGGTGACCTACTTTAAAGGCAGCGGCATCCTTACGGGGACCATGAGCGCCTATACGGTGACGGTCATGTGGAGCGCCACCCTGACTGCCCGGATGCTCATCGCCTTTGTGATCCCCTTAAAAAACGCATACAAAGCCATGATGGTCATGGGGCTGTCCTGCACCGTATTTTATATGGGCCTGATGACGGCCGATACCCAGACATGGGCCATTGTCCTTTTATTCGCCTTTGCCTTTGCCATGGCGGGCATGAACCCTACGGCAGTTGCCAGCGCCGGGAAGATGACCAGCGTAACGAGTATGGGCATTATGCTTCCGGCTGCCAGCAGCGGCGCCATCCTGATGCCCTGGGTCATCGGGATCGTCGGGGAGCGGTGGGGCATCCGGGCTGGTATGGCCTCCAACATTTTGCCGTGCGCGGGCATGCTTCTTTTTGGCGCGGCCATATGGCATTTGTGCAAAAAAGAACCGGCTTAATCCCTTTTCTCCCCCTTCATCTTCTCATATTCCTCCTTAAAAAAGCGGCAGAACATAAGGAGCTCCCGTCGGTGGGGCTCTTCCAGGCGCAAAAGGCCGATTTCCCAGGAATATCCCTTCAGCCTGGAAAAGTTCCCCTTCTTTGGGGCAGGTTCTTGTAAAGTCTAAAATTATACTCAAAATGATATAAAGAATTTAGGAACGATCGCTTGCGAAAAATGTAAAATGATTAAGTTGCTGTATTGTTGAGCGAGCAAAGGCGGGGATAGTCGCGGAGCCAGGGAGGGAAGGCAGGCTGTGTGCCGTCCGGGTTCAGATATGCCAGACATTCCGATGAGCCCAAAACAGGAACCAGGAGGGGTTAGGCCCTCCTGGTTCCCTGGTCTCATCTCCATGGCATAGATTCACCCTGCCGGCACACAGCCTGCCTTCCCTCCCTGGCAAAAGCAGATATTGGCTGGCCGGGATTTGCTCGCTTAAGGTGTTTTTGATAGGGGACGCTGTTTCAACGTTGTGGCGGAACGATATCTGTTTTGTCGACAGAAAGGTTTGTGCATAGGATTTATCGGAACAGATCCTGCCTATTATGTTTTGGATGTTAGTCAAAAATGATGTTGTTTGAGTCCGCGAATGCCGTAAACATAATCTTTTCATACGGTTGAAATATGGCAGCTAATATAGTTACCGACCAACTTTATATTTTAATAACATGAGGAAACACACCGGAAAACACGGTCTTTTTAGGATTTTCCGTATTTTATAAAGCAAGACATGGCGTATTCATGCGTGTATAGGAACATAAAAACTCGAATACTCGAATCCACGGAAGAACGGAATCTTGCTATTGCTTTCAATAGCAAGGCGGCAGATCCTATCAGGTTCACAGCAACACCGCCTTAACCTTACTCAACAATATACCTGACGCCATAAAAAACAGCTGTTTTTTCGCTGCAAAGCTGAGGCAGCGTCCCCTACCGAAACCACCTTACGTGAGCAAACCTTAGCCAGCGAATTCTGGTTTTGCCAGGCAGAGGAGAGCTGTCCCGTCCGGGTGAATCTATGCCATGGAGATGAGACCAGGAAAGCAGGAGGGCCTGACCCCGAGTGATTTCCGCTTTGGGCTCATCGGAATGTTCGGCATATCTGAACCCGGACGGGACAGCTCTCCTCTGCCTGGCCTCACGACAACCCCCGCCTTTGCTCACTCAACTAAACAGCAATATACCGCAAAGTGGAACACACAGATGATGAGAATGAATTTTCAAACACGCTCCCGGTCCTTTATTGACAAATGGTGAAAATACGATACAATAGACCATGGCGGTAACGCCGTAAAATAAGAAAATTTCGCGAAAGAGGGCATAGGAGGATGGAAAACAGCGTCATGAGGCGGTATCTGGCTCCCATGGAGGGCATTACCGGCTATGTGTTCCGCGCCGTGTACCACAGCGTATTCGGCGGCATGGACAAATATTTCACCCCGTTCCTCTCCCCCAACCAGACAGGGAAGCTAGGTCCCAGAGAGCTACGAGATCTTCTGCCGGAGAACAACCGGGGAATGTGCGTAGTCCCCCAGATTTTAACCAACAGCGCCCAGGATTTTATCCGGACAGCCAAAACCGTAAGATCCATGGGATACGAGGAAGTCAATCTGAACCTTGGCTGTCCCTCCTCAACCGTGACGGCTAAAAAGCGGGGAGCCGGGTTTTTGGCATACCCCGGGGAGGTGGACCGGTGTTTGTATGACATCTTTGCGGGACTTGACATGAAAATTTCCGTAAAGACGCGGCTGGGAATGAAAGATCCCCAGGAATTTGAGACGCTTTTGGACATTTACAACAAGTATCCTATGGAAGAACTGATCATCCACCCCCGCATTCGGGAGGATCACTATAGAAATACGCCCCGCATGGAGGTTTTCGCCAGGGCCTTTGCCCGCAGTGTAAATCCGGTGTGCTATAACGGGGATCTGTTTGGAAAGAAAGATTTAGAAAAGCTGAAAGAAGAGTTTCCCCGTCTGCCTGCTGTCATGCTGGGGCGGGGGATCGCGGCCTACCCGGGGCTTCTTTTTGCCGGCGCCGATCCCGGCAAGGAAAAAGAGCGCCTAAGGCGTTTTCACGACTGTCTGTATGAGGCGTACTGTGCTGTCTATTTAAAAGAGGCAGGGCCAAAGGTGGTGCTCTTTAAGATGAAGGAGATCTGGTGTTATCTGATCTTTGCCTTTCAAGACAGCGAAAAACCGGGAAAGCGCATTAAAAAAGCCAGCCAGATCCAGGAGTATGAGGCGGCAGTGGCAGCCATATTTCGTCAGTGCCAGGTGGTCCCCGGCGGAAGATACCGGGGGACGCCGTAACAAGGCGCGTCACAACATCACAAGAAAAGAGGGATCTTTATGCAGTTATATCCGGCCATTGACATGAAAGACGGCAAATGCGTCCGTCTTACCCAGGGACATTTTGACAAAGTAAACGTATACTCCCACAGCCCGGAAGATATGGCCAAGCTGTGGGTCTCGAAAGGAGCCACCTTTCTTCATCTGGTGGATCTGGACGGGGCTTTGGCCGGAACGTCGGTCAACGGGCCGGCCATCCGCGCCGTCTTAAACGCGGTGGACGTTCCGGTGCAGGTAGGCGGAGGCATCCGAAGCCTGGAAGCTGCCTGGTATCTGTTGGATCTTGGCGTCAGCCGGGTCATCATCGGCACCAGGGCGGCGCGGGAACCGGAGTTTGCCAAAAGGCTGGCGGATGCTTTTGGCCCGGAGCGGGTTGTGGCGGGGATCGATGCCAAAGACGGCATGGTGGCCGTGGAAGGCTGGGAGCAGGTCAGCGAAAAACGGGCGCTGGATCTGTGTCTGGAGATGAAAGCCTTTGGCATCCGCCATGTGGTGTACACCGATATATCCAGGGACGGCATGCTGTCAGGGCCCAATGTGGAGGCCACCAAGGCCCTGACCCAGGCCACCGGCATGGATATCATCGCGTCGGGAGGCATGTCCTCCATGGAGGATCTAAGACGCCTTTACCAGGAGGGGATTCGGGGGGCAATCATCGGAAAGGCTCTTTATGAAGACAGGATAGACCTTTCTAAGGCAGTCAATGCCTTTCAACGGCAACAGGGAGGAGAGCAGGCAATATGAACTATAAAAAACTGATTCCAAGTTTTGGATGCAAAGACGGCAGTGTCGTTGTCTGGGACCAGGGATGGAACCAGCAAAAGGGCGACATAACGTCCCTTTGCCGTCACTGCGGCGACAACGGGGCGGATGCCCTGTTGCTCTGGGATCTGTCGGACACGGATGAAGATCACGAGCAGTCGATCCTGATGATAAAGGAGGCGGCCAGGTCCGTGGATATTCCGGTTATGGCCGGAGGGAAAATCAAACGGCTGGAGGACATTAAAAAGTATCTCTACGCCGGCGCAGACGCCGTATTTCTCGACGGTTCCGACGAGGACAATGTGGATCTGATCAAAGAGGGCGCAAGCCGTTTCGGCAGCGAGAAGATCTATGTATGGCTTCCCGACGCAAGCCATCTGCAGCGGGCGGAAGAGTTTAGCCAGCTGGGGGCGTCGGCGGCCGTCTTAGGAGGGATCTGCCCCGAAGGACAGAAGCGGCAGGACGATGGAGATCCCGATTTGGCCAGGGATAAGCTGTGCGCCCACATCTCCGTGTGCCGGCATATGCCTTTGTTTGTGTGCGGCGGACAGAATACGCCGGAGGAAACGGCGGCATTTTTGCGGATCCCTGCCGTGGAGGGAGTCATCCTGCCTGTGGCAAAGGGATTTGACGGCGGCTGCATGGACTTAAAGCAGGAGCTGAAAAAGCGGGGCATCGCCCTGGACACCTTTGAGAGCGAGATGGGGTGGGAGGATTTTAAGACAGATCCTCAGGGTCTCATTCCTGTGGTGGTCCAGGATTACAAGACGTCGGAAGTGCTGATGGTGGCTTACATGGACCGGGAGGCTTTTGCGCATACTTTAAAGACCGGGAAGATGACCTACTACAGCCGCAGCCGCCGGAGCCTTTGGATCAAGGGGGAGACCTCCGGCCATTTCCAGTATGTAAAATCCCTGCGCATAGACTGCGACAACGACACCATCCTGGCTAAGGTAAGGCAGGTAGGGCCTGCGTGCCACACAGGAGCCAGGTCCTGCTTTTTTAAGACGCTTACAGAGAGGCAGTACAAACAGACCAACCCTCTGGCGGTATTTGAGGAAGTGTTCGACGTGATCCGGGACCGGAAAGAACACCCTAAGGAGGGATCCTACACCAACTACCTGTTTGACAAGGGGTTAGATAAGATCTTAAAGAAGCTGGGGGAGGAGGCCACGGAGATCGTCATCGCGGCCAAAAATCCCAATCCCGAGGAGATCAAGTACGAGATCGCCGACTTTTTGTACCATATGATGGTGCTCATGGCCCAAAAGGGCGTGGGCTGGGAGGAGATCATGGAGGAACTGGCCAACCGGTAAGGGCCATGGCTTTTGGCAGCAGACAAAAAAACAAAAGGCGGAAGTCAGTCAAAGGATCCCATCCCGCAGGCGCCTTCCGCGGAAAGGTGGAACAACAATGGAAACAACCGTATTAGAGCGTTTTCTCAAGTATATCGCCGTGGACACCATGTCCCTTCCGGAGAAGGAGAACATCCCAAGCACGGACACACAAAGGACCCTTGCGGCCATGCTGGCCCAGGAATTAAAAGACATGGGGGCCAGTGATGTGAAAATGGACGACCATGCCTATGTGTACGCGTCCATTCCCGCCACACGCACCGACAAAAAGATTCCGGTTCTTGGTTTTATCGCCCACATGGACACGGCGCCGGCCTGCTCCGGCAAGAACGTAACGCCCCGGTTCGTAAATAAGTACGACGGGGGAGATATTGTCATGGACCCCAAAACCGGGCTTTGCATGGGCCCCCGGCAGTACCCGGAGCTTTTAAACTATGTGGGCCAGGATCTGATTACCACCGACGGCTCCACCCTTTTAGGGGCTGATGATAAGGCCGGGGTGGCAGAGATCATGACCATGGCCCAGTATCTGTTAAACCACCCGGAGATCCCCCACGGCGCCATCCGCATCGGCTTTACGCCGGACGAGGAGGTAGGACGGGGAGCGGATCTGTTTGATGTGGAGGGCTTTGGGGCCGATGTGGCTTACACCGTCGACGGCGGCGCTTTGGGAGAGCTGGAGTATGAGACATTTAACGCCGCCTCCGCTAAGGTCACTGTCCGCGGATTCAGCATCCATCCCGGTTCGGCCAAGGGAAAGATGAGGAACGCCGTCCTTATGGCCATGGAATTTCAGCGAATGCTGCCGGAATTTGACACCCCGGCCAATACCCAGGGGTACGAGGGCTTTTTCCATTTAGACAATATCCGCGGCGATGTGGAGCAGACCGTGATGGATTACATTATCCGGGACCACGATATGGAGAAATTCCAGGAAAAGAAGGCGTATATCCAGAAGGTGGCCCGGTTTATGAACGAGAAATACGGCCAGGGGACGGTTGATTTGGTCATGAAAGATTCCTACTATAATATGAAAGAGAAACTAAAAGACCACATGTACCTGATCGACATTGCCAAAGATGCCATGGATGAGCTGTGGATCGCTCCCGTTATCGAACCTGTCCGGGGCGGCACCGACGGGGCAAGGCTTTCCTATATGGGCCTTCCCTGCCCCAATCTCTGCACAGGCGGCCACAATTTCCACGGCAAGTTTGAGTATATCCCGGTGCAGTCCATGGAGACGGTGACGAAACTGCTTTTGGAGATCGTCAAAAAGTTCCAGGAACGGGAATGGTAGGGGAAGTTTCCCCATAAAAACATTGTCAAATCTCCCTTGTGGTATTATAATAAAACCAGATGATTCCGGCACGGCGCACAGGCCCAAGAGCGGTCTGTGCCTGTCGGTAAACGGCACAAAGAGGGAGGATGCTTATGACTGGAAAGGTGTACGCGCTGTCGGATCTGCACGGGCATTACGACGCCCTGATGGCCATGCTTGAGAAGATCCGTTTTTCAGACAGCGACCGGCTCTACATCCTGGGGGACTGCAACGACAGAGGGAAGAAAGCCATGGAGATCTACCATTTCATCCAGCAGCATCGGGACAATATTTTTCTGCTGAAAGGCAATCATGAGCTGATGATGAGGGATTTTCTCATAAAGGAGGACTGGGAGTGTCCCCAGGGAAGGATCTGGCAGTGCAACGGCGGGGACAAGACCATGGCGGAGATGGACCATTTCCTGAAAAAAGAGTGCGGCAGCGCCAAGGATTTTCAGTGCCGGCGAAAGGAATTTCGCAAGTGGCTCATTGATTATATCGACAATCTGCCCAGCTACATCGAGATGAACGTAGGCGGCCAGGCCCTGGTGCTGATCCATGCGGGGATCGATCCGGAAAAGCCTCTCCATGACCAGGACGAGGAGATCTGCGCCTGGATCCGGGAGTGGTTTTACATGTCCCCGGCCATCAAGGGCAAGACCATCGTGTTCGGCCACACGCCCTTATGCCACCTAAACGGCGGCAGCAATTTCAACGTATGGTTTGACCCCTACTATGGGGATAAGATCGGCATTGACGGAGGACTGGGACCATTTGAAAACGGACAGCTCAATTGTCTCTGCCTCAACGATATGTCCGTTACCGTCATAAAGAAAGCCGACATGGCAGAGAAAAAGGAGGCGGTATAAACATGGATGTGCTGTTGGCAAGGATCTTAAAATTTTTAAACGGAGCCTTGATCTATGATGATTCCTACAAATTCTGCACCTACCTGGTGGACCACTACCTGGAGATGGAGACCATGACAAAAGAACGCATCCTAAAAGAGGCGGGCATCAGCCAGGAGAACATGGACGACTTTGTCAGTCGGCTGGGGTGCAGCTTCCGGTGGGAGGACTTTCACAAGACCTTTCTGGAACACCACTATACCAGGCTGGATCAGATCCGTGGGCGGATGCTGGGACTAAAGACCTCTGACATGGTAAAGACCATGGAAAAAGACGTATCCGACGAGGAGATGCTGGAGCGTCTGGCCATGCTGTGCCAGGAGATCGAACGGCACAAAAGAATCGTGCTGGTGGGCGCGCTCTATCCCATGTCCATTGCCGTGGAATTTCAGACCGATCTGATCACCTTTGGGAAAAACGTGGTCCAGTTCCATAATTTCGACCCTACGCTCACCTTTACGGAAGATGACATGCTGGTGTTTATTTCAGCCACAGGGAGGGCCATGAAAGGGTTTTTGAATTTTCGCGGGGATCTAAACCCTGAGAGGGCCACCAGCCTTCTCATCACCCAGAACCCGGTGTACATGCGTCCGGAGCATAAGATCAGCGATCATGTCCTGCGGCTGCCGGGGCGGTACGACGGGGTGAATTTTAATTACCAGCTGATGCAGATCTTTGACCTTTTGCGGATCCAGTATTATCAGCAGTACTATTTGGGGAATGCGTAAGGCAGAGACCAGGGGCAGTTTGTTTTCCCGAAAGGGGAATGGGCTGCTCTTTTTCAGCGAAAGGACAGGATATGGGAACGTATTTCAGCGATATCATAGAAAAAGCCGTTGAAGATCTGTATTACTGCTATGACAATGACCGGGCAGGGGAAGCGGCGGACCGTTTAGCCGGATGCCCAAAGAGATTACCAAAAGGCCGTCAAATATCTGGAACAAAGCTATGCCATTCAGGGAAAGAACGCCCGCATTGATATGCTGGGGGTCTGTCTTTTGCTGGGCTGGGGCTGCAAGGAGGACTCTGTTCGAGGGAAAATGCTTCTGGAGGAAGCGGGGGACAGCCCCATAAGATTTTACGGGCTTGGCGTGATGCGCGCCGACGGCATCACAGTGCCGGAGGATATCAAAAAAGGGATCTCTTTCCTTAAGGAGGCAGGAGACTATAAGCCGGCCATGGAGGCCATGGCGCAGTTCAAAAAGGGCCTTTTTGGCCGCTGGAAGCGGAGATGACCCTATCGATTCGGAAAGGAGTGTGGGAACATGGCAGTGAGAGAGCAGATAAAAGAAGAGATAAAAAGCAGAATAAAAGAACCGAGACAGTACCAGGTGCTGATCTACAACGACGATTTTACCCCCATGGATTTTGTGGTGGAAGTGCTGATACAGCTTTTTGACAAGGAAGAGGCCGCCGCCGTGTCCCTGATGCTCAATGTCCACAGGGGAAACCACGCCGTTGCAGGGATCTATCCCAAAGACATCGCAAAGACAAAAGCGGCTCAGGCCGTTCAGTGGGCCAGGTCGGAAGGCCATCCCCTGAAAGTGGAGGCCGTGCCCGAAACATAGGGGTAAGGAGCAAGGTGAAAAAGATGGAATTCAGCAGAAATATGCAGAAAGTCATGGAGCGGGCCGTAAAGCTGGCGGGGGAACGGCGGCACCGCTATTTTATGCCGGAACACATCATCTACGGAATGACCTTTGATCAGGGATTTTCCCAGGAGTACGAGGCTTTCGGAGGCGACGCCGTAAAGCTGCGGCAAAATATCCTGGATTTTCTGGAAAAGCAGGCAGGCAGGAGCCAGGACGAGAACGCGGTGCTGACGGCGGACGCGGACCGGGTCATACGCATGTGCGAAGGCCAGGCCAGGGCCAGCGGCCGCAGCGCCATTGACGTAAGCCATTTTCTGTCCGCGGTCATGGAGCTGGAGGACTGCTACGGGGGCTACTATCTGGCAGTCCAGGGCGTGGACCTTGTGGAGGTGGCCGGGGAACTGTCCAGGGAGAGCCTGGCAGAGGAACGGGAAAAGGAAGGCCGGGAAAGCAGGAGCAAGCAGGAAAAAAACGGCCTGCCAGAGGACGGCATGGACAACGGGCAGCGTTTTCATGCCGGTGAGCAGTGGCGTCAGTACGTGGAGGACATGAACCAAACCTGCGCAGGCAAAAATCCCCTGATCGGCCGGGTTGAGGAGCTGGAGCGGACCATCCAGATCCTGTGCAGGAAGGATAAAAACAATGTGCTTCACGTGGGGGAGCCGGGAGTGGGGAAGACGGCCCTGGCCTACGGCCTGGCCAGAAAAATCGTATCCGGCCAGGTTCCTAAGCCTTTAAAGGACGCCAGGCTTTACAGCCTGGATCTTGGCGGGCTTTTAGCCGGCACCCAGTATCGTGGAGACTTTGAGAAGCGGTTCAAGGAGATCATGGATGGCCTTTCGGGGGAGAAAAGCCCCATCCTGTACCTGGACGAGATCCACAACATCGTGGGAGCCGGAGCCGTAGGAGGCGCAAGCCTGGACGCCGCCAACCTGTTAAAACCTTATCTGGCGTCGGGGCGCATCCGGTTTATGGGAGCCACCACCTATGAGGAGTACAAAAAGCATTTTTCGGCCAGCAAAAGCCTGGCAAGGCGGTTCCAGAAGGTGGATCTTAAGGAACCCTCCTGCCAGGAGGCCGTGGAGATCTTAAAGGGGCTAAAGGCCGGCTACGAAAAATTCCACGGAGTAAAGTATGCCCCCGGGACCCTGGAACACGCGGTCCAGATCAGCAGCCGCTACGTCAACGAGCGGTTTTTGCCGGATAAGGCCATTGACCTGATGGACGAAGCCGGGGCATGGCGCCGTCTCCATCCTCTGGACCAAAAACGGCAGACCGTAAACAAGGCCCTTTTGGATCAGGTGCTGTCCAGTACCATGAACATCCCCCTTCAGACCGTGGAGAACGATGAGTTAGAACAGCTGGCGACTTTGGAGAGCCGCTTAAAAGAACAGATCTTCGGCCAGGACGAGGCTGCCAGGGAGGTGGCCAACGCGGTGAAGTTCTCCAAGGCAGGGCTTAACGAGGAGAACAAGCCCATTGCTTCCCTGCTGTTCGTAGGCGCCACGGGAGTGGGAAAGACGGAGCTGGCCAAGGTCCTGGCCTTGGAGCTTGGGATCTCGTTTCTGCGGTTTGACATGAGCGAGTACGCGGAAAAACATACCGTCGCAAAGCTGATCGGAGCTCCTGCCGGGTATGTGGGCTACGAGGAAGGCGGCATCCTGACAGAGGAGATCCGCCGTCACCCCCACGGCGTCCTCCTTCTGGACGAGATCGAGAAAGCCCATCCCGATATTTTCAACGTGCTTTTGCAGGTAATGGATTACGCCACTTTGACCGATAACCAGGGGCGCAAAGCCGACTTTCGCAACATCATCCTTATTATGACCTCCAACGCCGGGGCCAGCCAGGTGGGAAAAAGCAGGATCGGCTTTGGCAGCAGCCAGGTGGACATGAGTGTGTTAAACGATGCCGTAAAGCGGACCTTCCAGCCGGAATTCCGCAACCGTTTAAGCCGCATCGTCACCTTTCGCCCTATGGACGGCCAGATGGCAGAGCGGATCACCAAAAAGAAGCTGGACCAGCTGGCGGATAAGCTGCGGCAAAAGAAGGTGGAGCTTACGGTAAGTGAGGAAGCAAGAAAGCATATCCGGGAGGCCGGGATCACCAACGAATACGGCGCCAGGGAGATCGACCGGGTCATTGACCGGGAGGTAAAGCCCCTTATGGCGGAGCTTTTGCTGTTTGGCAGGCTTAAGCGGGGAGGGGCGTGCATCCTCTGTAAGGAAGGCGAAAATTTGGCGTTACAGTTCACGGGGCGGGGAAAACTGGACGAAAACAGACGTCAAACTGGCTTGTAAGACTGTTTTCATCCGGTTTTCCACATCGGGCGAACGCCTGATGCTTCTTGTCCGGCATAGCCGGGCGAGAAGATGCTCCCGTGAACAGCAGCAATTTGGCGGTGGGGTATGGAAAAAACGGTTGACATCTCCCTGCATTTGTCTATAATTGGAAATAAAATTACTGACTGTCATGCGGCCTTCGGCCCGGAAGCCGGGCCGGCTAAAGGGGACATGAAAAGCCGGCAGGGGAAAGGAAGAGACGAGTTATGGAGATAAGGATTGAAAGGACCGCCTGTCCCAAGGAAAAACCGGGGCAGAACGATCCGCTTACGTTCGGGACTATTTTCACGGATCACATGTTTGAGATGGATTATGAGACGGGAAAGGGGTGGCACGATCCCAGGGTGGTGCCTTACCACAAGCTGGAGCTGGAGCCTTCCGCCATGGTGTTCCATTACGGACAGGAGATGTTTGAGGGCTTAAAAGCCTACAAGGCAGAGGACGGACGGGTCCTTTTGTTCCGCCCGGACAAGAACATCCAGCGGGCCAACCGCAGCAACCGGCGTCTGTGCATCCCCGAACTTCCGGAGGATGTGTTTATGGAGGGTCTTAAGGCCGTGGTCCGTCTTGACAAGGACTGGATCCCCACAAAGCCGGGCACATCTTTGTATGTACGCCCCTTTGCCATCGCTACGGATCCCTTTTTAGGGGTGCGGCCGTCCAACACTTATAAATTTATGATCATCCTGTCGCCAGTAGGGGCCTATTACGCAAGCGGCCTTGATCCGGTAAAGATCTGGATTGAGGACGAGTATGTCCGGGCGGTGAAGGGCGGCATCGGGGAGGCAAAGACAGGAGGCAATTATGTGGCTTCCTTAGCTTCCCAGGTAAAAGCCCATGACGAGGGCTACTCCCAGGTGCTGTGGCTGGACGGCGTTCACCGCAAGTATATCGAGGAAGTGGGCGCTATGAACATCTTCTTTCAGATCAACGGGACTGTGGTGACGCCAAAGCTAAACGGCAGCATCCTTCCCGGCGTTACCAGGGATTCGGTCCTGGCCTTGTGCAGGCAGTGGGGTGTTCCTGTAGAGGAGAGACAGATCAGCGTGGACGAGGTGGTATCGGCGGCGGAGTCAGGACAGTTAGAAGAGTGCTTTGGCACCGGCACCGCGGCGGTGATCTCCCCCGTAGGCCAGCTGCGGTATGAACAGAAACGGATGGCCATCGGCGGCGGAAAGATCGGGGATTTGACCCAGAAACTTTACGACACCATCACCGGCATACAGCTTGGCAAGGTAACGGGGCCTGACGGCTGGAGCGTGGAAGTGGGATAAGGCGCCATAAGGCATTTGGACTCTGTTTTTAGGGTCCGATGCCTTTTTTTACAGCTTTCGGGCAGGACGGCGCTGCTTAGGAGAGGGACTTTTCCGCTAAAACAACCGGCCTTCTTGGGAGAGAAAAATCCCTAATATTAAAAAAACGAAAACAAAATAAATTAATTAGACAAAAGTATTAAATTTTTAGTTTCCTTTTTCTTCACTTTTTGGTACAATATAGCTATCATGGTCTGCGATCGGGGAAAATAGCAAAAGAAGTGTTTCGGGAGATTTTGGGAGGATTCGCGAAAAAGGCATCAGGGCAGACCGATGAAATCATGTTAGGAAGACTATCAGACAGATATTGGCACGGGGAAGTCCAGCTGGTAGGAGAAGAAATGGAGGCTAGTTGTATGGCACTTGCAGGGAGTGTTGATTACGGAATGGCAGTTGATCAGGCGAAAGTGGAGGTCTTGTCAGCGCTTTCCAACAAAGTACGGACCCCGATCAGTGTAGTCCTTGGCAATACAGAAGTTATTATGCGTGAGACAGGGGAGAGCCACACGGCATCCCATGCTATGAATATCCAGGCAGCGGCGAGAACCTTGCTTTTGATGGTCAATGACATTATGGATCTTGCGGAGATCCATAATAAGACCTTGAAGCTGGAGGAAGGTTCTTTTTCTGTACTCTCCCTTTTACAGGATGTGATCGCCTACGCGGAGTACAGCACGGACGAAAAACATCTGGAACTGCGGCTTGACATTGACGAGAAACTGCCGCGGGGATTATGGGGAGACGCCATCAGGTTGACGCAGATCTTCAACAACCTGTTGAGCAATGCCATAAAGTATACATCCGAAGGATATGTGGAGTTAAACATCCGGTGGCAGGCGCTTGGTACCGGGGCAAAAGGGGAATACGGCATTTTGTCCGTCCAGGTAAGGGACACCGGCATCGGCATGAAGGAGGAGACCATAGAAAGGCTTCTTGGCAGATACTCCCCGGACAAGGGGGATAGTCCCC
The DNA here is from genome assembly GCA_910575585.1 of Clostridiaceae bacterium. Classification (GTDB taxonomy): domain Bacteria; phylum Bacillota; class Clostridia; order Lachnospirales; family Lachnospiraceae; genus UBA3402. Next base: position 45,809 of record CAJTGF010000005.1, read on the forward strand.
GTCAGGCGGAGAATCTGGAGCTGGGCATTTTTATTGTGGAGAGCCTTTTGGATCTGATGGGCAGCAAACTGCAGATCGAGAGCGAGTACGGCAAAGGCAGCATCTTTTCTTTCTGTGTGGTGCAAAAGATCATGGACCCCGCCTTTGTAGGCAAGCGCAAGAGCAGGCAGAGTCATGACCTGCTGATGCAGATGGAGTCGGACCAGAAGATCGTGGCCCCCAGCGCCAGGATCCTTGTGGTGGATGACAGCACCATGAACCAGGATCTGGTCCGGGGGATCCTAAGGGGGACCAAGATCAAGATCGACACCGCCATCAACGGGGAGGAAGCCATTGAGAAGCTGGAGGAGCAGCGGTATCATCTGGTGTTTATGGACCACATGATGCCGGTGATGGACGGAATGGAGGCCCTAAAGCAGATCCGGGAAAAAGAGCTGTGCCAGGGAGTCCCTGTGGTGGTGCTGACCGCCAACGTGGCCCCAGGGGCCAAGGAGGAGTATTTGGAAGCCGGTTTTGACGATTACCTTCCAAAGCCTGTGATACCTCAGCAGCTGGAAGCGGCCATCAAGCGCCATCTGCCGAAGCGGCTCATACTGGAGCGGTGGGAGCGGAGCGGCCAGCAGGAGGAGCATTTAGACAGTGATATCCAGTCCCAGCAGGAGCAGTCCCCGTTTTTAGAGCAGTTTTCTTTCTTGGATACCTCTGTGGGCATGTCGTATTTTTCGGACAACGAAGAGTTTTACTGCGATATGATCCGGTGTTATCTGGAGAACAGCTCCTTTGAGGATATCCGAAAAAGTTATGAGGAGGAGGACTGGGAGAGTTACCGCATCCTGGTCCACGCCTTAAAGAGTACTTCTTTGTCCATCGGCGCGGTGGAGCTTTCTGGCCAGGCCAAGGCCCTGGAGATGGCGGCCAAGGAAAATCGGATCAGCGATATCCGAAGAGACCATGACGTGATGATGGAGCGGTTCCACGCCATTTTGGATCAGATCCGTCAGGCCCTGGGAGATACCAGGCTGGAGAAGGAGGAGATCCAGTCCGTTCAGGAAGATAAGGCCACCATCCTGGTGGTGGACGACGACGCCATGAACCTAAGGATCGCGGAAAAGATGCTGGAATCCCAGTTTCATATTGAGTGCGTCAAGTCGGGCAGGGAGGCTTTGGAGTTTGTAGAGCGGTTCATCCCCAACCTGATCCTTTTGGATCTTCATATGCCGGGCATGGACGGGTTCCAGGTTATCGAGGCCCTTCGGGCGCAGGAGGGATACCGGGAGATCCCGGTGATCTTCCTGACCGCGGACAATGACAGGGATACGGAGATCAAGGGCTTTCGGGAAGGCGCCCTGGACTTTATCACCAAACCGTTTATCGCGGACATCGCCATTTCCAGGGTCAACCGGATCCTGGAGTTAAGCCGTCTGCAGAAGGATCTTCAGAGAGAGGTAAAGAAGCAGACCAGGACAGCCGAGGAGCGCCGCCAGAAGGTGGAGCGGCTGTCCAGCCAGATCATGGAAACCCTGGCAGGAACCATCGACGCCAAGGATAAATATACCAAAGGCCACTCCTCCCGAGTGGCGGAATACGCCTTAAAGATTGCGGAGAAGCTGGGAAAGAGCGAGAAAGAGCAGCAGGATATCTACTATCTGGGTCTGCTCCACGATATCGGCAAGATCGGCATCCCCGACGGCATCATCAACAAGACCAGCAGGCTTACGGACGAGGAGTACGAGGTCATTAAGACCCATCCTGCCATTGGAGCGGAGATCCTGGAGAACATCTCGGAGCTGCCGGAACTGGCTTATGGGGCCAGATGGCATCACGAGCGGTACGACGGAAGAGGGTATCCGGACCATCTCAAAGGGGAGGAGATCCCGGAGATGGCCCGCATCATCGGGGTAGCGGACGCCTACGACGCCATGACGTCCAACCGAAGCTACCGCAGCGTTCTGCCCCAAAATGTGGTCCGGGGGGAGATCGAAAAGGGAAAAGGCAGCCAGTTTGATCCGCTTTTTGCCGATAAGATGCTTGAGATGATCGATGAGGATGTAGACTACCAGATGAGGGAAAAATAAGAGATGAAAGAAAAAAAGAAAAGTATTCGAGGAAAGATTACCAGGTGTCTGATCCTGTCGGTGCTGGCCGCAGTGGGGGCTGTGGGCATATCCAGCATCTGGCTGAACTATACCAGCACCGTTGCCACGGTGGAGCAGATGATGACCCAGAGCGCGGTCCTTGCGGCAGAGCGGGTGGAGCAGGAATTGACGGCCTACAAAAACGTGGCTATGGATACGGGATGCATCTCCCAGCTGGCTGCCGGGACCACCACGGTGGCAAAAAAGCAGTCCATTATTGACCAGAGGGTGGCTATGCACGGATTTCAGAGGGGCAATGTCATCGATCCCTTCGGCGTCAGCATCTTTGACGGCAAGGACTACTCGGACCGGGAGTATGTAAAGCAGGCCATGGCAGGCAATACCTGCGTGTCCGAGCCGATCATCAGCAAGATCACGGGGGAACGGTCCATCATCGTGGCTGCCCCCTTATATTCCGGCGGCAGCTACGGTTCCTCCGTTGCGGGGGTGATCTATTTCGTTCCTCCCGAGACGTTTCTCAATACCATCGTATCCTCCATCAAGGTCAGCGAAAACAGCCGGGCCTACATGATCAATCGATCCGGCGACACCATTGCGGACATGACCCTTGACACGGTCATGACCCAGAATATTGGAAAGGAAGCCCAAAGCGACCCGTCTTTAAAGGAATTGGCCCAGATCCATGAGGCCATGAGCCGGGGAGAGGTAGGGTTCGGCCAGTACAAAAGCGGCGGCCATCCTATGTTCGCGGCCTATGCGCCGGTGGCGGGAACGGACGGCTGGAGCGTGGCCATTACGGCGCCTCAGGCCGACTACCTGGCCGGGACCATCGGCGGCATCTATATCAATGTGGCAGTGATCGCGCTTTCGGTGCTCTTTACCAGCATCGTGGCTTTCTGGCTGGCGGGAAATATCAGCGTGCCCATGAAAGCCTGCGCAGACCGGATGCGGCTTTTGGTGGAGGGAGATCTGGATTCCGCGGTACCCCAGGTAACAAGCAGCGACGAAACCGGCATGCTTGCCGCGTCCACCGGGGAGCTGGTAGAGGGCCTTCGGACGATTATCAATGATATCGACTATCTCTTAGGCCAGATGGCCAGACAGAACCTGAATGTAAATTCCGGCCATGAGGAAGCTTATGTGGGCAGTTTCCGCAATATCCTTTTATCCATCGGCAACATGAAACAACAGTTAAGCGGCACCATACACCAGATCAACCGCTCCGCGGAACAGGTATCGGCGGCCAGCGAACATGTATCCGTCAGCGCCCAGTCCTTAAGCCATGGAGCGGCGCAGCAGACCAGCTCCGTAGAGGAGCTGGCATCCCAGATCCACGAGATCGCCGATCAGGCCAAGGATACGGCCATGGGCGCTTCCAAGGCCAGGGAGCAGACCCACCTGGCCGGGGAGAAGGTCTCTGCCTGCAACCAGCAGATGCAGGAGCTGATGGAGGCCATGGACCGGATCCGCGCCAGCTCCGACGAGATCGGAAAGATCATCAAGACCATAGAAGATATCGCTTTCCAGACCAATATCCTGGCTTTGAATGCCGCTGTGGAGGCGGCCAGAGCCGGCAGCGCCGGCAAAGGCTTTGCCGTGGTGGCGGACGAGGTGCGCAACCTGGCAGGCAAGTCCGCCCAGGCATCTAAGAACACGTCCCAGCTGATCGAACACTCCGCAATGGCAGTACAGACGGGGACCGAAATCGCCAGCCACACGGCTGCCACCCTTTTGGGGATCGTGACCAGCATGGATGACGTGGTAAGCTCCATTGACAGGATCGCCGGTGTGTCCGGGGAGCAGTCCAACGCGGTCACCCAGGTGACAGAAGGGATCAGCCAGATCTCCGATGTGGTGCTCAACAACAGCGCCACGGCGGAAAAGAGCGCGGCTGCCAGCCAGGAGCTGTCCGCGGAGGCGGAAGGGCTAAAGAAGCTGGTGGATCAGTTTACCTTGGCGTAATGCCAGCAAAGTCCATATCCGGCCGGCGGCCCCGGCAGTCATAGCAAAATAAAGAAAGTTTAAGGAGATATTATGTACAGAAAAGAGATTGACGCGTATCTTGACAGCCACACTTCCCAGATGGTGGAGGATATTTTTACTCTGTGCCGCATCAACAGCGAACGGATGCCGAAAGAGGAGGGCATGCCTTACGGAAAGGGAGCCAAAGAAGCCCTTGACGCAGCTCTCAAAATGGCAGAGGGGTATGGCTTCCAGGTGCGCAATTACGACAACTACGTGGGGACCGCGGATTTAAACGACGAGGAAACCCAGCTGGATATCCTGGCCCACCTGGACGTGGTTCCGGCGGGAGAGGGATGGCAGGTGACAGGGCCTTTTGAGCCTGTAGAACGGGACGGACGCCTTTACGGCAGGGGAACGGCCGACGACAAAGGCCCGGCTGTAGCGGCTCTCTACGCCATGAGGGCGGTGAAAGAACTGGGCATCCCTTTAAAGAAAAATGTGCGCCTTATTGTAGGAACGGATGAGGAATGCGGCAGTTCGGATATTGAGCATTACTACAAGATCGAAAAGGAAGCGCCTATGACGTTCTCGCCGGACGCGGAATTTCCGGTGATCAACGTGGAAAAAGGCGGTCTGGCCGCCCATTTTACCGGTTCCTTTGAGAAATCCTGCCACAAAGCAAGGCTTGTGTCCCTTGACGCCGGCATCAAGATCAACGTAGTGCCTGCCAAGGCATTTGCCGCAGTGGAAGGTCTGTCCATGGAGACTCTTGAGGAGGCGGCAGAAGCGGCTGCGAAGGAGACCGGGATCAGCTTTTCCTTTGTTGAGGAAGGAAGCCTTATAAAGATCACGGCCCAGGGCGTCAACGCCCACGCGGCCCACCCGGAAGGCGGCAACAACGCGCTTACGGGGCTGCTTTCCTACGTATGCATGCTTCCTCTGGGGGACTGCGCCCAGATCAAGCGCCTGAAAGGGCTTATGGAGCTGATTCCTCACGGAGATCTGTACGGAAGGGCCATGGGCGTTGCCATGGAGGACGAGATCTCCGGAAAGCTGACCCTGGCTTTCAGTATGCTGAATGTGACCGAGGATCATCTGGAGGGCCATTTTGACAGCCGCTGTCCCATCTGCTCCACCAAAGACAATGTACTGGCAGTGGTGAAGGAGAAATTTCTGTCTATTGGCCTGACGCTCCACAACGACTCCATGAAGCCGCCCCATTATGTGGACGGAAACGGAGTGTTTGTGCAGACGCTGCTGAAGGCCTACGAGAACTATACCGGGAGAAAGGGGCAGTGTCTCTACACCGGCGGCGGCACCTATGTCCATGAGTTAAAGAACGGGGTGGCCTTCGGAGCGGCCATGCCGGGGACGGACAACCACATGCACGGGGCCGACGAGTTTGCGGTCCTTGAAGAGCTTTTGGTCAGCGCCAAGATCTTTGCCCAGGTCATTGTGGATCTGTGTTCGTGACAAATCCGCAAAAAGAACTTGACAAGACCGCTTTAAGGGAGTAGAATACCACACATAGAAAAATTTTGGAGGAACTGCAATGTACAATTCAAAGTCCATGATGATGAATATGTGTATGACAGACGGCATGATGGTCATGTGCCGTGTGTTCATGCGCGTACAATTCAGTGGAGTTTGAAGGTCTTGTAGGGACGACAGTGCTTGCGGAGGAAGAGCAGAAAGGCGTGGGAGAGTTACGCATCTGCTTTTCCCCCGGTGATGGAGTGTCAGCCGTAAGTCTATGGGACTTACGGCTTTTTGGGTTGCTTTAAGAGGAATGGAGGGTATTATGGAACAGCCAATCATCCAGATCAAAGGTCTGGGAAAAGAGTTTCAGACAACAGAAGGAAAGGTCCGGGCTCTGGGCGACATCAATCTGGATATTCAATCCGGCGAAGTGTTTGGCATCATAGGCTTAAGCGGAGCCGGCAAGAGCACGCTGGTGCGGTGCATCAACTTTCTGGAAGTCCCCACCGAGGGGGAAGTGCTTTTTGAGGGAGAGAGTCTGGGCAGTATGAACCCGGCCAGACTCCGCAGGACGAGACAGTCCATGGGCATGATCTTTCAGCAGTTTAACCTTCTGGCCCAGAGGAGTGTGGTGAGGAATATATGCTTTCCCTTAGAGCTTACGGGAACGCCCAAGTCAGAAGCCAAAAAGAGGGCCATGGAGCTTCTAAAGACCGTAGGGCTGGAGGACAAGGCCGGGGCATATCCGGCACAGCTGTCAGGAGGCCAGAAGCAGCGAGTGGCTATTGCCAGGGCCCTTGCCACCAATCCTAAGGTGATCCTCTGTGACGAGGCCACCAGCGCCCTGGATCCCAACACCACCAAGTCTATATTAGGGCTTTTAAAGGAGATCAACAAGACCATGGGCGTGACCGTTATCGTCATTACCCACGAGATGGCGGTGATCGAGGCCATCTGCGACAGGGTGGCCATCATCGACAAGAGCCAGATCGCGGAGGTGGGCAAGGTGTCGGAGATCTTTTCGGAGCCAAAGTCCAAGATCGGCCGCCAGCTGATCCTGGGCGATGCGGCCAGGCAGGTAAAGTTCGGAGGTTCCAGGCAGATCCGCATCATCTTTGACGGCAGGGAATCCACGGAGCCGGTGATCTCCAACATGGTGCTGGCCTGCAAGACGCCGGTGAACATTATGTATGCCCAGACCAGGGATGTGGGCGGCACCGCCATGGGACAGATGATCGTCCAGCTGCCCGGCGACGAGGCGGAAGCTGACAGGGCCCTGCGCTATTTGGAGACATCCAAGATTCCCTATGAGGAGGTAACGGAACATGACATTTGACGCTGCTACGATACAGATGTTAAAAACAGGCATCTGGGAGACTTTTTATATGGTTTTTTTATCTTCGCTGCTGGCCTATGTGATCGGGCTGCCTTTAGGGATCGTGCTGGTATGCACGGACACCGACGGCATCCATCCCATGCCTGCGGTCCAGAAGATCCTGGGGACGGTGATCAACCTTCTTCGGTCCGTGCCCTTTTTGATCCTTCTGTTCATTGTCCTGCCTCTGTCCAAGATGGTCATCGGCACCCGGATCGGCTCGCCGGCCATGGTGATCCCTTTGACCATCGCGGCAGGTCCTTATGTGGCCAGGGTGGTGGAATCCTCTCTGCGGGAGATCGACGGCGGGGTAGTGGAGGCAGCCAAGTCCATGGGCGCTTCGGACTGGCAGATCATCTGGAAGGTGCTCCTTCCGGAGTGCAGGCCGTCTTTGTTAGTGGGCGGGGCTCTGGCGGTGACCACCATCTTAAGCTACTCGGCCATGGCAGGTTTTGTGGGCGGCGGCGGCGTAGGGGCCATTGCCATCAACTATGGGTATTACCGCTATGAGGCGGGCCTGATGTGGGTGTCCGTGGTGCTTCTTGTGGTGATGGTGCAGATTATCCAGGAGATTGGCATGCGGATGTCCAGAAAAGGGGACAAGCGGATACGGTGACCGATTATAGGAGCCTGCGGGCTTTTATGATAAAATAAAAAAAGAGGAGATCACGATTATGAGAAAAACCATCTGTATTATGGCAACGGCCCTGCTGGCAGGCGTCCTTGCCGGTTGTTCCGCCAACAGCGGGACAGAGACTTTGGCAGAAAGTAAGACAGAGGCTTCAAAAGATGCCGCGGATGCCGGAGAGAGTACGGCGGACAATGGACAGGCTCCGTCCGGGGATCTTAAAAAGATCGTCATCGGCGCCAGCCCGGCTCCCCATGCGGAGATCTTAAGGGCAGCGGCAGATGTTTTGGCCCAGAAGGGCTATGAGCTGGACATCAAGGAGTACGTGGATTACATCCAGCCCAACCTGGCTTTGGAGTCCGGGGATCTGGATGCCAACTATTTCCAGCATCTGCCTTATCTGGAGTCCTTTAATGAGGAGAACGGCACAAAGCTGGTGTCCGCGGCGTCCATCCATTACGAGCCCTTCGGCATCTACGCGGGAAAGACCAAGTCTTTGGAAGAATTGGCCGACGGCGCCACAGTGGCTGTCCCCAATGATACCAGCAACGAGGCCAGAGCCCTTCTTCTTTTGGAAGCTCAGGGGCTTATCAAACTGAAAGAGGGCGCGGATTTGACTGCCACCAAGAATGATATTGTGGAGAACCCCAAGAATATCAAGCTGTACGAGGTGGAGGCGGCGCAGATCCCCAGATCCATCAGCGATGTGGACGTGGCGGTCATCAACGGCAACTACGCCATCGACGCAGGATTTAAAATGTCCGACGCCCTGGCAGTGGAGGATTCCCAGTCCATCGCAGCCACTACCTACGGGAACGTTATCGCCGTGCAGGAAGGCAGGGAGAATGACGAGGCCATCAAAGCCCTGGTGGACGCTCTCAACAGCGATCAGGTGAAGGAGTTTATAGAAAGTACCTACGAGGGAGCCGTGGTGCCCTTAAAGTAAGGATCCCTGAAACCATGCCTATAATAGGAATCTTCTGGTGACAGAAGGTTCCTATTATTATCTGAAGGCAAAGACCGGGTATAGGACGGGGCAGAGCGGGCATAGATATACTGTAAAAGACCAGGAGGGTCTGTGGTGCGGATTTCAGAACTAAAACAGAAAGAAGTGATCAATGCCGAGGACTGCAAGCGGCTGGGATTTGTAGGCGACGTGGATTTTGACATGACAAACGGGTGCATGATCGCCATCATCGTGCCGGGGCCGGGGTGCTTCTGCGGCTTTCTGGGACGGGAAAAGGAGTTTGTGATTCCTTTTAAGGATATCTGCCAGGTGGGGGATGACATCATCCTGGTGGATGTGAAGAAAAAGGATGTGGAGGCGGCCTGCAAGCTCTAAAGCTTGCAGGCCCGCCGGTATCTAAGCCTTAGCCGGCTGTTGGGCACAAAAAGGCCGGAAAAACCGGAAAATTTTTCCTTGCAGGTTTTCCTGTCGTAAGGTAAAATGAAAAGGAGGGGGAGAGGAGGAGTACAGATGAAATGTCCTTATTGCAACGAAGATGAAACAAAGGTGATTGATTCAAGACCGGCGGATGACAACTGCTCCATCCGCAGGCGGCGTCAGTGCGAGAAGTGCGGCAGGCGGTTTACCACCTATGAGAAACTGGAGACTATGCCTTTGATGGTGATCAAAAAAGACAATTCCAGGGAGACTTATGACCGCTCTAAGATCGAGTCCGGTGTCATACGCTCCTGCCACAAAAGGCCGGTATCCACCCAGCAGATCGATTCCATGATTGATGAGATCGAGAATCAGATCTTTAACTTAGAGGAACGGGAAGTGTCCACCACCATGATCGGCGAGATGGTGATGGAGCGCCTAAAGGAATTGGACGAGGTGGCCTATGTGCGGTTCGCGTCCGTGTACCGGGAATTTAAGGACGTAAACACGTTTATGGAAGAGCTGGGCAAATTATTAAAAAAGTAGGTGGATCAGATGTTTGAACCATTTTATCCCAAGCACTATGTAAGTTCCGCTTATGCCATTGATTACAGGAGTCTGTATGAGCGGGGCATCCGGGGCGTCATCTTTGACGTGGATAACACCCTGGTCCCCCACGGCGCGCCGGCAGATCTGCGGGCCATGGAGCTGTTTGGACAGTTTCACCAGGTGGGCATGGAGACCTGCCTTTTGTCCAACAACAAAGAAGCCCGGGTGGCCGCCTTTGCCAAAGCAGTGGGGACAAAGTATATTTATAAAGGAAATAAACCGTCCGTTAAGGGCTATGTCCATGCTATGGAGCTTATGGGGACAAGCCCTAAGGACACGGTCTTTGTAGGCGATCAGCTGTTTACGGATATCTGGGGAGCCAACCGGGCGGGCATCGTCAGCTATCTGACAAAGCCCATTAACCCCAAAGAGGAGATCCAGATCGTCCTAAAGCGGCTGCCGGAAAAGCTGGTGCTTTACTGTTACAGAAAAAAGAAGCGAAACGAGAGGATAAGACCATGATAAGCGGAAAAGCCAGGGTATGCGGATTGATGGGGTGTCCGGTGGAACACTCCCTGTCCCCCTTGCTCCATAATTTTTTTGCCGGGGAGATGGGCATGGATTTTGCCTATGTGCCTTTTTTGGTATCCGAAGGCGACGTGAAAGCTGCCGTAAACGGCGCCTGGGCGCTTAATGTGGCGGGGATGAACGTGACAATTCCCCACAAGCAGAGCGTGATCCCGTTTTTAACGGACTTAGATCCCGGCGCCCGTCTGATCGGAGCGGTCAACACCATGGTACGGACTAAGGATGGCTACAAAGGGTACAACACGGACGCTTCCGGGCTTTTAAGGGCCATGAAGGAGGCGGATATGGACATTGCGGGAAAGGACTGGCTGCTTTTTGGGGCCGGAGGCGCGGCCAAGGCCGCGGCCTTTGTGCTAGGAAGCGAAAATGCCCGCCAGGTGGTGATCCTTAACCGCAGCCGGGACCGGGCCTTAGACCTTGCCCGGGAGATGAACCGGAAACTGGGGCGGGAATTTCTGACGGCCCTGGCCCTTGAAGACTACAAAAAGCTGCCAGAGGGGCAGTGGCAGGCGCTGCAGACCACCAGCGTGGGCATGGCCCCCCGTGCCGGCAGGGCGGTTATCGAGGATAAGGGATTTTACAGCCGGATCAGCCAGGCCATGGACGTTATCTACACCCCTGCCAGGACCCGGTTTATGGAGTTGGTAGAGGAAGCGGGAGGCAGGGCCGTAAACGGGCTGGACATGCTCCTTTATCAGGGCGCGGCGGCCTTTGAGCTGTGGAATCCGGACATCCGTATCCTGCCCCAGACCATGGCGCAGGCCCAGCCGCTGATGGAGACTACGTTGAGAGGGCGGGAAAGCGGCGCATGAGACACATTATTTTGACAGGATTTATGGGAGCGGGAAAGACCACGGTAGGTAAACTGCTGGCGCAAAAGCTGGGCTGTCCGTTCCTTGACACGGATCAGCTGATCCAACAGCAGGCCGGCATGAGCATAAGCCGGATCTTTGCCGAGAAGGGCGAGGAGACCTTCCGCAGCCTGGAGACAGCCATCCTTAAGGAAGCCTGGACCCAAGAGGAAGCCTGGGTCCTGTCCGTAGGCGGCGGACTTCCCATGAGAGAGGAAAACCGAAGGCTGTTAAAGCGCATCGGCGCCGTGGTGTATCTGCGGGTAAACAGGGACACGGTCCTAAGACGTCTTTCGGGGGATACCACCCGGCCGCTTTTGTCAGGCGGCAACGTGGAGGAACGGGTGGATTCTTTGCTGGCTGTCCGGGGACCTCTTTACGAGGAGGGGGCGGACCTTGTGGTGGACGCGGATCACAAAACCCCGGATGCCATAGCCCGGGAGTTACGCAAACTATGGGATCAATAAGGAACTCCCGTGAAAAAGTGGTTGAAATTACCGGACATATAGTATAGAATAGTAACGATTGATTAAGGCGAATTTACAAGGAGGAATATCATTTATGATATCAGCGGGCGATTTTAGAAACGGTGTCACTTTGGAAATTGAGGGGAACGTATACCAGATCCTGGAGTTTCAGCATGTAAAACCTGGAAAGGGCGCTGCCTTTGTCAGGACAAAGATCAAGAACGTTATCAGCGGCGGCGTTGTGGAGAAGACATTCCGTCCCACGGAGAAGTTTCCGGCAGCCAGGATCGACCGGGTGGACATGCAGTACCTTTACGCAGACGGCGATCTGTATAACTTTATGGACTCCAACACCTACGAGCAGGTGGCTTTAGGCAAGGACACCATCGGCGATGCCCTGAAATTTGTCAAAGAGAACGAGACATGCAAGGTCTGCTCTTACAACGGAAAGGTGTTTTCCGTGGAGCCGCCGCTGTTTGTGGAACTGGAGATCACGGACACAGAGCCGGGATTTAAGGGCGATACCGCTACAGGCGCTACCAAGCCGGCAGTGGTTGAGACCGGAGCCACGGTGTATGTTCCGCTGTTTGTAGATCAGGGAGACAAGATCAAGATTGACACCCGCACAGGAGAATATTTGTCCAGAGTATAGACAACACGTTTACCAAGCGTCCTGAGAGTGCCGAATCGGCTTTCAGGGCGTTTTTTTGAAACATTACGTTTTTACGTTATTGGAGGGATTCCAACGGCAATGTCTGCCAAAGGCGGCCATGCCTGGAATATAAAAAGGAAAAGAAAAGGAGAGAGAAACGAGTATGTATGACAAAAAGATCAGGAAAATGCTGACTCTGGCCGGCATGGCCGTAGTCCTGACGGCATCTGCCCTGCAGGGATGCGGCGGCAAGGAAAGCGCTTCCGGCTCCGGCGACACCACTGCCGAGACTACAAAGGCAGCTGATGGGGGTTCAACGACCGAGGAGGCAAAAGAGGATCTGACAAAAGACATGAAAGAGTTTACCATGAAGGACGGCTCCATGTCCCTGATGCTGAACAAGGACTGGACCACTGAGGATCTGGGCGTGGACTTCTGGCTGGGAGCCCAGAGCAAAAACGGCAAAGAGGCGGTTATCATCATGCAGTTCCCGAAAGTAGGCTCCATGCTCCCGGTAGACAGCATGGATACCATGACCTCTATGGTGGTGGAGAGCTACGGCGTTGCCGATGAGGCGGAGGCCGAAGCGCCGTCTATCCCGGATATGACAGGCGTTAAGGCCAGCACCTGCACCATCAACGCCGACGGCGAGACGGCAGACGGCTATCTGGTATACGGCGAGACGGACTATGCGTTCTATTCCCTGCTCTATGTGACCGAGGATAAGATGGACGATGATGTGATCGCGTCAGCCAAGGCTTCCTATGAGACGTTCAAGGAGACCCCTATTGAGGCTGAGGACAATTCCACCATCCAGGTTTCCGACACCGTAAAGTGGTTTAACGCTTCCTATGCGGTCCTGACCAAGTTAAACGGGTGGGATTACAACCTGTTCGGCGGTCTTCCGGTTAATGAGGACAGCAAGGTGCTGGTACAGGAGCTGTTAAAGAGCTGGTGGGAGGTATCTGACCGCGCCACGGCTGACGAGACGCTTGACTGGATTATGACCGAAGGCCACAGGACCGGGTTCGTGGAGGAGATGAAGGAGCTGGAGAGCGCAGGCATCGGCCAAAAGTCGGCAGAGGAGCGGCCGGAGGCTATCCTGGGTGTATATGAGATGGAAGCGGCCACCGCTGAAATTTACGCCAAGTGCTATGCTGCCTACGAGGCCATGGGCGAGAAGGCCATTGACGGCTGGGATTACTGCCGGGCTTTAAACCTGCTTGGATATTACTATACCGCAGGATACTATACCGACACCGAAGCCCTGGACAAGTCACTGGAGATCGCTCAGAAAGTACAGGAAGAGTTCGGCTCCTGGGATGAGCTGATCGACAGCTACATGGTTGGCTATGAGTACTGGGGCGAGGAGAGCAGCGACGAGCGCAAAGCCGTTTATGAGGAATTGAAGGGCAAAGAGGACAATCCTTACACGGTTGACTTTAAGATGACTCTGGAGAAAACCTGGTAATCGAAAAATTATCGAAAAAGAAAGGGGCTGCGGCAAAATAGCAGCCCCTTATTTTTATATATTGCTGAGATCAGCTTAACTAGCGAAATGGTGTTCACTGGTTGGGAAGCAGCTCTGCCATCAGTTCTGCCTGATAGGCAGAATCCTTGGCTGCCCGTTTTAAATCCTCAAACCGGTTTAAGTCGATCAGAAGGGAATTCAGCTGATTGATCCTGCTCTCGCCTTCCTGCCTGCCTTCTAATCTGCCTTCTAGTCTGCCTTCCTGCCGTTCTTCCTGGCGCATTGCCTGCACTGCTAAACACATATTAACCGTTTTCCCCTTTCTGTCAAATTTTAATTTGGAATTCGTAAGCGTATTGATAACAACCGCAGCCTCTGTATCCAGTTCCCTGAAATGTGGATCCTTATCCAGCAAATCGCTTAGCTGCTTTTTATCGCTGGAATATTTTATATAAAGCAGCACTTCCCGCAGACTGGTATTAAATTTGTCTAGGGACGCTTCGCTCATATCTGCCGGAGCGATCAGATTGATCCGGTAATCGGGGATAAAGGGAAGAAGTCAGCTCTTTTCTGCCTTTGCTTTTGCCGCGCCTCTGTGGGATTTTGCCGCTTTTTCTACCTGCTTTGCATACTGCATGGCATCATAAAGCATATCCCTTACAGGCATTGCATAATGGATATCTGACTGTCCCTCCAGCCCCAGGATCGCATAAGCAGCCGTTTCGTCCTCCATAGCTGCCAAATATTTAAGATTATCACGGTATTTCTGGACCGGGGAGGCTGTCTGGCCCTCTCCAAACGGCAATACGATCTCAGCCGTATCCATGGTACGCAGTCTGGAAGGACAAATCACATTCTTCCCGTCATAGAGCAGAAAATTAAATGCATCCGCAAAAATCTTTGCATCCTTCATATATTGTTTCGTTATGGCATCTTTGTCAGCCAACAGCCATCACCTTCCTTTCCTGCCGGGATCGTTGGATTTCATCTGTTATAATAGGATTATAGCACTGGTCTTTTGGGGGCGCAATGTTTATTTTTCCGGCAGCGCCTTTTTACATTTTAAACGCCAAACCGCCGTGACGCTCTGGCGGCAGAGGCCAGCCAGGAGGATAAGCTCCACATGACGGCAGCGGAGCATAAAAAGCTGGGACAGGCCGTCTTTGGGAAAGTCCTGGAGATCTTGGGGTAAAAAATTGATAATTACATACATGGACGCTTTCCCGCTGTTATGGCCGGCGGGAAAGCGTTTTGTTGTCCCTGCGTCAAAACGTGTTATTTCCAGTCAGATGTTACTGTTTACAGGTCCCTTGTAAACGTAACCGCAGATAGCCTTATGAAGTTCCGTTCACATTTGAATATTGATTTCATATCAAAACAATAGTATAATTGAACCACTGCGGGCCCAAAAAGGCCCATGACTGACTGCGAAAAAGCAGATGAACGATGAGGAGACGAAACCTATGAAAAAGATTCTTGACTGCATTGCAGATGCCATAAAACCGGCGTTTACGGCCAGCGGGTACGACGACAGTTTTGCGAAGATCACGCTGTCCAACCGGCCGGATCTGTGCGAATACCAGTGCAACGGAGCCATGGCCGCTGCCAAGACCTACAAAAAGAAACCCATTGACATCGCAAAGGATGTGGCAGATTACGTATCACATAGCCAAAACAAAGATATGTTTTCAGAAATAACGGCGGTGATGCCCGGTTTTATCAACATACGCTTAAACCCGGAGTATGTGGCAAAGTACCTGAATTCCATGGAGCAGGAGCCAAAGTACGGCCTTGAGGAAAGCGGCAAGGGCGAGACGGTTATCGTGGACTACGGCGGAGCCAATGTGGCAAAACCCCTCCATGTGGGCCATCTGCGCTCCGCCATCATCGGGGAGAGCATTAAGCGCATGGGGCGTTTTCTGGGCTATGACATGATCGGGGACGTGCATCTGGGGGACTGGGGCCTGCAGATGGGGCTCATTATCGAGGAGCTGCGGGACAGAAAGCCGGATCTGCCCTATTTTGATGAGGATCACAGGGGAGCGTATCCCGCAGAGCCGCCTTTTACCATCGGAGAGCTGGAGGACATCTATCCCGCCGCCAGCGCCAAGTCCAAGGAGGACGAAGGCTTTAAGGCAAGAGCCCAGGAGGCCACTTTCCGGCTGCAGAACGGCTATGGGCCTTTTCGTGCTATCTGGCGTCACATCATGGACGTGTCCCTGGCTGACCTTAGGAAGAACTACGGCAATCTGGGCGTGACCTTTGATCTGTGGAAAGGGGAAAGCGACGCCCAGGAGTACATCCCGGGACTGATCGAGGATCTGCAGGAGAAAGGGCTTGCATACGAAAGCCAAGGCGCTTTGGTGGTGGATATTGCCCAGGAGGGAGATTCCAAGGAACTGCCTCCCTGCATTATCCGCAAGTCCGATGGGGCGGCTCTGTATGCCACCTCGGATCTGGGGACGATCCTGGACAGAGAGAAGGCGTATGAGCCCTCCCGATACATCTACATCACGGACAAGCGCCAGGAACTGCATTTTATCCAGGTATTTCGGGTGGCCAAAAAAGCCGGTTACGTAAAAGAGGACACGCCTATGGTCCATCTCATGTTCGGCACTATGAACGGCAAGGACGGAAAGCCCTTTAAGACCAGGGAAGGCGGCGTCATGCGGCTGGAGGAATTGATGGCCCAGATCAACGGGGCGGTCTATGAAAGGATCATGGAGAACCGCACGGTTTCGGATGAGGAGGCCAGGAAAACGGCGGGGATCATCGGGCTGGCAGCCTTAAAGTACGGGGATCTGTCCAATCAGGCGTCCAAGGATTATATATTCGACATGGACCGTTTTATTTCTTTTGAGGGAAATACAGGGCCTTACATTCTTTACACCATTGTGCGTATCAAGTCTATCCTGGCCAAGTATAGTGAGACGGCAGGGGAACTTGGACCGGATGTGAAGATCCTTGGGGCGGCTTCGGAGACGGAGAAGAATCTGATGTTGCAGATCACCAAGTACCACGAGGTCATTCCGGCCGGCTTCAAAGAGACGGCTCCCCATAAGATCTGCCAGTTTATCTATGAATTGTCGGATGTCTTTAACAAATTTTATAACAGCACCATGATCTTGAAGGAGGAAAATAAGGAGCGGCAGGCAAGCTATATTAAGCTGATCCGTTTGACCAAGGGCGTGCTGGAGACCTGCATCGATCTGCTGGGATTTGAGGCGCCGGACCGGATGTAACAGATGCCGTTTGGCGCGTAATGACAAAAAAGGCAGTAAGCATACTGCCAGGGGGGAAAACAGATGGAAGTTTCCGCAATGGAGACAAAGGCTTTTTGGAAGGGCGAGGTGGGAGTCAGCGGCCAGGTCCGGGACGGGAACGCAGTCTATAAGGTAATGTTGGAAGTCAAGGGCAGCTATGTAAACAGCTGCTCTTGTTCCTGTGCCATGGGAAATTCCTACAAAGGATTGTGTCCCCATGAAAGGGCCCTTCTTGACCACTATCTGGCCCATGGACCGAAAGACCAGAGCAGGGCGGTGACCACGTCATCCCAGGCAAGGACCATGATACGGGAGTACACCGACCGGGAGGTGGCCCAGATTCTGGGGGAATCGGGGGAGGGGCGCATCCGGTTTCTCCCCAGGCTCCTTTTGGGGCGGCAGGAGATCAAGGCGGAGTTTCGGCTGGAACAGAAACGGCAGTATATCATAAAGGATCTTGGAGCCTTTGCCAGGGCCATGGATCAGGGGGAGTCTGTGGAGTACGGGAAAAATCTGTCCTTTTGCCACACGATGGACGCGTTTGCCCCGGAGTCAAGGCCCCTTTTAGCCATGGTCCTGGAGGAGGTGGCCGCCTGTAAGGAACACTATGAGCAGTTCCATAAGAGTATTTATGCCCCCATGGCCCCTTTTCGGGAGCTGAATATCAGCCGCAGCATACGGGACCGTTTTTTTGACCTGCTGACGGACCAGCAGGTGGAGAGCGAGACGCCTGGAGGCGTTGCGGAGCGCTTTTTGGTGACCCGCCGCAACCCGGAAAAGATAGTGACCGTGGCAAAATTAGGCAGCGGCATAAGCGTGTCCGTTGACAGGGAAATCTTCAGCTTTTCGGGGGAGCGGTTCCTCTATGTGGCTGCAGACGGATTTCTTTATGTGTGTGATGAGGCGTTTACCAGGGACGGAGCCGTATTTTTCGGCCAGATGACCCAGGGATACGGGGCGCCTTACCAGGTGACAATCAGTGAGAAGGACTGTCCCCTGTTTTACGAGCGGGTCTTAAGGAACTTGGAACGGCACGGGCTTTTGGATGTGCGGGACGTGGATCTTTTGGGCCTTCGCCCGGAAAAGCTTACGGCCCGGTTTGAACTGGAAAATCCGGCTCCGGGACAGGTGGTATGCCGCCCGGTTTTAAGCTACGGAGCCGTTTCGTTCCATCCGGCCCAGGGTGACAAGGCCCCAAGGACTGTCTGCCGGGACGTGCCGGGAGAATTTCGCATCAGCCAGGTCCTTACCGCGTATTTCCAATACCGGGACCCGGTAACCAATGATCTGATGATACAGGATGACGAGGACGCCCTGTTCCGACTTTTGTCCCAGGGGATCCCCAAGATGCAAAAGCTGGGGCAGGTATGTTTTCCCCAGGGGGAGCGGGCTTTTAAGCTTCTTGACCCGCCTAAGGTATCCGTAGGCGTCCAGGTGTCCCATCAGTGGCTTGACTTAACCATTGACGCAGGTTCCATGACCGGCAGGGATATGGGGAAGCTTTTGGAGGCGTACCGCAAAAAGAAGCCTTATTACCGGTTAAAAACCGGGGAATTTCTCCGGCTGGAGGACAACGGGCTTCTGGCTGTGGCCCGGATGGTGGACGGTCTGGCCCTTACCAAACAAGAACTTGGCCAGGCAACCGTAAAGATCCCCAAATACCGGGCGCTGTTTCTGGACTGTGTGTGCGGCAAACGCCAGGACGTGGTATTTACCAAAGACTACACTTACCAGGCGCTGATACGTGGCATGGAAGGCGTTGGGGATAAGACGTATTCCGTTCCAAAGGAGATGGAGCTTGTTTTAAGGGAGTACCAAAAGGCGGGCTTTCAGTGGCTAAAGACGCTGGATTCCTGGGGATTTGGAGGCATCTTGGCGGATGACATGGGACTTGGCAAGACCATCCAGGTGATCTGCGTCCTGCTTGACCAGGCCCAAAGGGAAAAAGCCATGTCCCTCATTGTCTGTCCCGCGTCTTTGGTGTACAACTGGGAAAGTGAGATGGAGCGGTTTGCCCCGTCTTTAAAGACGCTTCTGGTGACGGGGCCGTCCCGGGAGAGGGAGGAGATGCTGGCGCACGCACAGGAGTACGACGTGGTGGTCACCTCCTATGACCTGCTTAGGCGGGATCTGCATTTGTATGAGGGTCTCTCTTTCCGGTTCCAGGTCATTGACGAGGCTCAGTACATCAAAAATCCCGGCACTCAGAACGCCAGGGCCGTAAAATCTGTCAGGGCGGCCACCAGGTACGCCCTGACCGGGACTCCGGTGGAGAACCGGCTGGGGGAGCTGTGGAGTATTTTTGATTACCTTATGCCGGGATTTTTGTATTCTTATCAGAAATTCAAGAAAGCGTATGAGGGGCCTATTGTGAAAGACGGGGATGAAGAGACTCTGAAACGGCTCTTGCAGATGACCGGCCCTTTTATTTTGCGGCGGCTGAAACGGGACGTTTTGGAGGAGCTTCCGGGAAAGCTGGAGTCTGTGGTGTATTCCCGCATGGACGGGGAGCAGAAGGATCTTTATGCGGCAAATGTCTGGCATCTGAAAAAGCAGATGGCACAACAAAACAAGATCGAGATCTTATCCGGTCTTACCAGGCTCCGCCAAGTGTGCTGCGATCCCAGGCTGGTCTATGAGGACTACCGGGGCGGCTCTGCCAAGCTGGAGACGTGCATGGATCTGGTCCGGTCAGGGATCTTGGCCGGCCACAGGATCCTGTTGTTTTCCCAGTTTACCTCCATGCTGCACCTAATCGGGCAGCAGATGGAGCGGGATGGCATCGCCTTTTCTATGCTTACCGGCGAGACGCCTAAGGAAGAGCGGGCCCGCCTGGTAAGCCGGTTTGGAACGGATGATGCCAAGGTGTTTTTGATCTCCTTAAAAGCCGGCGGCACGGGACTTAACCTGACGGCGGCGGATATGGTGATCCACTATGACCCATGGTGGAATGTGGCGGCCCAGAACCAGGCTACGGACCGGGCCCACCGCATCGGCCAGGAAAAGGAAGTGGTGGTGTTTAAGCTGATTACCAGGGATACCATTGAGGAGAATATTATGAAGCTCCAAAAGGCAAAGGAGATGCTGGCTGACCAGGTGGTGACCGAGGGGATGGTGTCGCTGGGCAGCCTTAGTCAGGCACAGATCATGGAACTTTTGGGGACTTAGGAGTAATTTCTTGCGAAAATGTTAAAATGGTTACATTGCTGTATTGTTGAGTGAGCAATGGGCGGGGATAGTCGCGGAGCCAGGGAGGGAAGGCAAAAGCAGATATTGGCTGGCCGGGATTTGCTCGCTTAAGGTGTTTTTGATAGGGGACGCTGTTTCAAGGTTGTGGCGGAACGATATCTGTTTTGTTGACAGAAAGGTTTGTGCGTAGGATTTATCGGAACAGATCCTGCCTATTATGTTTTGGATGTTAGTCAAAAATGATGTTGTTTGAGTCCGCGAATGCCGTAAACATAATCTTTTCCTATGGTTGAAATATGGCAGCTAATATAGTTACCGACCAACTTTATATTTTAATAACACGAGGAAACCTGAACCCGGACGGGACAGCTCTCCTCTGACTGGCCTCACGACAATCCCCGCCTTTGCTCACTCAACAATACAGCAACAAAGTAAAATTGAAGTTCCCATTTATCTTGCTCAGGATAAAACGTGGAAACGGCATAGCCGATAGCTGTGCCGTTTCTTAAACAGTTCTTATGGTTTCTTATGCATATTGGCTTTCATGCTGTTTTTTCCGCAAAATCAATTCCCAGTATATAATCAGCACTTACATGGTAAAGGCGGCAGAGCATGATGAGATGATTGCAGACGGCGGAAAGGAAAGTTAAGGGTTAGAAACCACTTGCAAAAACGGTGGTTTGCGTTATACTAAAGAATGTAAACTATGAGGATGTGGACGGCCTGGAAACAGCCTAGAACATCGATGTACTGAAGCGTGTTTGAAAATTCATTCCCATCAGATGCACGCCCCGGTTTGCGGCATATTTGTCCCTCATTGGAAAACGAAACGGAAAGTGGGTGTTCCTTTGAAAACATGGAAAAGAACGTACATAATCCTTCTGATCTTATGCGCCCTAATTCTCGGGGCAGCCATTGCCATCAAGTTTTTGTGCTCCGGCAGGGATAAGGGGGTTTTTATACAACCAAAGGGAACGTATCCCCCGGCAATGGTCACTGCCTTTTATCAAAAAGATGGCCGATGGGCCGATGATAAGCTGGGAGACTCGCCCTACACCATGGGCCGCTCCGGATGCCTGACCTGCTGCATCGCCTCCGCGCTGTCGGCAGACGGAGGAAGTTCTGATACAAAAGAGACGGTGTCGGCAGGGCAGTGGAACCAGATCTTCGGGGAAGCGGGCGTTTACAATGCCTCCGGGGATATTGTCTGGGGACGCCTTTCGGATGCTTTGGAGGAAGGGAAGGTTCTGGTGGCATCCTCTGTGGATCCAGAGGAGATCGAAAAGCTTCTGTCCCAGGGGCGATACCCGATTGTGAAGGTGAAGGTGGGCGGAAACGGAGCCGGTCATTGGGTGCTTCTTGTGGGGAGCCGGGACGGGGAATATCTTTGTATGGACCCTCTTGAACCATCCGGGGAGCTGGCGCCCCTAAGCAGACATGGAAGCGTGGTCTACCGGATGCGGTGCGTGTATGTAAATGAGCGATAATGCGTGCCTCCATCCAAAACATGGTCAGTGAAAGGAGGCATTTTAAGATGGGATCCGCCTATGATAAGTTTTTGACGGCTGTAGAACGGGCGCATGTTCATCTTCTGCGGTTTTTAACGCTGCTTCTGACTGCTTCCATGTGGCTTATGGCCCTGAGCGTGGGAGCGGCATGGTATCAGTGGGCCAACCATGGATTTGGGGCTTGGCCCATGATTTTTTTGATCCTGTTTGTTCTCCTGTACGCGGCGTTCCAGGGGCTGATGGTATGGCTCTGCCTTATTTCCAGGCGGCTTCGGATCGCCAAGAGAGTTCTGGTTTGGACCTTACTATGGATCCCACTGGTGAACCTTGGTCTGGCTTTGTATGTAAGAGGGCTGACTAAGCAGGAGATTGACCACACCCTGTACAAGATAGAGCTGAACGATGTGCGAAAAGAGCGGCAGATCTGCGCTACCCGCTATCCCATTCTTTTGGTCCATGGGGTGGGATTTCGGGATTTCCACTATTTTAATTATTGGGGCAGGATCCCCAGGGAACTGGTCCGCAACGGAGCCAGGGTATATTACGGCCACCAGGAGGCATGGGGGACCATAGAAGACAATGCCTGTATCCTAAGGAAAAAGATCTTTGAGATCCAAAAGGAGACTGGCTGCGGGAAGGTAAATATCATCGCTCACTCCAAAGGCGGTCTGGATTCCCGGTATCTTATCAGCGCGCTTGGCATGGAAGGGAGCGTGGCGTCCCTGACCACTATCTGCACACCCCACAGAGGGTCCGCATTGGCGGACTTTTTAAAAGTTCTTCCGGAAACCCTTTACCGGAACGTGTGCCGTTTTATCGACTGGTATTTTAGACGGCTGGGAGATGGAAAGCCTAATGCCTATGCAGCCAGCCGTCAATTGTCCTGCGCCTATGCATCGGGATTTAACCGGCTTTACGGCGATAAAGAGGGCGTGTACTACCAAAGCTATGCCAGCCTGATGAAACGGGGAGCTTCCAGCAAGCTCCTCTGTGTCCCCTACTGGATCTTAAAAAAGCTGGACGGCCCCAATGACGGGCTGGTGACCAAAGAGTCCGCCCAATGGGGCGTGTTTCGGGGCGTGGTCACCAACAACCGCCTTCGGGGGATCTCCCATGGGGATATGATCGATCTGACCAGGGAGGACTATAAGGGGTTTGATGTGAAGGAATTTTATGTAGAACTGGCGGCGGATCTGAAGAAGCGAGGGTTTTGATCAAGGAGGACTTCCCATGGGTACATGGAACAGCCGGGGCCTTCGGGGCTCCACACTGGAAGACATGATAAATCACAGCAACCAGGTGTACCGGGAGCGGAAACTGGCCCTTATCCAGAAAGTTCCCACTCCCATCACCCCCATTACCATAGACAAGGAGAGCAGGCACATCACCCTGGCATATTTTGACCAGAAGAGCACGGTGGACTACATCGGGGCAGTCCAGGGGATCCCGGTGTGTTTTGACGCCAAGGAGTGCGCCATAACCACATTTCCCCTACAGAATGTCCATGCCCATCAGGTGCGGTTCATGAAGGAGTTCGAACAGCAGGGAGGAATCTCCTTTATTGTGCTCCACTGGACGGGAAAGGACGAGATCTACTACATTCCCTTTGACGAACTCTACGGGTTCTGGCAGCGGATGGAGCAGGGCGGAAGGAAAAGCTTTACCTATGACGAGATGGACAGATCCTGGAAGATCGGACGTCAGAGGGATGTTCTGGTCCATTATCTGGAGATGATCCAAAAGGATCTTAAAAGGCGGTAAGACGCCCCCGGGCCTTGGCAGCGCCGCCTTTTTTCTGCAGCCTTTTAACGGAAAAATTACTTGTAAGAAGTCGAAAAATATGATATTCTAAAAAAGTTATGGGATAGAAAAAGACAAGTTTGCCAGGAGGTTTAACGTTTATGAGGATCGGTATACAGGAACTGCTTCTGATCTTTGTCGTAGCTCTTATTGTGCTGGGACCGGACAAGCTTCCTCTGTACGCGCGCAAGTTCGGGGAGGCCCTTAGTGAATTTCGCAAGTTCTCTTCCGACGCCACCAAGGATATCCGTGAAAGCATCGTGGAACCGCTGGAGGAAGCTCAGCGTCCTCTCCGCGAAGCGCTGGAGCCTATTACGGAGCTGGAAAAGGAAGTGCGGGGCGACGTAAAAGGGATTCAGAAGTCTTTGTCCGATATCGGAAAGCCGGTAAAAACAGATGCGGCCCCTAAGGAAGCACACCAGGGCAGCCAGGCGCAGGAGAGTGGGACGCCTGCCACGCAGATGGATGCTTTGAATGATGGAAATGATGGAAAAACAGATCATGCGGCGCCGGATACGCCAAACCAACAGCCGGATCTGTCATTTTCCCCACAGGAAGAGGCAGCAGAGGAAGAGCCGGCCGGCCAGATTTCCATAGAGCAGCAGGCGGTTTGACACCGTCAGACCGCTTATCCATATCAAAAACAAATCAGGAGGACTTATTATTATGAAAATCGGAACTCAGGAACTGCTTATCGTCTTAGTCATTGCCGTTTTGATCTTTGGCCCCACTCAGATCCCCAAGTTGAGCAAGATCGTGGGAAAGAGCATCAAAAATTTCCGTTCCGGCATGTCTGACGGAGAGGAAGAGCAAGATACCGCGCAGCAGTGATGAAAAGAAAGAAAACAAAAGAAAACAGCCAAAAAGGGCAGACCATGACCCTGACAGGCCATTTGCGGGAACTTCGCAATCGGCTGGTGATCTGCATTGTCTGTCTTATCGCGTCCTCCCTTGCGGGACTGCATTACGCGCCGAATCTGGTGGATATGCTGACCGATATCGGAAAGGAGTACGGGTATACCTATGTGTTCATCGCCCCTCAGGAACTGCTGATGCAGTATTTTTCCATTGCCCTTCTGGCTGGGGTGTGCGTCACATTTCCTATGATTCTCTACCATATCTGGGCGTTTGTCCAGCCCGGCCTGCAGAAAAATGAGAACGTTCTTTTTCTGTCCGCCATCTTTTTCGGGCTTATCTGTTTTATAGGCGGTATTGTCTTTGCCTACAAGATCATGCTCCCCTTTATGCTCCATTTCCTCATCGGCATAAGCGCGGGAAGCGAGATTACCGCATCCATCAGCGTGCAGAATTACATCACGTTTCTGCTGACCATCTTTATGATATTCGGTATTGTGTTTGAGCTTCCGGTCATATCGGTGCTGCTGACCCAGATGCGGCTTCTGAAAGTGGAGTGGATGAAAAAGGGCAGACGGGTGATCGTTATCGTCATCTTTGTGGTAGCGGCTCTTATTACCCCGCCGGACATCGTGTCCCAGGTCATGGTGGCCATTCCTATGGTGGGGCTGTACGAGATAAGCATTATCATCTGCTCTATCTTGATGAAATTCCGGAAAAAGGATGATGAGAATACGCAGTGAGAGAAAGAGGGAGGCGTAGTGAGCTGCGCCTCCCTTTTTTGAGTCAAATTTTCCTATATAAACGATTTAGTTCAAAATACAATGGCATCAGTACCGCATTGATAACCAGGGAGTAAAACAAGGGAAGCAGCGCTACCGATATATCCCCACATAAGGCGCCAAACTCGGGATCCGGCATATGACGGCGCATAAGATTCACCATGCTGATTATAAAGCCGATGCTTCCCCAAAGCAAACTGGATCTGCATACCAGCTTAAGCGCGTTTGCGCCGTCCCTTATCATTTCTGCCGGGCAATGGTTTCTCTTAATCAAATAGACAAACGCGTTTAGAAACCCCCTCCAATACCCTGTACACAGCAGCATCAGAAGGCTGGGAATCAGGATAAATCCCATGCTGATGGAATCCACAAAATACGAAGTTCTGCTGCCAATGCCATATTGGACGATAAACAGCACTCCTAAAATCAGGATTACAAGTTTTACAAGTAAATTTGAAGTTTTTTGAGCGTTATTTGCTTTTTGCTGCAATTCCACAAGATTTTCTTCTGCTCTTTTTTGATAATTTTCCATATCAATCCTTTCTCCGCTGAGCAGTTCATTTGCGCTGACACCAAGTATTTTACATAAGTCCAGCATAATGGAGGCATCCGGAATGCTTTTTCCGGTCTCCCATTTTGATACTGCCCGGTCGGTAATGTTTAACTGTTCTGCTAACTGTTTTTGTGTAAGTCCCTTCTCTTTTCGACAGGCCGCAACGAATTTTCCTATCGTTTCTTGATTCATGCTTTTATCCTCCTTGCCATCAGTATATTATAAAAAAAGCCGCCCTGAAACGAACCAATGGTTGATTTTGGCAGATTCAACCAGCAGTTGATGACTTGATTATAAACGGTTTGTCTGCTACATACAATGGATGCTTTTATGGAAGCCTGGTACGTTTTTGTAGACACGGCTCCGTTTTTACGATAGAATACAAAAGGAGACCTTCTAATCATAGGAGTTTGTTATGTTTGAAAAAAGCGTTTGGAACAGCGGCTGGGGTCCGGGGGCGGCGGTGCCAATCCCCGACCTGTCGCCGGAAAACGTATTTCCCCCGCGTTATCAGGTGAATGCCAGGATTGCGGCCAGATTTCAATGGCGCCTTTTGGAGGAGTACGGACCGGACAGCTTTGCGCCCCAAAAGGACGGGACCCTGCTTTTTTCCTTTGAATTTACAAATAAGGAGGAGATCATCCGGTGATCGCATCCTTTGGGGACGGGGCCGAACTGTTAGAGCCCAGAATGCTTAGGCGGGATATGGCAAGATTTGCCGACGGGATCCGCCGCATGTATGATGATATGGAAGAAACGGAGAGCGTATGAACAGAAAGATTATCTTTTTTGACATTGACGGAACGATTTTTTGCACCCAGCTTGGCCATGTTACAGACAGGGTAAAGGCCGCCATCGCCCAGGCCCAAAACCGGGGCCATCTGTGTTTTATCGCCAGTGGGAGACCATGGGCTTTTATTGCGGAAAATATCAGGGAGCTTGGTTTTGACGGGTACGTGCTGGCCAACGGCGCCCACATAAAGTATCAGGATATGGACGCGGGGATCCAGTATCTGAACCGCGGGCTTGTCAGGGATTTGTGCAAAAATTTCCGTCAGGGGAACATCCAGTATATCCTGTCAACGCCGGCTCACGCTTACATAGACCCGGCATTTACAGGGCTGCTTAAGTTCTTCGGAAAGTGCAACATTGACTTTCAGAACCTGGTTCATGACTTTGACGAGGAACTGATCTTCCATGAGACCTTAAAGCTGGAGGCGTGGGCGGACACGCAGGAGCAGGTGGACTTTGCTGCCAGGTGCTGCGGCGGTTTTGCAAACGAGATCCACGGCCCTGGGGAGACCATAGAGATCTATGGAAAACATGTGTCAAAGGCCACGGGCATCCGAAGAGTCCTGGACATGCTCCGCCTGCCTGTGGAAGACAGCTTTTGCTTCGGAGACGGGCCAAATGATGTGGAGATGTTTGAGACCGTGGGCAACGGATTTGCCATGGAAAACGGGGTGGACGCTGTCAAAAAGCTGGCAAAGGAGATCTGTCCGGATGTGGAGAAGGACGGGGTGGCAGTGAAGCTGGCGCAGCTGTTTGAGCGAGGCGTCTTGTAGTTCTATTTATGTTTCCAGAACCTGTAAACGGCAGGGCATCAGAATTCTTTAAGATTTCTGATGCCTTATTTTAATTGTTATTCCTTCCAGCAAATGGTATAATGGGAACAGGAAAGGTTGGGTGAAGATTATATGAAGGTTCGAACGACAATGGCAATTTTTATCCTGGCCGCATTGGCCGTAACAGGCGGCTGCGGCGATCCTTTGGGATCCGCCCAGGCGGGAAGCGCAGCCCCGGCAGAGGAAACGAACAGCAGCCAGGAATCCCCTGAAAAAGAAGGCTCTCAGGGTGAGACTTTGGAAGAGACCACAAAAGAGAAGAGGGCAGAGGCAGAACAGACAACGCCTGCCGGTTTGGAGATTCCCGATGCGGATTTTACGGATCTTGATACGGGGCATGGGGAATATGTGGGAATCAAGGCCCATATTAAGGAAGTTAAGGGGGACTGGGCCCTCATAAGTTCGGATACGGATGGGTTTCCGGGGGTTTTTCAGGTCTATGGACCGGAAATGCTGACCGGGGACAGCCAATTAAAGGGCGGAGCGGCGGTGTTTTTGGTAATGGCGGATTCGGGACAGAAGACAGCGGAGGGGATACCCATCTATTGTTTGTCGGAGATCTTCCCGGCATCGGAAGGCGGAGACGGACAGGGAACGAGGCAAACGGAGGAACTGTTTACACAGCCCCCGTCGCTTACGTTGACGGACCCTCTTTCCAGCTCCTACGACTGCTTTCAAGTGCTGCCGGGTAATTACAGCTGGAACGCGGCCCAGGGAAACGGAAACATCACATCAACCATTGCCTGCGGCTTTAACCCACTGGATGAGACGGGGCTGAAATCCGTGAAAAAACTGAAGATTCCAAGCTACCAGGGCGCGGATACGGTGTTGTATGGCTATGACACCGCCGTTTCTCCCCATAAGCTGATGATCCGCCAGTGGGACAGCACCCATATAGGAAACGTGGACACCCCGGAGGAACGGGTAATTACCTACTATTGTGAGATACCGTTTCTAGAGCTGGAAAAGGGAAAGGTCTATGAGTTTGCGGCGCAGTGGGATCAGAAAGATCTGGACAAAAACGGTTTTTGGGGGGATGCCGCCTATGTTTTTGTCACGGAATAGGAGGTTCCAATGGGAAGATCTGGTATGAGATGGAGATGGATGACTGCCATGGTCCTGGGATGTATTTCCATCGGGATGGCAGGATGCAAAAGCCCGAAGGAGACTGAAAAAATCCAACAGGAAAGCCAGACACCGGAAACTGACTGTAAGGAGGATGACAGGAAAGAAGGGGATGACGGCAATGCCGGGGAACCGGAGCGGGGTCTTACGCAGGAAGAGACCAGCGGGACGCAGCCGTCTTTTGGCTCGGAATACATCTTTCCTCAAAGCCATGCGCGGCTGCTGACCGGGGAGGAGTTAAAGAGCATCTCCCCTGACCAGCTTCGGGTGGCCCGCAATGAAATCTATGCTCGCCACGGCAGACAATTCACCTCCCCGGATCTCCAAACGTATTTTGAGGCCAGGGACTGGTATGAGGGAAAAATAACGCCGGAAGAATTTTCCGAAAGTCTGTTAAATGATATCGAAAAGGAGAATGTGCGGCTTATTAAAGCCAGGGAGGATATGGGAGATATCTTGGACCAGGCCGACGTTTACCGCGCCATCATGAAAAGCCATCACCTTCAACTGTTTGGATGGAACGGGCTTTTGGAATACGGTCATATTGAAGTGGCCATGAGCGGCAATTATAAAGAGTGGTATCCAGAGCTTGTTGATATGGGTGATTACTATGAAGCAAAAGACCAGGCGCTGTCGGTTCCCGTTTACTATAAGTGGGACGATATTGATAAGTTAAAGCCAGGGGATACCCTTACCCTTTCTTTTGGCTTAAACCCTGACCGGGTTGCGTACACGGTCACAGCCATCCTTCAAGAGCACGGAACTGCGGCAAAGGTCATCTCCGTGTCGGCGCCGGGGCAGCAAGAGGAGATTCCGCTGGTGTTTACAGATGTGTTTGACAACGGGAAATACGCCCTGGCTGTGGTAGACTGGCTTAATGGGGATGATTACGTCATCTGGAACAGCGACGACATCAACTGCGCCTGCGAGATGCTGTACCAGGGAAGTTTTTATCTTTCCAAAGACTGCGTGATCGACGTGGCGGGAGAG
This sequence comes from Clostridiaceae bacterium, assembly GCA_910575585.1. Classification (GTDB taxonomy): domain Bacteria; phylum Bacillota; class Clostridia; order Lachnospirales; family Lachnospiraceae; genus UBA3402. The sequence goes on from CAJTGF010000005.1 coordinate 75,004, forward strand.
GAGCGGTCAGTAAAGGACCAATGGGAAGCGGATTGGGAGAGAAATCCTTTTGGCGGGGCCATCTTTGGGGACATCCTGGAGGTGGACGAGAACGGGTTAATCACCCGGATCCGACAGCAGGTAGCAGGGTAAGCGGGGTACTTACAACGAAACCAGTTACAAATGTCACTTTTTTCAGTGACGCCTGACACCTACCATCCGGTTTCCTTTTTCGTATAATAGGAGTATCAAAAAACATTGGAAAGGGGAATGGATATGGGATGGATACTAATACTGCTTATTTGGCTTGTGGCTCCTTTTGCCCAGCTTGGAATCATCATCGGGCTCTTGGTGTCAAACGACAAATACAAGAAACGGATTCAGGAACTGGAAAGAAGCAGGCTGCGGGACCGGGCTTTGATGCCTGCCAGCCTCCATGACCCGGAATGTGGAAAGGAAACGTGGCACAGCAGCCAAGAGACGCCTTATGTGTTGTCCCAGCCCTCATGGCAGCCTGCCCCAGAGCAAAAAGAGCCCCCAAACCCGGAAAAACCGACGCCTCAGGAGCAGCCGCTGCCTTTGGGAACAACGCCTGCAGGCCCCAAGGGCTCGTCTTCTTCCTTACGCAGCCAAAAGGTTTTCCATCCGGCTCTTGGAACCCTTGCCCTGGTGCTGGGAGTGGTCTTTATCGTCCTTGCGGGGCTCATCTTTGCCACCACCACTTGGCAAATCCTGACAAATAGTTCCAAGACCTGCCTGGTTTTTGGGTGTACCATGGCATTTTTCGTGGCCAGCCAGCTGGCTCAAAAGGTATTTGGCATCCGAAAGACCGCCAATGCCTGTTATATCCTGGGAAGCGTTTTTTTGTTTCTCTCCGTCCTGGCCGCAGCTCACTTTAAACTTCTGGGTGAGGATTTTATCCTGGAAGGGGAAAATCGCTGGAAAGTCCTTTTTGCAGGCAGCGCGGTGACCGTGGGGGCTTTCTGGGCAGGACTTAAGCGGTTTTGCGACAGAATCTACACCCAGACCTGTCTCTGGGGCATGAGCCTTACCATGTTTTTCCTGACAAAGGCATGTTCCCTGAATTGGAGCGGCTTTCTCTGCGTCATGACCGTGTACTCCGCAGCGCTGGCAGCCGTAAACCGATATCACTCCAATGGGCAGAAAGAACAGCTGGAGGGCAGAGAATGTTGCCGCCAATTGTTAGCCCAGGAATTTCACAGCTTTGCCCCCATCCATTTTTGGACCTTCGCCGCCGTTACCATGGTCCAAAACCTGTTTGCGGTGTGGTGTATGGTCATCGAGGGAATTATGGGAGTAAGGGATGGTTACGCTGACCGGTTTCCCATGTTTTCCTTTACCTCTTTCGGGGCAATTTCCATGGCAGCGGTAATGGCCGGGATCTTTGTCCTGACTGCAAAAGAGCCGGGACAAGAGGACAGGAACGCCTCTGAAGAGGGTTTGGGGCCGCTAAAAGCAATGGCTTTGGCGGAAACGGCGCTGTACATCTCCGGCTGTCTTGCGGATGACTTTATCTGGCGGACGGCTCTTGTCAATCTGTTCCTATTTGTGATGCTGGGGATCCGGTTTTGGAGGCGGAAAACATCCCATGGCCTTCACAGCCTGTTTTGCGACATCTGCGGGACTTTGGCCATGGTGTTTACTTTTATGGGCTTTTACAGCGGCGGCCAGGAAAGAGCGGACGGCCTGGCTTTGTGCCTTTTGGCTTACGGCGGCTATTATGTCTGGTTTTACTTAGGGGAGCGGGTGTGGCCCCATCTTCTCATAGCCGCTGCCATGATTCCTTTTCCCTTTATGGCCAGGCTCCGGTTGGGACTGACTTTTGACCAGATGGGATGGTGGACCATGGCTGCTGTAGTGATCTTCGGCGGCGCGGCGCGGCATTTTTGTCCCATTCTTATGAAAGACGACCGGGTGCAGGGGGGATGGCGCATAGACTGGCACCACATGGCCGTTATTTTCCCCATTCTTCTTATGGCTCATCTGGGCAATGACCTGTGGCGGTTTGTGTCCATCCTTCTGGCGGCAGGGTACTTTTTGCAGTACACGACCGTAAAGGGGTTCCGGAAACCGGCTTTTACTTTGTGGGCTTTTTGTATATGGATGGCGTTTCTTGCGCAGCCCTTTGTCCTCTGGCCAAGGATTTTAAGGCTGGAAATGAGCCTACTGCCTGTTGTCTGGTTTCTGTGGATCAGCCGGATTATCTGGAAAGACGTTTCCTGGATGGCCGCCGCGGTTAACACAGGTTATGCCCTGTGTTTAAGCATTCTGTGTCTGGACGCCCTGCTGACGGGGCAAATCGTTGACGCTCTTTTGGTGGAGGGGATCTGTCTGGCGGTGTTTGTCCTGGCCCAGGTGAAAAACAGCCTGTGGTGGGTAAGGATCTCGGCCTCCATCTGCCTGGCGGCGGCCCTGTTTATGACCAAAGGCTTCTGGCTTTCCATCGCCTGGTGGGTGTATCTTCTGGCGGCAGGAGTGGGACTTCTTATCTTTGCGGGCATTATGGAGAAAAAAAGACGGTGAAAGGGGAGTTTCTATGACGCAAGCGCTGCTGCGGGCCGCTTACCTGGGGGCCATCGGGTGTTGCCTCTATACGTCCGGGTGGCTCATGTTTCGGGCGGAAAGGAGCCGTACCACCAAGTCCCTTGTTATGTGCCAGCTCCTTATTATTGTCTGGTGCCTTCCCCAGCTGTTTTTGGCCGACGCCCCCACCTTGGCAGTAAAATACGCCCTCTACGGCGTTTCCTATGTAGGAATCAGCCTGATCGGGCCATGCTGGCTGCTGTTTTCCTGGTTTTACTGCGGGAAAACCGTGGGAGTTTGGGCAAAACTTCTGCTATTTGGCATCTGCGCCTTTGACTACCTGATGTTTTTGACCAATGGGCATCATCGTCTGTTTTACCGCTATTTTGGCCTTACAAAGGTGACGTATGGGCCGGTGTTTTATTTTCACATGGCCTACGCCTACGTCTGCGTGGTCCTTGGCATGGGCGCGGTGGCCCGCAGGTTTGAAAAACGCCGGGAGGACGGGCTCCATACCCTGGTCCTTCTTGCTTCTGCCGCCATTCCCCTGGCCTTTAACATGGTGTACCTGTCCGGAGCCGCAAACACCGGGTTTGATCTGACCCCTCCCGTATTCGCGCTGTCCAGCTTTCTTATGCTGCTGGCTGTGTTCCGGTATGATTTTCTGGACGTCAATGTGGCCGCGTTTCCCCAGATCTTCGCGGCCATGGAAGAGGGCGTCGTCATCTACAACCGCAGGGGAAATATTACCTGCCGCAACCAGGCGGCCAGCGGGTACGTACACGTAACCCCTGGGGACCGGTGCGACCGTCTGTGGGAAAAGCTCTGCAGTGAGGATCAAACATATTCGGCGGCAGCTGTTAAAGCGGCTGCCAAAGAGGGGGTGGTGCTGAAACTGCCCGGCGGGAATATGGTGCAGGTAAAACACTACCTGCTTTCGGACCGGCAGGGCGGAGGAGGAGCCGGAGTGATTCTTCTGACCGACGTGGGAGAGTACTATGAGCTTTTGCAAAAGAGCCGCAGTCTGGCGGTGTCTAAGCAGCAATTGGCCATTGAACAGGAGCGAAACCGCATCGCCCAGGAGGTTCACGACACCACGGGACACACCTTGACCATGATCCAGTCTCTGATAAAGCTGATCCGCATCGGCCTGGAGGAGGAAGCGCGGCAGGGAGCAAAGGCAGACGGGGAGATCATGGACTACGTATATCAGGCTCAGGAACTGGCTGTGGGCGGTATCCGGGAACTGCGGTGGGCCATTAATCATATGCGCCAGGACAAAGACTGCGCTCTGGTGAGCCAGGGCGTGTATCATTTGGCCGGAAGCGTCAGGGAGCTGGAAATAGAGGTGGAGATCCAGGGGGAGGACGGCCCTCAATATTCCCATCTCTCCCAAACGGTCTTTTCATGTCTTCGGGAGGCCATTACCAACTGCCTGAAATACGCAGGAGCGTCCCATATGGACGTGATCGTAAAATTTGCTGACGCCGCTGTCACCGTGTATATCTTTGACAACGGCCGGGGATGTCCGGCCATAGTAGCGCGCAACGGGCTTTCGGGGATCCGAAACCGGGTGGAGGAGACAGGCGGGCAGACGCGGTTTTCGTCGGCAGAGGGAGAGGGATTCCAGATCTTTTTTGAGATACCATTACATAACAAAGAGGTGTTCCATGATTCGGGTAGTGATCGCGGATGACATTTTGATCTTGCGTCAGGGCTTAAAGGCCATTTTGAGCCAGGACAAAGACATACAGGTAACCGGTCTGGCCTCCAATGGAAAGGAGGCTTATGAGTGCTGCGAAAAAGGCGTTCCTGACGTGGTTCTCATGGATATGCGCATGCCGAAGTTTGACGGCGTCTGGGGCATTGCTGCCATCAAAAAGGCATTTCCCCAGGTAAAGATCCTGGTGCTTACCACCTTCGACGACCAGGAGACCGTGGATGCGGCCATAGGAAGCGGGGCGGACGGGTATATCTTAAAGGAGATGGAGGACGAGGCAGTGATCCGGTCCGTAAAGATGGTCTGCGCAGGCGTCCAGGTCTTTGGAGGCGGCGTTTTTGAGGGCCTGCGGCGGCAGATCCTTGGGCCCAGGGGCCAAAATGTTCAGGATCCGGCAGCTGCTAAGATCCCCGGACTGACGGACAGAGAGCGGGATATTATGCGGTGCGTGGCCAGGGGCATGGACAACCGGGAGATTGCGGGAACTCTTTTTCTGGCGGAGGGTACGGTGCGAAACAATATTTCCAGGCTCCTTGACAAGCTGGGATTGAAGGACAGGACCCAGATGGCGGTGTTTGCGGTGAAGAATCATATGGATTAAAGGTACGGCCCGGCGGGGAGAAAATACAGACTTTGCTTGAAAAAATACAGTTCCTCTAGTATAATAAAAACGTGATATAGGGGGGCAAATAAAAGAAAATGCCAAAGAAATTGAAAATACCGCGTCAAATAGAAAATCAAGAAAAAGAGAGGAATCCATATGAGCAACTATTCCTACAGCAAAGAACTGAACATCAATAAAGTTACATTCCGCGAGTTTGACCTTAACGACATCCGGGAAATCTTCACGAAGATCTTCGAATCCTACAATCCAAAAGTAAAAACCGAAGTATTTGATTCCTTTTGTGAGGATTTCTACAATCTTACCACACAAATCCACGCGTCAAGTGAAAAGATCTGGCGCATGATCATAACCGATATGCTTTTTTGTTATGAGGACAAGGGGTATTTGGAGGGAGCTGCCAAAGACAGCGGAGTCAAGAGAAAGCAGTTTGCCATCATTGCCACTGTGCTCCTTGGAAAACTGCGCGGCTAATAGAAAAGAGGATATTCCATGAGCGGAACCTTATACGGGGTGGGAGTGGGGCCTGGGGATCCTAAGCTGATGACGTACCTTGCGGTGGAGACCATTGAGAAATGCCCGGTCATAGCAGTGCCCGCCAGTCAGAAAGACCATGCCCTAAGCTACCGCATCGCAAAAGGCATGGTAAAGGGGCTTAAGGAGAAGGAGTGCCTGGCTCTGTCCATTCCCATGACAAAAGACCAGACCACATTGGAGGAATGTTACCGCACGGCCGCCAATAAGCTTATCCACTGTCTGGAGGAGGGAAAGGACGCAGCGTATCTGACGCTGGGGGATCCCACCATTTATTCCACCTATATCTACATCCATCGCCTGGTAAAAGGGCAGGGGTATGACGCCAAGATCATAAGCGGCGTGCCATCTTTCTGCGCCATGGCCGCCACCGTCGGGGACAGCCTGGCAGACAGGTCCCAGCAGCTTCATGTGATCCCTCTTGCCTACGACATGGAGGAAGTCCCGGATCATAAGGGAACAAAGGTGCTTATGAAAGCAGGCTCTAAACTGCCCCTGATAAAACAGCACCTGGAAAAATACCATCTGGAAGCCGTCATGGTGGAAAACTGCGGTCTAAAGGATGAGCGCGTCTACACAGCCGCAAATCAGATGCCGGACAAAGCCGGTTACTATACCACCGTTCTGGTAAAAGAGGCTGACCATGATTAGATCAAAAGAGGCTGGCAGAGCCATGGCCAAAGGAAAAGATCTGACCATCCGGGAACTGACCCTGGGAGGTCTGTTTGCCGCGCTTATTGCGGCCGGGGCGTTTATCAAGATCACGATCCCGGTGGAGCCAGTCCCCATGCACGTTACCCTGCAGTGGTTTTTTGTGCTTTTAGCAGGGCTTCTTCTGGACAAACGGCTGGCGGGGACCAGCGTGGGCGCATACCTGCTTTTGGGGCTTATGGGGGTTCCTGTGTTTGCCTCCGGGGGAGGTCTTTCCTACCTGATCCGGCCCACGTTCGGGTATCTTATGGGTTTCGGGGCCGCCGGATTTACCATGGCATGGCTGTGCGAACGTACTGCGGCCTTTGGGTTTGTCAGGTTTTTTGCCGTGTCTCTTGCAGGGCTTTTGATCTATTATGGGGTAGGGGTGGCTTACTACTTTTTCGTGTGCCGGTTCCTTATCAGCCGGGAGGTCACCTGGCAGATTTTGTTGTTCAACTGTTTTCTCCTTACGGCTCCTGCGGATCTGGCCCTGTGTGCGGCAGCGGCCAGCGTGGCCGCAAAGCTGCAGGGATCCTTCAGAAGGATCTTATGCCAGCTGTGACGGCAGGACGGGCCAGGCCAGACAACTACACGTCACACAGGATCACAGAATGTACTCTCGGAGTCTCTTTGTGCCAGATTTTGTGAGATGATTTTTGTCAGATGCGCATAAATTTATGAGGCGTACGTGGAACATACGTTGATTAAATTTATGTGCATATGACGGAAAATCGTCCACAAAGGCAGGTGCAGGAGAGATTCCGAGAGTACATCAGATCAAATAGGAGGATCAAAAAATGAGAGAGGAGTATCCGCGCCCGGATTTTGTCCGGGAATCATGGATGAGCCTGAACGGCAGCTGGTCTTTTGCCTACGGCGGCAAAAAGACTCAGATCCAGGTTCCGTTTGTATGTCAGAGCAAGTTAAGCGGCATCGGCGAGAGGATCCGGGAGGACCATGTGGCATATGAGCGGAAATTTACGGTTCCTAAAGACTGGAAGGGCAAAAAAGCGCTGCTCCATTTCGGGGCTGTGGATTACCAGTGCCAGGTGTTTGTCAACGGAAACTGCGTGGGAAGCCACATGGGAGGACAGACGCCGTTTTCTTTCGACATCACCAGATATCTGACCTGGCAGGAGGAGAACGTACGGGTGGAGGTGACGGACCCGTTACAGGACGAGACCATTGCCAGAGGGAAGCAGTTTTGGGAGGAGGAATCCAAATTTATCTGGTACACTCCCAGCACGGGAATCTGGCAGAGCGTGTGGCTGGAGCCGGTGGCGGACACAAGCCTTTTGTGGATCCATTTCACGCCGGACATTGATGAGGGGACCGTAAGGATTGATTACCGCCTTTCAGACACTTCCCCCCTGCCAAGCCGGGCGCATATTACCATCCGCCTTGACAGCCGGGAGATCTTTTGCGGCAGTATGGTGTGCAATACACTGCGCAATAGCCTGACTGTGGACGTGTTCCGAAAAAAGGCCATGGAGGGCTCCTTCCATTTTACGGGAAATTACTGGAGTCCGGAAAATCCCATTCTCTATGATGTGGAAGTTACGGCCGATGACGGAGTAAGCGGGAATACCGCGGACATGGTAAGGACTTATTTTGGTATGCGCAAGATCCATGTGGAGAACGGAAAACTGTACCTGAACAATCAGCCTTATTATCAGAAGCTTTTGCTGGATCAGGGCTATTGGGAAGACGGACTGGTAACCGCCCCAACGGACAACGATTACCAAGAGGATATCCGCAAGTCCAAGGCGATGGGCTTTAACGGATGCCGCAAGCATGAGAAGGTGGAGGACCCCAGGTTTTTGTACTGGGCGGACAAGATGGGCTTTCTGGTGTGGGAGGCCATGGCCAGCTTCTGGTCCTACACTCCGGAGGCGGCGTCCCGGTTTGCCCGGGAGTGGATGGATGTGATCCACCGGGACTACAGCCATCCCTGCATTGTGGTCTGGGGCATGCTTAACGAGAGCTGGGGCGTACCCAGGATCTACAGCAATCCCCAGCAGCAAGATTTTTCCCGGGGGCTTTACTACCTGGCCCGGGGACTGGACAATACCCGCCTGGTCATTTCCAATGACGGGTGGGAGATGACGGACACGGATATCTGCGCGTTCCACAGCTATCAACACGGGGAGAAAGAGGATGCAAGACAGCATCAGGTGTTCCGGGATTCCTTAAAGCAGGTGGATCATTTGCGCCTGGTCATGGAGAAGCTGACCTTTGCAAAGGGCAGTTTTTATAAGGGCCAGCCTGTGGTCCTGACAGAGTGCGGGGGAATTGCGGTGAAAACCAGGGCCTGGGAGGAACGTGGCGGCGGCGCGGACGAGACGAAAGACTGAGGGTATACCTCGGCTTCCAAAGATGAGTTTTTGGATGAGTATAAAAGGATCGTGGATGCCATATATGATTCGGATCTGCTCAGCGGGTTTTGCTATACCCAGCTGACGGATGTGGAGCAGGAGACCAACGGGCTTCTTACAAGGGATCATCAGTACAAGTTTGACCCGGAAAAGATCTTAAGGATTAATGAGAGGAAGCGGTAGGCACTGGAAGCAAGAAGAAAAAGCCTTATAGCCAGATGAGCTTAGGGCTTTTTCAATTCCTCAATGCAACAGTCTATTTGTCGCCCCTGGCCGGTGGGATTGCCGTGAGCATCAATACGTTTAACCGGAGAATTTCTATGGGATACGGACTCGCCCCCAAGGCAACTTGCCAAAATTGGCTCAAAAAGATATCCGGTCTCCTGGGCGCTGCGATTATCAATATCATAAATGAATTTCCTCCAACTCATCCAGGAAAACAACAGATCATCTTCACAATTGCCGTACTCCAGCAGACATCTTGGCCCAATTTGTTCTGTGAAAGGAAACGGCTGTGTTTTTAAAATATTGTAGAATTTAAATCTTCTTCGCCAAAGTTCCGATAGATTTTTTAGATAAAGATAGATAACATTCTCCGTATTGGTAACACCGGACAGACGCAAATATTTTACGGCGTCTTCCACGTTTACCACGGGAAGTTTGGCAACTTGTTTTGGCGTGATTGTATAAAGGTTCTCTTTTGCCAGTCTGAAAAACGGTTCCGAGAACCACTCCGGATCATTTTCAAAAATATCCAGATAAGCAATATGGATAAGTAAATTGTGTACCCATGTTTCAATTCCCATTTCTTTGCTTTTTGTGCAAATAGATTCCTGATTTCTGCTGCCTCCTATTATACACGAAAACAGGCTCCATGAAAACAAGGAAATAAAAAATAGCCATCCTTCAAACGGGACGGCTATTTCTGACTTAATCTTTCCTCACAAGATGAAACTGAAACGCCGAGTACTCCGGCACTTCCCGGTTAATGGGGATCCCGGCATTCATAAGCCCGGCGCCGGAGCGCGTCTCCTGGCTGCCGTTTACAGAATACATGGCAAAAGGCTCCAGCCCCTTGACCTTCACATACTCCTGGGGGCCGTTGCAGGTCAGATTCGTAACGACCACGCTTACGAGAGATTCCCTTTTGTCCTTGGTCACATGCTGCCAGGCTGTCATATTACCAGGCGCAAAGGGGTTGGTCAGGCGGTAAAAATCTCCATAGAAAGTGATGTGATAGTATTTGCGGAACAGCCGGCTCTGTTCCCTGCAGATCTTTTGTTCCTCCTTTGTCAGGTGGGTGGCGTCCAGCTCATAGCCGAAGGTGCCGCACATGGCCACCACGGCCTTTGTTTCCAATGGGACGAATCTGCCGCTGTCAGAGATATGGGCTCCCATGGTGCAGGTAGGGTACACAAAGGAAGTGCCGTAGTGGAGCTTTAACCGGTCAATGGGGTTATTGTTGTCGCTGACCCAGTACTGGGGGTAATAGTGGAGCATGGCCGGGTCAAACCGTCCGCCGCCGCCGCTGCACCCCTCAAACAGGATATCCGGATGGGTCAGGATGATCTCGTCCATGACCCGGTACAGGCCAAGAATGTAGCGGTGGTACACCTCCCCCTGTTTTTGGGCAGGCAGGCCGTTGGACCAGATGTCCGTTAAGGAGCGGTTGATGTCCCATTTCACATAGTAGATATTGGCGTCGTCCAGGATGGCGTTGACGCTTTTAATCAAATAATCCTGTACATCTTTGCGGCTTAGATCCAGGGCAATCTGGTTGCGGCTGCGGACCGCGTGCCTGCCGGGGATCTCCATGGCCCAGTCCGGGTGAGCCCGGTAAAGGTCGCTGTCCTCGGACACCATCTCCGGTTCAAACCAGATGCCGAACTTCATACCCAGATCATTGATCTGCTCCACCAGCTTGTGGAGGCCGCATTTGATCTTGTTCTCATTGACCACCCAGTCCCCAAGGCCGCTGTTGTCGTCATCCCGCTTTCCAAACCAGCCGTCGTCCATCACAAGAAGGTCCACGCCCATGTCCTTGGCCGCCTCAGCGATCTTTACCAGCTTCACGTCGTCAAAATCCATGAACGCCGCCTCCCAGCTGTTGATCAGCACAGGCCGCTCCACCTGGCTCACAAACTTGCTGCGGCATAAGTTGGTGCGGTAGAAGTCGTGGTACAGGTGGCTGAGTCCCGTAAATCCTTCCATACTAAAGGCCATCACCACCTCCGGCCCCTCAAACGTCTCGCCGGGCTTTAACTGGTAGAAAAACTGTTTGGGATTGATGCCCATCCCCAGACGCAGCTGGTCATACTGGTCAAGCTCTGCCTCTGCCAGGAAATTGCCGCTGTACATCAAAGAGAAGCCGTAGCACCTGCCGTAGTCCTCCGTGGTCTCCCTGCCGCAGAGGATGACAAAGGGATTCTGCTGATGGCTGGAAGAGCCCCGGACGCTGCCGATGTTGTGGATGTGATGGGTCATGGCCTGGCGCTCCACCTGCCGCTCCTGGCCGTAGCGGCCCGGAAGGCTTACCAGATCAAAATCAGCCCCGTTTAAAAAGTCCAGGCACAAAGACATGATCTTTGACAGATGGATAGGCTTGTCCCCGCCATTTACCACTTTCACCGCCCGGGTGATGATGTCCGCCTCCTCAAAGACACCATAGAGCAGCAGAACTTTCACTTGGCTGGCCTGATCCACAAGGGTCACTTCCAAAGAGTCCACGATGTCCGTATCCCTGGCAAACACTGTGGGAAGCGTGTCCAGTTTATATTTGCCTTTCAAGATCTGGTAGCTTTCTGCCTTTCCGTGGAAGGAGTAGCTGCCGTCGCTGTTGACCACCTGGATGCTGGCCGCCCTGAAATCCCCCTGCTGCTGGGTGGAGAACTCCTGGGGCTGGGCATCCAGGGAGAAGGTCCGTTCGCCGCGGGACTCATAAGGATTGCCGGAAAATCCCCGGTCATACTGCATGATCTGCCAGCTCATGTCCGCATCCGGGATAGACGGCCCATAGTAAAGGTGCAGAAGATAGTCCAAATTGCCGATCTTCATCTGATAGGATGTATGTTTGGTGTGGAGAGTAATCGTTTTTGCCTGTTTGTTAACTGTAATAGCCATAGGACGCTCCTTTGAATATGTTTAACATAACGTCAGTCTACCATATTTTGGATAAAATTGCTTTATCCTAATGAATGATAAAACAGTAAAAATGAAACATTCCGCCTGCAGATGCCTCTGCCCCAACGTCCCTGGTCGGCAGTTTCATGCCTGCCATCTTTAGACGCAGCATGACGACGGTTTTGTTAATAATATCCAATTAAAAATCTAAAAATAATGTATCCACCAAATTAAACTGTGAATTTCAAATAATTTTTCAATTTCTATTGCAAATTTTTAATATAAAGTATATAATCTACTTATTCCAATTCAAAGAACATTTGTCTTTTCTATCAGAAAGGGAAATGTTCCGGTTTTGGGGACCGCGCGTGGATCCCGCGCAGTTTGACAGGACACCTTAAATCAAAGCTTTCGAAAAATAAGCACCATACGCCGGCGGGCCAAGACCGGGGCTCCCATTTGGCGGCCGGCAGAACAGGAAAGGAAGGAATACACAGATGAGATCAAGAAAACTGAGCATCACAATGGCAGCCATCCTGGCAGCCGGCGCCATTTTGTCCGGCTGCAGCCAGGGCAGCAGTTCCGGCGGGGCCGAAGCCCCCGGCGGCGCGGACACCAAAGCGGCGGAAGATGGCGGCGGTTCGGGAGAGTCTTCCGGTTCCGGCATTGAGTTGGAGCTGTTTATCTCCAAACCTGAGGTGGTGGAGGTGATGGAGGACATTGCCGGCAAGTTCTGTGAGGAGAATCCGGGCGTGAACATTGAGGTGGTCAGTTCCGATGACGGCCGTACCGTGGTCCAGACCAGGGCGGCCAGCAACAAACTGCCGGATATTATGAATACCTTCCCGGCGGAAGATTTCTACAAAAACATGTTTAAGGAAGGTTACTTTGAGGAGATCACGGACCAGGAATTTTTAAGCAAAGTCAACGCCGAGACCATGGAGATGTCCGACTGCGACGGCAGCTTTTACGCGGTGCCTATGTCCCTTAGCACCTACGGCATCTACGCCAACATGGATGTGCTCAACGCCAACGGCATCACCAAGACGCCCGATACCTGGGAAGAGCTGATCGCGGACTTGGAGACATTGAAAGCCAACGGCGTAACCGGTTTCCTTATGCCCGACAAGGACGTAGGCAACGTAGCCCAGAGATTTGAGCGCACCGCAGGCATCATCAACAATGATTCCTACTCCGAGTTTAAAAAAGTTGCCGACGGGGAGATGGAGGCAAAGGATTCTCCAACCCTTAAGACCTGGTGCGACTACAACGAGCAGCTGTTGCAATATACAACAGACGACCACATGGGCATGGACTATGACATCGCGGCAGCGGAGTTTAGCAACGGCAATGCCGGATTCATGTTAAGCGGCACCTGGATGCTGTCTACGGTTCAGAAAAATAACCCGGATGCCAAGGTAGAGCTTTTCGCGTTCCCGCACCCCAGAGGGGAGGCCACCAAGGTTCCGGTTAATATCGATACTTCCTTCAGCATCTCCTCCACCTGCGCCGACAAGGAGCTTGGCCTTAAGTTTTTGGAGTTTATGACCAGGCCGGATATCGCCCAGATGTACTGCGACGTGGACGGCAATGTAAGCACCATTGAGGGCGTGGAGTACAATATTCCCGAACACGCCAACATGAAGGCCGCTGTGGATCAGGGGAATATCTTCCTTACGGCTGTCAACTTCTGGCCCAACGGTTTAAGAGAGGAGATCCGGGACGGCTGCCAGACCTTCCTTAGCGACTGTGACCGAGAGTCTTTCTTTGAATCCTGCCAGGAAGCCATTGAGGTCATCTACGGAGACAACCAATAAGCGCTTTATGGGCGGAGGCCGCGGAGCGGTCCTCCGCCTGTTGTATAAAAAAGCCGTTATTTTTTAAAGGAGGGCTGCTTTAATGAAAGAAAAGAAAGGAACCAGCCAAAAAGCCAGGCGGGACAAAAGCAAAGAGAGAACTTTCTTTTTGTTTACCGTCCCCGGATTTTTGCTGTACAGCTTCTTTTTTATCGTACCTGTCTTGATGGGAATCTACTACAGCATCACTGACTGGGACGGAATAAGCAAAAGCTACAACTTCATCGGACTTGGAAACTATGTGAAGATCTTTCACACCAACCAGTTTTTGGACGCCCTGTTTTTCACGCTGAAATACACGGCCCTGCTGATCGTGTTTACCATTGTCCTGGGGATCGTCATTGCCATGCTCCTGAACCGGAAGATCAAGGGCAGAGGCTTTTTCAGGACCGTCTACTTTATCCCCGCGGTCTTAAGCTCCCTGACTGTGGGCCTGATCTTTAATAAGATATGCTACTACATGATACCGGTCATCGGAAACGCGCTTCACATCCAGGCTTTGAGCCAGAATCCTCTCGCGGATAAAAATCTGGCCATGTGGACCATTTTGTTTGTGAACCTGTGGCAGGGGCTTTGCATCCCCACGCTTTTGTTTCTGGCAGGGCTCCAGAGCGTGCCTGTGGACCTCTACGACGGAGCTGCCCTTGACGGGGCGTCATCCTGGGATATTTTCCGGTATATCACCCTGCCTTTTATCCTTCCGGTAGTCAGCGTGGTGTTTGTGCTGACGCTGAAAAGCGGTCTGATGGTATTTGACTACATCAAGGCCATGACCGACGGCGGACCCGGAAGCGCTACCCGAAGCGTGGCCATGCTGATCTATAAACATGGCTTTACCCAGAATAAATATGCGTTCAGTATTGCGGAATCCATTGTCATGGGAATCCTGGTAGCCGCCATATCTGCCGCGCAGATTTATTTTACAGACAAGAAGAAGGCGGTGTAATGGTATGGTAGAAGGAAGAAAACAGCATAACGCGCTTACGTATATCATTTTGGTGCTGGGGATCTTGCTGATCATATTCCCACTGTATGTCACCTTTGTGACTGCCTTAAAGTCAGACGCCCAAAGCTCCAAAAGCTTTTTCACCCTGCCGATCCCTATGTATCTGGAAAGTTTCAAAGAAGTCCTTTCCAGCGAGCGGTATTGGCGCTCCTTTTTAAACACCGTCTACATCACGGCCATTGTGCTGGGAGGCAATATCATCATCATGCCGGCCATGAGCTACGCGGTGGCCAGGAAGATGCCGGCCAGCAAAGCCTACCGGCTGGTATATTATTTCCTGCTTTTGGGGATCTTTATCCCCTTCCAGGTGAAGATGATGCCCTTAGTCAAGCTTTTAAGCTCCTTAAATATGATGAATCCCACCGGGCTTGGCATCCTGTGCATCTCCAGCTCCACCTGCGAGAGCGTGTTCTTGTTTGTGGGGTATATGGGGGCCATCCCTCCGGATATGGAGGAGGCGGCCTGGATCGACGGGGCCAGCACCATGCGCACCTACCGGTCCGTGGTATTCCCCCTGTTAAAGCCCATGCTGGCTACGGTCCTTATTAAACAGGGCCTGTGGATGTGGAACGACTTTATGCTTCCTCTCATCACCTTGAACCGAGGGTGGAAAGACTGGACCCTGACTTTGTTCCAGTACAATTTCTCCACAGAGTATTCCATTAATTACAGCCTGACCTTTGCAACCTTTGTGGCTTCCATGCTGCCGCTATTAATCTTTTACTGCTTCATGCAAAAATCCATTATCGGCGGCCTTACATCGGGAGCCGTAAAGAGCTGACACATAGAAGGAGGAGACATGAAGATCCAATATTTGGGGACCGCGGCGGCAGAAGGGTGGCCGGGGATCTTCTGCCGCTGCGACGTGTGCAAAAAAGCGCTGCGCCTTGGCGGAAAGAATATCCGGACCCGCTCCCAGGCGGTCATTGACGACAAGATCCTGGTGGACCTTCCCCAGGACACCTACAGCCACATGCTGACTTACGGCTTGGACATGCCAAATATCCGCACCCTTTTCGTGACCCATTCCCACCAAGACCACTGGTATCCGGAGGAGCTGATGATGCGGCGGGAGGGCTTTGCCGTGGACATGAACGGAGTGCTTGACATCTACGGCAACGACGCCGCTTTTCACTATTTGGACCGGGTGGAGGCCGAGGCGCTGGAATACTCGCCCAACAAAGCCCAGATCCGCTACCACCAGATCAGGGAATTTCAGGAGTATACGGCGCAAGGCTACCGGTTCATCCCCCTGAAAGCCGCCCATAATCCCAGGGAAAACTGCTTCCTCTACCTGATCCAAAAGGACGGCAAAACCCTGTTCTACGGCAACGACACCGGGTATCTGCCAGAGGAGACCTGGGACTTTATCCAGGGGTACCATTTTGATCTTGTGAGCATGGACTGCACCATGCAGAAGACGCGGCTTGAGACAAACCACATGGGGCTTTCCAACAATGTGGATGTAGCCAAACGGCTGCGGGACATGGGCTGCGCCAATGATTGCACCAAGTTTGTGGTCACCCATTTCTCCCACAACGGCGGCTGGCTCCATGAGGAGATGGAAGAGAGGGCGAAGGAACACGGATTTATCACCGCCTATGACGGCATGACAGTAGAATTTTAAAGGTTAACCATAAGGACTCTGCGGGAATTAGCGCAACGCTCTAGCATCTTCCCGGCAGGTCCTTATTGTTAGCGGGGAAACTGCCGACAAATGAGATTGCTGCGGCCTATGGAATGGAATCTTTCGGATGGGATCTGCCGAAAATCAGGTATTGTCAATATGACAGGGGAAGCGTATAATGTACTTCCGGAGCCGCTTTGCGCCGGAGCTTGAGACAGATTTGTAGATTTGCAGATTTGCAGGCGCAGGAGAGATTCCAAGAATACATGTTAAGATAACGGAGGAAAAGAGATGGATGTGAAAGAACAGATCAGGAAGATCGTAGAGGAGATCTCCAAAAACCCTGATATCAAAGAGCAGTTTGAAAAAGAACCAGTGAAAGTCATCGAGAAGATGATCGGCGTGGATCTGCCTGATGATATGGTGTTGAAGATTATAGAAGGCGTCAAAGCAAAACTGACCATTGACGATGTGTCAAAGGTTACGGATGCTTTAAAAGGGTTATTCAAATGATCACACCTGTAACCTTTACAGTCCCAAAGAGATGAAGAAGAAAGGAACGCTGCCATAGGGTACAAGCTCAACGAATTTTCAAAATTCTGTGGCGTTTCCCCGCCAAATCTGCGTTTTTATGAGAGGAAGGGCTATCCTCAGCCAGAACGCGCCGCCAGCGGATACCGCCAGTACACCCTAAAGGACGCTTACCGCATCAACACGTTTAACCTGCTGACTTCTCAGGGCTTTACCGTCACCGAGGCAATTGACAGACTAAAGTATCACCATGGGGACGAATACTGCGCAGCTCTTGGGGAGCGCAACAAAGAGCTGGAACAACAGTTGTGGCTCATTGAGAAAAAGCTGCAGTGGAACAAAAAGATGCAGTATGTGTATTCCCACATAGAATACGAACTCTCCATAAGCAGGACCATTGACCTTCCGGAGATGGTCTTTTTATCTTGCGTAAAAGACGACAGATTCCAGGAATCCTACATAAACAACGACATCATCAAGCAATGGGTAAAGCTGCTGCCTGCGAGACGAAGCTGCAGAAACAGGAAGATGCCTGGCTTTCTCTGGACACCCTTTTCGGGCATATGTACGCATTTTCCAATACCATGGTCAACGGAAAACTTCTGAAAAAAGTGCTGGCCAGGACCGGCAAAGCCATTGACGACATGATGGACCTTGGGGTGGTCATGTCTTTGTGGCCGGATGTGTATGGCAACGGTTTCCGGGCCCGCCACCTGATCGAATCCCACGGGGAAGAACGCATTGCCCCTATTGTCAATGACATTGAGGCAAACGGCGGCCAGTTTATCTATTCCACACGGGTAACGGAAGCGGTGATGGAGGAAGGCAGGGTTGTGGGCCTTAAGGGTACCTGCGGCAGCGATATTGTTGAAGTCCGGGCCAAAGCTTCCCTGATCTGCACCGGAGGTTTCCTCGGCAGCAAAAAGATGCAGAAGCAATACTTTAATACGGAACTGTTTCCTCTGGGCAACACCATCAGAGACGGAAGCGGCATTGAACTGCTCCACAAGGCAGGCTGTGTGGACGACCGGCCTTTTGCCGTGCTGGGAAATGAATTTGGCGCCGTAGCCGCCGCCACCCAGGGCTGGCCGTTTACGGAGGCGTGGACCAACAAAAATGAGCATTACGGCTATTGTATCTTCGGCGGTCTCTACACCGACAGCAACGGTGAGCGGTTTATCGATGAGTCCCAGGTAGCCAGATTCCCTCTGGCCATCGGCGGGGAAGCCCTGGTCCGTCAGGGAAAAGCCTACTGCATCATGGACTCGGAATATTATGAGGGGATTAAGGAACAGGGGATCTTTGGCTTTTTAGGAAATCCGTCCCACTGGTCTGCAGGCAAAGAAGCCGACTACTACAAGACCACCCCGGAAAATGCCGAGGAACATCTTAGGAAAGCCATAGAAGAGGGATAGGCGGTGAAAGCGGACTCCATTCAAGAGATCGCCCAGGCGTTCGGCTTAAGCCGGCTGGAAGTGATGATCGGAAACATGAAAATATGGCGCAATCCTCAATCTTGGCACAAATGGGCTCAATGAAGCCTCGGCTAACCGCATCGGAATATGGAGCAGAGATCAAAGTGACTGATTTCTACCGATACGAAAAGGCGGAGGGGATTGGGCAGAAGGAAATGCGCATCGGCGCAAGGCCCTGACAGAAAAACGGATAGTTGTCCAAAAATTATGAAGATAAAATCATACAATTTGTAGCTTAAGACCAGCATATCAGAAGCTGATCTTGTTTTCACTCCGGCAGGAGCGGTCTTTCACTGTGCAGTCATTGTTGATTTCAGCCAGATATCAAATCCTATTCAATCCCCCTTTTTAAATGCATCCAACAAAATACACATTTTAGCTCCTCTTTTCAAAATCTTTCTATTTAGGAACGCTTTGTTTTCATATTTCAGATCATTACCCCAGATATTTAAAATTATAGCTTTTGGAAGTATTTTATCAAGTAAAGCGTAAAGTCCCTGGCTTTAGTCATGAAAATTATCTGTTCCATTTGTAGAGTAATGTAAAGATTCGGTGTTTATTATAGAGAATACCAAAATATACATTAAGGAAAATCGTCGTTTTATTAACCGTCATCCCAAAAAGTACATCTAAAAAAGCTTATATATGGAACGGTTAAGGAAGCGAACTATGAAGGAGGAGACTATGCAAAGAGCAGAACATGGAAACAATTGAGATCATAAAGGGAAGTTTCTTTTGAACGAGGAAAACGAGATCCCCCAAGATCAGGATCCTCAGCAGATCCATGAAAGATTCAGAAAGTATGTAACGGATGTCCAGGAAGGCGGTTTCGTTTCTGAGAGAAGCAAGGCTTTACAAAATCATGAATCGGCGATACAAGACGCCAGCCGCGTATGTTAATGACGCACTGGCGATGGTGGGTATCATTAACTTGAAAGAACTTTATAAAGATTTTCATAAAAAACACGGATCCGTAGGGAAACAGATATCCGAGTAACCTCACATTGTCAGAAGAAGGCTGATGCCAGACAAGATTCCCACTGGTATGCAGCTAATCTAGAGAAGCAAAGAAGTATCCATAAAGCTTAGATATAAAAAGCTATTGTTTTCCATATGGCTTTTGGTTATAATAAAAGCAGAAAGACGACAACAAACAGGGGAGGGATCGAATGGAAACAGCCAAACGCACAATAAAAGATAGTGTCTTTTCAGACCTGTTCGGGGATAAGAAATACCTCCTCCAGCTCTATCAGGTCCTGCACCCGGAAGATACGCAGACCACGGAGGATGACTTAACGGATGTGACGATCCAGAACGTCCTGACAGATGGCCTTTTTAATGACCTGGGGTTTAGGAGAGGCGACCGAGTGATGATCCTGGTAGAAAGCCAGTCTACTTGGAGCGTCAATATCATCATAAGAGTTCTTTTATACCTGGCCCAGACCTGGAATGACCACATCGAAGAAACGAAACAGAACCGCTACGGGACCAGGAAGCTGGAACTTCCCTATCCAGAATTTTATGTGATCTTCACTGGGAAACGCCAGGATAAGCCGGAATATCTAAGCCTGTCAGAGGAGTTCTTCGGTGGGGAGAAGGAGTTCTTAGAAGTTAAGGTGAAGATGCTCTATGGCGATGGTGACGGCGATATCATCAGCCAATATGTGGATTTTACGAAGGTATACCAGGAGCAGGCAAGACTGCTGGGTAGGACCATAGAGGCGGTGCGGGAAACGATCCGTATCTGCAAAGATAGGGGGATATTAAAGGAATATCTGTCAGCCCATGAAAAGGAGGTGGTCAGTATCATGATGGCACTATTCGATCAAGAAAAGGCCGTGGAGCAGTTTGGATATGAAAAAAAGCAGGAGGGTTACAACGAATTATTAAGAAATTTGGTTAAGGCAGGGGAACTCTCACCTGAAAAAGCTGCACAATATGCCCAGATGGTTAGTGGAAAATGACCAGACATCCCATAAAAAGAAGATGGTCACTATCATGATGGCATTGTTCGATCAGGAAATGGCCATGGAGCAATTTGGTAGCGGCAGCCATATGCCCCCTATTTCCTGTAGACATAACAAACACAGACACGAAGGCTCTTTCGGGGGCCTTCTTCTTTTTGCTTTTCGGGCAAATTGGACTTCCCGCCTGGAATTTTCTGCCAACATCCCAAATCAATCCATTTCTCGCATCCCGAACAAATTTCACTTAACACGATCCGAAAAAATCCAAATTCCGAAAAAATCCAAATTTTTTTGAAAAAGACGAAGTTTTATCTTATAATTGTATTCAGTAACAAGAAAACCGCAAAAAACTAAGAATTTTAGGAGGAAAACAGATGAGAAAGAATTTCGGAGCAAAGCCGTGGACGTATCCGCAGCCGGTATTTATCATTGCCACCTATGGGGAGGACGGGACGCCGGACGCCATGAATGCCGCATGGGGAGGAATCAGTGATGACACGCAGATTTCCATGTGCCTTTCCCCGGGGCATAAGACGGTGGCAAATATCCTGGCCCGGGGCGCTTTTACGGTGAGCATGGCGGATGCTGCCCATGTAGCGGAGTGCGATTATGTGGGAATTGAATCCGCGAATAAGGCGCCTGATAAGGTGGAAAAAGCTGGGTTCCACACGGAAAAGGCAGAGTTTGTGGATGCTCCCGTTATTGTGGAACTGCCCATGGCGGTAGAATGCAGGCTGATAAGCTATGATAAAGAGAGCTGCAGGCTGGTGGGTGAGATTGTCAATGTTTCTGCTGATGAAAAGATTCTGGACGAAAACGGAAAGATTGACCCGGCAAAGCTGGATCCCATTGTATTTGACCCGGTGAACCATGCCTATCTGAAACTGGGAGAAAAGGTGGGAGATGCCTTTAAAGACGGAATGAAACTGAAATAACAGCAAACCAAACAGAAAAGAAAAGCAGCATAAAACCATGCAGGACGTCGACAAAAATATTGAATAAGATGCAAACAAGCAATGCCAGACTAAAAGAAATGATTAGGTAGATGGGGACGAAGGTACTGATAATTCCGAAGAACACAAAAAGGAGAATGCGCTTATGATTATGGAACATGAATTTCCGATTTTAGAGTACAGCACACAAAAGGATGCCGTGATAAATCCCAAAAACAGCGGTGACCCATTTCCACGTCTTTGCCTGGTGGTGTTTTTTCAGGATGTATTGGATTCTTTTGTCAAAGAATACGGCGGTGAGATCATTGGCAACTATGTGTCGGAGATGAGGCGTTTTCCTGCCTACAGGCTGACTTACAAGGAGACAGAGATCTGTGTTGTCCAGGCTGTGGTGGGGTCCGGCTCCATCGCCATGATGACGGACTGGCTGTATGGAAGGGGCGTAGAGGTGGCGCTGTGCTGCGGCAGCTGCGGCGTCCTTGCCGAAATTCCGGCGGGGGATGTGATCATCCCTGTGAGGGCTTTGCGTGATGAGGGGGCTTCCTACAAGTATCTGCCGCCAAGCCGGTATGTGGAGCTGGACAAGCGGCCTGTTGAGGTATTTCGGCAGGTACTTAAGGAAAAGGGAATCCCTTATGTGGAGTGTACCACCTGGTCAACGGACGGCTTTTACCGGGAGACCAAGGACATGGTGGAACACAGGATCAGCCAGGGGTGCCAGGCTGTGGAGATGGAATGTTCCACCATGGCGGCTGTAGCAAGATTCCGGGGGAAACTATTTGGGCAGCTGCTGTACAGCGGGGATATTCTGGTGGGAAATGAGGAGTATGACGACAGGAACTGGTTTGGGAACTTATCGGCAAGAGAGCGGATCTTTTGGATCACCCTGGAGGCCCTGGTAAGGATTTAGAGGAGATGTTTCCCATACATATAGTTTACATCGGGAGTCGGAACTTTCAAAAGTCCGACTCCGCTTTTTTATTTAAGATTTTTCGTTACCGTTGACGAGGCGGGCAAGAAGATGCCCCCGTAAACGGTAACGATTTTTCAAACACGCTCCAGAGTAATTTATTAGAAAAGCTTGTCAGCTTAAAAAAAATGACGTATACTTATCCAGAATGGAAACCTTAAAAAATCAAGCAAAAAGGAACGAAAATGAGAAAATTAGCATTAAATGATGAAATACTTTTATCCGTCCAACAACCCGCCCGCTACATCGGCGGCGAGGTAAATATGGTAGTCAAAGATCCGTCCCAGGTGGACATCCGCTTCTGTATGTGTTTCCCTGACGTATACGAGATCGGCATGTCCCACTTAGGGATTCAGATCCTTTACGACATGTTCAACCGCAGAGAAGACACCTACTGCGAACGTGTCTACTCCCCATGGACGGATCTTGACAAAGTGATGCGGCAGGAGCAGATCCCGCTTTTTGCCCTGGAATCCCAGGACCCGGTGAAAGATTTTGACTTTCTGGGGATCACTCTGCAGTACGAGATGTGCTACACCAACATCCTGCAGATCCTGGATCTCAGCCAGATTCCCCTGCACAGCCGGGAGCGGGGGGAAGAAGACCCCATTGTCATAGGCGGAGGCCCCTGCGCCTACAATCCGGAGCCTTTGGCGGAATTTTTCGATCTGTTTTACATCGGAGAAGGGGAGACGGTTTACGGACAATTGTTGGATGCCTACAAAGAGAACAAGAAAAACGGCCGAAACCGCCTTGCCTTTCTCCAGGCGGCTGCTCAGATCCCAGGCATCTATGTTCCCGCCTTCTACGACGTAACCTATAAAGAAGACGGGACCATAGACCGTTTTAAACCCAACAATCCCTGCGCTAAAGAAAAGGTTACGAAAGAACTGGTTGTGGATATGGACCAGGTACCCTACATTGAAAAGCCCTTAGTCCCATTCCAAAAGGTTACCCAGGACAGGGTCGTCCTGGAGATCCAAAGGGGATGTATCCGGGGATGCCGGTTCTGCCAGGCCGGCAATGTGTACCGGCCATTGCGGGAACGCAGCGTGGAATACTTAAAAGAAAGCGCCAAAAAGCTTTTGGATCATACGGGCCACGAGGAGATCTCCCTAAGCTCCCTAAGCTCCAGCGATTACACGGATCTTCCGGAACTGGTCAATTTCCTCATAGACCAGTGCAGCTCCAGAGGAATCAATATCTCCCTGCCGTCCCTGCGCATTGACGCCTTTTCCCTGGACGTCATGAGCAAAGTCCAGGATGTTAAAAAAAGCAGCCTGACCTTTGCCCCGGAAGCCGGATCACAAAGGCTTCGTGACGTGATCAACAAAGGGCTTACGGAAGACGTGATCCTTTCCGGTGCCACAGAGGCGTTTAAAGGCGGCTGGAACCGGGTAAAGCTTTACTTTATGCTGGGACTTCCCACAGAGGAGAAAGAAGACATGGAGGGCATCGCCCTTTTGTCGGAGAAGATAGCCGAGGCTTACTATGACACGGTGCCTAAAGAGCAGCGCCATGGAAAGGCGCAGATCGTAGCCAGTTCCTCCTTCTTTGTGCCGAAACCATTTACCCCCTTCCAATGGGCCAGGATGTGTACCAAGGAAGAATTTCTGGAGCGGGCTTACCTTGTGAAAAACAAGTTCCGGGAGATGAAGAATTTTAAGAGCCTGAAATACAACTGGCACGAGGCCGATGTGACGGTTCTGGAGGGAGTCCTTGCCAGAGGCGACAGAAAAGTGGCCTCTGTAGTGGAGGCTGCCTACAAAAACGGAGCGTTGTTTGACTCCTGGTCAGAACACTTCGACAACTCCCTTTGGGACAAAGCCTTTCAAGACTGCGACATCGACCCGGATTTTTACACGGTGAGAGAGCGGCAGATAGACGAAGTGTTCCCATGGGACTTTATTGACGCCGGGGTGTCAAAAGAATTTTTAAAACGAGAGTGGTTATTGGCCCTTGAAGGAAAGGTGACGCCCAACTGCCGCCAGAGATGTTCCGGCTGCGGAGCAAAAGTCTTCAAAGGAGGTGTCTGCTATGAAGATAAGGATTAAATTTTCCAAACAGGGCTATATGAAATTTGTGGGCCATCTGGATATCATGCGGTATTTCCAGAAAGCCATGCGGCGGGGCAAGATAAACATCCGCTACAGCGAAGGCTTCAGCCCCCACCAGATCATGTCCTTTGCAGCGCCCCTTGGCGTGGGGATCACCAGCAACGGAGAGTATCTGGATATTGAAGTAACTGATCAAGATACCCCATCTTTCACCTCCCAGACCATGACAAAAAGCCTTAACCAGGTCATGGTGGAAGGTATACAGATACTCAGCTGCCGAAAACTGCCGGATACCAGCAAAAACGCCATGTCCATCGTCTGCGCCGCCGACTATACCTTAAGATTTCGGGAGCGCGCGATCCTCGAGGATCTGGAAATGTTCTTTGAAAAGCTTTCGGCATTTTACAGTCAGGACCAGATCATGATCACCAAAAAAACGAAGCGGAGCCAGCGAAAACTGGATCTAAAACCTCTGATCTACCACCTTGAGCGCCGCGGCAATGCCGTGTTCATGCAGGTCAGCGCAGGCAGCGGGGACAACATCAAACCGGAACTGGTGATGGAGTCCTTTTATGAGTCACAGAATTGGGAGTATCCGCCCTTTGGGTTTTTGATCCAGAGAGAAGAGGTCTATGGTCACGACCAGGCGGGAAACAAAATCCCTTTGGAGGAGTTTGGAGAAAATATTGAATAAGATCATCATCACCCGGATGGACGGCCAGATCCTGACAGCCCTTATGAACGGCAAACGAGCGGCGCAGCTGAATCTGGAGGAGGAAGAAACCTCCATCCTGGGCAACATTTATATAGGAAAAGTTAAAAATATCGCCCAAAATATCAGTTCGGCCTTTGTTGACCTTGGCGGCGGCCAGATGGCTTATTACAGTTTGACGGAAAATAAACGCCATCTGTTTACGAACCAGGATTCCTCGTGCCGCCCTCTGCGCCCCGGCGATGACATCGTGGTCCAGGTCAGCAAAGACGCCATAAAGACCAAGGATCCGGTGGTCACCGGCTGCATCAGCTTTACAGGACGTTACTGCGTCCTTACCACAGGCAGACCGCGTCTGGGCTTTTCCTCCAAGATCACCGACGTATCCTGGAAGACCCAGGCCCGCCAGATCCTGTCGGAGGAAAAGGACGAGGAGCTGGGCATCATCGTGCGGACCAACGCCCAGTCGGTTCCTGTGGAGGAATTATTAAAGGAACTTGGACAGCTGAAAGACCAGTATGGCAAGCTTATGGCCCAGGTGTCTTACCGCACCAGCGGCACATTGCTTTACGAGGCGCCGCCCTCCTACATCTGCAGCCTGCGGGATACGTACCGGGAAGCCATGGAGGAGATCGTTACCGATGAGGAGGACATTTTCTGCAGGATACAGGAGTACTTAAAGATCCATCAGCCCCAGGACCTTTTCCGGGCGCGGTTTTATCAGGATCCCCTCCTTTCCCTGAAAAATTTGTATTCTTTGGACAAAGCCATGGAGGACGCCCTGGCCAAACGGGTGTGGCTGCGATCCGGGGGATACCTGGTCATTGAGCCTACGGAGGCCATGACCGTCATCGACGTAAACAGCGGAAAGTACGCAGGCAAAAAGACACTGCAGGAGACCATACGCAAGATCAATCTGGAAGCTGCCGTGGAGATCGCCCTCCAGCTGCGGCTGCGCAACCTTTCCGGCATTATCCTCATAGACTTTATCGATATGGAGTGTCAGGAACACCAAAAGGAACTGATGGATCTTTTGGCCTCTTGCTGCGCAAAAGACCCGGTGCAGACCACGGTGGTGGACATGACCAGGCTGGGGCTGGTGGAAGTGACCAGAAAAAAAATACGGAAGCCATTACGGGAACAGATACAAAAAGGAGATAAGACAAAATGAAGATCATTATTGTAGGCTGCGGTAAGGTGGGCATGACCCTGGCCGAGGAGCTGAATCATGAGGAACACGACATCACCATCATTGACCAGGACTCCGCAGTGGTGGACAAGGCCACCCAGAGTCTGGACGTTATGGGCGTAGTAGGCAACGGCGCCGTGTTCCAGGTGCAGTCTGAGGCCGGGATCAAGGAGGCGGACCTGCTGATCGCCACCACCACCTCCGACGAGCTGAACATGCTGTGCTGCCTCATCGCCAAAAAAGCCGGAAACTGCCATACGATCGCCAGGATCCGAAAGCCCGAGTACTCGGCGGAGATCAGTTTTCTGCGGGAGGAACTAAACCTGTCCATGGCCATTAACCCGGATTTCGCCGCGGCCATGGAGATCTCCAGGCTCCTTAAATTCCCCTCCGCCATTAAGATCGACACCTTTGCCAAAGGGCGGGTGGAGATCATGAAGTTCCAGATCCCCTCCGGGTCCGTACTCCATGATATGAAGGTTCTGGAAGTAAATTCCAGGTTAAAGTGCAGCGTCCTTTTCTGCGCCGTGGAGCGGGGCATCGAGGTGGTCATACCAAACGGTAATTTTGTGTTAAAATCCGGGGACAAAGTGTCTTTCGTGGCGCCGCCCATTGCGTCCATGCGCTTTTTTAAGGCCGTGGGCATTGAAAATAACAGCATAAAAAGCGTTATGCTCATTGGCGGCGGCAGGATTACATACTACCTGGCAAAGATGCTGGAGGACGCCCCCATTAAGTTAAAGATCGTGGAGCAGGATCTGGACCGGTGCAATCAGCTTAGCGACGAGCTGCCGGGCGTCATGATC
This sequence comes from Clostridiaceae bacterium, assembly GCA_910575585.1. Classification (GTDB taxonomy): domain Bacteria; phylum Bacillota; class Clostridia; order Lachnospirales; family Lachnospiraceae; genus UBA3402. Next base: position 101,740 of record CAJTGF010000005.1, read on the forward strand.
ATCAATGGAGACGGCTCGGACCAGCAGCTGCTTTTGGAGGAAGGGCTGCGCCAGACCGAGGCGTTTGCCGCCCTTACAGGCTTTGACGAGGAGAACATCATGCTCTCCCTTTACGCGGCCAGCCAGTCCAGGGCAAAGCTGATCACCAAAGTAAACCGGACCACCTTTGAAAGCGTGGTAAACGACATGAACTTAGGCAGCGTCATCTACCCGAAGCTGATTACGGCGGACACCATTTTACAGTATGTAAGGGCCATGCAGAACTCCCTGGGCAGCAATGTGGAGACCCTTTATAAGATCGTGGCCGACAAGGCGGAGGCCCTGGAGTTCCGGGTGGGAGAGGATGCCCCTATGGTGGGAATCCCCTTAGAAAAGCTGTCCCTAAAGCCTAACCTTTTGGTGGCCTGCATCAACCGCTACGGCCGCATCATCACCCCCCGGGGCAAAGATGCCATTGAGATCGGAGACACGGTGATCATCGTCACCACCAACACGGGGCTTAAGGATCTAAAAGACATTTTGAGGTAGAGAACGTTATGAATATCGGGATTATCTTCTATTTTTTAGGGTGGGTGTTAAATATTGAGGCGGTCCTCATGCTCCTTCCCTGTGCCGTGGCCCTGATCTACGGCGACGGACAGCTTAAATTTTTCCTTATGGTCATGGCCATGTGCCTTGTCATCGGCTGGGCCACCACCCACAGGCGTCCTAAGAACACGGTCTTTTACGCCAGGGAGGGCTTTGTAGCCGTAGCTCTGATCTGGGTTGTGCTCAGCTTTTTCGGCGCCCTGCCTTTCTGGATCAGCGGCCAGATCCCCTCCCTTGCGGACGCGCTGTTTGAGACTATCTCCGGGTTTACCACCACAGGGGCCAGCATCCTGGACAATGTAGAGGGCTTATCCCAGTCCATGCTCATGTGGAGGAGCTTTACCCACTGGGTCGGGGGCATGGGTGTGCTGGTGTTTATGCTGGCCATCCTGCCTTTGGCCGGCGGAGGTTACGCCATGCACATCATGAGGGCGGAAAGCCCGGGACCTTCCGTGGGAAAGCTGACGCCTAAGATCAAGACCACAGCCAAGATCCTGTATCTGATCTATCTGGTCATGACCCTGATCCAGGTGATCCTGCTCCTTGCCGGCGGCATGCCCCTTTTTGACTCTCTGGCCACCAGCTTTGGCACGGCGGGAACCGGAGGCTTCGGGATCAAAAACAGCAGCATCGCCTACTATGACAGTTATTACCTCCAGGGCGTGGTCACCGTGTTCATGATCCTGTTCGGGGTAAATTTTAATGTATACTACCTGTTTTCGGTGAAACGGTTCAAAGACGCCTTTGCCTGCGAGGAAGCCAGGACATACCTTGGGATCATCGCGGTCACGGTGGCCCTTATCACCCTGAATATCCGGGGAAGCTTTGCCAATGTGTTCCAGGCTTTTCACCACGCTGCTTTCCAGGTAGGGTCCATCATCACCACCACCGGCTTTTCCACGGTGGATTTTGATCTGTGGCCCCAGTTTTCCAAGACGATCCTCATCGGGCTTATGTTCGTGGGGGCCTGCGCCGGCAGCACCGGCGGCGGCATGAAGGTGTCCAGGATCATTATCTGGTTTAAGTCCGTCAGGAACGAGCTTTTGGCCCTGGTCCACCCAAGAAGCGTAAGAGTGCTGAGACTGGAGAAAAAATCCCAGGACGCAGGGGTCATCCGGTCTGTAAATAACTATTTTATCGCCTACTTTATTATTTTCGCGGCCTCGGTCCTGGTGGTGAGCCTGGATAACCTTGACTTTACCTCCTGCTTTACCGCCGTGGCGGCCACTTTCAACAATATCGGCCCCGGCATGGGGGCAGTAGGTCCCACGTGCAATTTCTCCCAGCTGTCGGATCTGTCAAAATTTGTCCTTATGTTTGACATGCTGGCCGGAAGGCTGGAGATCTTTCCCATGCTGATCCTCTTTTCCCCGGCTACCTGGAGAAAAGGGTGGTAATCGAAAGCTGAAATATTTTACAAAAGTGTTAAATCTATTGCTTTTTTATACAAAAAGTATTAATATACAAAAGAGATGAAGGGGCTGTGAGGCGCAGTCCCCCTTGAAATATCGCATGCGGGGAGGATAATTATGTTTGGATCAAAGAAAAAGAGCGATACCATCAATACAAGTATGATCAACACCATCATCGGCCACAATTCCAGGATCGAGGGTGTTTTGACGGCATCGGAGTCCACCAGGATCGATGGTGTCCTGGAGGGAAAGATCATGTCGGAAAGTTCGGTCATTGTGGGGGAGACCGGCGAGGTGGTGGGAGATATCACCGCTGTGGAGATCTTAGTGGCAGGCATTGTGTACGGCAACCTGCTGGCCAGGGAGCGCATTGAGATGACCTCCACCGGCCGGGTGCTGGGCGACCTTATCACCAAGACCCTGGTGATCGACGAGGGCGCTTCCTTTAAGGGAAACTGTACCATGGAAGTAGCCGGGGAGGAGAAGATGATCGCTCCAGCCAATATGGACAGCGCGCCTATGGCGCAGGCGCAGGCTGCCGCGGCCCTGGAAGAGCAGGAAGAGCCGCCTAAGCAAAACCATGGAAAAGAGCGGTCAGGCCGCGGCAAAAAGGACGAGGGCCGCGGCAAACACGAGGCGGACAGCCAGGAAGAAGAGGATGCCTGAACGTTGTCCGGAAGGGAGTGATGTTTTTTTAGATGAAGTGGAAACGATTTAAGAAGGAGCGCATTTCCCTTAACTATACGGTCATGCTGCTTCCTCATTCCCAGAAAAACCCCATACATTTTAAGACGCCGGTGTGGACCTTCGGATTGATCTTTTTGGCCATTCTGGTGCTTTCCGGCACGTGCTTATTTTTCGCCGGATCCAGGGCGCAGCTGGAAGTGGTGAGGCAGGAAAAAGAGCAGCTGGAAATGGAAAAGGAGAATCTGGAGCAGGAATGGCAGCTCCTTGCCGCCCAAAAGCAGATGGCGGACGAGGAAAATGAATCCCTGCGCCAGGCCCGAACCGTCCAGGAACAGAAGTTAAAGGAGCTGGAGCAGAGAACCAGAGACACCATCACCGAGCTGAAGGAGCTGGTGGAGCGTGAGGACCAGATCCGCCAGGAGCTTGGCCTGGAGGAATCCCAGGAGGAAACCGAAAGCCAAAGCGGGGAGGAAGACAGCCAGCCGGCCGAAATGCTCTCAGAAGGAGAACAGACCGGCAGTGCCCAGCAAGAGGACGCCCAGCTTATGGAAGCTGTCCCCACCTTCAGCCACACAGCCCGCACCATGAGTTTTTCCTCCATCCAGTCGGAGTTAAGCTACTTACAGAACAGCCTTTCGGAGGTATCCGGCCAGTATGACCACTACTTAACCACCATTGAAGAGAAAAAGGCGGCAGCGGCAGCAGAGGTTGCCAGAAAAAAAGCGCTGCGCCAGACCATTGTTTCCGACGCCCTCCAGTTTGTGGGAAACGCCTACGTCTACGGAGGCAACGATCCCTACACAGGGGTGGACTGCTCCGGGTTCACTAAATATGTTTTGGGGCATACGGCCGGAGTCTATCTCAACCGCACGGCGGCGTCCCAGTCCGCCCAAGGGCGGGCAGTGTCGGCCCAGGAGGCCAGACCCGGCGATCTTGTGTTTTACAGCAGCGGAGGCTCCATTGACCATGTGGCCATCTATATGGGCGACGGAAAGATCGTCCACGCGTCCAACTCCCAGGTGGGCATCATAACCTCGGATATGTATTACCGGACGCCTGCCAAGATCGTCAATGTGCTTGGGGATTAATTGGCTGCTAAAGGGTTCATTTCTGGCTGAAATTCCGGAAAAATATGGTTGACAATCCCCATTAGGGATGTTATTATATTAAGGTATGCCGCACAATGAGGTTAAAAAGTGTTTACGGATTCCTCTTGGACCGTATGCCACCGCAGTTGGCGAGTAATGATAACAGGAGGTGCCAAAGATGTACGCGATTATTGCAACAGGCGGAAAGCAGTACAAAGTCGCAGAAGGCGATATCATTAAGGTAGAGAAGCTTGGTGTGGAAGCTGGAGAGACTGTTACCTTTGATAAAGTGCTTGCAGTAAATAACGGAGAGTTGTCCATCGGTTGTCCTACCGTAGCGGGCGCTACCGTGACTGCGACCGTTGTAAAAGAAGGCAAAGGTAAGAAGATCATCGTATACAAGTATAAGAGAAAAACAGGCTATCACAAGAAAAACGGCCACAGACAGCTCTTTACCCAGGTTAAGATCGACAAGATCAACGCTTAAGCCTTTCGATGGAAAGCACGGCTACGATATAACGAGGTGCTTGCGTTTATGGTTGAAGTAACAGTAATGACAGATTCCGAACAGCGGTACAGGGCCATCCATATGGTGGGACATGCCGGTTTGGCAGAGCCTTACGAAGTGGAGGGACAGGAACTGGTGTGCGCCGCCGTTTCCGCTTTGGCTCTTAACATGGCCAATTCCGTGGAGCGGTTCACCAAAGACCGGTTTGAAGCCGAGACGGATGATGTGTCCGGCGGATTTTTTTTCCGCTTTCCTTCTTCCGTCAGTTCAGGATCAGAACTCCTTATGAATTCCCTGGTATTCGGCCTTTTGAATATTGAGGAGGAGTATGGAGAACCATATATTAAAATTCGATTTAAGGAGGTGTAAGTGATGTTTAAGATGAACCTTCAGTTGTTTGCTCATAAAAAGGGCGTGGGCTCTACCAAGAACGGCAGAGATTCCGAGGCCAAGAGACTGGGAGCCAAGAGAGCTGACGGACAGTTTGTGCTGGCTGGCAACATTCTCTACAGGCAGAGAGGCACCAAGATCCATCCGGGTCTCAACGTAGGCCGGGGCGGCGACGACACCTTGTTTGCCAAAGTTGACGGTGTTGTGAGATTTGAGAGAAAGGGCAGAGACAAAAAGCAGGTTTCTGTTTACCCAAGAACAATCAGCGAGTAATCCAGATGGCTTCATACTTCCGATGTATGAAGCCATTTTTTCCTTATTTCATATAGGTTTCAGAAAGGTTACGGTGAATCATGTTTGCAGATCGCGCAAAGATATTTCTTAAGTCCGGAAAAGGCGGAGACGGCCATGTCAGTTTCCGACGGGAGCTGTACGTTCCGGCCGGAGGCCCTGACGGAGGGGACGGCGGAAAAGGCGGGGATATCATCTTTGAAGTGGACGACGGATTAAACACCCTTGTGGATTTCCGGCAGGTGAGAAAGTACGTTGCGAAAAACGGGGAGCCCGGCGGCAAGAAGCGCTGCCACGGCGCCGACGGAAAGGATCTGGTGATCAAGGTCCCAAAGGGCACGGTCATCAAGGATTTTGACAGCGGAAAGGTCATTGCCGACATGTCCGGCCATAACCGGCGGGAGATCATCCTAAAGGGCGGAAAAGGCGGTCAGGGCAATATGCACTACGCCACAGCCACCATGCAGGCGCCCAAGTACGCCCAGCCGGGGCAGGACAGCCAGGAGCTGTGGGTTACCTTAGAGCTGAAAGTCATTGCGGACGTGGGCCTGGTGGGCTTTCCCAATGTAGGCAAATCCACCATCCTGTCCAGAGTCAGCAACGCAAAGCCTAAGATCGCCAATTACCATTTCACCACCCTGAATCCTCATCTTGGAGTGGTGGACTTAGACGACGGGGCCGGATTTGTCATGGCGGATATCCCCGGGCTTATTGAAGGCGCGTCCGAGGGCGTGGGGCTGGGACACGATTTTCTGCGGCACATTGAGCGGACCAAGGCGCTGATCCATGTGGTAGACGCCGCATCCACCGAAGGCCGGGACCCGGTGGAAGACATCCGCGCCATCAATGCGGAGCTGCGTTCCTACAATGAGGACCTTATGAGCCGTCCCCAGGTCATTGCCGCCAACAAGATCGACGCCGTCTACGACCAGGACGACGACCCGGTAGAAAAAATCCGGCAGGAATTTGAGCCTTTGGGCATAAAGGTCTATCCCATATCCGCCGTCAGCGGAAAGGGCATGAAGGAACTTCTCTACGGGGTGTACAACCTCCTTAAAAGTCTGGACAAGGAGCCTGTGGTCTTTGAGCGGGAGTTTGACATATCCAGTCTGCAGTCCGGCGCCAACCTTCCCTACACCGTGGAAAAAAATGAGGACGGCGAGTATGTGGTGGAAGGCCCCCGGATCGAAAAGATGCTGGGATACACCAACCTGGAATCGGAAAAGGGCTTTGTGTTCTTCCAGAATTTTTTGAAGGAATCCGGCGTGCTGGATGAACTGGTAAAGGCCGGCATCCAGGAGGGCGACACCGTGCGTATGTACGGCCTGGCCTTTGATTATTACAGATAGTTGAGGAAACATTCCGAAAGGGGTAATTATGACGACAAAACAGCGGGCCTATTTAAAGGGCCTTGCCATGAATCTGGATCCCATCTTTCAGATCGGCAAATCCAGCCTGACTCCGGAGCTGACCCAGGGCGTCCTGGAAGCTTTGGAGGCCAGGGAACTTATTAAGATCAGCGTGTTAAAGAACTGCCTGGACGACAGCCGTGAACTGGCCCAGATCCTGGCGGAGCGGACCCACTCCCAGGTGGTCCAGGTCATCGGCAAAAAGATCGTGCTCTACAAGGAGGCAAAGGACGAGAAGAAGCGAAAGATCTCCCTTCCTGCCCCGTCCTCCAAAAGCGCTCATGGCTGATATCGGGATCATGGGCGGCACCTTTGACCCGGTCCACAACGGGCATCTGATCCTGGGAAAGCAGGCATATGAGGAGTATGGCCTGGACGCCGTATGGTTTATGCCGTCGGGACAGCCGCCTCACAAAAAGGACCGCCATGTCACGCCTGCCGGGGACCGCTGCGCCATGGTTAAGCTGGCTATTGGAGACTTTCCCGAATTTGTATTTTCGGATTTTGAGGTTTTAAGGGAGGGCAGCACCTACACGGCCCAGACTCTGGCTCTTTTAAAGGAGACTTATGCGGACCATAATTTTTGCTACATCATTGGAGCTGACTCTCTTTATGAGATCGAGAGCTGGTATCACCCGGAGCTTGTGCTGTCGGGTGTCCCTCTCTTGGTAGCAGACAGGGAATATGGACAAGAGCATCTGCCTCTGCGCCGTCAGATCGCGTATCTGACGGACAAATACAAAGCCCGTATCCGTCTGCTCCACTGCGGTGGGATGGATATCGCTTCCCAGGAAATCCGCCGTCTTGCGGCACAGGGGCAGAGCATAAGCGGCTTTGTGCCAAAAGCCGTGGAAGCGTATATCAAATCCCACCAGTTATATTTATCATAATTTTCAGGAGATGGTGATCATGGGTTTTCAGATCCTTAAGTACAGAAAAAAACTGAGATCTAAATTAAGCGCTTCCCGCTACGAGCACTCTTTAAGCGTTTCTTTTACCTGCATATGCCTTGCCATGCGCTACGGCGTTTCCCTTGAGAAAGCGGAGACGGCAGGGCTGATCCATGACTGCGCCAAGTGCTATGATGACGAGAAGATCATAAAACTTTGCGACAAACATCACATTCCGGTGTCCCAGGAAGAACGGAAGGCTCCTGCGGTCCTCCATGCCAAGTACGGCGCGTATCTGGCCAAAAAGCAGTACCATATTGAGGACGAAGAGATCTTAAGCGCCGTTGCCTGCCATACTACCGCAAAACCGGATATGCAGCTTCTGGACAAGATCCTGTATGTAGCGGACTATATTGAGGCCCGGAGAGAAAAGGCTTCCAACCTTACGGCCATGAGAAAACTGGCTTTTGAGGATTTGGATGAAGCTCTTTATCAGATCTTAAAAGGGACTCTGGATTACCTTGCAAAAAAGGGCAGCCGCATAGACCCTATGACGGCAGAGGCATTTGCGTATTATGAGAACCAGAGAAAGGAAAAAGGAGGGATTACATGTCAGACGCTTTAAACATGGTAAAGATAGCGAAAAAGGCGCTGGAGGACAAGAAGGCGCAGAATATCAAGATCATCGACATCCGCCAGGTTACGGTGATCGCGGATTACTTCCTGATCGCGGACGGAGCCAACCCGAATCAGGTCCAGGCGATGGTGGATCATGTGGAGGAAGCCCTGGGAAAGGCCGGTTATGAGTGCCGCCAGATCGAGGGCTACGGCGCCGGGGGATGGGTGCTGATGGACTATGGCGACATCATCGTCCATGCGTTCTCCAGCGAGGACCGGCTGTTCTATGATCTGGAGCGGATCTGGAGGGACGGAAAGCTTTTAGAGGATGGGGAGTTGGAGTGAGATAGTAGATAGTTAAGTGAAGCAACGTCGGCGGGTGTGGCGGAGCCAGTGAGGGAAGGCAGGCCGGTGTGCCGACCCTCACTGGCAAAAGCAAAATTCGCTGGCTGGGATTTGCTTGCTTAGGACGTTTTCCCATATGGGACGCTGTTTCAGCTCTGCAGACTATAATAGAAAGATATCTGCTTTATTGGCAGTAACCGTTTTCAACATAGTATTAAAAATCACATGATATAGAATATGATTGCATATCCCTTTTCTGCCGTTAGCTCAAAAAAATTTTTTATTTTTGAAAAATAAGAATAAATGTATTCGTAAAATATGCCTGCTTCGTTTTCTTTTCCATGAAGTGGGTATATTTTGTTTTCTTCCATCAACTCAAAATCATACATATTCATCAAGGTATTATCGTCTAACGAGTTAAGATAATCGGACGATTCTTTAACCTGCTTCGCTGTAATATAAAATGCATCAAAATCAAATTCGCAATCCAACTCATTTTCATCTCTTATCGGGACAACATAGCCCATAGGTGGCTCCCCACCATCAACATCGTTGCATAAAAGATACTGAATAGCCTGCCATGATTTATCTACATTTAGGGTTTGACATTGCGCAGGGTCAATCTCTAAAATATCTTTATCGCCATTGATAATCTGACTTAAAAGTAAATTCTCAACTGCTATATAAGTTCCTACCATTCCCATATTCTTATCTCCTTGACAATTCTGTTTTATTACTTTTCTCCACCAATGGCGTATTTGTTATTTTTTCTTTCCCCTCTGCGGCACGTAACTTTTCGCCAACTCGGATTTTTGGACAATCCGGGTCAGCCATTGTTTTTCATCCTCTGTCGTGATGTACCCGGCTGCTGAAATAGTCGCCCTCCCGCACATGGGCGGCTTGTAGCACACCAGCGGTCTTATCATGCTCCCCCGGCTGGTAACTTCTCCACGATTTCAGCCCTCGCCACATCTACCCATGCGTTCAAGTTCTGTATCTGCGTGGCGGCGATACCCTCCACACTGATGGGGCGGGCCATGCTGAATATCTGTATCGTGTTCGCACAGTTGGAACGGGAAACAATACAGAAGCGGGTAACGGACGCTTACTACTCCCGCAGTCAGCGGGGCTTCAAAATGGGCGGGAAATCCCCCTACGGCTTCCATACGGAGCCTATCAAGATGGAAGGTATCAACACAAAGAAGTTGGTGATAAACCCGGAGGAAGCGGCCAATATCCGGCTCATGTTCGAGATGTACACAGACCCGAAAACCTCCTATGGCGACATCACCCGGTACTTTGCGGAACAGGGGATTTTGTTCTACGGCAAGGAACTCATTCGCAAATGATACGCCCCACACTGGCGCAGATGTTACGTAATCCCGTCTATATGCAGGCAGACCTTGACGTGTACGAATTTTTCAAAAGCCAGGGGACGATGATTGTCAATGACGCCGCCGACTTCACAGGCATGAACGGGTGTTATCTGTATCAGGGCCGTGATGTAAAGCCGGACAAGCTGCACAACCTCAAAGACCAGATGTTAGTGCTTGCGCCCCATGAGGGAATGTCCCATCGGAAATATGGCTGACCTGCCGCAAGAAGCTGATGAACAACATGAAAATCCAGTCCGCCCGAAAAACCACCCACACATGGCTGGCGGGAAAAATCAAGTGCGGGAACTGTGGCTATGCGCTTATGAGTATCGTCAACCGGGTAGGCCGTCAATATCTCCGCTGCACCAAACGGCTGGATAACAAAAGCTGTGTCGGGTGCGGCAAGATATATACCGCCGAACTGGAAACCGCTTCACAAGTTCCTGCTTGCGCCCGTCCAGTTCCGCTATCTTCACATTCACATAGGAGATCGGGACATTGGTGTGCTGTCCGGGTGAATTTTTGCCTGTGAGATGAGACCAAAGAAAACAGGAGGGCCTAACCCCGAGTGTTTTCTGCTTTAAGGGCTCATCGGAATGTTTGGCATATCTGAACCCGGACAGCACACAGATCCTCATGGGCCTCCAACAACTTCGCCTAAACCATACAACAATCTAATCATTCTTAGAAAATTCCAGTCAATAATTCAAACACCTGCAGAAACGCTTCCGACTATCACATCCTTTGGTAGACATCCGAAGAGCACATATCACATCATTCACATCATACGCACCAAACCAATAACCACGCCCAGAATCAGCACTTCCTTTACAATAATAGGATCCAAAGCATCGTTCTCCGGCTGAAGACGGTAATATCCCTTCTCCTTGTAGAACCGCTTAACAGTTGCAGAGTCCTCAATAAGAGCCACCACGATCTCGCCGTTTCTGGCTGTTTCCTGCTGCTTGACAATAATCTGATCCCCGTCGAAGATACCGGCGTTGATCATGCTTTCTCCCTTGACCCTAAGCATAAAGGTCTGTTCGTTAGGCAGAAGCTCCACGGGGATGGGGAAATAATTCTCTATGTTCTGTTCCGCCAAAATGGGCTGTCCCGCAGCCACCGTGCCTACCATGGGAACGTTCACCAGCTCCCGCCTGGTCAGGTTAAAACAGTCGTCAATAATCTCTATGGTCCTGGGCTTAGTCGGATCTCTCCGGATATAGTGATTCCGCTCCAGGGTCTCCAGGTGGGAGTGGACGGAGGAGGTAGACTTTAGATGGACCGCCTCGCAGATCTCACGCACGGAGGGCGGATAGCCCTTCTTTAAAATGGTTTCTTTGATATATTCTAAAATTTCCTGTTGTTTCTGTGTGATCTTTCCTTGTGCCATATATTGACCTCCCAAATAGATTCCGTATCATCATCTACTATATATAGTAGCACATGTCTCCCTAAAATGCAAACCTTTGTTCGAAAAAACAAAAAATTCTATTGACAAACAGATGTTCGAATATTATAATGGACATACACCGGTTAGAACATATGTTTGTTTCTTCTTTTTCAAATGAAAAGAGGAGATACCGGGAAACCGTATCAGGGGAGGGCGTTGAATCATGAAAAAGCCATTTATATTTCTGTCACTGGGAGCTGTGGTGGGATGTACCTTTTTCGGCATCTTTCTTATGAATGTTCTGGCAAAAGAACCTCCCGGACCGGAGACCGCATCCTACTATACCTGTATCCGGATACAGCCCGGCGATACGCTGTGGAGCATTGCCGAAGTTTACACAGAGGGGACCGACATTGCGGTGGAAGACTACGTAAAGCAGTTAAAGCAGATGAACCGCATGGGAGAAGACACCATCCATGAAGGGAATTATCTCACCGTCATGTACAAGCATCCCAAAAGCCACCAGGAGGCAGAAGAGTAGTAAATCAAAAGCCTGCGGCAATTCCCCGCAGGCTTGTATGGCAAAATTCACTTATTATCGTACATGCTCACTTGTATCCCATATCTTACTTCATATGTATTTTACGTTTTCATATTAGTTAACATAATATTGTTACGTAAACCATTGGCGACATAACCCCATTGCCACTTACACGACCCTCCTGACAGATCCCCATCACTCCGGCTCCCGAAGCCACACCTTGTCTCTGGCGCTTCTGCGTCTGGCATCATCCAGGGCCGCATAGTGCTTTTTGGTGGTGTTCACATCCGCATGTCCCAAAACGTCCGCCACCAGATAGATATCACCGGTTTCCCTGTACAGAGCGGTCCCGTATGTACTGCGCAGCTTATGGGGGGTGATCTTCTTTAAGGGCGTAACGATTTTTGCATACTTTTTCACCAGATTCTCCACGCTCCGTACAGACATCCGCTTCATCTGCAGAGACAGAAACAGCGCGTTGTCATGGCCCTCCGCAGGTTCCATCTGCGTTCGTTCTTCCAGATAGTCCTTAAGAGCGTCCTCCACCTCCACGCCGAAGTAGACCGTTACCTCCTTGCCTCCTTTCCGGTGGATCCGGATCCCTCCATTGCGGAAATCCACGTCAGATATGTCCAACCCCACACATTCGGATACGCGGATTCCGGTTCCCAGCAGTAGGGTCAGCAGGGCAAGGTCCCTGATCTTTGTCTTATTGTGGAATGTTTTCTGCTTCTCCGTAAGGGATCCCCCGTTTTCCACCTCGTCCAGCAGCATGGCCACCTCGTCCACATCCAGGCGGATGATCTCCTTTTCGTGAAGCTTCGGCAGCTTTACCAAAGCGGCTGGATTATTTTTTATCATTTCCCTGCGGTAAAAATAATTATAAAAGCTTTTCAGGCAGGATATCTTACGCATGATCCCCCGTTCTTTGTTGACCACTTCCTGATTTCGGTCATTAAAACGGTATTTCAAATACTCCATGTATTCTTCCAGATCCGTCACCTGAACCTGATCCAAGTGGGAGAGTGACAAATCCCTTTTTTCCAGCTTTTTCATCATCGGATTTTCCTTTTGCAGAAAGTCAAAAAACACATGGAGATCATAAGCGTAGGCAATCCTTGTTCTGGATGAGGTCTGTGGTTCGATCCCCCGGAAAAATTCGACGCAAAAAGGCGGCAGTTCCTGGATCATAGTCCGCAGCTTCTTTACATTTTCCCGGTCTTTTTGTTCGTAGTAGGGCAGTTGTTTCATTATGTTTCCTCCTGTGTGTCCATATCCATATGCATATCCGTATCCGTAACCATATCTGTTGGCCCCTTCACGTTTTTTTCCGCAGCCGGCCACCCCGGAAGATCGCCGGTTGTGATGGCATGGAACATCCTTTGTCTGACGCCGGGGCTGTGCTGTTCCAAATATTTTGTTAAGTTTTTAACATATTCCCGTTTGGTAAAACCGTCAGCCGGACAGGGATTTTTACACAAAGGAACCTGGTAACGGTTACAAAATCCCTTAATATCCGCCTCCTCCACATACATCAGAGGCCGGATCAGCGTCAGCTTGGTCCGATCCAGGTAGGTCTTTGGGGGAAAGCAGTAAAAACGGCCTTCATAGATCAAGGACAGCAGCATGGTCTCCACCATATCGTTTTTGTGATGGCCATAAGCTACCTTGTTGCACCCAAGATCCAGGGCGGCTTTATTTAACGCGCCTTTACGCAGTTTGGCGCAGAGAGAGCAGGGGCCGGATTCCCGGCGTTCCTGAAACACGATATGGCCAATATCTGTGGAGATAACCTTATATGGAACGGATAAATGCTCACATAGTTCTTTAATCGGCGTCAGGGAAAATCCTTCAAAACCCAGGTCCACAGTGATCCCGTAGATATCGAATTTCTTTGGATAAAACCGCTTAAGGCTGTTAAGCGCGTACAGCAAAGTCAGGCTGTCCTTGCCGCCGGAAATCCCAACCGCGATCTTATCATTATCATCGATCATCCCATAGGCATCCACGGCCTGACGGGTCAAGCTTAGCAAACGCTGTAAATGCATGAAATAACTCCTTTGAAAATGTTTTGGGGCGAAAACTGCACTAACTATTCGTTAAAGTGTTGTTTCGCGAATAGTTAGTTTGTGAGGGATAAAACAGCCGAATCAACTTCCCCCTATCTCCCGGCTTTGTCCCACAGGTCTAAAACCGTTTAACCCATAGTTAAAGTTTCCAAGCCGATTATAGCATTTTTGTCAGTTTGGGTAAAGATGGTTTTTCATCAAACAAATTACGGCAAATACCCCCCTGTTTTCTGACATCCAGATCACAGGGAGGTATTTGCCGGTCACTGCACGCCGGGACCTGCCTCAGTCGTTGTTTCTTCCGGTTCCCGCAGGACGGTTTCCGGTTCCGATGACGGAGCCTCCGTCATTCCAGGGCCAATCTCCGGCTCTGTTTCCCCAGGATTAACAGGTCCTGGCTCATTGGCCTGGGACGTTTCCTCTGGGGATGATCCCGCCTCATTTGACGGCTCCGTTTCCCTGTCCAAAGATTCCCCGTTTTCCTCCTCCAAGCTTCCTTGCTCCCCGAACATATCCTCTGTCGAAGCCTCCTGGGAGATTTCCGATGTTTCCGTCTCCTGCCCTAAAGTCCCCTCGGGCATGGCAGGCGCTGTATCGGCAGGCGGCGAAATGCCGCCCTGGTTTTCCGAATTTCCAGGAGCAGGATCCTTTTGGGTCTGGCCCCCGGATCCGCCTGCATTGGAGGAACCGCCTCCTCCGCCTTCCAAAGCCTTCTGGCCTAAGATCTTTGCCTCCGGCGCATTTTCCGCCACCTCTCCCATTCCGCTGTCAGAAGCCACCTTAGCGCTGATCTGCTTTACGGTCTGGGATGGCTGGAAGTTCTCTATTCCATACAAAAACTGATGGAGCTGGACCACATTGCTCTCCAGGGTAAGGGGGATAACGCAATCCTTCTTTCCGATATGGGTCTCCCCTCTGGAAAACGGAAATCCGCCAGTTTCCGTAATGTGATATTTGCGGATATTCCTTGCCATGGGCAGCAGATCGTCGACACCTATGCTGGTGGAAAGCTGCGGCAAAATGGCCTTAACCAGGTTTGACAGCGTTTTTAAATCCGCTTCCTTGGCCTTGTTCATAGCCAGCTGGATCACCAGCCGCTGTCTGGCCGTACGGTTATAATCCGTATCCATCAGCCTTAGACGGGCATAGGCGACCGCCTGAACGCCGTCCAGATGGTTCATGCCCGCGCTCTCCAGATGATGGGAACCGATCCCCGTTGACTCCACAGTCTCTGTAATAAAGCTGTTGATATACTTAAATTCACTGTCCGATATCTCCAGGTCAATGCCCCCTAAAATATTGATGGCATCCACCACGGCCTTCCAGTTAAAGGTGGCATAATCGTCAATGGACAGATCCAGGTTCCGTTCCAGGGCCTGGACTGCCTGCTGGTGTCCGCCCTTAAAATAAGCCTCATTGATCTTGTGGTAAGTCCCGTCGGGATTGATCTCCAGATACGTATCGCGGAATACGGAGACCAATTTTATGTCTCCCGTTCCTCTGTCAATCACGCAGATCATCTCCACGTCCGACAGCGCCCCTTTTTCCAGCTTTCCGTCCCTGGAGTCCACGCCGAACACGGCAATGGTCCAATACCCGGACCCTGTCCGCGTATACAAAAACGCAAAAAGCCCTCCGGCCACCAAGACCAAAAGCAACAGCAACTTAAAAAAAGAAAATCTCTTCTTTTTCTTTCGAGGCGCCTTACTGCTTTTTCCCTCTGTATCCCTGCCCGGACCGGAACGGGCCATAGGCCCTCTTTCCCGGGAATAACGATCCTGGCCTCCCGGTTCCCTGCGCCTGCCTGAAACAGAGGAGCCGCCTCTGGGACCGCTGCGTTCCCGACGGTTTATGCCGCCGCGCCCCACGCTCCGGCTCTCCCGCTCCTCATACTGGTCGTAGCCGCCGTCCTCGTTGTAGCCGTCATAATCCTCATAAGCTTCGTAATCCTCATAATCCTCATCCGGATCGACGCCCATCCTGCGGCTGCGATGCCTGCCATATTCATAGCTGTCATCATAATAGGCGTCGCTGTAAGTCTTTTGACGCCTTCTCGTCCCCGTGGATCCGGATATGCGCCCATTCCCGTGATCAAAGTCATTATGTACCGTATTTGCATTGCTGCCCGTTTGCTGCTGGGCTCTCTGGCGCCTTCTGCGGTTTCGCATCCGCTCCAGCTCGTCTTCATATTCCATAGTCTCATTCCTCATTGATCAAACATCGGTAGTATGGCAGATCAAGGTCATAGACACCGATGGTCACATTGTTGACATTGCCTGTTGTCTCGTGGATCAAATACATGGAGCCGCCCTCTGCCCACGCCAGGAAAAGATAGACATGTGGCTGGCTGCCGGCCCGTATCAAAATATCCCCGGCCTTTAGATCCTTCTTTTCCACGGCCCTCCCGCAGCCCATAAGCCCTGACGTGCTCTCCGCCGGCAGCGGGGAGCCTAAGGCAGTCCAGTAAACCCAGTTAATCCACCCGGAACAATCCAGACCTCTCAATATCCTTCCATCCTCGTCCGGGGACACCACAACACCAAAATGATTGCTGTCAAAACCGCCTCCCGACGGTTTTCCTCCCCAATAATAGGGGATACAGCCAATGGACAGCAGCGCCTCCTCCACAACCGTTCTCCGCTTCTGGGAAGTATCTTCGGGAAGCATATTCATGTAAGAGGCAACCTCTGAACCGGAAAGGGGATCGTGGATGAACATGGTCTCCTGCCCCGTAAGCCCGTACTGCTCATACCAATCCTGTTTTGCAATGTCCCTGGCATATCCTTGGGCCTCATCTCCCCATCCGTTCCAGCTTCGCTCCTTAGCTCCCCCATTGTCTCCATTTTCCGGCTGTTGGGCAGCCTGGGTAAACAGGCTTTTCTTCCCGTCCATCCCCAGGACCACGGCGGAAACCTTCAGATCAATATGGCCATGACAATATTTGGCGGCATCTGACGCCGCTTTGGCCGGCTCCTGGCTCCCCTCACGTTGGCGTATGTCACCTCCTTCTCCCGAAGAAGCTTTCGATTCCCCAGAAGCCAAAATTCCTTGTGATACAGCAGCCCCTTCCTCCTGGGAGCTGACCGCCTCCTGGGATTCCGGAATCGGCTTATGGGACATCTGGCCCGATCCGCCTGCAGCCCCCGCAGCCTGACTCTCCCGGGAAACCTCTTCCCCGGCCTTCCCGGCTGCCCCGGCGCTCTGCCCTGCTTCCGCAGCAGCCAATGCCGCGGAAGCATCCTCCTTGGATGTCTCCCCCAAAACCGCGGCAGCCGGAAGCATTTCCGCAGACGCCTGACTCGAATCCTGAACCTCCGGGATCGACTCATGAGACACTTGAGCGGTGCTCTCCTGAACCGGAATTGGTTCATGGGATACCACCTGACTGGTACTTTCCGAAACCGGGATCGGTTCATGGGATACCTGCCCCGTACTTTCCTGAACCGGGATCGGCTCATGAGACACCTGACCAGTACTCTCCGAAACCGGGATTGGTTCATGAGATACCTGACCGGTACTTTCCTGGATCGGGATCGGCTCATGGGACACCTGACCGGTACTTTCCTGGACCGGGATCGGCTCATGGGACACCTGACCGGTAGTCTCCTGGGATGCCGGGCTTATCTCATCTCCCCCGCAGGACGCGCTGCCGCCGTCCTGGGCTGCAACGCCCGAAGCGCTCTGTCCGTCTCCCAATACCTGCAGCGGACTCGCTCCATATATGCCCGACTCCTCCTCCTCCTCCTGGTCTTCCCCATACAGACATTCCCCCCGACAGTAATACACATCACTGACAGAGATCTTATAACTGTGGGACATATCCCACAGTCTGCCTGTATAAGACTTGATAAAATCATAGGAATCTTCCTGATTAAAATACCCGTACACACTGGCGATGGACAAAATCTCCTTAATATTGGAATGGCCCATAACAGCCGTTCCGTCCCCATTGCGGAAGGTGACCTGAAACCGGTTCCATGACGGGATCACCTGGGCTCCTGCCCCGTCCACCAGGCTTCCGTTAAGATGACGGGTCCCCATGACCGCGCTTTTATCCAGCCCCAGCCGCGACGCCATGGCCTCCGGGGACACATGGCGCAGCCCATAGATCCCCGCCATCCAGGAAGAATCCTTTTGAAGCAGCTCCCGGTACGCTCTCCCCCCATAGCTTAGGGATCCGTCCTCCGTCCCCGTTCCCTCATCAAAATAAAAGGCGAAATTAAACCGCCCCGGAAGTTCTTCCTCTATCTTTTCCAGTTTCCCGGCCACGTCGTCCCCCGCGCCGTCCAGGAAAAACTCCGTCTCTTTCTCCTCCCTGGCAGCGGCCTCAAACGTCTCTCCCGCCTCCATAGCCCGGTCAAGAAACAGATTCTCCTCCCACTTCCCGGGAACCTCCTTTCCAGGGATCTCCACAAAATAAGGCTTGTCCCATGTATTGGCAGCCATCACAGAGACTCCGCCTCCTGCCATCATGCACAAAAACTGCCAAAATGCAGGACGGCGAACCATCTCGAACACACGTTCTTTTTCTATTCTCATATAAACACCTGCTTTTTCTGTAACTATAAAAATATAGCACATTTTGTCAGGAAAATACACTAAAAATTCATTAATAATTAATTAAGAAACCGCAGACCGCCATCCCCCCGGGTTAAGAAGGGCCAACCGGCGCAGAAACACACCCTTTTTCAACCCAATGACACAAAAAACCCCTCCAACAGAAGCCAAAACTCCTGTCAGAGGGGAATCTGCCGCCATTAAACCGCAGCTACTTTTTATCGGCCATCTTCACCTTGGCAAACTCCCGGATGATATGCACCGCTCCGTCCACGCCGGTGACACTGCTGTTGATGCACAGATCATAGCTTCTGGCGTCGCCCCATTTCTTGCTGGCGTAGTAGTTGTAATAGCTGGCTCTCTGCTTATCCGTCTTGATCATAATATCCTTTGCCTTGGACTCGGTTACATTATACAGATCTTTCAAATAGGCGATCTTATCCGCCTCGTTGCCGGTGATGAACACAGTCACCGTGTTAGGGTCGTCGGCCAGGGCATAATCCGCGCAGCGGCCTACGATCACGCAGGATCCCTCGCTGGCCAGCTTCTTGATGGTGTCAAACTGGGCCAGAAAGATCTTGTGGTTAATCGGCATATCCATGTAAGCGGACGTAGTGTATCCCAAAGAATACGTATCCATGACCAGGGAATACAAAAAGCTGTTAGTCGGCTTCTCGTCGTGGGTCTCAAACAATTCCTCACACAGCCCGCTGTGCTTGGCTGCCTCTGCCAAAAGCTCCTTATTGTAACACTTAACCCCCATCTCCTCTGCCAGCTTTCTGCCAATAATATTGCCCTTGCTGCCGCAATGCCTTCCGATTGTAATGACTAAATGATCGCTCATATCATCGCTCCTCTCTGCAATCTGCTGTTGTTGTCACACAAATTTTCGTATTATGGAATTATTATACAGCAAAACGCAGAAAATGTACACGTTTTTTTGAAATTTTTCCGCCTATATCCACAAAAAAGGCCCCTATCTCACAAGGGACCTGGTAATCCGTATTCCTTCTTTGGTGGCGGCCAAACCGCCCTCCCCTGTCTCCCGAAGAGACGGATGCATCTTCTCCCCCACTTCCCGCATGGCGTCAAACACCTGATCCGCAGGAATGGCGCTGCCAATGCCCGCCAGGGCCATATCCGCGCTGGTCATGGCGTTGACGGCCCCGATCACGTTGCGCTTGACGCAGGGTACCTCCACCAGACCTGCCACAGGGTCGCACACCAAGCCCAGAAGGGCCTTCATGGCCATAGCCGCAGCGTGGCCGATCTGCTCATTGGCGCCGCCCTTTAACGCCGTCAGGGCGCCGGCAGCCATGGAAGAAGCCGCTCCGATCTCCGCCTGGCAGCCGCCTGCTGCCCCGGCGATAAAAGCCCTGGACGCGATCACCTGGCCGATGCCTGCCGCCACGTAAAGGCTCTTTACAATCTGCCTGTGTCCCGCCTGCCCGCTGCGGAAAAACGGGATCAGCACCGCAGGCAGTACCCCGCAGGCCCCGGCCGTGGGAGCCGCCACGATGCGCCGCATACAGGCATTGGACTCGCCCATCTCCAACGCCTGGCTGATGACCTGGTTCAGATAATCCCCGCACAGCGTATTGCCGCCCCGGCGGTACTCCTCCATGGCCAGGCCCTGCCCGCCTACCAAATGGCTGGCGGATCTGGCGCTGCCGTCGTAGGAAGTGGAAGCCAGGAGCATAGCGTCCCACATGACATACATCTCCTTCATGGACTCCTCTCTGGAAACCTTCCTCTCCTCCATGTCGTCTTCCAGCACAGCCTCATAAAACTTTTTATTGCCTATCCTGCAGTAATCCAGGATCTCCTCCATCGAATGAAATGCCAACGCTCACCCCTCCTCTCCCAGATTCAGACACGTCACCTTGATGATGCCCTCCACCCGCTTTAACCAGTCCAAAGACGAAGCCGGAATATTCTGGTCCGTCTCAATGACCATGACCGCGTATCCGCCCCGCTTGTCCCGGTAAAGGTTCAGGGTGGCGATATTGATGGACTTGTGGGCCAGCATGGAAGTGACCTCCGCCACATGGCCCGGCTGATCAACATTGTGGACAATAAGAGCCGGCCGCTCCGCCGTCACGTTGATCTCCACCCCGTCTAACTTATTGACCATAATGCGCCCGCCTCCCAAGGAGGACGCCTGCACCGCCACGGTCCTGCCGTTCTTGTCCCACACCTCCAAAAGCGCCGTGTTGGGATGAGCGCCTCTTATGGCCTCATGAGCAAAAGAAAACTCCATGCCGGCCTTTGCGGCATGGTCAAAGCTTTCCGGGATACAGATATTATCCGGTCTCATGCCAAGAAGACCGGCCACCAGTGCCCGGTCCGTGCCGTGGCCCGCCCCTGTGGCCGAAAAAGACCCGGATAACGTGATCATAGCCCGCGCCGGCACGGAACCCAAAAGCTTCTTTGTCACCAGCCCGATCCGAACGGCCCCCGCCGTGTGGGAACTGGAAGGCCCCACCATAACCGGCCCCAAAATATCAAATATGTTCATCGCGTCCCTCACCCTTCTCTCTTTTGTACACCGCCCCTAAGCCTGTCCAACAGTCCCTGAAAATATTGGGGCAATTCCGCCTCAAACTCCATATACGCGCCGGTCCGCGGGTGGACAAAGCCTAAGATACCCGCATGGAGCGTCTGGCCCTGAAGCTTAAAGGGACATTTCTTTGGCCCGTAAACCTCATCTCCCAGCACCGGATGACCAATGGATGCCATATGGACCCGGATCTGGTGGGTCCGCCCCGTCTCCAGCCGGCACTCGATCCACGTAAACTGCCCAAACCGCTCCAACACCCGGTAATGGGTCACGGCCCGCCTCCCGCTCTTCTCGTTGATGCTCATCCGCTTCCTGTCCGTGGGATGGCGTCCCACAGGGGCATCCACCGTACCCTCATCCTCCTTGATCCCGCCGTGGACGATGGCCTGGTATCTGCGGACAATGGTATGATCCTTAAGCTGTTCGGCAATGGCATTGTGGGCCATGTCATTTTTGCAGACAATAAGAATCCCCGTGGTGTCCATGTCAATCCGGTGTACAATCCCGGGCCTGACCACGCCGTTGATGCCGGAAAGCCCGTCCCCGCAGTGGTGCAAAAGCCCGTTGACCAGCGTTCCCCCCTCATGGCCGAAAGCCGGGTGGACCACCATGCCTTTGGGCTTGTTCACAAGAATAACATCCTCATCCTCGTACACGATCTCAAGGTCCATAGGTTCCGGCAAGATCTCCATCTGTCTGGCCTTAGGGATCCGAATCGTCACCTGGTCCCCAGGACTTACCTTATAGTTGGCCTTTACAACCTTTTGGCCCACCAGCGCATTGCCGTCCTTTATCAACCGCTGCACATGGGACCGGGACAGATCGCTGCAGCGGCCGGTCAAAAAAACGTCGATGCGCGCCCCCTGATCCTCATCACAGGCCGCAAACTCCCGTATAAAATCCGTATCACCGCCCGCCGTCACGCCCGCTCCCTCCTGCCGGGAATCAAACGCTCAAACTCCTCATCCGTATAAAACCACAAAAACAGCACCAAAAGCAGCGCCGTCCCCACGGTCACATAGCAGTCCGCCACGTTAAATATGGGAAAATTGATCAGCTTAACATACAAAAAATCCACCACATACCCCTGGCTCACCCGGTCGATCAGATTGCCCGCCGCCCCGGCCATGATCATGGTCAGGCACAGCTCCATAGGCACATACCGCTTCCTTGCAGGCAGTTTTACCGCGGTATACACCACAAAAAAGAACACCGCCAAAGCCACACAGAGGAAAAACCCCTGACGCCCCTGGAGCATCCCAAAAGCCGCCCCCCGGTTCTCCGAATACAGCAGCTCAAACACGCCGTCCCAAAGAGCCAAAGGCCCCTTTCCCTTAAGAAAATCCACTGCCAGGCCCTTGGTCCACTGGTCTATGGCAGTCAGGCAGACAAAACCGGCAAAAAACGCCAGCAAGTGATTGCGTTTCTGGTCCATATCAATTCTTCTCCTGCTCATTTTCGGAAAGGATCTCCAAAAGTCCGGCCCTCATCTCCTCACTGGTCACCGTCCGGTCCACAAACGCCTCACCAACGGCCCGCAGAAGGATGAACCGGATCGTGTCCCCATCCATCTTCTTGTCGCTTTTCGTATCCGCAAGCACCCGATCCGGCTGGACCCGGCCTGCCTTTGTGGGCATATGAAGGCTTTCCATCAGCCGACGCAGGCCCAACAGACACTCCTCCTCCACATATCCCCGCATGACGCAGATCCTCATGGCCCCAAGACAGCCAAGGCCCACGCAATGGCCGTGGAGCATGGCAAAACCCATCTGCTTTTCCAGAGCATGGCCCAGGGTGTGGCCAAAATTCAAAAGGGCCCTGACCCCCTGCTCCGACGGATCCTGCTCCACCACGCCGCGCTTGATCTCATCGCTTCTGGCGATCATCTCCATGCAAACAGACAGATCCCTTTTTTCAATGGCCATCCGATTGTCCCACAGCCACTGGTAATAGGATTCATCCTGGATCAGCCCGTGCTTGATCACCTCCCCCATGCCGGAAGAAAACTGCTCTTCTGACAACGTAAGAAGGGTGCTGACATTGGCATACACCAGCCTTGGCATGTGGAACGCTCCCACCATATTTTTGTAGGAGGCAAAATCAACTCCCGTCTTGCCGCCGATGCTGCTGTCCACCTGGGAAAGCAGAGTCGTGGGGATCTGGATAAACGATACGCCCCGCAGATAGGTAGCCGCGCCGTAACCGCACAGATCCCCCACCACGCCGCCTCCAAGAGCCACAAGCCAGTCCTTCCGGTCAAAATGGCTCTCAATCAAGGTCTCATAAAGCTTTTGCACCGTTTCAAGGTTCTTGGACTCCTCCCCGGCGGGGAACACAAACGTCACAACCTGCCGGCAGCACTGCGCCAGGATCTCTTTCACCGGCTCCAGATACCACCGGGCCACCGTGGAATCCGTGACAACGCACATGCGCCGTCCCTGGACCCCCAGAGCCTCCACCCGGTCTTTCAGCCCGTCAAAGGCAGTGTCAAGGATAATATCGTATGCCGCCTTCCCATCCCGGCGGACCGTCAATGTCTTTGGCATAAGTTATGTCTCCCTCAAAGAAAATAAGCTTGTCTAAAAAACAGATGGCGTCATGGCAGACCCCATCCAATCCAAAACCGGTCACAGCCGCAGATTCAGCCCCGATATGTCAAGGGGGCCGCTGCTTGACGGCACGCCCACATTGCCAAGGATGTCCTGGAAATCACCGGAGAGATCCACAGTGTCGGGAGTGACGATAAAAATGTAATTAGAGATCTTCTGAAGATTCCCGTTAATGGAGTAGACCGCTCCGGAAGCAAAGTCAATGATCCTCTGGGCGATCTCCGTATGTAAGCCCTCCATGTTCAGGACCACTGTTTTCCCTGCAAGAAGATGGTCGCAGATCTCCTTAGAATCGCCGAAGGAAGTGGGGATCACCATGGCCACCTCCATGTTTCTCTTCATGGGAACTACTTTATTGGAACTGTTGTTGGAAGAACGCCCTAAAAAAGATCTTGGCCTCGGCGACTCCTCCTCCTCGTCATCATCGTAATACTCTTCGTCTCTGTCTCTTTTCCCGAATAGGCTTTTTCTGGGAGGTCTCTCTTCTTCTTCATCATCATACTCGTCATCTAAGAAGTAGTCGTCATCATCGCCGTCACTTAATCGCATGCTCTCCATAATTCTTCCAAACAGACTCATAGTTATTCTCCCATCTCCTATCTTGCACCGAATATGCCGGTCCCCACTCTCACCATGGTGGATCCTTCCTCAACCGCGACCTGAAAATCGCCTGTCATGCCCATGGACAGAATAGTCATACTACCATTATCAATGTTTTTAGTTTTCATGTCAACATAAAAATCATATAATTTTCTAAAAACAGCGCGATTTTTCTCGGCATCCTCTACAAAAGGAGCTACGGTCATAAGCCCGCAGACCTTAACATGGGAAAATATCCGGATACTCCTTAGGGCCTCCTCCACCTCCTCCAGCAAAAATCCGAACTTGCTCTCCTCCCTGGCCACATTGACCTCCAAAAGGATATCGGTCACGATCCCCTTCTTTTTCGACTCTTTCTCGATCTCCCCCGCCAGCTTTACCGAGTCAACGGAGTGGATGAGACAGGTCTTTCCGATAATCTGCCGCACCTTGTTGGTCTGCAGATGGCCGATAAGATGCCACTTTACATCCTTTGGCATCAGAGGAATCTTGGTCAAAAGCTCCTGGACCCGGTTCTCCCCAAACTCCCTGGCTCCGCCGTCATAAGCTTCTTGCAAAAGTTCTATGGGTTTTGTCTTGCTGACCGCAATCAGGGTCA
The DNA here is from genome assembly GCA_910575585.1 of Clostridiaceae bacterium. Lineage (GTDB taxonomy): Bacteria > Bacillota > Clostridia > Lachnospirales > Lachnospiraceae > UBA3402. The sequence goes on from CAJTGF010000005.1 coordinate 126,269, forward strand.
CATCCCCCGGATCCCTCCCTGCCCTTTGGCAGGCCCCTGCGATCTCATCTTTTGTCCTATGTAAATTTGTCTGGATCTCCATATACAAACCGCCTTTCTTACTGATAGATTAGGGTGCCTTCCGCCTTGATCATGGACGCGTTCAGCACAATATGGTCATAAACATTGAGCCCGTAGCTCATATTTTTGCGTATGGTGTAAAAATCGTCGCTTTGGGCCAGCACCTCGATCTGCCTGAACACGGTGTAGCCCTTATTTATGTTATAGACCCCCTGGAGAGAGGCCGTGATGCCCACCTGAAACCGCTCCTGGGAATCCGGCCGCACCAGGTAATCTCCAGCCTGGATCGAATCGCCTTTGTCACAGTCAATATAATAGTACTCCTCATTGCCGAAATAAATGGTCACCGGCACAAAGACCACAGAAGTCCCGGCATCGGAGTACACCTCCTTGTTAAAGCCGTCCTCCAGCCCGTCGCCGCCCTTAGTAAGGAAATCCACAGGGATCAAGAAGAAATTCTTGGTGGTCACGGAGCTGATGGGGATCTTAAGCCCCTCGGTCACGCTGGTCATGATCTCAAAATCAACATACCGGTCCGACACAAACTGGACCATATACTTATTAAAATCCAGCTTCCCGTAGGCGTTGCCGTCGCTGCCGGTGACCAGGGAAAAAGCCCCTGTGGTGGTCAGGTTGTGGGCCGGAAAGGAGACTTTTAACGTTCCCTGGGAACTGAACGCCACGCCGTCCTCCTCGGTCACCGGAAAAACCACGGACCACCGGTCATCGGTTATGACCTTGTAAATAGGCGTTCCCGGTTCCACCCACTGCCCGGCCCTGGTAATGGCCTTTGTGTACTGGCTGCGGTCAAAGACCGCCTCGGTGATCTGGGCGGGATCCAGGGTCTCGTAATTGTCAATGCCGTAGGACACAACTCCGCTGACCGGGGCCGTAATCTGCCTGAAATCATTACCCATCTGATCCGCCATCTCCCCCTGGGTGTCCAGCGTGTTAAAATTCACAAATTCCAGGGCCATGGCCTCCAGAGAATATCTGGTATTATAAACATCGTCAAAGGTCTCGTCAGAGTAAGATAAAATGTAAGTATTCAGCTGCTTGCGCAGATCCGCAATATCCCGGTCCGTCAAAGCGCCCGTACCCTGGTTCTGCTCCTCCATCATGGCGGACACATTGCCCCTCTCATCAATGGAGTAGATGCTCATGCCCACGGAGGCCCGCTTTCCCTCCCGCACATAGTAATTGATGGCCCCCGCGCTGTCGGCGTACTGGATGTTCTCCTGGCGCAGGATGATCCCCGTGTAGCTCTTATCATCCACGATGGAACCGTCCGTCACCTCATAAAACTGTATCTTCTCCTTGGTCATGTAGGAGTATACGGTAAAGATCAGGTAGATAAAGATCATGGCAAAGATCAGCATCCCGATGTTAATGTTCATGGAAACTTTCTTCTGGTTGTAACTTATGACATTGCCGCCCTTTTTCTTTGCCACAGGACCGCCTCCCTTCTCTCTCCGCTTTCTCTGTATAGGTAACATAAAAATATTATGTAAACTTCCATGCCATCCGTCGGCGTTCTTTCTATTATATATGGGAATAGAAAAAAGTTCAACCCTTATAAAAAGGGCCTGCCTCAAAGCAGACCCCCACTCTTATGTACAAAACAGCTACCCTATCTATGATTATAAAGAGATGATAACATCCTTTTTTGCATTCTCCGGTAATTCATCTACATCCAGGGACACGCTCAAGACGAAATCCACATGGTACTTTTCGCTGATGATCTCTAACTCCTTCACAGCCTCGGAGATATCCTGTCCCTCCAGGCAGGCAAGCTTCAAAAAGCTGTCCAAAAACATAAGTTCCAGGTCATGATCCTGGGAAATAATGCCGCAGATAAATCCCATAAAACCGGAACAGTCGGTAATGTCATACCCTTTCACGTTGATCAGACGGATCTTGTTACTCAATTCATACATATGTTTGGAACTTTTATCCAGGTAAACGATAGACCCATTGGCTTCCTTGATCGCCCCGTTGGCTTTGTCCAGCAAATGCTTGGTCTTTCCTTTCCCCTTATTTCCAGCTATAATCTGAACCATAGTCGTGTCCTCCTTGGGTTTATTGATTTTGTATAAAAAGATGATAGATTTCCTCTTAATTATAGTATAAATAAGGATAAAAGGCAATGACTTAATTGACAATTTTAGAAATTATATTTGTCATATTCTCATAAAGGTTATCCCTGGTCTTTGCCTTCAACACAATGGAAACATACTCGTCCTCCCCATCCTCTTTCCTGGATGCCATGACGAGACAGCAGCCTGCTGCCTGGGTGGTGCCGGTCTTGCCCGCAAACACGGTAACACCTTCCGGCGCCTGCCGCTTGCCGGTAAGATACCAGTTGCCGCCCTCCCAGACCTTTGTTACGTCATTGCCGTCCTTGTCCTTATAGCTGGCATTGTAGGCAACGCTCCCTGTCACCTCCCGGAATTTGGGATATTTTAACGCCTCATTGAAGATCAGGTACAGATCGTAGGCCGTGGTGTAATGGTCCTCGTTATGGAGCCCGTGGGGATTAACAAAATGGGTGCCTGTGGCCCCCAGGCGCGCCGCCTCCTCATTCATCAGCTGCGCGAATCCCTCGATGCTTTGGGACATATGCACCGCAATTGCCGCCCCGGCGTCGTTGCCTGACGGCAGCATGAGCCCGTACAGCAGCTGCTCCATGGTCAGCACATCCCCCGGCTTAATGTCCGCCAGCGTGGCCCCTGCCTCCGTGATCACCGCCTCGTCGGTCACGGTGACCGTATCCTCCAGATTGCCGTACTTGATGGCAATCAGAGCGGTCATGATCTTGGTAGTGCTGGCCGGATAAAGGCGCTCAAAGGCGTTCTTGCTGTAAAGCACCTGCCCGTCAGACAGGGAGAACAAAACCCCGGCCTCCGAGTCCACAATATCCCCGTCAAAAGCATCCTCGTCTGTGACCACGCACAGATCCTGGGCAAAGAGAGGCAGGGTCACCGTCTCGCTCTGCCCGTCGGCCGCATCTCCGTCAGCAGAAACATCTGCCGCCAGCGCAAAAGGTCTCTCCTCAAAGGAATACGGCTTCTCAAGCTTTGTCATCCCCCCAAAGCCGCAGCCGCATAGGGACACTGCCATCCACACCCCAAAAAGGGACAGCCCCATCCCGGCTTTTTTGCCCAACGTTCCCGTCGGCCTCATCACTTGTACATCTCCCGCCACTCCAGATCTCCCCGCTCCAGCGCCTTCACTAAAAGTTCCGCCGTGGCCACGTTGGTGGCCAGGGGAATGTTGTGCATATCGCACACCCTGACAATGGGGCTGCTGGCCGGGTCCACTCTCTTAGGCGCGTCCGGCTCCCGCAGAAAGATCACCAGATCCAGCTGGTTCTGCTCAATGTCCGTGCATAGCTGCTGGCCGCCCCCCAGATGGCCTGCCAGGTACTTGCGGACATTTAAGTTGGTCACCTCCTCAATCAGGCGCCCTGTGGTCCCGGTGGCATACAGGGAATGTTTGCTTAAGATCCCCCTGTAGGCGATGCAGAAATTCTGCATCAGTTTCTTTTTTGAATCATGAGCGATCAAACCGATATTCATGTCTTTTCCTTCTCCCTCTCTTCTAATCTAGTAGTCCTCTCTCGTCTTTCTCTGTAACCCTACATTTAAAACCACCCCCATGCCGATGTAGATACTCAGCAGAGAGCTGACCCCCGAACTAATCAGCGGCAGCGGCAGTCCCGTATTGGGAAAGATTGCCGTAGCCACCGCGATGTTGGCAAAGCTTTGAAATCCAAACAGCGTAGCCATGCCTACACAGATAAGCCTGCCGGACAGATCCCTTGCCCGACTGGCCATAATAAGACACTCGATCACGATCACCAACAGCAGACCCATGACAACCAGGGCTCCCACAAACCCCATCTCCTCCCCCACAATGGCAAAGATGAAATCCGTCTGCTCCTCAATGAGAAAATTGCCGTTTTTTACGGACGCGATCTCTGTGTTGCTAAGACCCTTGCCCCAGAGTCTTCCGGAGCCGATGGCCATAATGGAGTTTTCCTGCTGGTAATAGGCTTCCGCGTACTGCTCCGGATCGATCCAGGCAAGGATGCGGTTGGCCTGATACTGCTCGATAAACGGGATCATGTCATACCGCAGCAGATAGATGATAAGCCCTGTGGCGGGTATCACCACCGCAAGCACCCCAAGGACCCACTTGTAGCTGACTCCGGACGCGAACACCACGGAAGCGATAATCACCGTCACCACCAGCGTGGTGGAAAGGTTGGGCTGCTTAAAAATAAGAAACGCCGGCACGGCAAACAAAAGCGCCCCGATCCCAAGGACGGACGGCTGATTTTTCCGCTCCTCATATTTGCCGAAATACCAGGCAAAAAACATGATGAGACCGATCTTCACAAATTCCGCAGGCTGGATCTGGCCGATAACCGGCAGCACAATCCAGCGGGTGGCGATGCCCCTGGAAGTCCCCATAAGAAGGACCGCCACAAGCATGACCACGCAGGCCAGATAGATCATGGTGCTCATAGACAGCAGCTTGTGGTAATCAATCAGCGACAGCACCGCCGCCAGAAACAGGCCGATGGCAATCCCCATGATCTGCTTTTTTACGGCGGACTCGCTCTGGTTGGTGGCGCTCCAGATGGCCAGGATGCCGATAACGCTTAAGGCCACCATGTAAAGCACCATCCGGATGTTGTATCTTCTGAAATTGTAATCAAATAACAGCATTGAAATGTCCCCTTAAAAGACTGCCATCAATGGGTACGGCGGCGTAGAGGACAGGCATCTGGCTCTCTTCCCTGTTGGGAAACGTTTTTGTCAGCCCTACCTCCACATCTCCCCGGTCGATGTCCAAGTACTTTGAGATGACGGCAAAAAGGTCATCCTTTATCATCTCCAAAAACTCCGGAGAACAGTTGGTCTTGTCCGCCGCCAGAAGCAGCTTTAACCGCTTTCTGGCGACCTCCCCGGAACGGTTCCCGAAAAAGCGCCTGCTACGGTACATACTTCCCCTCCTAAGCGCGTTTTAAAAATCCGGTGAGCCTGGATATGAACCCTCTGCCCCCGTCAGGCACCGTGATGGGAATGTCCTCACCCAAAAGCCTTTTGCAGATGTCAAGGTAGGCTTGTCCCGACGGCGTGTCCGTGCCTGCCAGCGGTTCCCCCTGGTTGGTGGAGACCACGATGGACTCGTCATCCGGAATCGCCCCCAAAAGAGGGATGGCCAGAATGTCCATCACATCATCCACGGACATCATGTCCCCCCGGCGGACCATGTCCGTCCTGACCCGGTTGACGATCAGCTGCACCTGCCCCATATCCCTGGCTTCCAAAAGTCCGATGATCCTGTCCGCGTCCCGGATGGCCGACACCTCCGGGGTGGTCACCACCACAGCCCGGTCAGCGCCTGCGATGGCGTTTCGGAATCCCTGTTCGATCCCCGCCGGGCAGTCCAGGAGTATGTAGTCGAAATCGTCTTTCAGATCCTCGGTGAGTTTTATCATCTGTTCAGGATTTACTGCCGACTTGTCCCTGGTCTGAGCCGACGGGAGCAAGTACAGGTTCGGATATCTTTTGTCTCTGATCAGGGCCTGCTTCATCCTGCAGTTCCCCTCCACGACATCCACCAGATTGTATACGATCCGGTTCTCCAGCCCCATGACCACGTCCAGGTTCCGAAGACCAATATCCGTGTCAATAAGAGCTGTGCGCATGCCCAGCATAGCCAGGCCGGTTCCAATGTTCGCAGAGGTTGTGGTCTTACCCACCCCGCCTTTTCCGGAGGTAATAACAATGACTTCACTCATATCTCGTTCCTCCTGCAATAAATTCCTTACCACTAGTTATTCTACCCTAAATGTTTAAATATTTCCAGTATTTTTTCCATTTTTTAAACAGATTTTAACATATTAAAAAAACTTTTTTTTATTTGTGTCAGCAAAATTCCCTGATCCTCCACCGCCGCCGTCATGGGCCCCCGCCCCAGGCGGCGTCCTTTTTCATTGATCTCTGTCTCGATACCGGCGATGCGCAGCTGGTAGGGGGCCATGGTCAGCGCCACAATCACCGCCTCCTCGTTGCCTGCGGCTCCTGCCACCACGGTGCCTTTCAGCTCCCCAAGGACGATCACGTTGCCCTTGGCCGTTATCCTGGCTCCCTGCTCCACGTCGCCGATGACCACGATGCTGGCCTCCGACTCCAAGGATTCCCCCTTATGGAGATGGCCCCGGTAAAACTGGCCCGTACAGGCCGAAAGCTCCATCAGCTTCTCGTTAAGCGCCTTCTCGCACCGCCGTATGCGGTTGCTGTCCAGATCCACCAGGCAGACGATCTCGATCTGGGAGTGGTCCATGATCACGTTGGCGATCTGGAACTCCTGTTCCGGCGCCAAAGGACGGCCCGCCAAGGTCAGGGTCATCTGGACCGATCCCCAGAATCTGGCGCTTTCCTCAAACTTTTTGGCCACATCCCCTAAAAGCTCCTCAAAAGGGACCTCCGGAGCCAGAATCACCGTCATGCCCGACTTGTTGCTTTTGATCACTACTGAACTTTTCATACACTACCACCTCTTTACCTGAACTAATCTCCGATGACTACATTGCTTGCGTCCAAAGCTCCCGCGCCGATAATGTCTTCCAAACTGGTGTAGCCGTAGTAAAACCGGTACACGCTCTTGGCTATGGTAGCCGCGTTGGCGGAGGCATAACCGTATGGGATGTTGACGGTCACGCTGATCTCCGGGTTGGCATAGGGGCCGTAGGAGATAAAAAACGCGTGATTTGCCCTGGTGTTCTCCTGGGCCGTGCCGGTCTTTCCCGCAATGTCCACCTCCAGATCCCGAAAGATGCGCTTGGAGGAACTGTCGGTTATCACGCGGCGCATGCCGCTCTGCACGGCGTCCCAGGTGGTGTCGGCGATATCCACCAGACTGGAGATCTGTGGTACATGGTCCTCCACCACCGTGCCGTCCGAGCTTGTGACTTTGTCAATAAGGCTTAATTCAAAAACCTTGCCCCTGTTGGCAAGGGCGGTCACATATCGGGACAGCTGTACATTGGTGTACGCGTTGGTGCCTTGTCCCATGGAGGACCGCTCCGGGTCCTCGGTGGAGAGTTTTGGCGAACTTTCCGCGATCTCGATGCCCGATGGGCGGTCAAGGCCGAACTTAGTCGCGTACTCCCGGATGATCTCCAGGCCCCGGTCCGTGGAGTACAGCCCCTCCTCGTTGGTGGAAAGGCGGTGGGCCACCTCGGAAACAAAATAGTTGCAGGAATTTCCAAGGGCGTCCGATACGCTCATCTTCCCGTGGCGTCCCGGATTGATCCAGCATTTAATAGGAGGGAATACCTCCTCATACGTGCCGGTGCAGTCCACCTCTTCCGAGATATCGATCACGCCCTCCTCCAGTCCGGCTATGGCCGTAATGGGCTTAAACGTAGAGCCGGGAGCCTTGACAACCTGGGTGGCGTTATTGTAAAGCGGAAGGGACAGATCTTCATTCAGCTGACTGAAATAAGCCGCGTCCACAGAGCCTGACAGCATGTTGTTGTTGTAGCTGGGGTACGTCACCAGAGCCCGCACCTTTCCCGTGTTCACATCCGTCACCGTGCATCCGGCCGTACACGGGTCCAGGGCCAGCTGTGCCGGCGTGATTTCAACATTGTTGATTTTTTCAATAAGAAACGTAAAGGCGTACTCTTCTCCCCCGGCTGAAAGAAGCCGCATCTGCTCCTCATCATAAGGAAGGACATTTTGGGAATACAAGGCCATGCACAGCTCCCTGCCTGTAATGACCTCCTGATTGATCAGGTAGCGGTAGATGCGCTTGGTAAACTGGGCGTCATGCTCCAGTTTTTCTATGACGTAGTCTACCAGGGCCTGGAAGCTGTCATCCGCGTTGGAGTACTTATTGTCCACCGGCAGTTTGGTGGTGTCGATCCAGTCCTGGGAAATGCCGTAATATAAATATTCCCGAAGGCTTATGGACTCTTCCTTCCACGCGCCGGCCTCCGGACTTTCGGAATCAATCCTGCTCCTTATGAGGATCTCCTCAGCGTCCGAGGCCAGAAAGGAATACACATACATCATGTACGCTTTCATATCCTCCGGCAATTCTGACATGGCAGGAGCGTTGACATCTGCCAGCTGGCTCCTCATGTCGGTCAGGATCTGCTGCCTGGAGGCAGAGAATTTCCGGTAGATCTCCTGCTCCACCGCCCCTGCGTCCTCCCGCTCCATGTCCTTTAAAGACAGCACGTTATTGTTGATCAGCTGATAGTAGGCGTCTTTTACGGGGATCTTCTTCTTACTGGAATCCCGTTCCTCCTGCTCCGTCATCTCACGGTTCACGATCCGGTCCGTAAGAATCCCGGCCAGATGCTTTTCCAGAAGATGATAGATGCCGATCTGCAGCTCCCGGTCCAGGGTCAGGTAGATATCGCTGCCTGCCTGGGGCTCCGTGGCGTCGTCCAAAACCTTCAGCACCCGGCCCCGGCTGTCCACATACATATTCTGGACCCCCTTTTTTCCCTGAAGCTTGTCCTCCTGGGTGGCCTCGATGCCGATGCGCCCCACAATATCGTTAAGCTCGTAGCTTTCGTCCTTCTGGCGCAGCTCCTGAAGCTGTTCCTCGCTGGAAACCTTGCCGGTGTAGCCGATAATGGGGGCAAAATACAGGGCGTCTTCATAGATGCGCACCGTGGACTCGGCGATATCCACCCCCTGGAGCTGGGCCATATGCTCGGAAATATCCACCACCGTGTTCTCCGACACATTGGAGGCCACGGTGGTGGTCTTGTAGCTGGTGTAGGCGGTCAGGGACAGGGAATAGCGGATGATGCCCACTTTCAGGGCCTCGTCGTCCGCAAGCACCAAAGGATTGCCCTTCTCGTCCTCCATCTCCCCGATCTTAAACTTCTCCTTTGTCATCTCAAACACATCCCTGGCGCTGACATTGGACGGGTATTTGCCGTCCTCGTCGTCCAGGTCATTGACCGACCGCTGCCCGTAAAAGTCCCGCAAAAACCTAAGCCTCGCGGTCTCCGACGACGTGGTGAACACAAAATCCCCGTTCTGGTCAATGGCTATGGGCAGATCGCCCTGGATGGTTTCCCCCTGCCTGTCCAGGATCCGCACCAACTCCAAGATCATGAGATTTTTGGCCTTGTCCGACGGGTAAGCGCCGATATCCTGGATGGTCACGGCGTAAGCCAGCTCGTTCCTGGCCAGAACCATGCCGTTGCAGTCGTAGATATTGCCCCGGGTTCCTGTAGTGTAAGCGGTCCGCAGGATCTTGGATTCGTACTTTTTCACAAACTCATCGCCCCGCACGATCTGCAGGTCAAACAGACGGACTACCAGTCCGGCAAACATGCAGACAAAGATCACGGCCAGGGCAAAGATCCGGGATGTTAAAAGCCGTTTCAGCCCTATTTGTATCAATTCCAGCAAATCTCTAAACAATGGTGGTATCTCTCCTATTTTCAAATTCCGTCAGCCACCTGCCGATGTACAGTAAAAGGCGGTAGATGAGAAGCGTTGTCACAACAGTAAAAATGGTCTCCGGGATCACCAGTTCCTTCAGATAATAAAGGATGTTCAGCCGCCCCCGGATAAGGAAGCGGAACACGTACACATAAAAATTGTACGCCAGCTCATTGAGCACGCTTAAGACCAGGGGCAATGTAATGTACTCTTCGTAGTAATATTGGGTGCAGATCCCGTTGATGTATCCCACATACACGTAAAACAGGGTGTAAAAACCAAAGGGGCCGCTGTAAAACAGATCAAGAAGGATCCCGGCCAGAACGCCGTAAAACATGCCTGCTCTCTGCCCTTTCATAAACCCGAAGGAAAAGGTCAAAATCAGCAAAAGGTTGGGTGACGCCGACAGAAACGGGATCAGCGGAAACACGCAGTTTTGTATGGTGAACGCGATGATGATAAGCGCCAGGTTGATCGCGATCCGTTTCATGGCGTTTCTCCTGTGGGATCTTTTGTCTCTTTTAGTTCCGTGATAATAAGCACCTCCTGGAGATTGTTAAACTCTGCCACCGGCACCAGATACCCGGAGCTGGTCAGCTGGTTGCTGTCCACGGTAATATCCGCCGCGTATCCGATCAGGATGCCCGGAAGGAAGGCGGTGCTGATGTTGGAGGTGACGATGCGGTCCCCGTCTTTCACGTCCCCGTCCTTCTTGATGTCGCTTATGGACAGGCGGCCTTCCTTGTAAAGGGTCAGATCCCCGCCTACGATGCAGGTGTCCCCGGACTGGAGGGCCATGGCGCTGACCCGGCTGGAGTCGTCGATAATGGAACGCACCGTGGCGTAATGGGCTCCCACATCAGTGACAATGCCTGCCAGGCCGCCGCCTGCCAGCACGTTGTTGCCTACCTGGATGCCATCGGCAGAGCCTTTGTTGACCCGAAACACCTGGAACCAGTCGCCGGAGTCGTTGGCAATAACCCGGGCCGCCGTCTTCTGATACTGCATGTACTCCTGATCCAAAGCGTAAAGCTCCCGCAGCCTCTGAAGCTCAAACTGCTGGGAACTTAACCGGTTATTCTCCTCGGTGAGACGATCAATCTCTGTCTGGAGCCTGCGATTCTCCTCAATGGCTCCCTTTAGCTGCCCGTAATCGGAAAGCTGCTGGTATATGGCCACGCCCACCTTGTTGACGCCTGACTGGATGGGGATCAGCACATATCCCACCCCTGTGCGCAGAGGCTCCAGCCACTGGTCCGTCACCATGGTGACGCCCATAAGCGCGATGCACAGAACGGTCAGACCTGCTAAAATATAACGATTGTATTTTGATTCCATCTATAACATTCCCTCTTTTTTAAAGCTGCAGTAGTTATTGTCCCCAATGACAACGTGATCCAAAAGCTGGATATCCAAAAGGCTTCCGGCTTCCTGCACTCTCCTGGTCAAAAGGCAGTCCTCCCCGCTGGGGGCAGAGTCGCCGCTGGGATGGTTGTGGACCAGTATGATGCCCACAGCCTGGCAGCGCAGGGCCTCCAAAAAGATCTCCCGGGGCGAGGCCAGGGATGCGTTGACCGTGCCTTTGGATATGAGCAGGTCCCGGATCAGGGCCTGCTTGGTGTTAAGGAACATGACGTATAAATGTTCCTGCCGCAAGTGTCTCATCTCTTCCATATAGTATTCCGCCACGGACTGGGGGTTTGTGAATGTGGTATTTCTGACGGTTGCCGCACGGCGGCTGATACGCTTTGACAGCTCTCCGATGCACTGCAGCTGGACGCCCTTTACAATGCCGATTCCCGGAAGCTTCTGAAAATTAGACAAGGATAAACGGCACAGCCCCAGAAGGCCGTCATCTTTCGGGTAAGTCAGCTCCAGCACCTTCTGGGCAAGCTGCAGGGAGCTTAATGTTCTGCTGCCGGTCCGCAAAATCACGGCCAGCAGCTCTGCGTCGCTTAGTATCTCAGGACCGTGTTTGACACATCGCTCATACGGGCGGTCCTGTTTTGGGATATCTTTCATCTTAATGTGCTTGTCCACTGGCTCCTCCTTGCCGCGTGACTCTCCTCGGTACGAAGCGGTGTGACGGACAGGGCCTTTGAAAGGCAGCATTTGACTCCATGACATTTTACCATAAGATGGTATTTCTGTATAGTTACTTTATAAAAAGTTAAAAAATTCTTTTGTCCTATGGCGTTACTGACGGCGGCATAACGGTTTGTCTCCCCCTTTCAGGGCGCAAAGTCCGGCGTCCAGCAGTTTCTGCAGGGACATAAGGATGCCAAGTTTGGCGTGATACCAGGTAAGGCCGCCCTGGAAGTACACGGCATAGGGAGGCTTTATGGGGCCGTCGGCGCTAAGCTCGATGGAAGCCCCCTGGACAAATGCCCCGGCTGCCATGATCACCGGCGCGTCATACCCCGGCATGTCCCAGGGCTCCGGGGTCACAAAGCTGTCCACAGGCGCCGCGGCCTGGATGCCCTGACAAAAAGCCGCCACCCCTTCCGGGCTGTTAAGGGTAATGGACTGGATGATGTCATGGCGCTCTTCGTCTGCGCCGGGAACTACCGAAAAGCCCAGTTTCTCGTAGATATTGGCGGCAAACACGGCCCCTTTTAAGGCTCCCGCAACGACGGTAGGCGACAAAAACAGCCCCTGGTACAAACACTGGTTCAGCCCCAGGCTGGCTCCCACTTCCTTGCCAAGCCCCGGAGCGCTGAGGCGGAAAGAAGCCCGGTCAATGCAGTCTTTCCTCCCCACAATGTACCCTCCGATGGGGGCCAGGCCGCCGCCGGGATTTTTGATCAGAGAGCCTACGGCCATATCGGCCCCTGCCTGGGTAGGCTCTATGGTCTCCACAAACTCGCCGTAGCAGTTGTCCACCATACAGATCAGATCCGGCTTGATCTTTTTGGCAAAGGCGATGACCTGGCCGATCTGCTCCACGGAAAAGGTAGGTCTGACGGCATACCCTTTGGACCGCTGGATGGTCATCATTTTTGTCCTGTCATTTATGGCTCTGGCAATGCCCTCAAAGTCAAAGGAGCCGTCGGATAAAAGGTCTACCTGGCGGTAAGTGACTCCGTACTCTTTCAAAGATCCCGGCGACTGCCGGATGCCGATGACCTCCTCCAAGGTGTCATAAGGTTTGCCGTTGGGGGACAAAAGCTCGTCCCCGGGCCGAAGGTTGCCGGACAGCGCGATGTGAAGCGCGTGGGTGCCGCTGATGAGCTGAGGCCGCACCAGAGCGCTCTCTGCCTCAAAAACGCTGGCATATACCTCCTCCAGCGTGTCTCTTCCCAGATCATTGTACCCGTATCCTGTGGTAGCGGCAAAATGGATGTCGCTGACCCGGTTCTTCTGCATGGCCCTGATGACTTTCAGCTGGTTGTATTCCGCCCTCTCGTCAATGGCCCGAAACCGTTCTTGTAAAGATCCCTCGATCTCCTCCCCGAATTTCAGCACCTGGGGGCTGATCCCCAGGGATGCGTACATTGTATTTCGATCCATGTCTCTTTGTTCTCCTGTCGTGTTTTTTGCCGGCCCTGCTTTTTCCTTAAGAGAGCCAGCCTTTTAAGGATATCTCCCTTATGATGTGGGCAAGGACCTTTTCTTTGTCATCCCCAAACGCCGGCAGATCAAGCCACCGAACGTCCCGCTCCCGCTTAAACCACGTCAGCTGCCGCTTGGCAAAATGCCTGGTATCTCGTTTCAATACCCGAACTGCCTCCTCAAGGGAGCATCTGCCGTCCAAATGATCCAGAATCTCCTTGTACCCCAGCCCCTGCATGGACACCATGTCCCTGGTACAGCCCATTTGGGCAAGCATTTTCACCTCGTCCACCAGGCCCATGGCCATCATCCGGTCCACCCGGCGGTCGATCCGGTCATAAAGCGCCCCCCGGTCCGTGTTCAGCACATAGTAAAGAAAATCGTAGGGCGACTCCTTTTTGTGTTCCGTCTCGTTGTGCCGGGAGATCCGCGTGCCGGTCTTCTCGTAAAATTCAATGGCCCGTATGACCCGCTTTACATTATTGGCATGGATCTGGTCCGCGGCAGCAGGGTCAATCTGTCTTAGTCGGCTGTGGAGATGCCGGGCTCCCTTAACCGCGGCCTCTTTTTCCAGGCGGGCGCGGATGGAAGGGTCCGGATCATTTTCCGTAAAATCAATATCATACACAAGGGCCTGGATATAAAATCCCGTCCCCCCGGCCACAATAGGGATATGCCCGCGGCCATAGATCCGGGTCAGGGCTTCTTTCGCCATTTTCTGGAACAGAACCACGTTAAAGTCCTGATCCGGTTTTAGCACATCGATGAGATGGTGAGGCACGCCGTCCATCTCTTCCTTTGTCACTTTGGCCGAACCGATGTCCATGTGGCAATATACCTGCATGGAATCGGCGCTGATGATCTCCCCGCCTAAGGCTTTGGCCAGGCGGACGGAAAGATCGGTCTTTCCCACGGCCGTAGGGCCGGTAAGGATAATGAGGGGCATGGCGTATTCGGCCCCGATTCCCGCCCTTTGGGTTCCCGCTGCCGGGTCATCGGCCTGCCCCCGCTTTTTGACGCCTTTCGTGCTGTCTGTTATGCGTTTTTCCCTGTCTTCTGGCCTGTTGTTCTGATCCATTTCTCTTCCCCCTCATCCCCTCTTTTAGACGATTCGTTTAAATTTCTTCTCCAGCTCATATCTGCTCATGGAAATGATCGTGGGCCTGCCGTGGGGACAGGCATAGGGATTTTCCAGATACAAAAGCTCATCAATAAGCCGGTCCGCTTCCGCAAACGACATCCGGCTGTTGCCTTTTACCGCCGCCTTGCAGGACATGGACGCCACCCGCTCATAGATGATATCGGGGCTGCCTTTAAATACCTCCTGGGACAAATTGTCGATCATATCCATAAGCAGCTCCTTTTTGGCGATGGAGAAAAGATTGTCCGGAACCGCCCGCACGGCGTACTCCTTTCCCCCGAACGCTTCTATCTCAAACCCGATCTGCGCAAAATAGTCCATATACTTATCAAGGAGTATCTGCTCCTCGCTGCCAAGGGTCAATATAATAGGAGGGTTTACCATCTGCGAGGTGTACTCCCGGCTTTTTAAGGTGGCCATGGTCCGCTCATACAGGATCTTCTCATGGGCCGCATGCTGGTCAATGATGTAGAGCTGGTCATGAAATTCCACCAGCCAGTAGGTGTCAAACAGCTGGCCGATCAGCTTGTGGTCCCTGCGGTTTTTAGGCTCCAGAAGCTTTTCCTCAAAAAAGTCCAGCTGCCCTTCATCCCTGCCGTCATTTTCCCGTTTTCCTGAGGCTATGCTCTGACACGGCCCTGCCGGGGCAATTTTTCCCCCATCTTCTGTCCGTGGCTTTTGCCCAGCTTCCTGCCCCATACCGGGGCCTGATGGTACCGATCCTTGCAGCTCCTTAACAAATCCCCCACTTGTGAGCTTATTTTTATCATTATCAGCCGCCGAACCCCCATTTTCAGGTAAGATTCGGCCTGTATCCCGGGATGGTTTCCCACTTGTGTCTTTCTGCCAGTATCCCTCTCCCCTGCCTGCGGCTTCCCCTTTCCCTTGGGCGCCGGCGTCATAGGGGGACGGCGTCTCCCTGACAGCGCCAAAGGCCGCCTTTTTCTCATGATCCCAGCTGATCTCTCCATTTTGGCTTGTTAAGCTGCGCCTTCTAATCTCAAACGGCTCCGGACGGGACGTTTCCTGCTGCCGCTTTTTATCCTCTCCCCGGTCTTTGTGAAGGCTCACCTGGGGGATCAGCTCCTTTTTGGCCAGGGCCTGGCCCACGGCCCGGCTGATCAGCTCGTAGATGCGCTCCCCGTCCCGAAACCGCAGCTCCATCTTGGTAGGATGGACATTGACATCCAGATATTCCGGCTCAATGGTCAGATGCAGCAGCGCAAAGGGATATTTATGCTGCATCATAAAGGGCCTGTAAGCGTCCTCAATGGCCTTTGCCACCAGGCTGCTTTTGATGTAGCGCCCGTTGATATAGTAATTCTCAAAATTGCGGTTGCTCCTGGCGATCACCGGCTTTCCCGCAAATCCCTTGATCTGCAGGATATCTTCCTCCAGCTCCACCGCAAGGAGGTTGGAGGCGATTTCCCGCCCGAACACGGTGTATATGATGTCCTTTAGATTGTGGTTTCCCGAGGTGTGCAGCTTATTTTGGTTGTTCTGAATAAACCGTATGGAAATGTCCGGGTGGGACATGGCGATCTTCTCCACCAAAGCCGCCACATGGGAGCCCTCGGTCTGGGCTGTCTTTAAAAACTTCTGCCTGGCCGGGGTATTGTAAAAAAGATTCCGCACCAGAAACGTGGTGCCGTCAGGAGCGCCCACTTCCTCCAGGGACCGCTCCTTTCCCCCTTCGATCTGATACCTTGTCCCGGAAAGCTGCCGGGGCGTCTTGGTGATCACTTCCACCTGGGCCACAGCCGCGATGCTGGACAGCGCCTCCCCCCGAAACCCTAAGGAAGCCACGGTAAACAGATCCTCCACGGACTTAATCTTGCTGGTGGAGTGGCGCAGAAACGCCAGGGCCACTTCCTCCTTGGGGATCCCGCACCCGTTGTCTGTCACCCGGATAAAGGAAATGCCTCCGTCCCGGATCTCCACCGTCACAGCCGTGGCCTGGGCGTCGATGGCATTTTCCAAAAGCTCTTTCACCACCGAGGAGGGACGCTCGATCACCTCCCCGGCCGCGATCTTGTTGATGGTGTTCTGGTCAAGCACCGTGATATTCGCCATATCCCCTCTCCTCTGCCCTGTAAATCTGCTGTCTCTTTTGCCTTACCACCGGTTTTTCAGCTTCCCCTGCATCCGGCTTAAGATGTTTAACGCCTCCATAGGCGTAATGTCGTTGATCTGCAGTTCTTCGATCTCTTTGATGATATCCTCGCTTTTTACCGTGTCGTACAGCGTCATCTGATTTAGGTCCACCTCGTCCGGCTTTGTGACCACTTTCCGCTGGGACTGGGACACATTGGCGCTTTCCCTGGCGATCTGTCTGGCCTTTGTGGCAATGTCGGCGCTGCTTAGCTCCTCCACCAGCTCCTTGGCCCTGGCGATCACCTGGTCCGGCACGCCGGCCAGTTTGGCCACCTGGATGCCGTAGCTCTTGTCCGCCCCGCCCCGCACGATCTTTCGGAGAAATACGATGTCATCCCCCTGCTCCTTCACGGCGATGCAGTAATTATTGACCCCGCTCATGGTTCCCTCCAGCTCCGTCAGTTCATGGTAGTGGGTGGCAAACAAGGTCTTGGCCCCTAAAAGCTTTACGTTGCTGATGTGTTCCACCACGGCCCAGGCGATGCTCAGCCCGTCAAAGGTGCTGGTTCCCCGCCCGATCTCATCCAGAATAATCAGGCTGCTTCTGGTGGCGTTCCGCAATATGTTGGCCACCTCAGTCATCTCCACCATAAAGGTGCTCTGGCCTGACGCCAGGTCGTCGGACGCCCCCACTCTGGTAAAAATCCGGTCGCAGATGCCCATATCCGCCTCGTCCGCAGGCACAAAACTGCCGATCTGAGCCATAAGCGCGATCAGAGCCGTCTGCCGCATGTAGGTGGATTTTCCCGCCATGTTGGGGCCGGTGATGACGGATATCCGGTTTTTATGGCTGTCCAGAACCGTGTCGTTGGCAACGAACAGATTGTCCTTTAGCATCAGTTCCACCACGGGATGACGTCCGTTTTTGATGTGGATGGCGCCTTTCTCGTTGATCTTTGGCTTTACATAGTTGTTTCTCGTGGCCACCAGGGACAAAGAGCAGAATACGTCGATGCCTGCCAATGCCTTGGCCGTCTTCTGGATCCTGGCTACCTGGTCCCCGATCCTATCCCGGACCTGGCTAAACAGCTGGTACTCCAAAGAAAACAGCTTGTCCTCCGCCCCCAGGATAATGTCCTCCAATTCTTTTAGCTTATCCGTGGTGTACCGCTCCGCGTTGGCCAGCGTCTGTTTCCGGATAAAATACTCAGGCACCAGGTTTTTAAAGGAGTTGGTCACCTCAAAGTAGTAGCCAAACACCTTGTTAAATTTGATCTTCAGATTTTTGATCCCTGTTTTTTCCCGCTCATTGGCTTCCAGATCAGCCAGCCACGTCTTCCCTTCCGTCTTTGCCTGGCGCAATTGGTCTGCCTCCTGGTCATACCCGTCCTTTATGATGCCTCCTTCTTTTACGGCAATGGGCGGATCCTCCACAATGGAGCGGTCAATAAGGCAGGCCAGGTCCTTAAGCGGGTCCAGATCCTCATATATGGCTTTTAACAAAGGCGCGTTCATGTCCTTTAAAAGATCTTTGATGTGAGGCAGCATCTTTAAGGAGCTGCCAAAGGCGATGAGATCCCTGGGATTGGCGGACTTATAGCTGATGCGCCCCATGAGACGTTCCAGGTCGTAGATGGAATTTAGGTACTCCCGTATCTCCTCCCTGGTAATGTAGCTCATGTTCAGCTCCTCCACGGCGTTCTGCCTTTCCAGGATGGCATCTCTCTGCACCAGGGGCTGCTCAATCAGAGTCCGCATCAGCCTTGCGCCCATGGCGGTCTTTGTCTTGTCCAGTACCCACAAAAGGGAGCCTCTGCGCTGCTTTTCCCGCAAGGTTTCCAAAAGCTCCAGGTTCCGCCTGGTGGAGGTGTCCAGAACCATAAATTCCCCGGTGGCGTAGGTCTGGACGGTGGCGATGTGGTCCAGGGTGTTCTTCTGGGTCTCATACAGATACTCCATCACCGCCCCGGACGCCAAAACGCCGGCGTCATAGTCCCCCAGTCCCAGCCCGTCTAAGGCCCCCACGCGGAAATGCTCTTTTAACACCTTGCGGCAGGATTCATCGGAAAAATAGCGGCTCTCCAGGGAGGAGATCGCTACATGATACCGGCTCTTTAGGTCTTCAAAGTCAATGCCGCACATGCAGAACGCTTCATTGCAGATGATCTCCGACGGGGCGAACTTGTGAATCTCGTCCAAAAGCTCTCTCTCCCCCTCCACCTCGGTCACCAGAAAATCGCCGGTGGTGATATCGCAGGCACAGATGCCGAACACGTCCCCCACATAGACGATGCCTAACAGATAATTGTTCTTGGTCTCATCCAATGCCTGGCTGCTGGTGATGGTCCCCGGAGTCACCACCCGGATCACCTCCCGCTTCACCAGCCCTTTGGCCTGCTTGGGATCCTCCATCTGCTCCGCAATGGCAACCTTGTAACCTTTCTGCACCAGCTTATACAGATAGGAGTCCACCGCATGGTAGGGTACGCCGCACATGGGGGCCCGCTCCTCAAGGCCGCACTCCTTTCCGGTCAACGTCAGCTCCAATTCCCTTGATGTGGTGACGGCGTCGTCAAAGAACATCTCATAGAAGTCTCCCAGCCTGTAAAAAAGGAGGCAGTCCTTGTACTGCTCCTTTGTCTCCATATAGTGTGCCATCATCGGTGATAATCCGGCCATCTTATGTAACCTCTCTTCTATATAATAAAAATGACTCCTATTGGGGATTTTCCATTCTTCCCATGTAGTAGAACCCTTTGGCCTCCTCCAAGTACACGGATACGATCCTTCCCACCAGAGAGATATCCCCGGGAAAATGAACCAGGATGTTATTGCTAAGCCGCCCGGTCACATACCCTTCCATGTGGTCATCCACACTCTCCACCAGGACTTCTTTACTCTTATGAAGGTCCCTGGCGCATACTTTTGCGGAAATGGCCTGCACTTCTGCCAAAAGCCGGTCAAACCGATCCTTTGCCACCGACGCTTCCACCTGGTCTTCCATGGAAGCCGCCGGCGTATTGCTGCGTTTGGAATAGAGGAAGGTAAAGGCGCTGTCAAACCCCACGGTCCGCACCACATCCAGGGTCTCCTGAAAATCTTCCTCCGTCTCCCCGGGAAATCCCACGATTATGTCTGTGGTCAGGGAGATATCCGGCATGGCGGCCCGGATCTTGTCCACCAGTTGGAGATACTGCTCCTTGGTGTATCTGCGGTTCATATTTTTCAGGACGCGGCTGCTTCCCGACTGAACGGGAAGATGGAGATGGCCGCATATCTTTTTGGAATCCTTCATAACCTCTATAAGCTCATCGGACAGATCTTTTGGGTGGGAGGTCATAAAGCGTATCCTCTTCAGCCCTTCCACCGCCTCTGCCTGCCTTAAAAGGGAGGCGAAGGTTACAGGCTCCTCCAGGTTTTTCCCGTAGGAGTTTACATTTTGGCCCAGAAGCATTACCTCCACCACGCCGGAGGCCACAAGATGCCGGATCTCCTGGATGATGTCCTCCGGTTTCCTGCTGCGCTCCCGCCCTCTGACGTAGGGGACAATGCAGTAGCTGCAGAAGTTGTTGCACCCGAACATGATATTAACCCCGGATTTAAAGGGGTACTTCCGCTTTGCGGGCAGATCCTCCACAATAAGGCAGGTGTCCTCCCAGATGTCCACGGCCATCTTCCTTATAACAAGCCGTTCCCACATAAGCTCTGCCAGCTTAAAGATGTTGTGGGTGCCAAAAATAATGTCCACAAACCCATAGCTCTTTTTTATCTTCTCCACCACCTGAGGTTCCTGCATCATGCAGCCGCACAGGGCGATAAGCATGTTGGGATCTTTCTTTTTCAGCGTGTTCAGATAGCCCAAGTGACCGTATACCCTTTGGTTGGCATTTTCCCTGACCGTGCAGGTGTTATAGAGGACAAAATCCGCATGCTCGTCCTGTGTCTCCAAAAAGCCGATCCGGCCCAGGATCCCCACAAGTTTTTCCGAGTCGCGGGCGTTCATCTGGCAGCCGAAGGTTTGAGTAAAAAAGCATGGGCGACGTCCGTTTTTCCGTTCAAACTCCCGGACCCACTGCCGGCATTTTGCCATGAAGTAGTACTGTCTGGCAGGTTCTTCTGCGGGAGGCTCTGCATTCATATCTATTTTATCTAAATCAATTTCCTGATACATTTTCCTTGACTTTTATTCCCTTCTGCTATATAGTTGTATAAAAGAAGCGAGTTTTTTACCGTACAGCTTTGTGGCTCAAGCAGGGTACTCGCTTCTTTTTGTGTTTCTCAATCCCAG
The DNA here is from genome assembly GCA_910575585.1 of Clostridiaceae bacterium. Taxonomy (GTDB): domain Bacteria; phylum Bacillota; class Clostridia; order Lachnospirales; family Lachnospiraceae; genus UBA3402. The sequence goes on from CAJTGF010000005.1 coordinate 146,892, forward strand.
TTTATAGCTTCATGCGGTATCGTCCCATTCACTGCTCTGTCTTCCCGCCCAGCTTTTAAAGCTTCTAATTCTTCCGGTTCAGGAATCACTTCAGGCACGAATTTTACAATTACTCTATACAAAGTATCAATATCTTTTTCCGGAACCAGTTCTATTAAATTTTTCAACATTTCTTTGCTCATATTTCAGCCCCTCTTCCTATAATCTTTTATATGCTTGTCCTCTTGGAATGATATTGTCAATATATATTATATTATCTTCTATTGAAAACAGCACTCTTAAATCTCCAACTCTTAAACGGTATCCATTATCTATCCCCTGCAATTTTTTAATATCTCCTAAAGGAATTTTTTCAATTGCATCTTTCAGACGTTTCTTGGTTGTTTTATCTGCTGCATTAATATATTTTACTGAATTTTTACTATATTCAATTTGCAACAATTTCTTCTCCTTTTCCGTTTCTTTTTTAATATATCTTAATCCCAATTGCTTGCCTTATGCGGTATCGTTTCCGTTTACCGCCCTGTCTTCCCTTTCTACGCATAAAAATATTCATATTATATACTAAAAAACGCAATTTTTCAACGTTTTATAAGCGAAACCTGATGTTTCATGATCTCTCCTCCCCAACAATCAGCTCCTGCCCATAAGGCAATTCCTGGATCCAGCGGCAGAACTTATGCCATTCTTCCAGCTTATGATCTTTTCTGGCATAATAGATATTCACCAATGTCTCATAATTCAGCGTGCAGGTTCGCAGCTGTTCGTAGCTTGCGGGCAGCAGCTGGATCAGATCATACCAGTCCTCTTTCCTTTTATGAGCCACAAATTGCAATCGTATGTCCTCCAGCTCCCCGATCAATCCCTTTAACACCCTAAGTCCCCGCTCTGACAGATGGTCGTGGCTGAAATCATCCAGGGCAAACGGCTTTGCGTGAATCTTGTGCATGGTGCTGGTGGAATTAGCCACGGTAGCCACTTTGTACGTGTCATACTCCTTCCACCAGTAAAGAGGCGCCGTGATATCCACGGACACCAAGATCTGTCTCATAAATTTTCTGTGGTCGCTGCCTGCCCTCCGAAGCCTTTTGGCCAGATCCAGATCATTGGGGCCAAGAAAAAACCTGCCCTCACTGTCGTATCCGCTGTCCATGCGCTGCCAGCTGTTCATCGGGTTCCTGGCCCCCCGCAGCGCATTCTCCAGGTTCATCACATTGGTCCTCTCCAGTCGAATCATGATCTCCATTCCTTTCTGCAAATCTCCAAACAGTATACTTCACTTCCCGCCTTTTTTAAAGTCCTTTTTCCGCCCATAGATCAAAAAACCTGAAACCACACCCCATATCTTTTCTTTTCGCCATTTTAATTTAGGCGCGGATATGCTATACTAAAAATAACCTTTTGGATCAGTGCGGATCAGGACCGTCCCATGGTCCTGACAAAGAAAAACCGGGGGAAGGAGACTATTATGTTAAAAAAAATGAAACTGGCGCCTAAACTGTCGCTGATCATCGGAAGCGTCCTTTCGCTTATCCTGGTGATCCTCATCGGAAGTTCGGTGTTCATGTCCAGAAAGGCCATTGTGGCTTCCACCTATGAGCAGCTGGAATCCATTTCCAAGGCCAATGCCCTTCAGATCCAGACGATCTTTGACGAGGCCGAGACCGTGGCCCAATATATGGAATCGTATCTGGAACAGGCTTATAAGGTTGCGGCAGACAACCCTTCCTGGCTCGAAGTCCCCACGGACCCTGCTGCCGTGGAATTGTGTGAAAGCGCCATCTATGACAAGGTGCTGACGCCTACCAACTATGACATCGAAGTGTACCTGCGGGAGACCGCCCGCAGCAGCGCAGCTTTCAACGAGGATCTGGCCGGGGTGGGCGTCATGTTTGAGCCCAGCCAGTTCCAGTCGGACATTCCGGATTACGCCTTCTATGTAAGCGAAGAGGACACCGACGGGGATGTGGCCCCCTTTGGACCTTATGAGACTTACTCCAACGAGATCTACTACAAGATGGCGGCTACGGCCAAAAAGCCGGTGGTCACGGACCCGTATGCGTACAACGGCATTACCATGGTAACCTACGCCAGCCCGGTTATCTACAACAATGTGTTAAAAGCAGTGGTCATGACCGACATCAAAGTAAATAACTTTGACAAGGTCAACACCTCCAGCAAGACATTTCCCAGCCTGTACTGCACCATCTACAACCAGGCCGGGGTCATTGTCTATGACAGTGAGGACAAGGCGGATATCGGCAGGACCATGGCCGAGTTCACGCCGGACAAGGCGCAGCTGGCAAAGATCCAGGAGGGCATGGCTCAGGGGCAGGCGTTCCACTTAGAGACCACCCGTGAAGACGGGCGCAAGGTGACCCGGTACTTCTCTCCCATCCACGCGGCGGATCAGACCTGGTGGTCCCTGACAGCCATCAGCAACCGTGACATTGACAATGCCGTCAAAGGCACCGTCTACTGGATGGTGGCACTTTCCGTCATTGCCCTGGCTGTTATCATCCTGACCATCGTGGCAGTTCTTAGAAAGGTCCTAAGCCCTGTCCAGGGAGTTGTGGAGGCTGCCAACAGCATCGCCCGCGGCAACCTTGACGTGACCATCCAAACCGACGGGGAGGATGAGATCGGCATGCTGTCAAAGGCATTTGCCCAGATGACCGCCAACCTAAACCATATTGTGACAGATCTTAAATATGTGCTGGCGGAGATGGCGGAGGGGAACTTTACCGTCAGAACCAAGGCGGAGGACAGCTATGTAGGCGCATTTGAAGGCGTGCTGGCGTCTGTCCGCCAGATGAGGAACCATTTAAGCGCCACCTTAGGACAGATCGAGCTGTCCGCGGACCAGGTATCCTCCGGAAGCGCCCAGATGGCATCCGGCGCACAGGCCCTTTCCCAGGGTGCCGTGGAACAGGCCGCTTCCATCCAGGAATTGGCCGCCACCATTGAAGGCATCCTGTCCCATGTGCAGGATACGTCCCAAAACGCCCAGGAAGCCAGAGAACACTCCGGCGCATCCGGCGCCGATACCACCACCTGCAATCAGCAGATGCAGGAGATGATGGAAGCCATGGACGACATCGGCAAAAAGTCCGCCGAGATCGGCAAGATCATCAAGACCATTGAGGACATTGCTTTCCAGACCAACATCCTGGCCCTTAACGCGGCCGTGGAGGCGGCCCGGGCAGGGACCGCCGGCAAAGGGTTCGCCGTGGTGGCCGACGAGGTGCGCAACCTTGCCAGCAAGTCAGCCGATGCCTCCAACAGCACTTCCGAATTGATCGAGGGCGCGGTCAAAGCCGTGGATAAGGGCAGACGGATCGCTGACGAGACGGCCCAGTCGCTGATGAAAGTGGTAAAGACCACAGAGACCGTCTCCAGCCTTGTGGATAAGATCGCCGCAGCAGCCGCACAGCAGTCCTCCTCCTTAAGCAACGTCACCGAGGGCATGAATCAGATTTCTTCCGTGGTGCATACCAACTCCGCCACTGCCGAGGAAAGCGCCGCCACCAGCGAAGAGCTTTCCAGCCAGGCCCAGGCGCTGCGAAATCTGGTAAGCCAGTTTAAGCTGATCCGGAAGTAAGTTTTTCGATTGATAAGACCGATGCTGCAAGGAAATATAGAGGGGTTCTGTATCCGTTACGGTTACAGAACCCCTCCTATGTTTCTGTTTTATCTCAAGCATTAATTGCGCCCAAACTCCGCCATCACCAGGTCCGGATTCCGGTCCTGGACCATGCCGATGCTCCAGCTGTTGACAAACAGCAAAAGCGGGTTGTCCTTTAAGTCCTTGATCCTCTTCATATCCGAGGTGCCCTGGATCTTGGCCACATCCACCTGGCCCTTGTTCTCCACCCACCGGATGTACTCATAGGGCAGTTTCTCCAGCTTCACCTCCACGTTGTACTCATTTTCCAGCCGGTAGGTCAAAACCTCAAACTGCAGCTCTCCCACCACGCCTACGATGATCTCCTCCATCCCCGTGTTAAACTCCTGGAAGATCTGAATAGCGCCTTCCTGGGCGATCTGGTTGACCCCTTTTATAAACTGCTTCCGCTTCATGGTATCCACCTGGCGGACCCTGGCAAAATGCTCCGGGGCAAAAGTAGGGATGCCCTCATACTGAAATTTTTCATTGGAAAGACATAAAGTATCCCCGATGGAGAAGATCCCCGGGTCAAACACGCCGATAATATCCCCGGCATAAGCCTCCTCCACGATCTTCCTATCCTGGGCCATTAACTGCTGGGGCTGTGACAGGCGCATCTTCTTTCCTCCCTGGACATGGTTTACCTCCATGCCGGCCTCAAATTTCCCCGAAACGATCCTCATAAAAGCAATCCTGTCCCTGTGGGCCTTGTTCATATTGGCCTGGATCTTGAACACAAAGGCGGAAAACTTCTCCTTAAACGGATCGATCTCCCCTGTCAGGGTCATCCTGGGCAGAGGGGATGAGGTCATATCAAGGAAATGGCGCAAAAACGTCTCCACGCCGAAATTGGTCAGGGCCGAGCCGAAAAATACCGGGGATAAGTCCCCCCGCTGCACCCGCCCAAGATCAAACTCGTCCGCCGCCCCGTCCAAAAGCTCGATCTCCTCCCTAAGCTGTTCATGGTAGTCTTTCCCGATGACGGCGTCCACGTCCGCCCCCTCCACGTCAAAGGTTCTTGACGCCACCTCCTTCTGGCCGCCCATAGCCGCCGTAAATGTGGTGATCTGCTTTTTCTCCCGGTCATAGACCCCTTTAAAATTCTTTCCGCAGCCAATGGGCCAGTTAATGGGGCATGTACGGATCCCCAGCACGTTTTCGATGTCATCCATCAACTCAAAGGGATCCCTTGCCTCCCGGTCCATCTTGTTGATAAAGGTGAAAATGGGAATGCCCCTCATGACGCACACCTTAAACAGCTTAATGGTCTGGGCCTCCACGCCCTTGGAGCCGTCGATGACCATGACCGCGCTGTCGGCCGCCATAAGGGTCCGGTACGTATCCTCCGAGAAATCCTGATGCCCCGGCGTGTCCAAAATATTGATGCAGTAACCGTCGTACTCAAACTGCATTACCGACGAGGTAACCGAGATCCCTCTCTCCTTCTCAATCTCCATCCAGTCTGACACCGCATGCTTGGTGGCCTTCCTGCCCTTTACCGTTCCCGCCAGGTTAATGGCCCCTCCATAGAGAAGAAACTTCTCCGTCAGCGTGGTCTTTCCCGCATCCGGGTGGGATATGATGGCAAATGTTCTCCGTTTCTTTATTTCCTCTGCTATCGTTGACAAAATAATTCCTCCGCTTTCATTTCCATAAAATGCCTAATCATTGTAGTATCATTCCGCTTCCGCGTCAAGTTTTTTCAAAAGATCCTTGTCAGTATCTCGTCTGCCACCTGGTCCTTGCTCATCTTTTCAAGGGCGATCTCCTCCTGTCTGGTAATCAGCGTCACCACATTGGTGTCTGTGCCGAACCCTGCTCCCTCCACTTTCAGGTTGTTGGCCACCACCATATCCAGGTTTTTCTTTATCAGCTTCGCCCTGGAATTTTCCACCAGATCCTGGGTCTCCATGGAAAATCCGCACAGAAACTGGCCTTCCCTCTTGTTTTGTCCCAAATATCCCAGAATGTCGTCCGTCCGCTCCAGCGCAAGGGTTAGCTGCCCGTCCTTTTTCTTCATCTTCTCCTGGGCTGTAAAGACCGGCCGGTAATCCGCCACGGCGGCGGCTTTGATGATTGCGTCCTGGTCCTGGCTCACCGCTTTCACCGCCTCAAACATCTCCCTGGCGCTTTCGATCCGGATCACTTTGACAAATACCGGCTTTTCCAGGTTTACAGGCCCTGTCACCAGGGTCACTTCTGCCCCGCGGCTTGCCGCCGCTTTGGCGATGGCGTATCCCATCTTTCCCGTGGAGTGGTTGGTCAGATACCGCACCGGGTCCAGCACTTCCCTGGTGGGACCTGCGGTAACCAATATCTTCTTTCCCGCCAGATCTTTTTCGTGGCCGATCTCATGGATAATATAGTTCAAAAGCGTTTCCGGCTGGGGCATCTTCCCTGCCCCCGTATCGCCGCAGGCCAGATATCCCACTGCCGGGTCAATGACATGCATCCCGTAGGACCGGCACACATTCAGATTATCCTGGGTCACGGGATTATCAAACATATGGGTATTCATGGCCGGGGCAAGGTATTTGGGGCAATGACAGGCCAGAAACGTGGTGGTCAGCATGTCGTCCGCGATCCCGTGGGCCACTTTGGCGATCACATTGGCCGTGGCCGGGGCCAGCATAAAGATATCCGCCATCTTGGCCAGAGCCACGTGCTCCACGCTGAACTCAAAATTCCGGTCAAAGGTGTCCACCAGGCATTTATTGCCCGTAAGACTCTCAAAGGTCACGGGGGTGATAAATTCCGTGGCGTTCCTGGTCATAATCACCTGCACATTAGCCCTAAGCTTTTTTAAGCTGCTGGCCAAACTTGCGATCTTGTAGGCCGCTATGCCGCCGCTGACCCCCAAAACTACCGTCTTTCCACTTAACATGTCTTTTCCTCCCAAATCCGCCTTTTCAGGGCTGGTCTGCCGCTTTCTTGAAATTTTCCCAAAAATATGCTAATCTTTTTTTGCGACACAGTAAGTATATCACACAACCTTTTTTGTGGAAAGGAGTCTTCTATGATTTTGGCAATCGATATGGGCAATACCAACATCGTCATCGGAGCCATTGACGATAAAAAGACCTACTTTGTGGAGCGGGTCACCACCAACCACAACAAAACGGATCTGGAGTATGCCGTAAATATCAAAAATGTCCTGGAGATCCACAACATCCCCTTATCCGACATATCCGGAGGCATCATCTCCTCCGTAGTGCCGCCGCTTAACGCCACCCTGCGCTCCGCCGTCAAAAAGATCTTCGGCTTTGAGCCTATGCTGGTAGGCTCCGGCATGAAGACCGGCATGAATATTTTGATGGACAACCCTAAGACCGTAGGCGCGGATATGATCGTGGACTCGGTGGCTGCCATAAAAAATTATCCCTGCCCCATTATCATCATCGACATGGGCACCGCCACCACCATGAGCGTGGTGGACCATGGCGGCAATTACATCGGCGGCGTTATCCTTCCCGGGCTTAAGGTGTCCCTGGATTCCTTAAGCGGCAAGACGGCGCAACTGCCCTACATCAGCCTGGACGTCCCCGGCAGCGTCATCGGAAAAAATACCATTGACTGCATGCGCGCCGGCATCATGTACGGCAATGCGGCCATGATCGACGGGATCATCGACCGCATGGAAAAAGAGCTGGGCACAAGCGCTTCTCTGGTGGCCACGGGAGGTCTGGCCAAATTTATCACCCCTTTGTGCCGCCATGCCATTGCCTACGAGGACGACCTGCTGCTGAAAGGGCTTTTGATCCTGTATCACAAAAATCTTTCCCGTTCCTGAAAAAAACTGTCAAGGCCAAGCCCTGAAATTCCACAGGAAATTATTTTCAGCCGTCCAACCGCATAAATCCATGGAAATCCGTACATCATTCTCATAGAACCTTACAGCCCGCCCAATCCATCCCAAATCTGGATGCTGATTTACAGATATGCAGATTTACGGATAGGGCTGTAATGGAAAAGAAGTTTGCGGAGGTAATGGATATGTCACTATACAAGGTTGAGATCTGCGGAGTCAATACGGCGAAGCTTCCGTTACTGAACAACGAGGAAAAAGAGGAACTGTTTAAACGGATCAAACAGGGGGATAAAGAGGCCAGGGAGCAGTACATCAAAGGCAATCTACGGCTGGTTTTAAGCGTTATCCAGCGTTTTTCCGGCAGCAATGAGAATGTGGACGATTTATTCCAGATCGGATGCATCGGCCTTATTAAAGCCATCGACAATTTTGACACGTCCCAGAACGTCAAGTTCAGTACTTACGCCGTGCCTATGATCTTAGGCGAGGTCCGCCGGTATCTTCGGGACAACAATTCCATCCGGGTCAGCCGTTCCCTGCGGGACACCGCCTACAAGGCCATCTACGCCAGAGAGGGCCTGACCCGCAAAAACGCCAAGGAGCCTACCATCATGGAGATCGCCCAGGAGATCGGCATCAGCAAGGAGGAGATCACCTACGCCCTGGACGCCATCCAGACCCCTGTAAGCCTCTATGAGCCGGTGTACACCGACGGCGGGGATCCTTTGTATGTCATGGACCAGATCAGCGACAAAAAAAACCTGGAGGAAAACTGGGTGGAAGATATCTCCCTAAGCGAGGCCATGAAGCGGCTTCCGGAGCGGGAGCGCCACATCATTGATATGCGCTTTTTTGAGGGAAAAACCCAGACCGAGGTGGCGGAGGAGATTCACATCAGCCAGGCCCAGGTGTCCCGCTTAGAAAAAAACGCCCTAAAAACCATGAAAAATTACCTTAGCTAATCGATTCGTCTGCCCATCCACGGGAAAAACGTGTAACATCCTTACAGCAGGATGTTACACTTTCTTTTCCCTTTCTTGACCTCGCCTCTGCCCCCCTATCATCGGCAACGTCTGTACTTGGTATATTGATGATCTAATTACGGCAAACCCACTGTATTTACCGTCAAATTTTTGATAATTTATTAATTTATCTTCAATTTTCTGTGGATTTTGTATAAAATATGTAGTATAATGGACATATTCATCACATACGTATTGATACCCAAATCGTGTACAAATTGGAAAGGGGAACTGGCAATGGATGACAAGATTATCCTATTACAAAAAATCCTGGACAACAGCCGCTACACCGTGGCCCTGTGCGGCTCAGGCATGATGGAGGAGGGCGGCTTTATCGGCGTGAAGAAGCAGGAAAAAGCCTACGCCATTGAGGAGAAATACGGCTACTGCTCCGACGAGCTGTACACCAGCGGATTCTACAACACCCGCCCGGAGCTTTTCTTCACCTTTTACCGCAACGAGATGCTGGATTTTCCTCCAGAACTGACCGCCTCCGGACCTGCCCTGGCTGCCCTGGAGCAAAACGGCCATCTCCACTGCACCATCACCAGCAATATTTACGATATCCCCCGCAGAGGCGGCTGCAAAAACGTGATCAACCTCCACGGCACTATCTACGACAATCACTGCCCACGGTGCAAAAAGACATACCCGCTGGAATACATAAAAAATTCCAAGCGCAAGGTCCCGCTGTGCGAACACTGCAACATCCCTGTCCGTCCCCTGGTATCCCTTTTCGGCGAGATGGTGGACAGCCAGAGGATGACAAAGACCACCCTGGAGATCGGAAAGGCCGACACCCTGCTGCTTCTGGGTACTGCCCTGGACTCCGAGGTATTCAGCCATTATATCAAATATTTTAACGGGCGCTGGCTGGTTATCATCCACCATAAGCCCCACTACATGGACTACTCGGCCAGCATGGTCATCCTGGACCATCCCAAGAACGTGCTGCCGAAGCTGACGTGATCCTTTGTTTACCTGCCAAAAAACAACGGGACCGCGTTTTGGCTGTTTTCGCTGGGTCATAAAAAGAAAAACCGCCGGATCCTCAGTTTCACTGAAAATCCGGCGATCGCCCCTGCCAAGGAGTGCCGGCCGCGGGACTTGAACCCGCACGGTATCGCTACCAATGGATTTTGAGTCCACCTCGTCTGCCATTCCGACAGGCCGGCGTCACTTCCTGCAACGAATGTTATTCTAACACACTTCTCCTGTTTTGGCAAGTATATTTTTGCAAATTTTACCGTCAATTTTTGCTGTCAAATTTTAGCCCTCCGGGACGGCTAAGCAACAGCCGGCCCGGACGCCTATTTTGCCTTTGTGTCCCACCCTTTGAAGATCTCCTACGTTATCTCCTCCTCTTTCAGTGCCTCCCGCTTCAGCTCCCGTTTCCGCTTGGTCATGAGGCCGCCGATCCTGCCGCTCTCTTTCGCCGTCAGACTGCGCCATCCGTTTTCCATCACTTTATCGCTAAGCCCCAGCTCCGTGGCAATCTCAAATTTCAGCAGCTCCTCCGGTGTTTTCAGGCTTGCCGGGTCAAAAGGCTTTTCATTTTTCTTCTTAGACATAGTTGCGGGTATACTCCTTTCCTCAATTCATTAGAGAGTATACCCGTTTTCCCGGATCCTATTCCGTGACCCTTACCGGAAATCATCCAGCGGGATAATGATGGCAGCCACAAAATACGCCAGAGTCCCCGCCCCCGTGCAGGCAAAGATCGCCCAGACAAGCCTGATCAGCGTAGGGTCTATGTTGAGATATTCCCCGATGCCTCCGCACACACCGCAAAGCATGCGGTTTGTCCCCGATCTGTACAGTTTTTTTCCAAAATCCATGATAATGCTCCTTTCTTGCCGCTTGCTGCGCGCAGTCTCCTTTATTATTGAAACGATATGTCGATCACTCCGGTCTTACATTCCAGACTGGCCTTCTTGGCTGCCCCGGGGTTATGGATGACATGATCCCTCTCCAAGAGCCCATTTTCCTCACCGTCGATCCTAACAGATCCGGTTATGGCGGCATCCACCTCATACCAAAAGTCCTCCTGGCTCCCGTCTATGACATACTGAACGCTGCCGGTGGAACATTCCGCCTTCATCTCCCGGCCAACCTGGCCCTCGTAGATCAGCTCCCCGGTCTTACACTCTCCATCCAACTCCTGGACGCTGCCTTCTGCCACCTCCAAAGATCCAGCCTTCACCTCCAGATCCATCTTCTTGGCGGATAACTGCCTTACGGACACCACGCCGGCCTTCACCTCCAGATCCGCCTGGTCAAAACAGACACCTGCCGGGATCCTGATGGTGGCAGCCGGCTCACCATCTCCGCTGCCGTCCCATCCATGCCATGCGCCGCTGTCCAGCCAGTGATCAAAGTCAAGGTCCAGCCCCACATAGATCTCCAGCTTATCCCCGTCTAACTCCTGGCGGCATCGGTAATCCTCATGGCTGCTGGCGACCACGATCTGATCCGTGGAATCATCCGGCACCACTTCCACCCAGCCGCCGGCCACTTCGATCTCCAGCTTCCTTACGATGGTCCCCCCTGACTTGGCCTCTGCCCCTGCGCCGGAGGGCTGCTTAGGAATGACATCGCCTTCCTTTATCTGGCCTTCCCCAGCTACGCCATCGGCCTTTCGGGCATCCGCCTCTCTGTACGCGTCCTCCATGACGATCTCATCTTCCGCAATTTGGGCCATTTTCTCTTCCGTGATCCCAAAATTCCTGTTCCGGAAGTAGTAAAACCTGCCTCCCATGCCCCAGGCGCCGGCGCACAGCAGGGTCCCTGCGCCGATACACGCCACGGAAGCTATGAGCATTCCCTTTACCCAACCTTTCATCTCCCTTTCCTCCTTCCATGGACCAGTCTGCTGACTGCGTCAACACCGGCTCGAATCAGCCACGGGATAAATCTCCCGTAAAAGAAAATAGACGCCATAAGGCTCAAAAGCCCCAATCCTATGACCGCCACCCCGGCTCCGAACATCAAAAGCCCGCTGGATACCCACCGTACCATACCCAAAATGCCCACTACGCACAGCCCTGCGCCGCCTAAAAGAAGGGCAAAGGTCAGCACTGCCAAAAGAATGATAAGCCCCAGCAGCAGTCCCAGCCCTCCGGCAAAAAGTCCTGCTAACGTTCCTCCCACGCCCAGCCACACCGGGGCTGATACAAACAGCAATATGATCCACAAAACAATCTTTAAAGGTCCGCTGGTCTTAAATTTTTGCCTGCCCTGCCGGCTGTCTTCGCCTTTCGGGGCCTGCTGCCAGGCGTTCTCTTCCTGTTGTCCCTGCCCGCCCTCCGGCAGGTCAAGCCTTTTGGCTACCTGATAGTTGGGTTCCCGAAACCGCTCATCCTCATAGCCCCGCTCCGTAAACGCCCCGCCGTCCTCCAGATTCCCCGCCAGTTCCGACCGGATAATGGCCGCGATCCGCTCCGGGCTCCCGAAGTCCTCCATGGCCTTCTTATCATCATCCCCCGCTTCCTCCAGATAATCCCTGTAGTAGGCGATGGCATCGGCCTTATCCTCCTGCGGGATATCGGACAAAAGATATTCCAGCTTTTCCATAAACTCATTTCTGTTCATCGTTTAGCTCCTCCAATATACGTGAGATCCTTCCGGAATAGACAGCCCACTCGCCCCGGTACAGATTCAGCTGTATTCGGCCCTTCTCCGTGATCCGGTAATACCTTCGGTTCCTTCCGTCAATAGCAAGGTCGTACACCTCCAGACATTCCTCCTTCAAAAGCCTGCGTAAAACCGGGTAAAGGGTTGATTCCGAGATCTCTATGACCCCCCTCACATCCTGGGTGATCTTGTAGCCATAGGTTCCTTTTACAGTCCTTGACACCACCGCAAGGACGATCGCATCCAAAAGGGCTGCGCCTGTGTTAAATACCATCACTCCACTCCTTGTCTCTCGCTTTGTCTCTTGGTTTCCTATATAATATTATTTATTTTTCTATATTATATGTCATATAATATTGTTTGTCAAGCATTTTAATAAAAAAACCGACCGGAGAAGAAATCTTCATCCGATCGGCTATTTCCAGGCAGAAGCTGCCCTTTTGCCCTCTGCTACATCGCTGCATTAATACACCACATCACGCTCCAAAAGCCCGTCCTTTGCTGCCTGACGGTATTTCTTGATCATGTCCGCAATCTGGGCTTTGGTATAAGGTTTGATGATAAATCCAAAGGCCCGGATCTTCCACGCTTCCAGGGAGAACCCCGGAATCCCTGACAGCAGGACCACCTCCGGGTGGGACTCACGCTGGTAAATCATGGAAGCCAGGGTGATTCCGCTGATCTCCGGCATCACCACGTCGGAGAACACCAGATCCACCGGATTCTCCTCCACAAACTGCATGGCCGCCACGGCGTCGTCAAAGCTTTTCAAAAATCTTACGCCCTCCATGGCAGATAATATCGATGTCAGCCGTTCCTTAAGCTCCGGCGAATTGTCCACTACAATGACCTTGATCTCCATAACGTCTCTCCCTGCATGCCAAAAGCGCTTCTATACGCAGGAAAAACGTGCTTGGGACACGTTTTTCCTCTCCGCAAAAAACCGCCAGCCATGGGGCCGGCGGTCAGATCCTCTCTATGGGAAGGCCCGCGAAGCTTACATATCCTCCGCTGCCATAGCCTCCACGTCAACATCCACAACATCATAATCATCCTGCATGGGCTGCATCTGGAGCGCCTTCATGCTCAGGCTGATCTTTCTGTCCGCCTCGTTGAAGTCAACGATCTTAGCCTCGATCTCCTGACCGATGGACAGAACATCCGCCGGCTTCTCCACATGCTCTCTGGAGATCTGGGATACGTGAAGGAGGGCGTCCACTCCCGGCTCCAGCTCCACAAAGGCGCCGAAGTCCGTCATCCTGGCCACTCTGCCCACAACGATATTGCCTGCGCCATACTTGGAAGCGGCGTCAGCCCATGGGTTGGCCTCCGGGAACTTAAGGCTCAAAGCGATCTTCTCGCCGTTGATATCCTTGATCATGGTCACCAGCTTCTCCCCAGCCTTAAATACCTTCTTGGGGTTCTCCACACGGCCCCAGGACATCTCGGAGATGTGCAGCAGTCCGTCTGCGCCGCCCAGGTCGATAAACGCGCCAAAATCCGTAACATTCTTCACAACGCCCTCTACCCGGTCGCCGATCTGGATCCTCTCAAACAAAGCCTTCTGCATCTCTGCCTTCCTGGCCACCATCAGCTGCTTCCTGTCACCGATGATCCTTCTCCTTCTGGGATTGAACTCCGTGATCACGAACTCAATCTCCTGACCCGCGTATTTGGAGAGATCTCTCTCATAGGAATCGGATACTAAGCTTGCGGGGATGAACACTCTGGTCTCCTCCACCACAACGCTAAGGCCCCCGTCCAGAACCTGGGCAACCTTGGCGGTCAGCACTTCCTGGTTGTTAAACGCCTCCTCAAGCCTCTTGTTGCCTCTGTCAGCCGCCAGCCTCTTGTAGGATAAGGCAACCTGGCCCTCGCCGTCGTTGACCTTGATGACTTTGGCTTCCATCTCGTCTCCCACTTTTACTACCGTGGTAAGATCGACACCGGATTCATTGGTATATTCATTTCTGGGAATAATGCCGTCGGACTTATAGCCAATGTTCAAGACGATCTCGTCTTCTTTCACATCGATGACCTTACCAGTGACAATCTCTCCTGTACGTATTGTTTTCAACGATTCTTCCAACATTTGTTCAAACTCATTTAATACCTCTGACATTCGTATGAACCTCCTCAATAATATTCTTGGGGGTAGAAGCCCCCGCTGTAATACCTACGCTGCGCACAGAACTTACACTTTCAGGATCAAAATCGCCCACAGTTTGAATGTAATAGGTGTTTTTACACTCCTTTCGGCATATCTCGTACAGTTTGCGGGTATTGGAACTGCTCTTTCCGCCTACAACAATCATGGCATCTACCTGCGAAGCTATACGTCCAGCTTCTATTTGTCTTTCCTGTGTTGCATTGCAAATCGTATTTAAAACAAGTATATCATAACCCTTTTCCGAAAATTTTTCAACTAAATCTTGAAATTTATTGTAATTAAATGTCGTCTGGGCCACAATACACAGCTTTTCCCCCGTAAAATCGGGCAAACCGGCCATGTCTTTCTCGTCTTTGACCACCAGCGTCCGTTTATCGCCCCACCCCTCAATGCCTTTTACCTCCGGGTGGTCCCGGTCGCCGATGATGATGATGCGCCGCCCTTTGCTGTTTTGCTCCTCCACGATCCGATGGATCTTTTTCACAAAGGGACAGGTGGCGTCCACCAGAGAAAGTCCTCTGGCCTTTATCCGGTCATAGACCGCCTTGCCCACCCCATGGGAGCGGATGATCACGGTCCCCCTGTCAAGCGCCTCAAGCCCTTCTTCGTCCGAAAGGACCCGAACCCCCTTTTCCTCCAAATCCTTTACCACCTCTTCATTGTGGATGATCGGTCCCAGCGTGCAGATGGGGCCATGGCCTGTCTCGATCTGCTCATAAACCTTGCGGACCGCCCGCTCCACGCCGAAGCAGAAACCGGCCGTCTTTGCCACCAGCACTTCCATCTAATCCCTTACCTCCAGCCCCCGCTTGGCGGCTTCCTTTATGATGGCGTCCACCACCTGGTCAATGGTCATGTCCGAGGAGTCCAGATAGACCGCGTCCTCTGCCTGCTTTAAAGGAGCAATGTCCCGATGCATGTCACGATAATCCCTCTCTATAATATCTTGCTCAATTTCTTCCAAATTACACATCAGACCTTTTTCTTGCTGTTCTTTATATCTGCGCAGGGCCCGTACATGGCTGCCGGCTGTCAGATAGATCTTGGTCTGAGCCCATGGAAGCACGCAGGTGCCGATATCCCGGCCGTCCATAATAACGTTTTCCTCGCCGGCAAGCTCCCTTTGCAGCTCCAGAAGCTTCTGCCTCACCGGGGCGTATACTGATATGGCAGATGTCATGGCGCTTACTTCCTCCGTCCGGATAAGGCCGGACACGTCCTCACCGTTTAACAGCACCTGCTGCGCCCCGTCCTGATACTTAAGGGAGATGGCCATCTTAGGACAGGCAGCTTCCACCGCCTGCTCATCCTCCCGACGGATCCCCTCCCGCAGGCAGTATAAGGCCATGGCCCTGTACATGGCTCCGGTGTCCACATAGATAAATCCCAGCTTTGCCGCCGCTTTTTTGGCGATGGTACTTTTACCGGCCCCGGCAGGGCCGTCAATGGCGATGTTATAGGTTGTCATAATTTTCACTGACTCCTTTTTCTGTTATATCAGATCATTCACAATCCGCCCAGCAATGTTTCGGCTCTGGACATGTCATGGATATATCCTTTGATCGCCTGGGCTATCCTCTCCTTGTTGTCAGCAGATAACGGCCTGGAACTGTAAACAGAGCAGTACATAGCCACCAACTCAGCTTTTAAGTAGTTTGCCACGATCTCATTGAGACTGGTATTTTGAAAAATCTCGAATACCGTTGATCTCTCATAAGAGGAACCCGCTTCCTTTTTGGCTGCGGACCTTTTCTTACCATTCTTCAATTTGCTCTTGTTTACTTTTTTCAGCGTTTCAAGAAAAAGGTCCACATCCTCCACGTTGCATTTGAGAAATTGATCCTTTTCCTCGTCCGTATCTATTGAATTTAGTCTGCTTATAATACTGTCCAGTTCATGAATCTGAGTTTTTGTAATACACATATTGACTGCCTCCACATAGATTGTCCCATATATGATATCATTGATCTTACATATTTGCAATGTGGTTTAAAATACTTTTCGATGTATCTTTAAGTTTTTCTATTGCTGTATTGTTGAGTGAGCAATGGGCTGGGATAGTCGTGAGGCCAGTCAGAGGAGAGCTGTCCCGTCCGGGTTCAGATATGCCGAACATTCCGATGAGCCCAAAGCGGAAAACACTCGGGGTGAGGCCCTCCTGTTTTCCTGGTCTCATC